>JASLPY010000415.1 GCA_030744755.1 Kiritimatiellia bacterium | reverse complement strand
TTCTTTCAGTTGCTCAAAAGTGTATCCCGTAACTTGTGCTGTAGCTGAAATATTGGGGAAATTCTGACCATCAACAGTAACAGCCCCACCTTCGCCTCCTTTTGGAGCAGTCTTTGAATAATAGGAAAATCGAAATTGGTCAAGAGAAAGTTTCAGGGCTTCAGCAGCGCATTTTGGTTCGGTCACGGGTCAAAATATCGGGTGATGGGGATTTGGGGGCGATCTGCCGGCGAACCCTGTTCTAAACACCACTCCGCGACTGTTGATTCCTCTCTGAAACGACGGACATGGCTGCTCAGCGCAAAGTACTCCATGCCGCCTTCAAAAGTCCAGCGCGGGAGGGTCGGGATACCAGGAGACTTCAGCGTGCTGGAAGTTAATGGTAGGAACTACATCCTATTTAGTTTAGGTATTCCCCTGGTTGCAATTCAGATCCGTTATCAGAAACTTAAGCACAGCATTGACAGGGATCTGTTCTAGTTATTCCGCCTAAGCCGCGTATCATTTCTCCTAAGTGGTTTAACCTAGTCGCAAAGGCGTTGAGAGCGTCACTTTCGTCAATGCCATCAACTTCTCCTTTCGCCAAAACCGGCTTGCCTTTAACCCAGCTATCCGTCACGTCACTGGCTCTCGCATGCCATACTAGTGTCATGTC
>JASLPY010000414.1 GCA_030744755.1 Kiritimatiellia bacterium | reverse complement strand
CCTCACGAACGACTGGTGGAATATCGAGAGCAATATTCCCGCCGTACCGCCGCTCAATACCTGGACCGTTACGCCTGCGTCGGCGGAGTTTGAGTATTACCGGATTGGGGTTGAGGCGGAGTAGGGGGGAGTCGAGGATCAACGCCCAACGTCCAACGCCCAACATCCAAGTCGGGAAGTAGAGCTGGCCTCCGGCCTGCTCTTTCTAGATGATCAGCCGGGATACTCCCGATTGGAATCGGGAGCTACGGGGATCTGGCGTAGCGCCCGACTCCGATCGGGCGACTCCCTTCGTCACTTTTTATCGGGGAAACCCCTATGCTCCCTTCTTTTCCGGCTCACATTCTGCTAAAATCTATCCGAAGCTACTGTGTCTGCTTAATGGAGTCTGCGTGAAACGGTGCTATCTGGTCTTTGTGTTTGCGGCCTTGGCTGTCTTCTGTTGCCTTAACCAGGCTACGGCGGATGTTCTTATCAATGAGTTTATGGCTAAGAACAACGACACGTATCCGAACGGGGAGGGTAAGTACTACGACTGGATCGAGCTGTACAACGACTCAACAGGCAGCGTCGATCTCACGGGCTGGTATCTAACCGACGACAATGAGGACCTGCCGCAGTGGCAATTCCCGGCAGTCATCCTTGATCCATACGAGTTC
>JASLPY010000413.1 GCA_030744755.1 Kiritimatiellia bacterium | reverse complement strand
TATCACCAAGAAGAGTCGACAAAGCTCAGAAGAAACATTTACAAAACTCATCGAAGCGATCCTCTGGGAACTTCACAACATCCGACCGCTAGAACTGGACCCTTTACCTCCAGTAGCCTCCTTTGCCGGAAGCAATATCGCAGCTGAGAATCCAGACCACCCTATCGCCGCACTTGCCGGGCTAAAGTCGCTTCCAGAACCCACGATTAATCACCTGGACCAATGGCGAGGTCTGGCAGGATTGCTCCTTACAAAAGAGGGCGATTTGAGACGACCCGGAGGTGTGAACAAACGTATCGGATTCCCCTTAGGCAACAACAATGACGCTGTCAGGAGGAAACAGGATTTCATCGATCTTCTTGACACGCTTGCCGGACAACAAACCTTTATCGAAAAATTGCAGGAAGTACGAGAACTGCCAAACCCTCGCCTTTCAGATTCAGAGTGGGACGTGCTTGAGGCCACACTCTACCTGTTGCCGGAGATGGCTGACACCTTAAGAAGCGTCTTTGTAGAACACGGACAAACGGACTTCACGGAAATTTCACTTGCGGCGAGAGAAGCTCTCAGTTGGGAAGAAAATCCAACGAACCTGCTGGAACGCTACGACATGAAACTACAACATATCCTTGTCGACGAGTATCAGGACACATCGTACAA
>JASLPY010000412.1 GCA_030744755.1 Kiritimatiellia bacterium | reverse complement strand
GCCGGTTCCTCGGCTTCTCGTTCTGGGTAGGAGTCGGGAAACGCGTCCGATGCCGGGTAAGTCGCGAAGCCCTAGATGCGATGAAGACCCGGGTGCGCGCGCTTACGCGTCGTACCCGAGGACGGAGCGTGACAGGGGTTGTAGACGATCTTCGAGCCTATCTCACGGGTTGGCGGAGCTACTTCCAGCTGGCCGAGACGCCGGGGGTTTTCCGCGTTCTGGATCAATGGATTCGCCATCGCCTTAGGGCTCTGCAGCTGAAGCAGTGGCGGCGAGGCGCGACCGTCTTCCGTGAGCTACGCGCCCGGGGGGTGTCCCCGGACATCGCGTCAACCGTGGCGGTCAACGCGCGTCGTTGGTGGCACAACTCCGCGATGGCGATCCACATCGCCTTGCCGAACGGGTTCTTCGACGCTCTTGGGTTGCCTCGACTGACTGGGTGACCTCAACCTTTCGAACCGCCCGGTGCGGACCCGCATGCCGGGTGGTGTGGGAGGGGATCGGCAGGGACAACCTGCCGCCCCTATCCCGATCAGAAACTAGGGGCAGGCCAGTCTGGGAATGCGGTGCCAAAGATACTCCTCCATTTCTGCTTTGCCGACCATTCGCGTTTAGGGTTCGCCAGTTCGTGGTTTATCGCCTCGTGGGCGGCATTCTGGCAGC
>JASLPY010000411.1 GCA_030744755.1 Kiritimatiellia bacterium | reverse complement strand
GAAATCGCATCTGGAACCGCCGGTACCCTCACTGTGTGTAAACGCGACCCTGTACAGCAACCCGCTAGTCAGAGTGACTTGTTTGTTCCCAGTATTCTCCCACGAGAGCTGTTCGCCATTCTTGTCTGACAAACCCGGCGTAGTGGATTCAAAGACCCCGTCCTGATCCTTGTCAAACCAGATTCCGGCCCTGTCGTCATCACCGGCATTGCGAAATCCGAAAGTGCCCGTTTCGGCGGGGGCGAAGTACCCCAGGAACAGGGTGCTGTAGTTATCGTTCTGGCCGACGGCACCCGTGGCAGTGAAGTCCGCATCGACATTGAAATCGAGTCCGCGGTTGCCGGGACCCGAGGTAAGCAGCGCTTCTCCATGGAAGGTAGGCCCCTGCGTCGGATCACCGCCGCCCATCATTCCGCCTGCGTTGTTGTTGTCCAGATCCATAACGCCGTTCGGCCCGGTGTGGTAGCCGTACATGCGCAGGCCATTGGCATAAGTGGTGGTTTCCGGTAACAGCGTGGTGAACTGTTCGGTCGAGTCCGCCCAGTCGGAACCCACCAGGTTTGACGCGTAGCATCGGTAATAATATGTCACTCCGTAGAGCAGCCCCGTGGTTGTGCCGGTAGAGAATGTACCTTCGTCAAGTTCCCCCAGCACATTCGTGTTGGCCC
>JASLPY010000410.1 GCA_030744755.1 Kiritimatiellia bacterium | reverse complement strand
GCATGTACATAGAAGGGCATCAAGGTGTAGGAATTGTGATAGCACCCATGTTTATAGAGTTTCTCCGATCACACTGTGGAAAAAGTTTAGTTATTCATTACCTACTCTAATAGTTTTTACATTCGGAACATTTTTTTTGGCCATGCTTGGCTGGCGCGGGCAACCAATGACTTATCTTTGTTACGGGTTAGCGGTGATTTTCGCGTTTGGGTTTGCTTATGTGTACAGATTTAAATCAGCTGTCAGAAATGAATGGCTAATTTGGGCAAAAGAGCGTGGCTACGAGGAGAATGCTGAAAAAACTGAAGGCAACTAAACCAGCCCACTCCGCCACTTTAACGCCAAAATGAAACACCTCCTACTCACAACAATCGCAGCCGTGCTTCTGGTGGGGTGTGGGCCGCCATCGCCAGACATCTCAATTCACGATGCTGCCTCTAAAGGAGACATCGAAGCCGTCAAACAACATATCGCTGCTGGGACGGATGCGAATGCGAAGACTAGTGGTGGCGCGACTCCTTTGCATTTTGCGGCTCAAGCAGGTCAAAAGGAAATCATCGAACTGTTAATCGCCGAAGGTGCGGATGTGAATGCGAAGTATAATGGTGGCAATACACCGTTAGACTGGGTCATCCGTAGCAAACCAAGGGATAAAGCCAGATTCCTAC
>JASLPY010000040.1 GCA_030744755.1 Kiritimatiellia bacterium | reverse complement strand
TGTAGCCAATCTGAACACCCTCTTGATGGCCATCCTCGTGAATCAGTGCTGTCGAATCCAGGTCCAAGGTATAACCGTGCTTGCGACTGGGAAGGCGCCTCAGTGCCCACGTATACAATTCCTGCAGCGACTCGGCTGTCGACTGCTTGAAGCGACTGAAGAAACGCGTGAAGGTCGACTGACTGGGCATTCGCCTGATCCCCAACACCTCGTGCAGTGCCTCGTCTTTGGACAGCCACGATATTCGTGTGAGCTTATCTGCTCCGAGCAATATGCCCGCCATAAATCCCAAGGCCACATCCTTTGGAGAAAAGGCATTATGGGCTCGTGGCTCGTGCGGGAGAAGCTTCCCAAGCAGATCCCTGAACCCAACCTTACAGAGAAATCCACTCCAGAGTACGGCCCCGCCATAAGCCGTCAGTCGTTGCCCCGTGAAACCAACACGAATGCTCTGCTTGCCTTCTGTTCGCTCTATCTTCACACTAACCATCTGGTGAGCCTCCTCTCTGACACGCGTTCGTTCGTTTTCGTCGACAAACAAACGTTATCAGAAGGAGCTCACCATCTCATCGCTGAATCGTTCCGGCTAAGGTTTTCTGTCATGCCGAGCTTAGCGAGGCATCTCGGGTGCCTTTTGCCGCTGAAAAACTATTACACTTCAGATGCTGTGTAAACGTTGCAAAGCCAAGTGCTTCAGTGATATGGCGCCCGAAAACTGGGGAATGTCCTGTGACAAGACGGGGTTGACAAACCGCCGTGGATTGGTATTCTCATGCGTCTTCAATAAGAAAGAGGACCATATTCCAGCGTAGCTCAATGGTAGAGCGGGTGACTGTTAATCACTAGGTTACAGGTTCGAGTCCTGTCGCTGGAGCCAGCTAATAAGCCCGGCGGAACGGTCGTTCTGCCGGGCTCTTTCTATTTGGAAGAGCTGTCCGGCTTTAGCCGGAACTCAAACCTGAGGTGCCATGGGGTCAGAACTGGATGGTCCGTGACGCATCCTATCCCACGTAGTCGACAGGTTTGCACAGTGCCTGCAGGTTTTCAGCGGGTGTTCCCGATGGGATTTCGCATCCCGCGTTGATCATAAACGGGTTCCCCACATTCTTGTAGATCCCCTCCATGTGCACCCGTATGGATTCGGGCGTTCCGTTGAAGACTGCCGCGGCCGGATCGATATTTCCCGCTATCACAATGCGATCATCAAGTGCCTTGCGAACATCCACCGGGTCGACCATGTGGTCAACGTCGATGATATCGATATCGAGTTGCGCAATTCCCGGTAGAAGGTGCGTTATATCACCGCATATGTGCAGGCGGACAAACGCACCCGTATCTTTGATCGACGAAACGAGCTTTTCTTCCCTTGGCAGGATCAATCTCTCATAGATATCCACCGACACCTGGCTGGCGATTGCATCACCAATGCCAATGGTATCTGCCCCCGCATCAACCTGGGCCCCTGCAAAATCGATGGCCGTTTTCAGGCAGAGGTCCATCAGTTCGCAGCAGTAGGACTCATCGTCCATAACGTCCATGAGGAAGTTGATGATGTCACGCAGGTCCGCGGCTTCGGCTGCCGCTCCCTCGACCCAGCCGAGGATCGAGTATTCGTCGCCAAGCGTTTCCTTGTACAACCGGCATGCGTTAACGCGGTCCAGCATTCTTTCCGACTTCAGGGGGTCGGGGGCAAGTAGCTGCGACAGATCCCGGTCAGAGCTGAGAGGGTGGGTGCTACGGGGCACACCATCGGTGACGTATGTAATGTCAGAACCAAAGCCCTGTGTTTCGCGGTAGGGATCAGAAATGCAGCTTACCTGGTCCATACCGAATTCCCTTGCGCATGCTTCGTTTGCTTTTACCAGGGTATTGTAATCGGAAGCAAACTCCCCGTAGTTAGAGCCAATGTGTTCGGCTGCAAATTGCATAAGGATGGGTATGCGTGGAAGAAAATCCACCGCCTGCCCGTTCAACACGCCTAGATATCTTTCTTTTCCATTCATAGCGGGGAAATCCTACCAAATCTACAATGAATGGGCTAGAGCATGTTTTGTGAGAAATGCTGCAAGTTTTCTCTTGTAATGATAGTGTATGAGAGTATATGATTCTTTAAGAGAGAACACGATAGCACATTGGAGTTGGTTATGAACAGCTCAGAGTCACAGCAACTGGGTAAAGAAGGCGATTCAGGGAACGGTCCAAGGTGGTATACGGTGGCTGAGGCCTCGGCCTACCTTGGTGTGAGTCAACCGACGATCTTCCGTTGGATGAAACAGGGCACCATTTCTTTCAACAAGATAGGCAGCTCAACCCGGTTTTCCCGGGAGAACCTTGATTCGGTTGTTGAGAAGTCGGTGGGTCAGAAAGAAGCCGCGGCTTCGTCATCCACGTGCGCTTCGTGCGGACACAGGGAACTGATCGATGGGCAGTTACAAGGCCTTGGTAAGCTGTACTTTCGTCCTTCGAAGGCGAAGTTCTGGTCACTTGAGGAAGCGCTCGTGCCCACTCGATGCCGGGTGTGTGCCGCCTGCGGTTATGTTCAGATTCATGCAGATGCTGAAAAGGCACGACGCCTGGTTAGCAAGGAGGCCGAGGCTGAAACGGGTTACCACGGGGACATTCCAACAGGATAGGGAGGGGGCATCATGGAACAGGCAAGTCTCGTTGAGAAGCTCAAGAAAAACGTCTGTCATGTTATAAGGGGAAAGGATGAGGCCATTGAGTTGCTGATAATAGCACTCCTGTCCGATGGGCATGTCTTGATAGAGGATGTTCCCGGTGTTGGGAAGACAACATTGGCAAAGGCGCTGGCGAAATCCATATCGGCCGATTGCTCGAGAATCCAGTTTACCCCGGACCTGTTACCGGCCGATATCGTTGGAGGAATGATATACTCGCCAAACACGGGTGACTTTAACTTCCGGCCCGGCCCGGTGTTCTGCAACATTCTCCTGGCGGACGAGATCAACCGTGCCTCACCCCGTACCCAATCGGCCCTCCTCGAGGCAATGTGTGAACGACAGGTTACCGTCGAAGGCCGTACCCGTGCCCTGGAACCGCCCTTTATGGTGATCGCCACACAGAACCCGGTCGAGTACCGGGGCACATACCCGCTGCCCGAAGCGCAGCTCGACCGTTTTGCAATGCGGCTTGAGCTGGGCTATCCGTCTTCAGACGCGGAGATGGCCGTGGTGGTGGACCAGAGAGAACATCACCCGTTGAGCGACATCAAACCAATCATGACCATGAATGAGGTACTGGAACTGCAGAAAAAGGTGAAGGAAATAGCGGTTGAAGAAAGTGTCTGCAGGTATATCGTCGACCTGGTCCGGTTAACACGCGAGGACGAGAGAATAGCCCTTGCCGCCAGTCCGAGGGCAGCACTCACCCTGTACCGAACGAGCCAGGCAAGCGCTCTGGCATGCGGGCGTGAATTCGTGACGCCCGATGATGTTCAACGCCTGGCTTCCGTGGTGATGGGACACCGTTTTGCATTGGACCTTAAGTCGAAGCATGCCGGTCTCCACAACCGCTCAATCGTATCGGATCTTCTTGCAGGTCTTCCCGTTCCGGCATGAGGAAGGAGTCTTCTTCTTGAACGCGTCGAAACTATCAATTCGATATCGCTGGCGGCGGCTGGTCATCGGTTTCAGGTCGGGTCCGGCGCACCTGGCCGGCAGTCTACCACGATCATGTTCGAGCCGGTGGTTCACCGTGACGGCCTTCAGGTGGCTGCACACCTTCTTCAGTACACATTTCACTCCTGCGGGCTCCGTGCTTTTTCTGCTGTCCATGATGTTCTCGATGTTTGTCATGGAGGCAGGAGAATACCGTCCTGGCCACCTGCCCCCCTTTGCGATACTCCTGCTGTTCATAATCAATATGCTGGTCGGGTGGCTCTGGCTTCCCCCTGTTTCACTGCACAGGAAATTCCCGGGCAGCGTTATGGCTGGAGACGCCCTGCCTGTCGAATACAAGCTGCACAACCCGGGTAGATTGCCGGTGCTTGATGCCAGGCTGGAAGCACTGCAGTTGCCGAAAGGGATGGTATTTGCGGATGATGAACCCCGGGTACAGGGGCTCGGCTCGCGGGAAACAGTCAAGGTTAAGGCCGAAATCGTGCCAGGCAGGCGCGGGCGTTACGTTCTACCGGTGCCCCGCGTGGATTCGGCTTTTCCCCTGCACCTGTGGCGGTGGGGGAAGCGCGGGTCTGGTGATCGCAGGATCGTAGTTTACCCTTCGTTCATACCACTTGACCGTCTGGATATGTCATTCAGTCTTCGGTACCAGCCCGGCGGTGTTGCACTCTCATCTCACGTGGGCGCCTCGATGGAGTTCCTGTCCTGTCGCGAGTTCAGGCACGGCGATGATCCAAGGCATCTCCACCCCCGTTCGTGGGCGAGAATGGGGTTCCCCGTCGTGCGTGAGTTTCGGGAAGAGTACTTGTGCCGAACCGCTCTAGTACTGGACACGTACCGCAAACCTGTGCGGCAAATCCTGCGGCGACGCACGGAAGAAGATGGTCCGCTGGAATCGGCCGTTTCGCTGGCGGCAGCGATTGCCGAATGCCTCGCCCGTGAGGAATACCTCGTGGAGCTCTTTGCTGCCGGGAGTGAGATCTACCGTTTCGAAAGCGGACGCAGCCTCGCATATTTCGAGGATATCCTGGATGTGCTGTCCTGCGTTGAGGCAACCGCCAATGAGCCATTTGATGAACTGGCGTCGATAATTGAATCCGAAAAGATGCAGATGAGCAGCGCGATTTTCGTTCTTCTCACATGGAACAAGGCCAGGGAGAACCTGATACGTGAGCTGGGAGATGCCGGCGTGTCTGTAAAGGCGGTGCTTCTTCGCGACGGGAACCCGTTGCCGGATGATATTCCCTCTTTCGTTCAACAGATCGACTGGAGGGATGTCAAAGAAGGG
The DNA here is from genome assembly GCA_030744755.1 of Kiritimatiellia bacterium. Classification (GTDB taxonomy): domain Bacteria; phylum Verrucomicrobiota; class Kiritimatiellia; order UBA8416; family JADHWI01; genus JASLPY01. The sequence continues at coordinate 41,593 of JASLPY010000040.1, read as the reverse complement.
CGATGTACGGAGTTGTGAGCCGATCGTCGGTTTTCTGTTTTGAATGTGCTGATGATTGACCCGGGATACTCCTGATTGGAATCGGGAGCTACGGGGGAGTATCAGTTCGACGTAGCGCCCGACTCCGATCGGGCGACTCGCAAGAAGTGGATTAGCAGTAATGTGGATTGATCCAAAACCCGGAAAGAGGCCATGGTCCTTGAGGGTGCTGTCGTGCATCCTGCTGGGATGCGGGTCCGCAGGCCTGGTGCTTATGCTGCGCTGGCAGGGCTTTCTCTGGTTTGCCGGACCATTGCTCCTGCCGGTTCTGGTCATGCCCCGCCCCCTGGTGTACATGCGCCTGCGCTCTATGCTGCTGGTATTCGGGGCAGTGATTTCGTTTATGGTTATCCAGGCCATCGCGCCCATAGCACCTTTTCAACCCGAAATGCTCGGGCGGCTTGACGTGGTCTGTCCTATCATTCTTTCCATAGGTGCGGTTGCCGCCCTGCACGAACTCACGGCCATGAATCGTTTGCTCCTGGTGGGTTCATCGTACGGCCTGATGATTCTCAGCGGTCTGTCAGGCATGGCGTTCGGGATCGAGTACAATAAGTTCGCTTTCGTTACCGCCGCGTACGTGATAGCCCTGGTTGCTCTCATGTGTGTTTCCGGGCAGCGCCGTGCATCCCACCGCAAGTTGAGCTTTCGTCTCAACGGGTTGCGCTACGGCATGGCGGTGATCTGCATTGCCATTGCGGCCTCACTCATGCCCAGTATGCGTACTGCATCATTCAACATCTATGGCCAACTCGTGTCGGCCTCCACGCAGATGTTCAGGGTCAACATAGGTGTAAGGACCGGCAAGTCTTTGAACCTTCGTCGAACGGTCCCAAAGAACTTCCGCCAACGCACGGAAGTATTGATTCGGATCGTCACAAAGAGAATGCCCGCGTACCTCCGCGGTCAGTGCTATGACAAGTACGTGGATGGCAACTGGATTAGCTCTGAGAAACCCGAAAACGTACGCGGAATTGGTATTGGCGAAGGTGAGGTCATGTGGTTCCCCCTGTCTGAAGATAAAGGCACCGACACACCCGAGAACCCCTTGCTCTCAACGGACGTGTACCTGGCGCCGGCCTTCGAGAGTCATGTTATCCATATTCCGGCATACAGTGACGGGGTGGGTGCATCCACAGACCTGCTGAAGTTGGACGCCCATGGTTCGCTATATCTCGGGCCCACTGAGACGGATGAGGTAAGTCATTACCAGTTGACGGATGCCGGACCCTTGTCGGATTTCGCAAGGCAGACCCCACCCGGGAACATTCCGGAAGCATGTCTCGATTTGCCCGAGCCGGTGCGGGGCGAGTTGGTGGATATCGCGGAGTCCGTATTCTCCAGTGACGGCGGGGCGACGAGACAGAAGCTCGAAGAACTATCTTCCTTTTTCAACAAGGGGTTCAGTTACGAACTTGGGGTTCGCTTGAAAGGCAGGACTGACCCCGTCGTTCGCTTCCTGAAGAAAGAAAAGCGTGGGCACTGTTCCCTTTTTGCGGCAGCCTCGGCACTGTTGCTGCGCACGCAGGGCATACCTGCCAGGGTTGTTTGCGGGTTTGTGTGTTCGGAAATGCATCCCAGCGGGACTTACTGGGTTGTCCGCGAGAATACGGCACATGCCTGGGTGGAAGCGTTCTGTGAGGAAGAAAAGCGGTGGGTGCTGGTGGAGAATACTCCGGCGGATGGTCTTCCTTCGGGCGATTCGGAATTCGGAATGCTATCGTCCAGCTTCGATCAGTTGCGCTTGTTGCGCCAGCGCCTGGCCAACTACCTGAAAGGACTGCAGGCCGGTGGTGTTTTTGCCGCGTTGATATCCGGGATTGCGGCCGCGTTGGTGTGGCTGTTCTCGAAGCCCTATCGTCCCCTGGCAATCTTCACGATCGTGGCCGTTCTTGTTGGTATCAGATGGTTGCGCCGCCGCGGCCACGACAACGAATCGAAGGCCGAGAGAGACCTTCGTCTATGTCGCGAGTCTTTCGAAGTCATGTTCTCGAAATTCGGCCTGACGCGCGAAAAAAGCCAGACGCTGGCGGCCTTGGCGAGGCTCATGGATACGGGGGGCAACGTGCCGCTGCATGCGGATGTTCACAATCTCGCCCGCGTCTATGAACGCCTCAGGTACGGTGGAGAAACCCCGGATCCCGAGGCGGCGGCGGAATTGAGAGAGAGGGTTTGTTTGTTGAAGGATGGGTTTTCTCTCAGAAACACAGCTCTAAAACCTCCTGCACAGTCTTCACGAACTGTGCCTTGAGGCCCTTCTTGATGGGCTTGTCCGTTACGAGCGAGTATCCTCGCGCAAACCATTTCACAGCTTTCCGCCGTCACATGGCTCTATGTCTTACATTTTTGTCGCCGGCAGTGTTTTTGGCAGGGAAATTGCTTTGTTAAATCAGGATGAACCAGGGAAAGACGGATGAGAGACGGCAGTTCAGTTTCAGTGGCGTGCCGCGAAGAGTGCGCGCGTTGGTGCTGGGCTGCATACTGCTCTGGTCGGTACTCTTCTATTTCGTAATGACGCAATACGTGTTCCAGGTCTCGCACGTCCTGGGTGAAAGCATGGTTCCTTCGCTCTCCGATGGCGAGCAGTGCTTCATTCAACGCTGGATTTACATCCTACGCAGCCCGAACCGGGGTGAGGTCGTTGCGATTTATCTGCCGAGATATGACGACCTTTCCGTGAAGAGAATCATTGCCCTGCCTTACGAACGCGTTCAGATCAAGGACGGCCAGGTGTTCGTTAATGACGACCTTCTGCAGGAAGACTACCTAACGAATGGAACCCACACGTACAACGGACCTCTCTCGGACCAGACCTTCAGGGTTGAGCACGACTGCTACTTTGTACTCGGAGACAACAGGGAAAACAGCATAGACAGCCGATGGTTCGGAGCAGTCCACAAGGACTGCATCACGGGCCGCATCAAGCCGGCCGATTCAGGAACATAGTGATGTCTACCACGTGCCGTAGGCGGCCTCGCCGGTGGTGGCGACGCTGCCGCGTGCATCGTTGGAGAGGACTTTTCCATTGGCGTCAATAATAACCAGGCGTGGTATACCTCTCACGGCGAACTTCTGTGCCAGTTTGCCTTTCTGTTTGCTGCTGTACGGAAGTGCAAGCCAGGGCATCTTCGTTTCCGTCATGTAGCCGTACATTCCGTTCTCGCTCCTGTCGGAACTTATGAAGACGATTTCAAAACTTTTTCCGTCTTTCTTGAGAGAATTGTACGTATTGACCAGTTGAGGCGTAAATGCACGGCAGGGCGGACACCAGTGCGCCGAGAAATAGATGCCGATCTTGTCCGCCGCGGCCAGTTTCGACAGATCGAGCTTCTCGCGCCCGGCATTTACGAGTTCATCGCCAAACATGGAAACGAGTGCATTTGGGGGTTTGGGCGCGTTCGCGCTGTTCTTTTCCGGCTTAACCACTGAAGACAGTTGTTTCGCCGGGGCGGCTCTGTTTGCTGCCGAGAGTTGCTTTGCCAGGGAACGGTCTTCCTGGGAGAGGTCGCCCACAGGTACCTTCACGCTCCTGCCATCTGCGATCTTCAGATATACTTCACCGTCGGCCATCTTCACAAACTCAGCATCTATACTGGTGCCGATCGTGCTGTTCCATGTTCTCATCTGTGCTGCGGAATCTTCTTCGGCGAGTGTTCCCAAGTTAGCGGTTAGGATCATCGAAACCGGCACAAACCATCTAATCGTCGCTGCGTACTTCATGTGTTTCTCCTTCTCTTGTAAGTAACATGCCTGCGGTTTTGTGACGGACCTACTCGGGGGCCTGCTCCTGTAGTGTGGCCAACCACTGGTCAAAGGCTTTGGCGCGCGCGGACTCAACTTCAATGTGGCCCCGGGTGGAGATGATTTTGCCGGTGGGGTCCACGATTATCAGCTGTGGGAGACCGCCCATCCTGACTCCGTATTTCTCCTGGAGTTGTTTTATACTCCGGCTCCCGAAGGGTATGGCCGGCCAGGGCATGGTTCTTGTCTCCATGTGTCGACGCATGTTCTGTTCGGTCTCGTCGAAGCTTATGAATACAATTTCGAAAGGCAACTTCTTGCCCTTGATTCTGCTGTAGAAAGACCTCAACTTCGGAGTGAAGATGCGGCAGGGCCTGGAAACGTATGCAGCGAAATAGAGACCAATAAGCTCCGCCTCCATATCACCGGTGCTGCTTCGGCTGCCATCCGTATCAACAAGGCTCTTGCCGAGCAGTTTGCCCAACGCAATACCCGGTTTCGGCTTAGGAGGTGGCTTGACATCTTTCTCCGGTGACTTGGCGGCCCCGGCCAGTTGCTCTGCAATCTTGCGGTCTCGCTCTACCAGGCGGCTCAGTCGGACGGCAATCAGGTCGTTGTTGGGTAACTTGAGATGAACCAGGGTACCTTCAAGTCTGACGAACTCCGCCTCTACCAACGCTCCGCTTACGCTTTCCCACTGTCTCACTTTTGTGTTTCCCGCCGCGGCGTCCTGGGCCGGGGTGGCACCAGGCAGCGCCAGAACAAAGAAAAGCGCTGTGACGGCGGAATAAATTGTCGATACGGATTTCATAGCTCGTGAACAACATCTACGCGGTGATCCAGCATTGTGTCGTCGTCGAAAAGGAAATAGCCTCGGAACAGCTTGTCCTGCAGAACCAGGGGCAGCCAATATGGATCATCCGACCACATCTTGTCGTACGGGATGTTCTCAACATCCGTCCACATCGGCACGGCTTCCCCTGTCTCCTGTGGATCGCCAATACACCCGGATGCCTTGAAGACAGTGACGAAGAGGGATAAGCCGTCCAGAAACTGAAAGCGCAACTCGCCCATCATGTTTACACCGACAGAGTCCACGCAAAGCTCTTCCTGAACTTCCCGGACCGCCGCCTGTTCGGGGGTCTCCCCCGGTTCAAGGCGCCCGCCGGGGCCGTTTATCTTCCCGGCTCCCAGTCCGCGTTTCTTGTGAATGAGAAGAATCTCTCCGTCACGGACGACGAAAAGCAGGGTCGCGAGCTGTTCGGGACGCCAGTCATCCTGGATAACATCGTCAAGAGTCATAGGTTCAACCAATCCTCACACGTTTGAGCGCCGGCTCAAGATCCAACATGACCGCGGAGGCAAGCGTGTCCTGTGTTCTCGATCTGCACCTTTCCTTCCGTTCTTCATCATCACATGCGGTTGCACACCTGATGTGAGACGTCAGGGCGTCGATAAGCTCGGGCGGAATCTCGATCTGCCGTGAGAAATCATGGTTCATGGCAGTGTATTCAGCCACCCTTTCGGCAAACGAGTGATACATCGTGGCGCTACCTGCTTCAGGCAGGGAGCGGTAAAGGTTCCCGACCGCAACATCGGTGATCGCCTTTGTGAAGGTCTTGCGAAACGGACTTCTAAGTCTCGGTCCGACGTGGCCATGAATCACCACGACAAACAGGGGCGAAAACTCTGACACCAAGCGCCAATGGCGAAGATTTCTCTCCTTTTCGTCATCCTGGGCATTGGCGAGGAAGGCATCTGCTGCCGACTCGGCGGTTTTGTGCGCCAGGTCAGCCAGTGTAATCGGCAGCGCGCCAATGCTGCCCCCGGCCGACCCTCCCAGCCGGCTGTCCGAGGAGCGGCGGTGTCTGCGCCTGGCCGCGTCGGAGCGCATAAAATCGTAGAGTCCAAAGATGACCAGTCCAATAAGAAACGACAGCACGGCTATGATAGCCAGCGTGAACATCGCTCCTGCAGTACCCACTATTGTATCAGCCATTATTGATCCGACTTTCGGGACTAAGACGGCGCATTGTGCTTCAATCAAGCAACCCACGAGACTCTGCCGAAACATACCCGTTCTCGCTGGAAGAATCAACGATCGAATAGCTCAAGCTTCGTGCGCCTTGAGGCATAAGGAATGGTTGTAGTGATCTTGGGAAACAAAGGCTTCAGGTCTCAGGTTTCATCCCTCATCCTTCTTCTGCACTCTCTCTCCATAGGCCTTGCCCGACTATGGTGCGATTGGTAAGCTTAAGAATACATGTGTAATTCGGGTGCTGTCACGATTTGTGCGGCGGGAGAATCAGGCCATTGGTTATGAATATACAAACACGTTTACGATTTCTTGGCGTATTTGCGATAGCGCTGCATTTCTTCGTGGTTGCGATGCCTGTAGATGGTGAGGTACCTGTCGCGGAAGAAGAAGGTTTGGGGCAAACCAAAACGTACCGGCTTCAGGACTTCGAGACTGACCGGTTGTGGTCGCTGGACAGCGCAAATAACTACGGAATCGTAGGCTTCTCCACGGCTCACGTTACCAGCGGCAATAAATGCATGAAGGTCCGCTTCGTTTCCAATGGCCGGAACAACACCATGTTCCGGCGCGAGGTCGACTATGACCTGTCCGGCGCTGAGAAACTCGTCGTTGATGTCTTCAATCACGCTACCGAACCCGGTGTGAGTTTCGGCCTTGCATTCAAAACGCGCTCGGGCGGTTTCTTTGAAACCGATACGTGGCACCTTGCACCCGGCTGGAACAAGGCCCTGGAGTTCTATATCGGCAGGTACGGAATGAAGTTCGGAACCGACAGTGCCAAGTGGCAGGTAGAACGAACCGGTGTTGAAAGAATCATGTTTATGGTCTACCCCGGGGAGAACAAGGACGGTTTTCTCAGCATAGACAATCTCCGGTGCGATTCTCCATCCGTCGACAAGTCGGCGGCCCCCGTTCTTGTTTCGTCAGGAAGAATCCCCGACACGGTTAAGCAGTTCCAACAAGTCGAGATTGCCTTTGAGTTCGAGGCCGAGTCACTGATGAGGGAGGCCGCCAACGACGAAGAGTTTATTCCGAGATTACTGCCCGTCGAACTCCAAATGCGACTCGCAGATCCTTACGGTAGCGAACGGCATATAAAGGGTTTCCTTCTTGCGGAAACCGACGCGGAGAAGGGGAAACCGGCCACGGTTTCCTATGGCATCAGGTTCACCCCAACCATGCCCGGCAACTGGCGGGCGAGGGTAGACCTCAAGGCGGGTAAGATATGGGTTTCGCTGTTGGAAAAGCGATTCAAATGCCCAGAGGATTCAACAGCACGCGGAATGATCGGAATCGACCGTGACGACCCAATGTTCTTCTCTTTCGCGAAGGGCGAGTTCTTTTACCCGATAGGCCAGAACATATGTTGGGCCGCGGATTATGAGCCCTATTTCAAGGAAATAAAGGAATATGGCGGCAACATTGCCCGGGTCTGGGTATGTCCATGGAACAACCCGGTGCTGAAAAAGCACGACTCCTACAGTATTGATCTTGAATCCGCAACGGCCTGGGACAAGGTTTTCGATCTTGCAAACAAGTATGGCGTCTACATCCAGCTGGTACTCGCGCATCACGGGGCGCTCGCCGGCGAGTGGGATAGAACATCTTTTAACGCGGAAAACGGAGGTCCCTGCGTGCTTCCCCAGGACTTCTGGGTCAGCTGGGAAGCCAGGAAAGCATACAGGAACTACCTTTCCTATGTGATTGCACGGTGGGCCCACCACCCGAATCTGTTTGCATGGGAACTGATGAACGAGACTGATCTCACGCCGCGTTATGGTGACTACGACATAATCGCGTGGCACGAGGAAATGGGTAAGTTTATAAAGTCGAACGACCCGTACAATCACCCCGTCACAACGAGTCTGTGCAATAGAAAAGGGTTTACGGCTCTTCCTGCGGTCAGCGTGATCGATTTCACCAATTGCCACTTCTATGACCCTAACGTGACCGGCCGCCTGAACCAGGAGTACCTTTCATACAAGCAATACAACAAACCGTACTTCGTTGGTGAGACCGGCCGTGGATGGCAGGCGGACAGTGACCAGGTGGACAAGAAGGGCGTACACCTTCATCATGCCCTGTGGTTGGCCTGGATGACACCGGCGGCAGGGAATGCACTCCCATGGTGGTGGGATACTTATATCGAGCCCAACAATCTTCAGTACCACTTTGCCGCGCTTACGGCATTCGACAAGGGAGAAGATCGCCGGGGAAAGAACTACCGCGGCTGGATAGATAGCCTGACCCAGGATAATAAGATTCGGGCGCAGATTCAGGGCCTCGTGAATCGTAATTCGGTTTTTGCTTTCATTTACAACCTTGACTGGGTCAAGGATACTAATGTGATGCGGGGCAAAACCATGCTGGAGGATGGGCATTTGATCAAGCTCGAGGGAATGCTTGATGGGAAATACGAGATGAAAATCTTTAATACCTACACGGGGAAGGTTGCCGGCATACAGCATCTCATGTGCAATGATGGCATCCTGGAGATTCCTCTGCCTGAGGCCCCCAGGGATTTTGCCCTGAAAGTGAAACATGCCGAGGCATCTGATATTACCGTTTCGGCAGAGTAAAGTGTCTGGATACTGACCGTATGGGGGAAGATCATGAACTTAGCCAACGGCAATGTGCGATGCGTGATTGTACTGGTGTTCGCGTGGTCTGCCATGTGCTTCTCGGCACAGGGTGAAACGGTGTCGGTTGTTGAAAAACCCGACGCGCCGCCCGCTGCGGAACCTGTTGCGGAACCTGCTGCGGAACCCGCTGCTGAACCTGTTGCGGAACCCGCTGCTGAAGAGCCTGTTGCTGAAGAGCCAGCTGCAGGACCTGTTGCCCAGCCTGTTAAGGAAGTCGTTGGGACGCGGAAGGATCTGGAATTCGTAGATGAGCAAATTGGTTCGGCGATGGCCTGCACAAACGACGTGATCCAGGCTGTTAAGATGGTTTCCGCGCAGGACAAAGCGATCAAGACTACACTGCAGTCCGTTTCCAACCTTTTTACTTATACAACAAGGCCCACGCCGGTCGCGGGAGGGACCGTCACGCGGCCGGAGCCCGCGCCTCCGGTGGCTGTCCCCGTCACAGAACCTGCAGCCGAACCAGTAGCGAGGACGGTTGTCAAAGGCGAAGGCCCTGTTGCGGAAGGCATGGAGGCCACCGGCTATTGGCGGCGTGAAAGTTGGGCTGACAAAGGATCCGCCTCGGTTCAGGGCGGTTTGCTCGTGGTGGAAACAGTTCCCGGCAAGCATGGGAAGACAGCGGCAACCCGGAGCTTCGAAGATCCCCTGGTGATAGACCCCAAAGATTCGGTGACCGTTGACGTCGAGAACAGGGGTGCATCATCCATCCAGGTCGCGCTGGCCCTGTTTAAAGGGTATGCCTACTACGAAACTCCGACCCAGAATGTGAAGCCGGGAACGAGATCGCTGACTTACAAGATGTCCGCGAAGACTTTCAAATCCGCCGCAACCCAGTGGATGCAGAAAGGATCGTTGGAAGGCCCTTTAGCCGTGGACAAGTTGACACTGCTGATCTACTCCGAGAAACCCGCGGAGGCAGCTTTCGACAACCTGTTACTTGGACGGGGCGGGAACTGACTTGACCGGTTTAGGCGTCGGCGGAGGTCTGCCGACATATGCGCCCTTCGCGAATACCCCGATGTGCCGGGATCCGCTGGACGTAGTCAGCTTGCCCAACCCATCCGGTAAACCCGCGATGAAGCTACCTTCATACTTGGCTCCGTTTGCGTAGGAGAGAACTCCGGTCCCCTCGCGGGCACCGTTCTTGAACTCACCAACGTACCGGCTACCGTCAGGAAAAGCCTGCCTCCCCAGACCGTTGTGAACGCCCCCTGACCAATGCCCGACGTACCGCGATCCATCTTTGCCCGCAAACACTCCCTTACCATGGGGTCTTCCACCACTGAATTCACCAACGTACTTGCTGCCGTCCCTGAAGGTCATGCTTCCGTACCCATTGGGCAGACCGCCACTGAATTCCCCTTTGTAGCATGAGCCATCAGAATAGGTGAAAGAGCCCCATCCGTGGGGATTGCCTTCGTTGAACTGTCCAGCATACTTGGAGCTGTTGGTGTAAGACAGCACGCCCCTGCCGTTCGGGATTTCATTTACGAGTTCTCCCGCGTACTCGGCGCCATCTCCCATCACGAGAACAGGCTTAAGAGACTCCGCGCCCCATATGGGTTCCGCCGGTTTCTCGGGTTCCTTCTTTCTGGATTTTGCCGACGCATCGGCCAGGAACCAGCATATGCAGAGTAAACCCGCGCACACGATTCTTTTCATCACAGAATCCTCCGTTCCTAGAATGCCATCAAGCATCAACACGATAATCATAGCTTACGAGCCGTGGAGAATAGAAGGGTTAACTGAGCATTTGTGGGCCTTGGTAGCGTAGAAACACATTTACCACAGAGACAAGCCCGAAATGCTCGCCCCGTCTCGATGAGGAGAGATTGAACCACCCGCGCTCCCGCGCTGGAGTGCCCGAGGACCACGCCTATGGCGTGGCCAGCACGGAGGTTAGAGTGGAGGAGGGGACACTGCTTCCGGAGAAGTTGCATGAATCTGGCGGAATGCTCCCCTGACCCCCGGCATTCCTTAATCCAGATTCATGCAACGTTTGCCATTTGAGAGAGATGAGAAGTCACTCCCGTTGGCACCAACTTGGACGTTGGTTGTTGGGCGTTGGCCGTTGATCACCTCCTCCCTCTCCTGAGGCAAACGCGCGCTGAACTCGATGATCGTTTCGTAGAGGTTGTGCGAAATGCTGCCAACGTATTGTTCCAGTAAAACGATCGTTGAATTCAGCGCGCTCTCCATAGGCTGAGTCTCCTCCTGTCTTCTAACCTCCGTGCTGGCCACGCCATAGGCGTGGTCCTCGGGAGCTCCAGCGCGGGAGCGCGGGTGGTTACGTTCTCTAGTTCTAATCCTCAATTCGCGTGCTGCTAGTTCAATTGCCGGCTACTTTCGGCCATCACCACCCGCAATCATGTTGAGTAACTCCGTGGCTTCACACCTCACCCACTGGAACGTGCAGAATCTACTCCACATAATCCCCAACTCCACATGACAGCGGAAAATGCTCACCATACAGACGAACTTGCCAAAGCGTTGGATGAAGCGTTAACTAGTGCAGTATGAGGTACCTGATATGACATCTCGATTCAAAGCATTGTTTCTGATTGTTGTCCTGTTCGTCCCAGGGGCATTGGCGGAAGGATTCACAGGAAAATGTGATATTGAGTTCTTTGCAACTTCCAGGCTGCACGATTTCTCCGGAAAGGTTCAAAGTGAACCGATTGAAGCCACACTGGTGGGTGCTCCCAATGACGCCAAGACCGTGGCAAGTGCAAGCGTCAAGGTCTCTGTCGCCAAGATTCACACGCACAAGAAAGGCATTGATAAGAACATGTACAAGATGTTCGACGCCAAGAAACACCCGGTCATTGAAGGAACAATGACTAAGATCCGTCCGTACGCTGTTCTCCAGAAAATGAAGGCGGCAGGAGCAAAAGACTGCCAGGTACCGATCGACCTCAAGATTCGCGATGTAACTAAAACGTTGACCGCAAAGGTGCGTCCGCTCAAGGAGGACGAGAAAGTGCTCACTGTGAGCATGGAGTTTGACGTATCCCTCGCGGCATATTCACTAAAACCGGCTTCTCTGATGGGCCTGCTGAAGGTGGGCGATAAGGTTAAAGTCAAAGTTGCGGTCCAAATCACGAAACCCGGCCCGGAATTGTTGATCAAAGACTATATAGTTTCCAAAGCCAAGCCTCTCGATACCGACAGTAAAGCACCGTGATTGGACTGTTATGGCGCTAGCTTAAGGAAGTGGAGTTTGCGTGGGAGATGGAATCGTGGTGTCGGGGTTGGGGTCAGAGAAATCCTCGTAGTAGAACCGCCTGAGGAAGGCGGGACAACGCTCCTCGAACAACATGGATCCGATTCTGTCGGCAACTGCCGCCGCGGTCTGTTCATGAAAACAGACAATGCCATCGGTCCTGTTGATTGTGCCTGTCAGTGCATAGTTGATGCAGCAGCACCAGTTCATGCAGCGTGACCGGATTGAGCATGATAGACAATCTGGATTCACGTTTCCCCGCTGACTCAGAATCGCGGCCCTTTTCTTTTCGTCAAATCCGTCGAAGATGTTCCCTATACACATCTCTCCACCATCGTCGGTAGCAACGAGACGTTCACAGGGATACAGCCTTCCAGATGGTGCAACTGCGATCTCATGTTCACCGAAATTGCATTTGTCCTTGCAGGAATAGCCTTCTTTGAGCTGCGTTATCACCTTGGTGTCGATGAAATTGACCTGGGGCATCATGCCTGACCGGTACCAGGCGAGATATTGTTCGCCTATCTCCTCAAACGCTTTCTTCATTCCGTCAAGCGCTTCATCGTCCCACTCGGTATAGAAATTTGGATTTACCGAAACCCTGTGCACCTTCTTATCCTCGATCATGAAACGGATCGACTCGGCCAGGTGCTGAACGCTCATCGGATCGGGAACAACAATGACCTCGAGGTCGGGAATCAGCGAAAGAATGATGTCCAGCCCTTTGATGCAGGCGTCGAATGAGGATCGGCCGCTGACAAAAGGTCGCGTGACATCGTGCATTTTCCTGCAGCCGTCGATCGATACGCCGAGGTAGAACTCGTGTTCCTTGAGCCATTCGGCCCTCTCGGGTGTCATCATGGTGACATTCGTGGTGAGGGTCTTTTTCAGTTTGATGCTGTCGGCCGCCAGTTCCTCCGCACGAGCCGTTGCATGCTGAAGAAGCTCCCATTCCATCATGGGTTCTCCGCCAAAGTAACCTAGCTGCACTTCGTCGGCATCGAATGAAAAGGCAAAGTCGAGCGCCCTGTCGGCGACTTTCGTTGTCATTGAGGTGCGACGTTTCTCGCCGGCATAGCAGTAGCTGCACGCCAGGTTGCAGTCATGCGTGAGAGAAAGTGTGACGTCCATATCGTTTGCCGGCTACTCGACCTTTGCTTTCGCGTCCTTCTTCGGGGGTGGCGGTGCTTTGACATTACCCCTGAGTCGAGGCGGAGTATCCGGCGGGTCAACTGGCTTGGGCTTGCCGGGCAACGGCTGTGGAGGCTGCGGAGCTGGTATTTCTCCTGGCTTCCTCGGGGGCGGTTGAGGAGCCACAACGGCGCCTTTGATCGTCGGAGGCTTCTTAACGGGCTGCCTGGGAGTTGCGATACGCCCAAGGATCTGACCGTTCTCCGGCTTCGGCGGCTCGGCAATGGCAATATCTCCTTCGATGTGAACAGGAACCCGTGGCTGTGGTGCAGGCAGCTCGCCGCCAAGTCTAACCTTGTCCCCCGCATCGGCAGGGCTGCAACCTGCACCTGCGAGGACAATACCGCCCATAGCAAAGGTCACCGTCTTCATGAATGCACGCCTGTTGGCGTGATAGTCCTCGAACGATGGATAGTTCGTCTCTTCTTTGCGGGTCACTTTACGAAGTTTCATGGCTGTATTATCCCTGTATTTGCGTCCGTATTCAAACTGGAAAGCCTATGTTTTCTCACTTTCTAACCTTAATACGTCCCTCGCAGTCCGGATATTTCATTTTCTTGCATTTTTTATCCGCTTCGGCACAGACGCGGGACACCGCGTTCTTCTTGCACGAGACTTGAGACCCTCCGGAACAAAACAATTTACACCCAGAACGCGCTGGCCTATTCTCAAGCCAACCGGATGCAGGGAGCATAAGGTTTAACAACGTGGTGGCAAAACAGGAGTTAACGTAATGGCCGAAGCCATACCTGAAGAAGCCAGATTACGGCAGATGACGGATGCGATTGTAGAGAAGATGCTCGCCGCCGGAGTGGCGCAGAAAACGTTCGTGACGGATGAACGCAATGGCGAGGATTATTGGATACTATCCACCCCGAGGGCATTCGAGAAACGGTTTATTGCCGTCGCATCCCTGGGCTATCCCGAACAGGTTGGGGTGTGGTCCAACACGCTGTTGCGCCAGGGCCAAGAGGATGCAACCAGTATGGAATCGCATTTTCGCAGATTCGCAGAACACGACTTTGGGCTTGTTGCGATAAATCCGAACTTTCTCGCTCCGGACACTGAAGGTTCATCTTTCCTCTACCAGTTGGACAAGGCCGTGTCGCAGATCCCGCCTCAGAGCAAGTGCGGTCTCATTGGCTTCTCCATGGGAGGGGGAATGGTCCTGAGATTCATGGATGAACATCCGGCCATCCTGGAAAGAATGGCCGGGCTGGTCTTGATCGACCCCACCTTGCCCGGTCGCCTGAGGATTGGCAAGGTCCGCCCACTACTTGACCGCGACACATTGCTTATCGCTTCAGAAGGCGAACAGCATAGCCCGGGCAAAATGGCGTCGGCGATTCTGGGCATTCCAGCCGTTTCTTTCTCCGGCATCCATGGCCAGATGCCGAGCAAGGCGTTGGAGAGTATCATAGAATTCTACCAGGAACGGGTCAGTTAGCTTTGATGCTGAGAATGGCGATACTGGGTTTCTTCTTCCTGCTTGCAGTAAGCGGTGTTGGTGCGGCGACTGAGTTCTATGTATCACCGGAAGGAAGCGACGTAGATCCCGGCACCCGGGACAGGCCTTTCGCTACGATTGCACGTGCGCGCGACGCGCTGCGCGAGGCCAAGCAGAAAACTAGTGAGTCTTTTACGGTTTATCTTCGCGGCGGACGTTATCATCTGGCCCAGACCCTGGTTCTTGGGATGGCGGACTCGGCACCGGACGGCCACACCATCACCTACCGCGCCGCACCCAGCGAGCAGCCCGTCCTGGAATCGGGAGTTCGACTTGGTGGCTGGAAGAAGCTGCGACGTCCACCCAAGAACTTGCCGGAGGTGGCCAGGGGCCACGTGTGGGTCACGGATATTCCCCGCGAGCTTCGTTTATTCCGTACGCTGTATGATGGTGACAAGCGGCTGCCCCGCGCCTCCAGGGGGTTCTCTCCGACGGCGGATTGGAAAGGGCAGAAGGGCTACCCTGTAGTGAATGAGAACTACGACGTACTGCGTGAATTGACTTTTCCTAAGGGGGCGCTCAAATCCTGGCCAAATCTAAACAATGTAGAGGTAGCCATTCGGCCGCACAACGCGTGGGTCATGAACATCCTGGCGCTGGAATCCGTGGACGAGCAGGCATCCATGGCCATGACGACCATCCCGGGGACCTACGCCCTGCATCGCCTCTGCGGACTGAAACCGGGCGAGATTTCGGCCTGGGTCGAAAACGTGCTCGAAGCCCTGGACAGTCCGGGGGAATGGGTCGTGGATACGCTTGAGAACAAGGTATACCTGTGGCCTACGGCAGAGGAACCCGGCGACAATATCATGGCCCCGTGCTTGAGGGAGTTAATCCGTGTGGAAGGCGCCGTCGACGTTCAGGGGCCAGTCGACCAGCCGGTTCGCGGCCTGGTGTTCCAAGGACTGACTTTCTCCCGCGCCGACCGCGGTTTTTGGACGAAAGATGATGCTGGAATTCAACATGACTGGGAGATGGTGGATAAAGGTGATGCCCTGCTGCGCTTTCGCGGGGCCGAGCAATGCACGGTCAAGGACTGCAGATTCGTGCATAGCGGCGGGTCGGCGGTGCGCCTTGATCTTCACTGTCAGAACATTCGTGTCGACGGCAACGAGATCGGCGACCTGGGCGGCGGAGGTATCCTTCTGATCGGCTATGGTCCAGGCACCAAGGATGTGAATAGGAAGAACACCATTGTCAATAACCACATCTATGAAATAGGGCGACTGTACTGGCACTCACATGCCATCGTCGTTTGGCAGAGCGGTGAAAACAGAATCGCGGACAACTACATTCACCATTGCCCGCGCAAGGCCGTCTGCTTCAGCGGTGTCAGGCCCGGCTTTTTCTGGTCGGGGCGCAAGAACCGCAGGGAATGTTCACGAACGATTCGCCGGCATGAGATCGGTGATGCCGGTGCGAACTGGAAGGAGATTCTGCCCTTCCTCCATACCCGGAACAACGTACTGGAGCACAACGAGGTGCATCATGTCCTGCAAATGCTGGGAGACGGGGCGGCAATAAACGTCTCGGGGGCTGGACTGGGCAACGTTATCCGCCGCAACTACGTGCATGATATCGAGAATCCGCATGTTGCTTCATGCATCCGCACCGATGACGCACAAAACGGAACTCTTATTGAAGAGAACATAGTGGTGCGATCCCGCGCGGGAGGCATCACGCCCAAATGGGAAAACCACTTTGTGAACAACTTCCTGGTAGACGTGGGCCCGGGTGGTGATGCCATCCACACTTCGGGAAAATGGGGGCCCTTTGGCAAATCGAGGATCGAGAAGAACGTTTTCATAAACACGGGCGAGCGCAAGCGGTTCTGGGGGGGATTCAGATCGCCGGATGTGGGCAAGCTGGCGGAGTGCCGTATCAACAATAACGTTTACTTCCTGCTGCAGTCGGACTCCGAAAAGGAAACGATGGGGATAGACTTCCTGGCGGCGCTGCAGAAGGGAGGGCACGACAAGCAGAGCCACTACGGGGATCCGCTCTTCGTGGACTGGCGCAACGGCGATTTCCGTTTCCGGGATGACTCTCCCGCACGGAAGATGGGAATTAAGCCACTGGATTTGAGCAATGTCGGATTGACAAAGGGCTTCCCCGAACGCTTCCGGAAGTCCGGAAACTGAAGCACCGCCATCTCCGGCATTGTGGGCGACCCATCCCTACGGGCCGCTTCCCCACAGACTTGGGCGTTGGATGTTGAGCGTTGGGCGTTGGGCGTTGAAATTCTTCTTTCTCTTCAGACTTGCCCTACCCCTACCCCTTCGTGTTAGTAACTTCTCGCGCGGGCTCTGAAGTCGGCGGATCAACGCACTCAATTTTTCAGGAACAGGCCGAATGAAACTAACTGGACGTAGATGGATTTTTGCTAAGATCGCTTACAGCAAGATGAAAGGTGCGCTGGTCAGGGTCCTTTCGCTTTCCGGTGTGTTCTCCTCGATTCACTACGCCTTCTTTTCACGTGCGTTCAGGCGGGAACAACGGGCCGTGGTGGCGGGACTGCTCACCCACATGAGCCATCTCAAGCAGGATTCCTCCTACTTTCTTCTCCGTAGGAATGTGCACCGCATCGAGAAAGGCTTAATCAAGCCGGAAAGGCGCGCCATCTTTGCCCGGGAGTACATTGGTGAGACGGTCGATTACTATTCCAGATGCCTGGATGGTTGCTCTACAGATAGCCGGCCGCGGGAATTCGGTTGGGCAACAGACGTATTGCACCAGTATTTCGATGTGGTAGGCAACGACCCCCTTGTTGACAAGGCCCGCGACCAGTTCATGCGGATTGCGCCACAGGAAATGGGCGAGTCGGTGCCCTATGCCCGTGGCGAAGTGAGTTCACCCGTTTCGCCGGAAGACCTGTTAAAACTGGTACGCCAGCGGAAATCCGTACGGACCTTTCTTCAGAAACCAGTTGCTCGCGAGCTTGTGGATCGTGCTCTCCAGGTGGCAAGATTCTCGCCGAGCTCCTGTAACCGTCAGCCCATGCATTACCGGATTTTCGACGAGGAACCCCTGCTCAGGGAGGTCGCCAATTTACCTCTTGGTGCCGTAGGGCTGGCTGACAACATCCCCATGATCTGTGCGTTGACCGGTGACCTGTCCGCCTATTTCTACGAACGGGACCGTCACAGCATTTACGTGGATGCGTGCCTTTCGGCCATGCTCTTCATGCTGGCGCTCGAGACTGTTGGGTTGGCATCCTGCCCTTTGAACTGGGCCGAGATCGACACGTTGGACCGCAAGTTCGAAAAGCTGGTTGGCCTACCCCCTCACGAAAGAGGCATCCTGTTCATCGCTATAGGGTATCCAGATCCCGAGGGACTCGTCGCCTATTCCGAGAAAAAGGGGATGGACGATCTGCGAAGCTACAACAAGGTGTCACGCAAGGATTAGACTCACGCCCTGGCCTGGATGATGCTGGTCTTATACACAGTGATTCGGGAGAAGCTTGGTAAATCCCCTGTCATCCTGAGCGAAACGCAGCGGAGTCGAAGGATCTTAGTGGGCTGATTGAGCATTAGATCCCTCGACAAGCTCGGGATAACAGTAACTGGTTTCTGTTCGAAAACGGGATCATGGACTATCGCATTATTCCAGGCTGGCCCACACCAATTCGCCGTTCGCCTGCGCCTCGATACCATCTTCGTGCCCGAAGAACATGCCGTTGTTGTCCATCCACAATGTCAGACGCATCATCTCGTCGTTGGTCAACTTGACTTTGTGATGGCCCTTCAGCAGTAGGTGGTATAGTGGCGATTTCTTGGCACCGAATTCTCCTGGAACGGTACTTGCCGTGGTAAAGACGGCGTTACCGTAAATATGCACATATTTCTGGAGATTCTTGTATGACGTGTACCATTTGCTTCGGTCCTTCGTGAAATCACCACGCGCCAGGTCCATGACTTTGGGCTTACCTTTGTTCTTCTCGTGACAATCAACGCACTTGGCGTCAAGCACCGGCTGAACCAGCCTGGGATAGCTGAAAGGCCTTGTCCCTTCGTACGGTTCCGGCCTGATCTTTGACGGGGCACGCTTAAAGGCAAGGGGTGTTCCTGTTGCGATTTTCGGTGTACTGCCCCGCTTCTCGTGGCATCCGTTGCAGGTAAGAAACTCACCTGGCTTTACGTACGTCGCTGATCTCATGCCCTGCACGGCTGTTCCCGTCTTGTCAACCGCATGCATGAGAATCGGCTTGTTAACCGGTGCCTCGAAATAGGCGCTTCCGTCTTTCTCCACCGGCACGGTCCCTAGAATCCATTTGGCGCCCTTGTTTCCACCATGCCCCAGGTTGGGATTGTCAGCCCCGGGAGTAGTCTTCGGAAGAATCTGGAAGATCCTCAGATGCGTTATCTCCACACCTTCCGGCAGTGGATGCCTGCTGTCATATACGTTCACCAACCCTATCCTTCCGGTTTTCGGAAGCTTGGTCTTATCAACGGTATCCTTACGGTCCTTCATTGGCCTCGGTTTACCGACCAGGGTCTGGTGCGGCAGCTCCGGCGGTCTCTCCCTGGGACGCAGGGGGATCGGGTCCAGGCAGCTTACATCGACATCTTTGTAGAGAAGCTCCATGTTGCCGAAACAGTCCAGAAGGTAAATGCCATAGTTGGTCTGTTCTGGTCTCATCTGCCCCCTGCTCTGAAGCCAGCCGGGCTGAAGATCCGCAACGCAGAGATAGTAGTTTTCGCTGAGCGGCCAGGCGGTCGAAAACGCGCCACGCTTGTGGTATCCGGTCTCTGTCTCCGGCATACCCCAGCACGAAGTGACCCTCTTGACCTGTGCCATCTTGTTATTATCTTCGACCTTCGGATCGATCATGATTATTGTGCCGCGCTGTTCGCCATGGTGAGCTGCCGCGGTCGACAGGATCTTGTGCGATCCCGGGATTGAACGCAGGTGGGCGGTCAGGAAAGGCGCCGCAGAGTGTGATTCTCTCGTATTGCCGCTGACAGCACGCGGATCGCGGCCGTCGGGATAGGTTATCCAGGGATGATGAGCCTGGTTGAACCCTCTATCAACGTAATCCCAGCGCGTATAAAGGATCATGCCGTCTCTCATAACGCTCGGCTGCCACTCGTTCGTCTCGTGCGGACTCAGCGTTACAATGTCGCTGCCGTCATCCAGCATTGAATGAAGCGTGTAGCTGGGAACCGGACGGCCGTGACATCGTCCGTATCCACCGCGGCGCTCGGAGATGAAGACAATCCGGCCGTTGGGGAGAAAGCAGGGATCAAAGTCGTTGACCGTGCCATCCGTGAGCTGCACCAGGTCCGTGCCGTCGACATTCACGCGAAAGACGTGAAAACTACTGTTTGTGGTCCATTTTGATTCGGAGCCTTCGGAATACGCAAAGAGAATCTGCCTGGCATCGTACGACAGGTCAGGCGAAAGGAACCCGCCCTTGCCCACCAGGCTCTGCCCCTTGAGCCGACCGTTTTCTACAACGGACTTCTCCAGAAGATTCCTGACCTTGGGGCTATCGCTGAACGGTTCTTCGAGTACAAATAGCCCATATCTGTCCTTGGTATTTCCGCCATGGGTAGAATTATGACCGAAGAACTGATCACACATGTGCCCGCCCTGACCTTCGCTGTCAGGCATCGGGTCGCGCTTAACGAACAGAATCTTGTCCAAACCGTCCAGGAGCGGATTGGAGAACGCTATACGGCGCCGCACCTCCGCTATTTTCTTCAGCATCGGCAGGATAGCATCCTTGTTCTCAGCTATCACCGCTTTGCCCCCCCCCGCGCTGGTAATCTTCTCCTTGAGATCCGTCACCTCGGCGCGCAGCGATTCAAGCCTGTCCTGTTCGGCATCAAGATCCGGTGCACCTTTCATCGCCTTGATATCCGCAAGGAGCGCCCATGTTCTGCGGTAAGCAATATCAGCCGGTGTAACATCACCCGCCAGGACCATGGATTCCTTGTTCACGGCCTGGCTGAGAACTTCATTGTAACCTCTCTTCAGGCTTCCCCTGTTCCATTTGTTTGTTGAGCGCTGTTCCAGCATTTCCGTCAGGAGGGCGAAGCCGTAATCTTCGGGAAGGATCTCGCGAGGCGGGGTGCAGGGCTGGGGCCGGCCTTCACTCATCACGATCACGGGTTCAACCCAGTCGGCATGATCATGGCCAAAGTCTCCCTGGTCACTTATATGCAGTCGCAGCAGTTTGACCCCCTTGAGAGGCACATCAACTTTCTCTGGTTTCATCCCCTGCTTCATAACAGGGCTTTTCCAGAGCACCTTGCCGTCGCCGTGCACCTCGAAGACCACGCTGCCGCGGCCGGCACCTGCCTCATCATCGATGCCTACCATCGCGGAGAAGTTCAGACCCTTGCCCTTGAGGTCAAGGTACCAGTTGCCTATGGAATGGGAGCCTATTCCTTTTTCAAACTTCGTTCCGGCGATACTCATCGAGTTACCATCAACAGACTTGTTCTTCCTCGCCCTGCCCCATCCCTGCTGAACCTTGTCCAGGTTTATGTCGTTCAACCAGATTGTTTGCTCCGCATAAGCAGAAATGGACAGAACCAGAACGCATACCACCGTCATCAACTTTCTCATAACTCGATAGACCTCACATGATTCTGAAGCTACACCAACGACCCGAGTCGCCAATCTCACGTCACACCCCGAGAATAGGGGTATTACTATGCTAACCGCATCGTGGCATCTTAGCGCATCCTGTCGACCTTGACACCCCCCATAGGCTGTCGAGTCTCGTTTTTGGACTGCGGTGGCAGAGCGAAGCGGCGACACCGCTTTTCTCCCGGTCCCCCACGACCAAAGCGCCGTCGCCGCTTCGCTCTGCCGGCGCAGTCCAAATGAAGAGTTTGCATCATGCACTATCTGTGGTTTATCAGGTAAGGCTGATGGGGGTGCAGCGGGAAAGCAACGAGGGCTCAGGGCTTCGCCCCCATACAGACTACAGTGCCGTCCTCGCACACCACGAAAACACGACCGTCGCCGGCACTCACTCCGTGAAGGACGGGTTTCGCCGGCAGTGCCAGGTCGTCTTGCCGCTTCTTGCCGGTCTCATAGTCAAACACCCGCAACCTGTGCGCCATCTCATCCCTTGCACGCCAGTGGTCCCGGTTTTCAACCGAGAACCCAACCAGTACAGCATCACCGGCAACGGCGAGGCCACCTAACCCTCTGCCATCAGATTCGTGGTAGGGGGCCTTCCATATAGTATCGCTGCCGACCTTCATCTTGCGATTCTCCTGTTTGGGATGCGGCACTTCCCTGATCTCATCAAGTTTACGGAAACGCGTTACTTCTGTGCGCCGGCCACCACGCCCCCCCCCGCGGTGCTGCTCGGTCGTGGTGCCTCCGGCGTGAAGGAAATTCTTACCCTTGTAGGCGTATACCGGTGCCTGTGTGAACCCGAAATAGGGCATCTTGTAACCGCCCATTTGCGTGTAATCGAAAACAAGCCCCTGGTTGCCCGGGATCAGGATGTCGTAGTTGAAGTTGTCGGCCCACCAGGCATGTTCACCCGTACTGCCGGCACCCCGCTTCATCGGGCGATCCGTCAGTTGGCCGTCGCGTTTCTCGAGGTGGATCCCCGCAAGGAGCATTAACCTGCCGTCCGAGACAATCGGTGTGTTTGCCCCACTCTGGCGTCCGTCCGACCGACGGCCCACGCCTACCTCGGTAGACAGCCCGTCACTGCCGAGACGCCCTGACGCCCGGGGCTTACCCGTGACCGGGTCGAGCCGCCACCACCACAATCCCGCGTCGGTATCATTGTGCCGTCCGGCAATGGCCCAGACCCCGTCATCGTCAACCAGGACACTGCCGTGCAGCGGCCATCGAGATTCGAGCTGACCAAACGCCAGCATTCGATCTCGACGCGGAGCCGCAAGGAAGCGCCAGGCCAGCTTACCCGTGTCGCGGTTGAGAGCATAGACCCAGCCGTTTCGTGTTCCGACGTAAACAAGCCCATCCCGTATCGTCGGCGATGTGTCCACACGTCCGTCGACGGTGCTGCGCCAGAGCACCTTTCCGTCGGAAGGCTTCATCGCGATTACCTGCTGGGCGTCGACCAGTGCGAAGACCGCCACACCTTCGGCAATGCTTACAGGGGTCACCGGTCCCTGCGTGTACCAGTTGTCACGCCACTCGGCGACGATCGGGTCATCATTCTTTTCTTCTACAGGCCTGATCGTCCAGAGCGGACCGAGATTGGCCGGCAGCTTGGCGCCGGTCCAGTTGCCGCGGCGCGCGTTGGCCATGTACATCGGCCAGTCGCTTGCCGCTGTCGTCTTCGGGGCAGGAGCAGCAACGCCTTTTTCCAGGCGAATCATCTTCTCCATACCGGCAAAGGGGCGTGGGTGAAATGCCTTGAAACCAGGTAGGTAGGGCGCGCAGAAACACTGGGTAGGGGAGATAAAGGTCATACCGCCTGCGGGGATCGCCCCGACATCGCATACCGCCCGGGCCGCACTGGTATGTTGTATGGCATCCTCACTGAGGGAATAGGTCGTAAGCGACCCGAAGACATAGTTGGGCGTCGCACGCGTGACCGTGCAGCCCACCGGTCTCGGCAACTTCGCGTACTTCATGTTCCACTGTGCCTTGTCACCGGACCCGTCCAGGTCAATCGCCCCGATCGGCCTGGTAGTGCCATTGATCCACACCTTGCCATTCACGAACAGAATCCGGGCGTGAGAGTGACCACCGCCGATACCCTTTCCCCACCCTCCGTTATACGGCGTATCATCAAGGTACTTGTGCGATGTGCCATCACGCTTCACAAAAAGAAACGCCGTCGGTGATTTCTCGGATACCCGGGTTCGTAACATCAGACCGAGGTATTCCCCCGCCGGGGTCATGTTGTAAGCCGCAGGGGCTTCACCCCGCGATTCAGGCCAACGCCAAACCCATTGATCGTCTCCACTCTTCAGGTCGTAGCAATGGATGGCACGAACCACTCCCATGGGCCAGTGCGTATAGGACCATGACTGTGCGGGCTCACCTTCAACCGCATAGACCAGTCCATCCAGTATCATCGGGTGATTCCAGACGTGATTCTCCATCCGCCGCGTTCCGCGCCGCGGGTCATGGACCTCGGATTTGCCGGTCAGTGTTTTCGTCCAAAGCCTTTTCCCTGTTGAGGCATCGACTGCTATCATCTCCCCATACAGCGTCTGCAAAAGCACACCGCCGGCCAGCCTCGCCTGAACGTTGCGGTAGGATTCCTCCGCCTTGCCCCGATTAGAACTGGCCTGCTTTCGATCCGTTCGCTCCAGTTGCTTGTTGGCCTCCGGCGAAATTCCGGCGCAGACCCAGCCAAGGCTTACACCCTGCGAAAACATCTGGGCGTCCTCACCAGTCTGCAGGTCAAGCGACACCATGTGCGAAGGCATTGCATTGCGGTCACCGGTGTACGGTACGAGGTACAGCCTTTGCTCGTCGGCCAGGAACGCGTAACGAAGGTAATCCGGCGGCTTGAGATCACTCCGGCGCCATATGGGCAAACCGCTGTACGCGTCGCGCGCAACGACACCCCGCTCATCAACATGAACGACCAGCGAGCCAACAACACGAACGCTTAACTTGGCCGGCTGGATCGAGTTGTCACCGGCAAGCCATTGAATGCCTTGTGCGGGACCGGCCAGCAGGTCCCCGGACAGATCGGTCATCGCCGCGTCGTGAAAGTACTGGGGCCAGTCATCCATACCTTCAGGCCTGGGTTTCTCCGTCACGGCCCACTTACCACCGCTGCCTATGCACAGCTGGCCCAGGGGACGCAGAATCCTCATCAATTCGGTCCGATCGGGTTTAGGGTTCTCGTACGCCACAACGACAGCCGCAAGGTTGTCGATCAACGGAAGCCGGCCACGTTCCTGCGATGACACAGTGATGCGTCCGTGCAGGCCATTACCGACAATCTGTGCTCGTATAGAATCAACTTTCTCCTCCGGCGCGATCACAAACACAAGGACCGGTTCCGCAGTAGCCAGTTCAACAGCCAGACCCGCATCATCATCCATGAGCACGAAAAGCCCACGTCGAATCCCGGAAGCCGTAAAGATATCTCCAGGCGTTTCAGCGGACAGAGGCAGAATGGTCAAAGCGAACAGAGCAAAAGCTATGAAGCTTCTTCCCGCTTTCATGGACCCCCTCTCTACCAATGCGTTTCCTATAACATTATCACCGCAGTCACGGGGGGGCAATGGTCGTCAAGGCTTCCAGCGTACGGAATCCCAGTAGGCGCGGTCGGCCTTGTAGACGTCTATAGTTTGGGCGTTCCGGTCGAAGGACTGGGGAATGATGCCATACCGCTTCATCTCACGAACGTAGTGCTCGTTGGGCTTGAAGCCCGGCATGTCGAATCTCTTGTTGCGGTTCAAGGCCTCCTTCAGTTCTGCCACGTAAGCCAGCAGCTGCCGGTAGTCCGGGTCCGCCTTATCGGCAAATATCGGTTCGCGGGGATTCCGGCCCTTGCCGCAATAATCGAAACCGCCTGCCTGTTTCGACAGCGGGGACATGAGCAACAACGATTTCTCAGGCCGCGTCAGATTCACCCTGACCTCTGGAGACATTCGTCTTATGCCATCTGACCGGGACGGTCGCCTGGTGATGTCGAGGTCAAACACCTTGGCGCGTTTCTTGCCGTCGTGACAGCCGGCGCAGCGCTTCTGCACAACAGTGCTCGCGGCTTTCAGACGTTCCGGCCACTGATCCCCCATCGTGAACCACTTGTAGCATTCAGCATGGGTAGTCAATTTTTCATAGATCATCCCACACCCTTCTCCGGCAAGAGTTCCCGAGTAGATCGCACCGGAATCGATCCAAAGGCGGATCATTGTCTTTTCATGTGCAGAGAGCTTGACAGTTGCTTGCTGCGGTGAAACTCCCTGCTTAGACGGGTGCGACCCATCGATCATCTTCATCAGTCTGCTGGCACCGCTACCGGTTTTGTAGGGAGCGTTGTTTCCCATTCTGCTGCCCATACTGACATGCTTCCCGGTAAGAGATATGTAGGAGTGCGACCACATAGGACCCCGGTCGCCCGTAAGAATACAGCCACCCGAGCGGGGTCCACCCTGCTTGGTTCTGTCGTAGTCATGACAGCCCACGCAGTGCCGGTCCAGGATCGGCTGAATATCCCTGGGGAAATCAAAAACGTCCGGGATTCCTTTGATTGGGGTAATCTTGCTCGGTGCCTTGCTCATCGCCATGGAACGGCGGACCGCAGTTCGGGGCGTTTGAGTCCTCTCTTCGTGGCAACCCACGCATCCGCTTACCTCCCCCGGCTGGACCGTAATGAAACTCTGCATGCGCTTAACGGCAATGTCGTTCTTATCCAGCGCTGCAAGCACGATGGCAGTCAGGGCCGGCACTTCGAAGTTCGCTGAACCGTCCGGCTCAACCGGCACAGTGCCGAGAACTCTCTCATGGTTGTGCGTGAACCTGCTGCACGGTTCCGCACCGTTACTTATGTTGATTGACTTTGGCAGGTATTCGAGCACCAGCAGTTTCTTGATGTCACCGCGCTTGATGCCTTTCATGTTTCGCCCATTGTAAACATCATCAAGCATCAGCGTACCCTTAGCCTTCGCCAGATTGACCTTGTTGGGAACGACCTGCTCCCGTTTTCGGCGCCTTACAGGCCGTGGCTCGCTGCACCAGTACGATTGTTTCCTCTCATCTTCTGAGAGGGAATAGAGGACTTCCTCTCTGCCCTCATAATCCATCAGCGTTATCGTATGATTCCTTGCGGTCAAGAACCCCTTGTTGCCGACGGGATAGACATCCCGTGACTCCCGACCCCAGCCAATGTTCCTTACCGAAGTCTTGTCGTCGGGACCGCGGCCGGGATCGACTATCACAACAATGCCGTGGTGCTCAACCCTGCCGTGACCGGGTGAGAAGATACTGGCGATGAGTCCGCTACCCGGGACGGGTTTTGCATCGATCATCACATAGCCGGGATGCATGTTGCCGTAGAACACTTCCTGCCTTGTTCCATCGGGATTGGTCGTCCAGAGATGATGAAAATCCATCACGCTTCTCTCGACATATTCCCAGCGGGTATAGAGCAAGCGCCCATCCGGCAGCGGCCATGGCGTGTTCTCGTGTTCCACGTTGGCCGAGAGCCGCCTTATTCCCGTGCCGTCCAGGTTGCACGAATACAGCGTGGCGACCTCCGTGTAGTAACATGGAACCCAGCGTTTACACCGCGTCGAGCAGAACACGATCTTGCCGCCGGGCGTGTAGGTCGGTTCAATGTCATCAAACGGCGCGCTTGTTATCCTTCGTGGCGTACCGGGTGAATCCAGATCCAGTTCGTACAGGTTGTAGTACTTGCTGCCGCCGGGGCGGTAGGAGAAGATCACTTTCCCGCCGTCGTAATGCACCTGCGGATCCCGAATCCCGCCCTTCTCATCCTCAAACAGGACTTCCACTTTACCTGTAGGAACATTGAGACGACAGAGGCGCGCTCCGTCATGAAACAGATCTCTCTCCGCATTGCCCGACCAATGTCCGATATTCGCGTACCAGTGTCCCTCCCGGTAGCGCTTACGGACCGCAAAAACTATGTCGTCCAGTTCTCCCTTTATCGACGCGATAGATTCCTGTTTCTCAGCGACCCGGTTTGCGTCCCGCTGTTTAGTTGCTGCTGCATCGATACCGCCCGCTGCGTTGAAGTTGTCGAATACGACAAAACTCTCCTGCACATTGCTGTGGACCCTCTTCACCAGGGCATAACCAAAAGGTTCGGCAGATATTCGGAGGAACCCCTTCTTCCCCACGAGGGACGTGAGATCCCATTCACAAGGTTCGAGCTTGTATGCCTTGTTCAAGTCGGGAGCATTGGCAAGAGGAACATAAGTGCGCCTGACCTCCTTGCCGTCCAGCGTATGGAGCGTTACATAGGAACTCGGCTTTCCGGCTCCACCAAGGAGAAACGTCGCCTTGGAACCTTCGATCGCAAATACAGGGGACTCGATAACGCCGCTGTGCCAGGGTTTTGTGGCCAGTATGAACTTACCCGCGGCGGGAATCCTCGCAGGGGGCCTCACCGAAGAGACAGGCGAGCGTAAATTGCCCAGCCAGCCCTCCACGTTCTTCCAGCCCTGCTTATCTTTCTCGAAATCAAAGGTCACCGTGCCGGCGCCGGCATGATTCACTGCCGCCGCAAGGCTGATCACAAGAAATGTCACGGTAGTGCGGAGATTCATAAACAAGTAATATGACATATCGACGGGTTCTTCAAGCACAGGTAACCGTAGAGCTTTCTGCGTTGTACCCGATTCTCATAGCGTATCCGACATGTCTAAGGGTTGTTAGCGCTCTGTTCTGTGTGTGGGTATGTGAGTACGTGGGTGTGTGAGTGGTTTGTGCTGGGTTTTCTGCGCTGTCGAAATCTCCGGGATCCCGCAAGTGCCTGCAAATAGTGGGGTCATTTTCGTGTTCTCCCAACTCACACACCCACATACTCACACACCCACATACAATCAGCTGGGGTAAACGAAAAATCACATGCATCATTCGCCCCACTATCATTGCTTCACATTGCAACGCAAATAGCTCACCGTAAGCGTTTCCCACGGCAAGCAATCCCGGGAGCCAGACCGACGGTTTGTAAACGTGTTTCTCTCCACAGCTATTCCTCTGGCGGGCGAATCCTGCGGCCGCGGGATGGGCCACAGAGTAAGGCAAATGCTAGCCCTCGTTCTCCTGTTGCGCTCTTTATGCTCGGTCACTGTTCCCGTTGCGTCAAATAGAAACGACACCGAAGTAGTTGGTGGTTGAGTCTTGCAGGTCACGCTGAGTTACCGTTATCCTGCTAGCAAGGAGTTTGAGATGTTATCGGCAGCAGATAGAGTGAAGATCGAGGAATTGGCGCGTAGCTATCGTGTCGGTCGCGTACTGCTGTTTGGCAGCAGTGTCGACGACAGAGCCGAAGGAAGGGACATTGATCTGGCCGTCGAGGGGATAGCGCCTTCACGTTTCTTCTCATTCTACGCTGACCTGATCTTCAGTCTTTCCAAGCCCGTTGATCTTGTGGATCTAAGCCGCAGGACTAGCTTCACGAGTTTGATTCAGCGCGAAGGTGTTGTAGTCTATGGCTGATCTGCCCGAGAGGATCTCAGCGGAACTGGAGAACATCGATGGTGTCCTCGCCAGGATTCCATCGGACAAGGTGCTGCCTGATCTTTCCGAACTCGAACTGGCTGGTGTGGCAGCACTGGTGCACTCGTTCTACAACGGTGTAGAGAATGTCCTCAAACAGGTACTGCAATCGCGCGGCATCGCGTTGCCAACCGGAGAATCCTGGCATAAAGAGCTAATCCTTATAGCTGCCGAATCCGGAGTGCTTTCTGAGGAAACTTCTCACGGCATCCGGGACTACTTGGCATTTAGGCATTTTTTCACTCACGCTTACGCGTTCGATCTCGACCCTGAACGTTTGGAGCCTTTGGTCGCTAAGTTGGCTGATGTCAATGGAGCGTTCAGGCGAGATCTGTCGAGGGCAGTCCAGTCTACCGACTAGGGTCACTTCTTCTCGGATTTCTCCGCCGGCAGCATCCCGCGCCGCTTCAAACGTGCCCGCAGCTCGTCCTCGAACTCCGGGCCCCACCCGCGAATACCCATCCTGTTCTTCAGAGGGAGTTTTTCCAGATCCGAAAGAAGCTTGAAACCACCGGCTTCCTTGTCGTTGGTCATTATACCAAGTACGGGGTCCGGAACAGGCCCGGGCTGCTCGGCCAGCACCTGCATGCCACTGATGATCGGCGCCGCCGCCCCTTTCATATCCCTGGCACGCGATACCAACTCGAGTCTGATTTCATTAAGTGCCATGATCCCCTTGAATTCCTTGACCACGGCCTTGTTACCAGCGCCGGCCTCAGCAACGATATCAAAGTCCTTCAGCACCACTTTGCCTTGCAGTTTCACGTCGAACACACGCTTGCCGGTCGTGTCATTCTCCAAATCGGAAAAATGCAGCCCCACCGTGTAGGGCTTGGGAAAGGGGCTACGCGTCGACAGATGCAGTTTCTTAGTGATCGCCCTCACGTTGGGCCGTTTCAGATACTTGACGTTCACCTTCTGGTGAATCGAAGCCCAAAGTTCCTTTCTGCTGATTCCCAGGCTTCCGAGCGTTTTCCACGGCACGGCCACTTCAATGATGAACTCGTCCTCTTTCGCCGACGTAGCGGATTGCCAGTCGCCGTTCCACGACGCGTCGGGCTCGCCTGCCGTCATTCTCTTGCCGGTACCTGTCGTGGCTATCAACGCGTCGTATGTAGCTCCCGATGCGGAAACACCGAGGTGAACCACATCCCCGCCCGATCCCTTGAGGAGCAGTTCAAGGCCGTCATCATTCCATACCTGTGCGTCTTTCCCCTTGGTCTTGACTTTCCACGACCCGCGACGCTTGCCACCGGGGACGATGCAATGCCGATAGGCGACGTAGAAGTTGTCCTTGTCGTACCGCAACCAGGCCGATTCACCGGGGTTGGGCATCTGGTGCGTGTATAGCGGCCTGTTCGCGACCTCCACGTCAACCAGGAACACCTCGCCGGCGGCATCCCAACAGGCGTCCGTCAGCTTACCGTCGATCTTCGGTCCCGTCGCACAGGGCATCGCAACCAACCCCTTGCTCCACGCGTAGTAGTCCAAACCCAAGGTAAGGCTCTTCAACCCGCGATAGCCGGAGGTATATACCCAGGGCTGATCGGTGCCGGTAATAGCCAGGCGATCCGCGTTGTGTCGATACGATCGCGTGCCACCGTAAAAGTCATGCTGTCCCCCACGTACGTCCGGCTGCGTACCGTCATAAAACTCGGCCAGATAGGGCAGGTCTATCCCCAGCCACCAACGCGCCGGACGAGGGGCCGCAAGCCAGAGCTTCTTGTCAGTGTGACGCCGGTCTCCCGGCGCACCAAAGTTCATGTTTACGTGCCGTATTGCACCTGCAGTCAATTCCGGCTTTGGGTCGGAGAACAAGGCCCAGTCTTCATTGCGCTGCTTTCCCACCGGCACCATGGCCAGCGCCCCCAGAAAACTGAAGCGGCAGTCACAACCACTACCGTAATCCTCCGGATTAGGCACGCCAACAGCGTGCGCCCCCTGCCCGTCCGCGGCGAGCAGCAGGCCCAGCTCCCCTGTCTTGCTTGCATGGCAGGCCGGGCGCAGGCCGGCTAAATTGCGTACGCCACTGTCGTCTTCAAAGTCATAATTAGCAAACGATCCGGAGCGGAAGAAGTCCATGGCTGCCGATAGATGAGCCCCTACGCATCCGTGTGACTTACCGAAGCCCTTGCTGGTCAGACCACCGGTCAGCGGGTGGATACGTGTGCCCAGGTACCGAACCACGTTCTCGTGGGAACGGCTGGGCCCCTTATAGCGCGCCAGGCCCGCAGGGGGAGTGACGCCTTTCACCTTCTTTCCGGTCTTCACATCCAGAACTACTGCTACCGTGGATCTCTTCCTGGTCTTCTTATCCAGAGTGAGTTCTGACGTATACAGGTACTTGGCATCCACACTTACGTGGCCCCTGCTTGTTCCTTCGGTATGCTTCCAGCGCCATAGTACGGTCCCATTGTAGGCATCCACAGCCACGATCCCCCTACTCACATAGAGTGCAACACCGTTGACCGGAATTGGAGGACCGCTCCCTTTGCCCTGGGTGTTCATGGGGCCCGGTTCACCGAACCACAGCATCTCCAACGGCCATTTCACACGTTGATCGCACGTGACGTCTGAATCCCAGTCAAATGCGCCGGACAGTTTGCCCCGGACCGCCACTTTTCCCCCGGCAATGACGATACCTCCGCACGGGCGTTGGATGCGCTTGATTTCATCAGCCGGCAACCCGGCAGGCAGTCGGTTCAGGACCACCACGTTCGCAAAATACGACGGGTACGGCAGTTTCTCGAAGCTCGCCAGATGCTCTACCGTGACTTCCAGGCCGTAGATATCGGTCGTATCGCGCAACCGAAACCGCTCAGCGTCCACTTTAGCCTCATCTGCCAATGCGCAAATGACCTGCAGGTCCGTGTTTGCCGCCAATGCTTCGGCCAGCTTCGCATCCGGCTCGCCGAGCACAAGTGCATAGCCCTTGGAGATCTCGTGCTTTTTACACGCAGCAAGAACATCCGCAGCAGCCTCCGGCCCGGTCTTCTTCCATGTCTTCGTCCCCGGTCCCACCACGACGGCCTTGCCATTCCCCGATTCCTGGCCACTGACTCCTGACCCCTGACTCCTGAAACAACGGATGGCCCCATCCGTTGTTGACACCACCAGCATTCCGTTCGCCACGGCCACACCCATTATCGTGCCGTCCATCGTATGCTTCCATACGACTTGGCCGTCATCAGGGCCGCCTTTCCGGGCCGTAATTCCGCTTCCCTTACACATAATGTACGTATCACCGGCAACCACCCAATTCTGTTGGATCTTCGCCTGCGTCGCGGCAAAACCACCATGCTCGAACGTCCCGTCTTCGCGCAGCACCAGGAGCGAAGCGTCGCCGCGCCCGAGCCTTCTTATCTCGCTGCGTGTGTCTATGTGTCCGGTCTCTTCGCCCGTCCGGCGATCATAGATGTAAGCCCCCCCTTGCCCGTTGTGGAACGCGAGCTGATTCTTCGCGGCCACCGCGTATCCCTGCGGCTTGTTACCGGCGAAGTTCCGACCGTTGTGCGGTCCGTTTCTATACTTGAGACTCGTATCGTTCACCCATATCTGTTTGCCTGTCTTCGCATCCAGTGCGTATGAATACACGCCCTCGCTCGCCCACATACCCACCGCGAAGTTGACCATGCCGTCATCCACAACCACACCGCTGCGGATCAGCCAGCGCGAGGTCAGGCGTTGATTGGCAATGAAGCGACTGTCGTAGAGGCCGCCATAGAACTTCCAAATCAGTTTCCCGGTCGTCGCGTTCAGGCAATACGCGTGGCCGTCATCAGATACCGCGTAAGCGTTGCCTCCCCATATGGCAGGCGCGAAGCGGATAGGACCACCCGTCGTGAATCCCCACTTGGTCTTCCCCGTGGACGCATCAAGAGCCCAGACCGTGTTGTCGGTCGTGGATCCGAAGTACATTGTACTGCCCACGATAACGACCTGTGGGGCGACGTCGAAGTCGAGCCCCCCGACCTCAGCCATGAACTTGTCCGGCCACGCCGGCATCGGTTCACGCTTCGGCACATACTTCCATATCTCTTTCAACGGATAGGTCAGCTTCTCGGACGTGGTCGCTGTCCGCGCACTGTTCCCCCGATACGCCGGCCAGTCGACGGCGCGGGCCAGGTTCCCTAGTAGCGCTAACAGCGCAACCACGGACGGCACATATCCTTGCATAAGCGTTACTCTCATGAGTTTTTCCTCCGAAACCCTGTCCAGGTGTAGCCAAAGTCCTTTGGCTATGCCGTTGCGCTCCTACATGAGGGACGCCGGCCTCGGCGTCCGCTGGCAGCGAGGCCGCTGCCCCTCCCAATGCCCCGGCCCCGGGGTGGGGTGTTTATCTTGTCCTCACCGCTTCTTCTTTGCCGCCTTCTTCTTGGCGGCGGGATGGATGAACTCCGGCTTGCTTGCCGCAGGTTTGCCTGCTTCCAACCACTCGCCCATCTCATGAAGGTATTTCACCCTGGCAGCCGCCGACTCGCGTGGGGTCCTTCCCCCATCAGAGATCTCGCAGGGCGTCACCGCGTTGATTTCATCGTCCGTGCTGGCATCCAGCCACTGCTGCTCCTCAACCGCCGCTCCATGGACTAGTAACGC
This sequence comes from Kiritimatiellia bacterium, assembly GCA_030744755.1. Classification (GTDB taxonomy): domain Bacteria; phylum Verrucomicrobiota; class Kiritimatiellia; order UBA8416; family JADHWI01; genus JASLPY01. The sequence goes on along the minus strand of JASLPY010000040.1, from coordinate 8,453 downwards.
CGCAGCCGGACTCATCTTTTCAAGGATCTGAACGGCCGTCCGACGCGCATCCATCCACCCTCCGTAAGTACTGTAAGGGATCCGGACAAGGCTCCGGCACACTGCAAGGACTACTCCATGGGACTTCTCCAGTTCAGCATCGTAGTGATAGTCAATGAGCTTCAGCCCTTTCTGGTAAGGAGCGTTGGTGAAGAATCCCCGTATGGTGTGCGCTTTTTCGTTGATGTATCGAACAACAGTGGGGATTGCGGGACGCGCGATGTCCTTCTGTTCAAGGAGATAGATGGCGGCCAGCGCGATAGCATGCGGAGAGACGTCTTCCGGCCGCTTAAGTACTTCCATTCCTACCTGCATACGCGTGCGGGGGTCTTTGATCCAGTGCCGTATAGCTTCCGAGGTCTCCCCACGAACTTTAGGATCCGGGCTGCTGGCCTGAGCAATCAATATTTCCTTCACCAAGTCGTTCTCTATCCCCAGTCCTGTGAAGAACTGACCTACCGCGCGCTGGACTTCAGGATGCGGATCACTGCGCACAGCCTCCATGAAGTCCATGGCCTGCTGCAGCTCCGGCGTCATCTCCGGAATCGAGCGCTTCTTCCCCGGCAGTTTCGGAGGTGTGTGCAAACCGGTATATACCTGGACGGCACCGGCGCGTATCCATGGATTCGTGTCCTTCATCAGCTTCATAACCAGCGGCAGGTTCTCCTTGCCTCCCGCGACAAGCGCACCCACGGCACCTCCTACAACAGAACCGTTGTAGTGCGCCAGGTAGCGGGCGATCTCCTCCGGCTTTTCGCCTTTGAAAGCCTCGCGGTTAACACGACCGATATACGCCATGCTGTGCGCAAAGTCGGCGACGGATACCATCCGGCTACCCGCGAGGATAAGAAGCAACACCGGGGCAAGGTACTTTATACTGAATGACCTCATCTCGAGTCCTTCCTTGGTGCACCCAGAATCCGTAGCCGGCGTTCCGGCAGATACATGAATAGCGCCATCGCCGGCGTCACGCCACCGGGATACGGGAAGCGTGTTCCGAATTCGATGCCGCCTTCCGGCGTGCGCGAGATCTCGTATAACCAGAGCATGTGCTTCATGAACATGTTGAACTCTGCTTTCGGCGCCAGGGCCGCGCCCACGTTTCCCCAACAGGGACTGAAGATACGTTCCGCATGACCGCGCTCACGGCCCATCCACATGTAGCACAACGGGCGCGCCCAGCGTTCCGCCATCCCATCCTCCCCCAACAGCTGGAAAGCGACGGCACTCAACCCATGCAACCCGTTGTCCATCCGACCGGATCGTCCGCCGGGTGTTCCGAGGCCATAACCCAGGTTGCTCCCGCAGAATTTGCCGAAATAGATGATGGACCTCGTGAACTTCTCTGTATCCAGCGTTGCCCCGCATTCGCGGGCCAGAATCAGGCCGATAAAACATGCCAGCCCAGCATTATTGATCTCGCCGTAACCCGGAGGCTTGCCGTGCGACCAGCCACCGCTCGGAAACTGGATCTTCTCTAGAACACGAACCAGGTACTGGATCCGCGGGAGAACGGTGGTGTCCCGTGTTAGCAGGTAGTATTCCGCCACGTTGATGAGCCTGTAGCCGGCCAGCCAGGAACGCCCACCCTCCGGCTGCGCGGGATACTCGGAGGCCGGCTTGGTCGTCGCCTTGATCCACTCCTTCACTCTGGCCATGGCGGCCTCGTCACCACTTGCCATCAGGAAAAGCGGTGTCCAGAACCCGCCCTTATGGTGCATGCCGAACAGGTGTTCGGGTGAAGGTCCTTTTTCCATAACGATCCGGAGCGCGGCGGCACGGATCTGTTCCGTCTTCTCGCACTTGTACGGCCAGGTGTCGCTATAGTACGTCTTGTTCCCCAGGTTGAGCACAACGTTGCTGCCCTTGCTGTCTCGTATGACGTGCAACGTGAGGATGCCCTTCATCTGGGGGGATTGGCTGGCGGCCAGCGCGTAACCCATTTCGGGGCGCGCGTCTTCAGGGTCCGAGATCAGGCGACCGTTGGCGCCGATGATGATGTCCCGCTCCATGAGTTTGCCGTGGGCCGGCGTACCCGGAGTCACGCCTACGACAAGAAGGTCCTGCCGCCCGTGATAATCCATGGCCATACGGGCACCCGTGATACCAAATGCACGGGACACCACGTTCCCATGCCGATCCTTCTTGAGTTTTTCCACGCGCTTGTCGAGCTCGGCCGTCAAACGTTGCACGCGCTCGGGATCGAACGGTACTACAGGGTTGGAAATGGCGGTCACCGGTGGTATGGGACGCGCCTTGAGTTGCCGGGCGGCGTGTTCTTCAGGGCTCGGCAATTCGCCCAGCACGCTGGACTGCCTGGAGAAGAGATCCTTTTTCACGTTCCGCACCTGGCTCAGGGTCTTTTCAATCGCTGCGTCGTTCGCGGAAACCTGTTGTGATACCCCGTACCAGAGAATGGCAACTGCCAGGAGATATGGGCCTCGTTTTAACGACATATGAATATGTACCCTCCTTGAGTTCATCCGAAAAGCCCCGAAGGGGCGACTTCATCGTAGCCCCGGGCACCGCCCGGGGTGCGGAACACACAATCGTTGTGCCCTGGAGGGGCACTTCAAGAGATGAGGTGCCCTCCAGGGCTAAGAGTGACTCCACGTCTCAAGACGTCGAAACGATGCGAGATGTACCCAGGGCGTTGCCCTGGGCTATTATATCAGGCCCTTTCAGGGCCAACCCTTTTCGAACAAGGTCTATTTGTAGTTATTCCCGCCCGCTTGTTTCATCGGTGGTCTTCCCGCCCACCTTTTCTGGGCCTTCTCATAAATGGGATCTATATGCGCGGCATTCCCTTCTTCAAAGAGATTTCCGTATTTGTCTAAGGCCTTCTGAACCTTCTCATCAGTTGCATGATTGGCTGCCTCAGCCAGGAGTGGCTTCATTAGATCAGCAGCCCAATACCCGACGTCGAGAAACGCTCGTGCGTTGTATCGCCAATGCGTCCCGTCGCCGGACGCGTTGTAGGCGGCATACTCCGGATCACCTTTCAGGTCGACCCTGGTCTTCGTGAGAATCGCTGCCGCCTGGGTGTTGCCGTCTCTCTTGTTCACGCGATCCGCCGCGTTCTGAAACGCGCTGCCCGGTGCCCTGCTGGAAAGGCTTTCAACAGCTATGAACGGAAGATCGGGAACACCGAATAAAGCCCTGAGATCCGTGATGAAATCAACCAGGTTGTCCTCGTATTCTGCGGCAAACTTGCCGCCATCCGCATTGCCATGGACCCAGACGATACCCATGATCTGGTAGCCTTGTTCGGGATCATAGCCTTTGATCAATGCCGGCAGGTTATCCAGGGTCTTCTTCACCTTGAAGTATGTGCTTTGGAACGCGCCTCGCCGCCCTTTTAGCGGTCCCTGTCTCCCGGTACGTTTGGCGGCACTCGGAGACGTCCAGACGGTCGCCAACGGGGTACCGCCGGCGATGTTCTTGATCAGCATGACCGGCTCGTCATAGTGATCCCCCATGACATGACCGAATCCCAGCTCCGGCCCGTAGTACTTGAACTGCCCGAATCCGGGTTCCAACCGGACGTTGCTCATCTGGTGAGAAACTCCGTTGCCATTTGCTCCCGTGATCCAGACATCCTCGCGAATCTTCATCAGTGACGGCGGATACTTCTCGGGATGGTCCTTGATCAACTTGTCTCTCAAGACGTCGACAGTGCCCCGGCCATTCATATTGGATTGCCCAATCAAAAGGAACACCTTGACAGGCCCTTTCGCGACGTCAACTTTGCCGGACGCCGCTTCAGGCTCCTGCGCATGACCGGCGTGAAAGACGCAGCAAGAAAAGACAACGCCCAGACAGATCAACATCTTTTTCATGATGCCTCCAGCTTCTCTGATCTTAGCCCTGATGGCGTGGATCCTCACTCTCTTGGATTGCGGAGTCTGGGCCTATGCGCCATTCAAGACGTCTTACTCGTCTCCGGTATCTGCTTCTTTGGCAGGGCTCTTCGTCACGATCCTGAATGCCCTTAGTTCGTGAAGTCGCTTCACATCATCCGGAGTCAGGGCGCGCTTGAAAACCATGAGATCGTCAATCAGACCGCGGAAGTAGTCGCCCGATTGCCCGTCCAGTTTGCGGCCGCCGATACGCAGGGTGGAGTTGTTGTTCTTCAGTGGTTTCGCCGGGTGGGAATGCACGAGTTCGCCGTTTACGTATACCATGTTTCCGCCTTCACGGGAGTGAGCCACCACGACATGGTACCACTCACCCTCCTTGTACTTGCCGCAACCCGATGCATATGTTTCCTCGTGACCCGATCCGAAGCGGGCGCGGAAATGCCCCCTATCAGTCCGCAAGTAGAAGCCGCCGTAGTCTCCGTCTTTTTCCCAACCGAAGATAGGCGCATACTTGATTTCCTGCAGGATCTTAACCCACAGCGAAACGCTAAAGCCTTCGTAGTCGTCCGGATCGATGGGCTTTCGCACCTCTACCAGGGACTTCCTGCCATCGAACAAGTAGGCGTTGCCCTTTTTGCCGTAGAAGACTACCGAAGTCATATGGACCTTGGCATGGTTCTTAAGTCCGCTGAAGTCCCTGAGATACTCGGCGACCTCGTCAAAAGGCAGGTATAGGATCATATCTTCTCTCAGGGAGGCTGCTTCCTCTTGGTCAAGCGATCCTTCGAGAAAGCCCCGTCGGTATGTGCGATAGTACTCGTCGGAGTACTCGAAGACTGTGAATGACGGGTCGAACACCAAGCTCTTTCCACGCCGCGACTCAACCTTGACGCTTAGATCGTCTCCTACGGAGTATCTGTACTTCTTCTCTGAACCATCGGCCCCTACGAAGCGGAAGATTTGTCCAAAATGGAATTCAATCTTCTCCGTTTGCGTCGCGGGTATCTCTCCGGCCCGCCACATCAGTTTCCATCGAGTTCGATTGAGGTGGGCCGCCAACTGGTCCGGCGTCTTGATGTTGACTGCTGTTTTCCCCTTGGGCAAAGGTGGGCGTTTACTGCGAACCGGTTCGATCGCGGTCATGCTATCCAGTTCCTGCTTAACGCGAACAGCATCCTGTATGCGGTCGCTGACCGTCAGGGACTTTTTGAGTTTTTCGAGATGGATGCGGTAGGCCTGGTTGAGCGTCTTGCACTGGCCTTCGTAGGTCGAGTCAAGATCCTTGGCAATCTTGGCGTAGGAATTGAAGATCGACACAACGTGTTTATCCACCTTTCCGTACTTGCCCGGATCCCAGTTCTTGTACTTGGAGAATCTCTTCCTCTCACTCTGAACAGCAGATACGCCTTCCAAATTCCCCGTCTTCTTGATGTCGCTTTCCAGCTTGGCCAGTGCATTGATGTACCGGCTGCGGACGATGATAATCTGTTCGTGATACTCCTCCCACAGCTGCGTCATTCTCGTCTGACACTTGTCCCTGGCCTCCGTCAGTTCAGGGAGAGGATCATTGGTTGCACCTTCAGCAAAGACCACTGTGGACATGGCAACCCATGCAAAGATGGCACAGCGTTTCAACATAAACTCTCACTCCTGGCGGAAGACACTCTTGAGAGCGTCACTTGCCCACGCAGTCGAGTATAGCTGCCGCTGTCGCCTAACCACTAACCACTGCGTTCTGCGCTCACAGCGCAAGAACGCTCGAAACAGGAAGTATTGCCAGGATGCAAAACTGGGGATATCCTGCTTTCTTCCGGCTCTGACCAACAAAGGAGGCTTCATGAAGTTTGCCGCATCGATTCTAATGCTGGGCGTAATGATCGGGTTTGTACAGGCTGAGCCTAAGGCACCGTTTCCATATGTCCATTCAACCGCTTATCATGTCATCCCGGAAACCCATAATGAGGAATCCGGTTATTTTTCGCTTTGCGAAGGAAGAGACGGCCGCGTCTATATCGGCACGGCAAAATACAGCTCCAACGCCTACCTGGTTGAATTCAATCCGGTCACGGGGCAGCAGCGTATCGTCATCGACGTCCAGGAGCTCTGCGGTCTGAACGCAGCCGGCTTCGCGGCACAGGCCAAGATTCACACCCGCAACTTCGTAGGTCCCAGCGGAGTTATTTACGTCGGCAGCAAACAGGGCTATGCGAAGAAAGGAGATGCTTCCAAGTACCCCGGCGGTCACATGATAACCTATGACCCGAGAACCGGGCGGGCGGCGGATCTCGGCATGCCCTTCCCCGAACAGGGCATAGCTGACGTGGTGGCCGATGAATCACGCAACTTAATCTATGTTGTGACCTGCGAAGACCAGCACTGGATGTTGTACGAGCAGGAAAAGGGTTCATACAGGGAACTGGGCCCGATGCTCACACCCTACGCAACCACGTTGATTGACAAATCAGGCAAGGCCAACGTCATCACTAAAGACTTCCAACTGGCCCAGTATGATCCCGAAACGAAGAAGGTCACCACCCGCCCTATCCTGGTGGACAAGAAAGAGTTTGAGCGTGCCAGCAATGCGGCCATTCCTACCTGGGACCTCGCCGGGGACGGGCAAACCGCCTGGCTTATCCTTATGAACGATCCGCATCTGCTTTCCATCGACCTGCTTGGCAAAGGCAGAAAGGTCTCCGCCAGGAATCACGGCAAAGTAATCGAGGGCGACAATCCGGATTCACGCTGCGGCCTGACCATTGGTCGTGACGACAAGATCTACACGATTGTCAGCGTAAAGAATACGACCGGCTTCGGAAGTGGAAAACTCCATCACATCCTTCGATTTGACCCCAAAAGAAAGAAACACGAAGACCTGGGCGTTCTAAAAATTGACAATCCGGACTTCTTCGATTTCGACAAAGGTGCTGACGGCAAGAAGCCGCCATGGAGTCACGGATTCCATATGTTGCCGGATGGAACCCTTACCCCGCTTCATCACCATATGGCTTTGATCGCCGGACAGGACAACACGCTTTATGCGACCATCATCTATCCATTCACTTTACTTAAGATCGATGCCTTCCGAAGCGCCCCGGAAGTCTCACCGGCCGGCAGTTTTATGGCCGCGCTGCAGGAAAGAGTTAACCACATCGAAAAGCAGATTCCGGAGATCACCAGGGTTGCGGAGCGATGCGCGGAGCGCCATACCAAGGGAGGCTTGATAGGATTTCCCTGGATGGGTTCTACCCTGGAGCAAGAATTGATGGGGCGCAGCGGGGGCATTATGCACGTCGGCTTCACCCGTCCCTGGAAAGACGTTAAGGAACGTACGCCTTCCGAACTGGCGATGGACATGGTAGTCGTGTCTTGGGATGACACACCGAAAGGCGACACGAAACGGATTCAACAGTACAAAGACAAGGGTGTCTTCGTTTTGGGTTTTGGTCCGAAGGCCCATCCGGAATTATCAGAGCATGTAAAGCTATGTGATGCCTGGCTGGACACGGGTAATGGAGACAACGACAGGTTGATTGATTGTTCCGGCAAACAGATCGGTAAATCGAATCACATCTTGAACGCAATGCTGGGATGGACCTTCAATGCGGAGTTTATATCGGCTCTGACGAGAAAAGGCAAAATGCCGGTCTGTTGGAAAAGCTGGTCCTACAAAGACGGTAAGGATTGGTCAGAGAAATACTTCCGGAAGAAACAGTTTCACGATGACTTCAAGGTGCCGCCAATTCCCGCGGGAGAGTTGGCCACAGTTTACCTCGATCGCATGCGTTCACACCTTCTTGCGTTCAGGCGTCATCAACTGCCCTCAACGCGTCGTGTTGCTCAAACCATCGTCAAAGAGCAGCAGGCGGGAAAGAAAACAGTCGTTGCCTCATCCGGTCACATGGCCATGAATTTCATCGGCAAGTATGACGACAGTATCTGGGCAAGAAATATTGAAGTACACAACCACGTCCCGAGCCAGATGAAGATGTACCGGGAGCAGGCCCCGAGTAGCGGGTTAACCCTTCGACTGGGCTACATGGGATTGCACCGGGACATCCAGAACATGTTCAAGGAAAAGAAGTCGAGGGTGCTCTTGATTACGGCTGAGCATCCCTACAAAGAATTCCAATTCAAAGAGCATTATCCCGAGTACATCGACATGGAATTCGCATTTGGCGATGCCTGTGTTTCGATAAGTGACTATCCCATCCGCCTCTTCCCCGCCAGCGGAGTCATGCAGGCCATAGCATATGAATGTGTGAATGTGGAAGTTCTAAGCAGGTTGTGATTTGTCTTGAAACGGTGGACACACATGCCGGCACCGTCATCGTATTTGAATCGAGTGGGTTGATCGCCAGATAGGCAGAGCCATCTGCGCTGTGATATGAATCAATGTTAATAGGCTGATACCGAAGTGACGGGTTCTTCTTACCCCACAGCATAAGGCGTTAGGCGCTAGGCGTTAGTGGCTAGGTCTCCAGACAGCGCAAATCGACCCCACGGTCTTGAAGGGCTTACAACACAGTAAAGGGCTTCTGCAGGAAGGCGATTCCC
>JASLPY010000409.1 GCA_030744755.1 Kiritimatiellia bacterium | reverse complement strand
CTGGCAGTACAACTTCCAAAAGAAAAATGCCACGAAATCGGAAAAAACGAAAACCACCCCCGTAGACACAAAAGCCCAAAAAGCCAGTAAGGATGTACCTCAAGGCATCAAAGCCCTGGAAGCATCTCTCAACAAAGAGCGGATGGCGCAGGCTGTCAAAATGTTTGAAAAACAGGACAAAAACAAAGATGGGAAAATTACCGATCCGCAAGTGCCAGAGAAGCAAATCAAAAATAAAGCCAGCGTACAAGCCAATATCAACAGCGACAATATGATCTTGACCTGGGAAGAAGAACTTATCTGGCAGTACAATTTTCAGAAGAAGAAAGCGGAAAAAAGTAAGTAACTGGGACTGATGGGTGCCGATCCAACGCTTGCAGACGGACGCGGACAAGCCGCGCCGCTGAAGCTGGACGATCAATGACGCTGCGAGATCTGAAACTAAAGCAAGGGAAAATCGATGGCCACACTCGCATTTGACGTCTACGGAACCCTGATCGATACCGACGGCGTGGTGTCCCAATTGCGCGAGTGGATTGGTTCGCAGGCTGATGTGTTTTCGCAAACTTGGCGAAGCAAGCAGCTCGAGTATTCATTTCGGCGGGGGCTTATGCGGCGCTATGAAAACTTCGCGGTCTGCACGCGTCAGGCGCTGGATTATTGC
>JASLPY010000408.1 GCA_030744755.1 Kiritimatiellia bacterium | reverse complement strand
TCGTGGGAAGACCTTGCCGAGGGTGAAGGGCCTCAGCTGGTGAATGCCGGACCATTGATGCTGCGGGACATCGTTCGTTTCCAGGGCGTTGTCGGTGAAGATAACGCACTGCATCATGACACGGTCTGGGCACAGAGGTTTGGTTACCCTGCAGTTTTCGGCCTCGGAACACATCAGGCCAGCATGATTAGCGGATATGCCGCGCATTGGCTCGATCCCTGTGCTGTGCGGGGTTTCCGGGTCCGCTTCCGCTGCGTTTATTGGCCGGGCGATGAGATTCACTACAAGGGTGAAGTCGTACGCAAATTCATCGATACCGATACCGGGCACAGGAGGGCGGAACTCGCGCTGAGATGCCTGAAACCCGATGGCGAGACGATCATGGATGCTCAGATGACTATGGATTTTGGCAAAACAGCCTGATTTGTAATCAGCAGGTCGTTGGTTCGAATCCGTCTGCGGGCTCCATCCCAAGCCGTCCCAGAGCGTCCGAAAGGGCCGCGGGGCGCATAACGTACTACACCGGCAAACGGTGGCGGCTTATGTAGCGGATCTGCAGGCCGAGCACCGGGATCGACACAAGGTGACTGTGGACGACCTTACCTGGGAGCTGGAAAAAGCGCGTATCCTGGCGATGGATTCCGGTAACGCAGCGGCCGCGGCGCAGGCCATCATG
>JASLPY010000407.1 GCA_030744755.1 Kiritimatiellia bacterium | reverse complement strand
CAACGAAGGCTACGCGACCATAAACCAGGTAGACGATCCGGATGATGACGATGGCGATGACGGCGATGACGGTGATGACGGTGACACAAACGCAAGCGTTATAGCAGTCGGCAACATCTGATCCCCCTTCGCCCAAGGGATGAAGGATGAAACCTGAGACCTGAAAGTCGGGAACGCAATGAGTGTTCTGCATTTTCGGCATGTGCGTCTAGCCGTGTCCGTCTGAGGTCCATTGAACTTCGAGAGCCTTGGCGAAGGCGGAACCCGATCTCTGACTTCCGACCTCTGACCTCCATCTTCAGGTCTCAGGTTTCATCCCTCATCCCTCTCTCCAGCCCTTCCAATCATCACACAAATTTCACAATTCCATGACAACTCTCCTTTCCCGTTCTGATAGAGTTGGCACCATGAAAGACTATCAAGTCTATACAGCGCTCCTTCTTGAAGGGTGGTTGCACCTTAGGAGAAAAGGAGGAATTCTCCTCCCCTGTCTCTTGATAGATGCAGTTTTTGGTGACCGCTTGACGGTGACTCTTTGAACATTGGATCAGTGACCATCGGAGGATTACAACCGTTATGAAAACAAGTACCACACTACAGGCGGCAGCCGCTGTTCTGGCTTTTCTGTTCGTTTTCAGTTCAGCGACAGGTGATCTTACGAATCAATGGTTTTTCAGT
>JASLPY010000406.1 GCA_030744755.1 Kiritimatiellia bacterium | reverse complement strand
TACTAATCGCTAAAGGCGGGGATGTGAATGCCAGAGACTTTCTTGGAATGACACCTTTGAATATGGCGGCTGGACACAAGGAAACCGCCGACCTCCTCCGCAAACACGGCGGCAAGACGGGTGAAGAATTGAAAGCTGATGGGAAATGAAAGCAGGTATTGTTATTTCAATCCTACCTTACTTGTTGGCACTACTACTATTTTACTCCTTAGCAATTCACATGCATCAAAGTTTAGATGGGTGGCCCGAGAGTATTGGAACGAATGGGTTTCCTGCGGCGTTGCTTATCCATGATCAAATTCAAGGCGCTTACATTTCGTATTTGTTGATTTTTACCATTTTTGTAGTGCCTACAATTATTCTGGTATGTCTACTTGTCTCTCGCTGGCGACATCTGGTTGTCTATTTCGTGGTGCATTTAGTGTCGTTACCTGTGTGCTACGGACTGATGCAGCTTGCTCCTGAGGGTTATCTCTACTGGTGGTGGGATTGACGATATTATGACCAACTCAGACCTAAGAGAAAAGAAATCGCCGACCTCCTCCGCAAACACGGCGGCAAGACGGGTGAAGAATTGAAAGCTGAACAAAAATAAAACGCCGAAAGCTCCCTGACTAATTAGGCCAAATTAAAAAAAAAAATTTATGCGGCTAGGTGATTGGTTTTTAGCTCCCGGAAA
>JASLPY010000405.1 GCA_030744755.1 Kiritimatiellia bacterium | reverse complement strand
CGTGCATCCGTCTTCGGCCGTGCTGGGCGAACCATGTCTGGGCCTACGACCTCGTCCTCGCCCGGACACACGATGGCCGGGCCTTCCGGATGCTGACGATCATCGACGAATACACCCGGGAGTGCCTCGCCATCCTGGTCGCTCGTCGCATCCGGTCCGACGACGTTCTCCATCTGCTCGCGGCGTTGTTCGCCGATCGTGGTCCCCCCGATCACCTCCGCTCCGACAACGGCCCGGAGTTCACCGCCCAGGGGGTCCGGGAATGGCTTCGCCGGATCGATGTGAAGACACTCTTCATCGAGCCCGGGAGCCCGTGGGAGAACGGCTTCAACGAGAGCTTCAACGGCAAGCTCAGAGACGAGCTGCTGAATGGAGAGATTTTCTACACGCTGAAGGAGGCCGAGGTGCTCATCGAACGATGGAGGCGACACTACAACCAGCTCAGGCCGCACAGCGCGCTCGGATACAAACCACCGGCGCCCGAGACCTGGTCACCGGGAAGAACCGATCCGGCTTCCGCTACATGGGGGCTACAGCCGGATCGGTCCTTCCCTCCAGCGGCGTCAAGTCTAACTTAAAACGTGGTATCGTTCGTGGGGGCAGGTCAGCCCGAGACCTGGTCACCGGGAAGAACCGATCCGGCTTCCGCTACATGGGGGCTACAGCCGGATCGGTCCTTCCCTC
>JASLPY010000404.1 GCA_030744755.1 Kiritimatiellia bacterium | reverse complement strand
GAACACAAATCGCAAAGTGAGCTTCTGGTACGGCGCTAGATCGAAGCGCGAGATCTTCTACGAGGAAGACTTCCTTTCCATCGAAAAAGAGCATGACAATTTCACTTTCCATACTGCCCTGAGCGATCCTCTGCCCGAAGACAACTGGGAAGGGTTCACGGGATTCATACACCAGGTAGTGTTCGAGAACTACCTCGACAAACACGAGGATCCCACGGAGATCGAGTACTATCTGTGCGGCCCACCCATGATGCTCAACGCTGTAGGGAGAATGCTCTACGATCTAGGCGTTGAACCCGAGATGATCGCCTACGACGAGTTCTAGTCCGGAACGATTCAGCGAAGAGAAAGAGTTTAACCGCGGATTGCGCTGATTACGCGGATAGGATTCTATCGTAGAATGGTGCTCTGCGCAGTTTCTCGGCAGTTGCGTGACGAGACCTGCCAATCGAGAGTGCCCTGCACTCGGGAGGGTCGCCGGCCTCGGCGACCGCGTGTAACCAGGCATTATACCAGCCCAATTCTCATTCTCCCACTGTGGGCGGCCCATCCCCATGGGCCGCTTCCAACCCCGGCGCCCTCTTCTCGAACCGCCCCCATGTCGCCACGTTGGATACCGCGGCAAGGCCGGTGCTGTCATCGGATTCGCAGAGGTTTATCTTCTTCTTAGAACATGCATCACAAC
>JASLPY010000403.1:439-685 GCA_030744755.1 Kiritimatiellia bacterium | reverse complement strand
GGTGTGAAAGTGTACCAGCGAGGCGGAGCAAAACTGTACCAGTGGACGCGGCAGCATGATTGGGAGAGGTGTCGTGGGCTGCTGAAGCTTGGGCCTAGTCTATCGCCTGATCCGAATTCGTCCTGCTGCTATGCTTGAGTCGGAAGCTATCCCCGTTCATTTCGAGGATGTCGACATGGTGAGTGAGGCGATCGAGGAGTGCTCCGGTAAGCCGTTCAGAGCCAAAGACCTCGGTCCACTCGTCGA
>JASLPY010000403.1:0-430 GCA_030744755.1 Kiritimatiellia bacterium | reverse complement strand
ACAAGGGCACGAAGCCCAACTCGTCGATGATCAGCAGCTTGAGATTGGCCAGACGTCTCTGCAGATTGAGCAGGCGCCGTTCGTCCCTGGCCTCCATCAGTTCGTGTACCAGGGCGGCAGCGGTAGTGAAGCCCACGGACAGTCCACGCTGGCATGCAGCAAGACCGAGACCGAGGGCGATATGGGTCTTGCCGGTGCCGCTGTTGCCGACAGCGATGACGTTGTGGCTGCGCTCGATGTACTCGCACCTGGCCAGCTCCATCACCAGAGCCTTGTTCAGGGACCGCATCGACAGGAAATCGAAGGTGTCTAGGCTCTTGGTCGTCGGGAAGCGGGCCGCTTTGATCCGACGTTCCACCATGCGATGGTGACGGTCGATCACTTCCAGCTCCGAGAGGCGCAGCAGGTAGTCTGGATGACCCGTCCCCTC
>JASLPY010000402.1 GCA_030744755.1 Kiritimatiellia bacterium | reverse complement strand
ATCCATTCCAAACTCGCACGGCTTTCCGAATTGTCGTCTAGGTTTGCTGTGCTCTCGCATTCGCGTTGGATTCAAAGTTCAAGCCGCCCGCCGCGCCGCGTCGCTTGTGGCCGTGGCCCGCAGCGTGTCACGGCTTCGGCAAGCCCCTGACTCGTCAGGAGCCTCGGAATATGAGCGACGTGTCGCATTCCGAAAGAGCCGGCGGGGCTTGAACAGATTTGGCGAGAGCCCAGTCTAGACAACAGGATGCTCACATGCGTGGGCGGATCCTAGAAGGAAGGGCTGGGCGTTGCTTACGCGCGCGTCCCAGCATCCTCTTCCACCGGGTGGGTGGGCGTGGCAAAAGATCAACGACCGTCGCGAGATCGGTCGCTGATTCAGATGGCATCGTCGAGCCTTAGCTGAAGCTTGGACCCGATATTAACTTTCCCGTCGAGAACGCTAGTTACGGCAGTCTGAAATTTAACTTCGATTAAATTTCCCGTCGAACAACGGACAGGATTAACTAGGGAAATTTAATCTCCAATTAAATCTACACTCCTTTCGTGAGCGCGATTCGTCGATCGGAGCGCTGCCCCTTCCTCGCATCGGGGAGGTCAGCACTCGTTTAACATCCATTCCAAACTCGCACGGCTTTCCGAATTGTCGTCTAGGTTTGCTGTGCTCTCGCATTCGCGTTGGATTCAAAG
>JASLPY010000401.1 GCA_030744755.1 Kiritimatiellia bacterium | reverse complement strand
GACCATTCCCCCGGCGACGACGACCACGACGATCCCTCCGACGACCACGATCCCGCCGACGGTCGACGACACCGACGGTGACGGGCTCGACGACGTCGACGAGCTCGTCATCGGCACCGACCCGAACGATCCGGACACCGACGGCGACGGCCTGGTCGACGGCGAGGAGGTCAACGACACGGACACGGACCCGTTGGACCGTGACACCGACAACGACGGGATCGCTGACGGCATCGAGGTCTTCGACACCGGCACCGACCCCAAGGACCCGGATTCCGACGACGACGGCCTGGTCGACGGCGAGGAAACCGAACGCGAAACCGACCCGTTGGACTCCGACACCGACGACGGCGGAGTCAATGACGGCGACGAGGTTGCACGCGGCACCGACCCGCGCGACCCCGACGACGATCCCGGAACCGACGCTGCGACGACTACGACGACTACGACGTTGGCGCTGGACCCTGACCTGGACGGCGACGGCCTGACGTTGTCCCAGGAGGACGACGCCGGCACTGATCCGGGTAATCCCGACACCGACGGCGACGGCCTCGGCGACGGTGACGAGGTCGCACGCGGCACCGACCCGTTGGACGAAGACACCGACGGTGACGGGTTCGGTGACGGCATCGAGGTCAACGACCTGGGCACCGACCCGTTGGACCCGAGCGATCCCGGTGACACTGTCAT
>JASLPY010000400.1 GCA_030744755.1 Kiritimatiellia bacterium | reverse complement strand
GCACTTGTGGAAATGGTAAAACCAGGAGGAACTGGGAGTCCAATGTTTACCATTTCGGCGAGATTTGCCCCTTTTCCACCAAGCAATCCTTTTTGATCTTTTGATCCTTCTGCTTGTCTGTTTCCAAAAGTATAGATGCGTTTCATAATGTGTAAGAGGTTAAAATAATCATTACCGAAAACTTGCTTTAATACGACTATTAATAACTATTGAGGAGTATTTCAGCATATATAGAGATATGTTATGTGCAGTTGATTCCTTTCAACACGATGACATCGTGTGATGTAAAATAGGTGTAAAAAAGTATAGGAAAATCAAAACCAGTCAAGGGAATTTTTCCTCGGCTCCAATGGCATATGGAGGAGAGTTGAAGGATTTGATTTCCCGTGTTAGTTCAACTTCCATCTTAAAATTTGCTTCAGTTGAAGTTTGA
The DNA here is from genome assembly GCA_030744755.1 of Kiritimatiellia bacterium. Lineage (GTDB taxonomy): Bacteria > Verrucomicrobiota > Kiritimatiellia > UBA8416 > JADHWI01 > JASLPY01. The sequence continues at coordinate 260 of JASLPY010000400.1, read as the reverse complement.
GAGTCCATGAGTCCCCAGGCCACTCAATGGGCAGCCCTTTGTTCAATAGGGATCCTGTTTTAATTGAGATGCAGGAAATGGAATGCCCCGGGATAGGTCCTCTGGGGCGCACTAGGCCCTACCACCTTTTACATAAAGAAGTTAGCCTCACTTGCACCCTGATAACAACTTATCCTTTTGTCATCTCCAAGCGCACTGGCATGACCGTCAGCCAGATCACAGATGAGATAATCTCCACCGGGTTGATTGAGATGCAGGAG
>JASLPY010000003.1 GCA_030744755.1 Kiritimatiellia bacterium | reverse complement strand
CGGGATGGTCCCAGTCGTATCCCGTATCCTGCCCGCCAATCACGGCACCAGTTCCCGTGTACCCGAGGGCCCACACCTCCGGAGCTCGAATCTTCGTGATATTCCACTCTACAGTACCCGGCGCCTTGACGTCCGTATCTCCGGGTTCCGGGAGTTCCGGCTGTCTCACACGCGGATTGGCGCTAATTCCTTTCACCGCCTCCATCCTCGCAAGAGCTTCCGCTAGAGATAGTTGGCCCTTTACCCAGATCATGTTGCCCACCCAGAAGCGCCGATATTCAACACCACGCTCCTCTATTATGGCGACGATTTCGGGCTGTGTCGCATCGGCGGTAGCCTGAAGCAGCTCGAAGACAAACCGGCCCTTCTCTTCTTTCGTTCGCAGCAGCCGCGCATCTTCAACGTCGGCCTGTTCTCTGAGCATCACAAGAAACTCTGTAGTTTTCGTCGGTGAGCGTTGTGCATTATTGGTCACCCAGTCGTCTATCTTTCCACGCCAGGCCTCGTCCGCGGCCCACGACGTGAGAATCGAGAGCAACACCACGACACTCGTCACCCTGATTTGATCATTGAGGCCTGTCATGCCTTGTCCTTATACATTCCTTCCCGCCATTACAGAAGGCAACTATAACACAATACTGCCAGATCGTGAATTCCAGAGATTCTGGAGGATCCCGTAGATTCTGTAAATCCTGTCAAAAAATTCGCGCGCTGAATGATGCTCCGTGTGTTGCATCCCACAATGACATTGTTCCTGTGGTCAGTATCCCCGAGAGGGAGATCTGAATCTGACGTCGCAATCCGACAGGAGGCGCTAGCTTCGGTAATAATTTATAACCAGTTGGTATACCGTATGTTACAACTGTAGATGTTGTGTTCATGCTGTGCTTCACTGTTCCTGCGGGGGCCCTCGCTTAATTGCTATCGCGAGGACGGCTATAGCAGCCGGGGTGATACCCGGTACGCGCGACGCCTGTCCCAGTGTGGTCGGGCGCACTCTTTCCAGCTTCTCTCTGGCTTCAACTTTCAGGTTCGTCAGCGATGTGTAGTTGACCCAACCAGGGATTGCTTCCGTGTCCAGTCGTTCTGATTTCATGGCGGCGCGCATTTCGCGGTCAATGTATCCCTGATACTTTATCCTTATCTCCACTTGCGCGATCACCTCCGCGTGGAGTTCATCACTGCGGTGCGGCAAGTCCGAGTAGCAAGTATTCGGACGGCGCAGGAGCGTTGCTAGAGTCTGCTCGCCGGCTCTAGTGTTCTCCAACTGCAGAATCTCTCTGCACGTCTGCTCCTCAAATTCTACGGTTTCCCTGGTGAATGCAGGATCTACGACCTCGATGGATTTTGCCTTCTCCAGCATCCTGTATCGCGCGTTGTCCTGGCGAAGAATCAGTCGCTGCTCCGCTCGTGATGTGAACATTCTATATGGTTCATCTGTTCCTTTCGTCACCAAGTCGTCAATGAGAATCCCTATGTAGCCTTCAGATCTCCCTACAACGAAGGGCTCGTCGCCGCGGATTTTCAATACAGCATTGATACCCGCCATCAATCCTTGGGCGGCGGCTTCCTCGTATCCCGTCGTTCCGTTAATCTGGCCGGCAAAGAACAGATTCTCAACTCTCTTAGTTTCCAAGGTGTGTCCCAGCTCAGTAGGATCGCAGAAATCGTATTCGATAGCGTATGCCCAATGGATGAAGCTCGCTTGCTCCATCCCTGGAATTGAGTGTATCATCTGGGTCTGTACGTCCCTTGGAAGACTGTTTGACGTGCCGTTCGGATATATCAGCTCCGTTCTGCGACCCTCTGGCTCTACGAATATATGATGTGTGGTTCTGTCTGGGAACTTTACTATCTTGTCTTCTATTGATGGGCAATAGCGAACGCCGGTTCCAGTGATCTCGCCACCGTACAGCGAACTCTCTTTAAGATTCCTCGCAATAATATCATGTGTTGCTTCGGTGGTATGTGTTATAAAACAAGGGATTTGCGACGATCCTGGTTTCCAGGGCGACATTCTTGGGTCGCAATGTTCCACGTGGAACATTCTGCCGCTGCGCGCTGCCCAAGAGAAGAAAGGCGGCGGTTCGAAGCCGGGCTGTTTAGTCATCCTGCTGAAATCGAGGCTCTCTCGATGTAGCCTCGCCGGCGTCCCTGTCTTGAGCCGTCCCATCCGGAAACCCATTCTCGCTATCGAGTCTGCAAGCTCCCGGGCTGCGGGCTCCCCGAGCCTCCCCCCGTCCTGGCGCTCCCTGCCAATGTACATTGCGCCGTTAAGAAACGTGCCGGCCGCCAGAATCACAGCCTTCCCACGCACCTCGGTTCCGTCCGACAGCCTCACTCCCCGAATCATCCCAGAATCATGGAGGAGGTTCGAGACCTCGTCCGAGATGAAATCCAGGTTTTCTTGTCCCTCGATTATCGACTGAAGTCTGGCCGAATAAGCGCGTTTGTCACACTGTGCACGGTTCGCACGGACGGCTGGTCCTTTCTTAGTATTCAGGACCCTGAATTGGATTCCCGTTGCATCGGTGTTGCGTGCCATTTCGCCGCCAAGCGCATCAATCTCAAAGACAAGATGGGACTTTGCAATGCCGCCGATTGCCGGATTGCACGGCATACAGCCGATACCAGCCTCATCAAATGAAACAAGAAGCGTCCGCGCCTTCATTCTGGCTGAGACAAGCGCTGCTTCACATCCGGCATGTCCGGCACCAATCACGATAACATCGTATTCCTTCATTCCCGCTCCGGCCATTTCTACGTCGCTATTTTCCAATGCAGAACCTGCTGAAGATATTTGTGAGGAGTTCCTCCGTGTATGTTTGCCCTGTCAGCTCTCCGAGCTTATCAAGAGCACCCCTGAGAAGCGTTACCGCCGGGACTATCAAATCTTCGCGTCTTTGTTCCAGGAGTCCTTGTACCCCACGCACATCGTCCAGAACCAGCGACACCACCCGCCTGTGCCGTTCTGATATAACCGCGTGTGCCGCTATATCTCCATCGAACCCAAGTTTCTCCTCGATAGCGCCCCTGATTCTATCTATGCCTTCGCCACTGAGCAGGCATGCGCGTACAACCGTGAACTCAGGGATCTTCCCCTGCTCAACCTTTTCGCCAAGATCGATCTTGTTGAATACAACAACCGCCTTCGCCGGGTTCATTTCCCGAATCCGTACCCATTCGTCATCCAGCAGCGGCTCCGAGGCATCCACGACGCGAAGGTTGATGTCCGCGCGATCGATGATCTCCCTGGCGCGATCGACCCCCTGACTCTCAACCGGGCAATCGGTCTCTCTAAGTCCCGCGGTGTCGACGATACGAAGGGGGACCCCTTTGATGATAACTTCCTCTTCTATCGTGTCGCGCGTTGTCCCGGGGACCGCGGCGACAATTGCCCGGTCCGAACCGATCAGAAGATTCAGCAGCGTTGACTTGCCAACATTCGGCCGCCCGGAGATTCCTACCAGCGCACCTTCCCTCAAAAGGTGACCTTCGTCCCACGTGCCGAGGAGACTCTCCAATGCTTCCACCGCAGAAGTGATTCGTCTATCTATGTCATCAAGCGCCGGCCCAGGCAGGCCCTCGTCATCGAAATCCAAACTTAGTTCCAGTTCTGCACAAGTACTAATTAATATATTATAAGTACTTTGTATCCAATTACTTAATGATCCGGCCAACTGATCCATAGCTGCCCCGGCGGCGCGCTCCGACTTCGCGCTAATTACATCCATCACGGCTTCCGCCTGGAGCAAATCAACCCGGCCATTCAAGAACGCCCGCATCGTGAACTCGCCTGCATCTGCAAGCCTGGCTCCGTGCTCGAGGACTGTGCGGAGCACCCTGCGGGCCGCGGTTCGGCCTCCGTGGCCTTGAATCTCTACGACGTCCTCACGCGTATAACTGTGCGGCGCGCGATAGATGAGCATGATTACCTCATCGACTTCCCGTTCTCCTTTTCCATCGTCCCCCGGCTCGCTGTGAACGAATCCGCGAATGAAGGTCTGTCCCTGCCTCTTGGACGGTGCCGGTCCGCTGCATCGCAGTACCCGATCGGCGATATCGAAGCTCTCGGGGCCGGAAATCCGCACAATCGAAATTGCGCCCACGCCAGGTGGAGTGGAGATTGCGGCTATAGTGTCTTGTTGCGTGCTCATCAGCGCGAGAAGATAGTCCTCGGGTTCGCAAGCGGCAAGGAGAAAAGCGGTGTCGCGGTTGCGCTCGGTGACCCGTCACGGGAGAGTGCCACGGCCGTTTTCCGACGTTGAAAAGACAACCTTTGGGCAAGTTTCGCTAGACGCTAGGAGGCCTTGAGGATTAGACTCTGCGAGGAGGTTGACGCTCGCTATGAAGATTCTGATAGCCGAAGATGATGCCAATACGCGTTCCGGTCTAATCGAGATCCTGGAGAATGAAGGATACGAGACGCTGGGCGCTGAAAACGGACAACAAGCGATTGAGCAGTTCTCTGCGGAATCACCCGATCTTGTTTGTCTGGACATAATGATGCCCGGTCTTAGCGGCTACGACGTGTGCCGCGAGATAAGGCGGCGGAATCAGAAAGTTCCCATACTCTTCATCAGCGCGAAGTCCGAGGAGATTGACAAAGTACTGGGACTGGAGATCGGCGCTGATGACTACATCGTGAAACCCTTTGGCGTGAAGGAAGTGATCGCGAGGATTCACGCCATTGTACGCCGCATGAGGGTAACAGAGAGTTCTGCCGATATGCCATCGTTCCAGATGGATGATTTAGAGGTGGTCCCGGACGAGCTTCGCGCCTACCGCGGAAAGGAAATTATTGATCTCGGTCCCCGCGACGTGAAGATTCTTGATCTTCTCTACAGAAACAAGGGGAAGGTACTTGATCGCAACACGCTATTCGATGAATGCTGGGGTCTTGACTACATGCCGAACAGCCGCTCCCTGGATCAACACATCTCACAGCTTCGCAAGAGGATTGAAATGGATCCCAAGGCGCCATCGATCATTCGCACCGTTCACAATGCCGGCTACAGGTACGAGGGCTAGTCCGGCACGGACCTATGGAACTCAGTCGGCAGGAGTCTGGTCGGCAGACTTGACTCGTCCAGCTTGAGGTCTGTCCCTTGCGCAACTCGCCACCGTTGAAAGATCCTATTTTTTCTTCCCTGAATTCTCTATTACCCGCACATTTCCGGGCTTCTTGAATACAAACATGTTATCCGAGAAATCATGATCAATGCTTACTTCGGAGACATGAACGAGATCAGTTATGTACTGATTGTTATTGCTTGTTATTGCCTGGATCTTTTTTGGCATCCAAAACCCTTTACGTACGCGCCTATGTTCGGAACAAGTGGTTTTCAGTTTCAGATTACCATCAGAATCATACAATTCACTTACCAGCATGGCGTTTCTTGCTGTATCTATCTTGAGCATAAACGGAGGGGATTGGTCTCCTTTGACTGTCAGAACATTTCCTGACTTCTCTGAAGATGTGACTTGGGATAAGAGATGGCTGTAATTGCCGGGACGCAGACCGCTCACAGAAACGCGGGACATGACTTTTACAATAACCGCATCTCTTTCCGCTTGGGACTTTTCGCTTAAGCCCGTATGCATCGCCACACGTTGGTCTGGAAGATACTCCCACATGTCACGCTTATTAATGACGATGATCCGTTTCCGTGGTGACTTGTACTCTATTCTGATATCGGATGGGGCTCTGTAAGTGAAACTCCAGCTGTCCTCGGTCTCACTATTCACCGTTGTTCTCTTTCTTTCTGCGTTGTAAGACAGCGATTTCATCCTGCTGTATGGCGTTTCCAGTGTTTTCAGGATTTCAGATATCTCCTCCACAGAGATCGCCATCCTCTTTGATGATGCCGCTGAACGAGTTTCCTGTTCTCCTGCTCCCCCATAAAGAGAGGCCGAAAGAACAAGCACTGCGAGTATTGACAACGCACCTTTCTTCATACGATTCCCTCTATTCATCAGAGCAACATTTGTAGAGACGAGAAAGCAACTGTTCGTTTCATTAAGGCAACAACATTTTCATGTGAGATTGGTTCAGGAGTCAATAGTAACGTTGCGCCACTATCATTTTCCGCGTTTGATGATGAAGAATATCCGGGCGCGAAGGTTCTTTTTGGGCGGAGGAGATTCAAAGAATTGGTGCTTGCATTACGTTCGTTTTATTACAAAATAGCAGAACTCTGGAAAGGAGAGATGGACATGAAGAAAGTTGTAACATGCTGTCTTGTAATGGGCATTGTATTGGGAATGTCTTTTTCTTGTGTTGCGGCCGAAAAGGATGCCGGAGCAGCAGGACTGCTGTCTGCCATACTGCCGGGAACCGGTGAGTGGTATAATAGCGGTTTCACGGGCTCGTATCCTTGGGCGGAATGTATCACAGGAGCAATCTGCCCGCTGATTCAGCTGAGCTCGATTTTTGATGCTGTGGCAGGCAAGACCGATAGCAGTGCCATACGCATTGACTTTTGGTCGGCACCATAGTTGATAAGACATCCTAATAACGAAAAGGACAGCATGTTCATGCTGTCCTTTTTGTTTGGGTTTATGGCGCGTAGTACTTGCGAGGTCGAAGTAAAGAGTATTTTGTTCACTCCTGTTTGCGCAGAAAAGTTAACGCGTTTCTACCTAGAATCCTGCCTTTACACCGAGAATCGGCACAAAGCTCATATCCTCTTCATCGGCTATTGATATTCCGCATGTTACTTTCACCTTGTACAGGAACTGTTTTCTAACATCTCTGTTTCGTTTGTGTGATCCACTCGCCGCGTTATAGACATTTCCTGCGTACCATCCGGAAGATATTATCGCCCCAAAAGCACCCGCTACATTCTCGTCGTTGTCAAAAGCTTCTATGGTTCCCCAGAGAAAAAGTCCGTTCAGTATGAACGATGTCAAGGCATCACGGTATTTCCCATTGTAAGCCTGGCCTGCTCCGGGCAGAAAGGCAGAGAGTGTGCCTGCTGTAGCGGGTGACTTTTCGGGAAGCTCATCATAGTATTCGGCCTTTTGGATTAGAATCACAGATTCTGTTTTCTGTTTCGAAGTGTCGCGTATTTTCGAGAGAGTATCTATGGCCTCTTTCGGATTGCCGTTCATGAGGTGGCACCAGCCCATTTTGAGTGGTAGGGTGTCTTTGTCATCCGGGGCTATATTCTCCAAGGTGCTTACCGTCATCTCATAATCCCCGGTTTCATAATAACAAGCGGCCAGCATGGTCATGGATTTCTTTATCAGAGATTTATTCTTTGCTTCTAGAGATATCTCTCTGAATATTCGCTTTGCGGGTTCGTATTTGTGACCTCTGAAATACGACATTGCTATTCTCTGACGGATGGCACTTCTGTTTTCATTCGCGTGATCCAGAAACATAAGGCGTTTGTATTCTGTAATCGCCCTGTAATAATCCCCTTCATAGTGAAGATAATCACCAAACTTGAGAGCAGATGATTTCTCATCTTCACCCATGCTTACATTGGTGATAAGCAGGATCATGCAGACATATGTTTTGATAAGCGGATTCATTTCTTCCACCAGAAGTCGTTGTTTTCTACCGGATCCAGAACTTTAAGCAGGGGACCTTTCATGACTCTGTAACCTGAATGTCGTTCGTCTGCCTCGTGAATCAGCCGGTCAAACGTCAGGAGCAGGCCTTTCGGTGCACCGTGTTTCTTTATCGCTTCTATGCCGTATGCTGAGCATGAGGGTGTCATGGCGCATTTTGAGCGCATGACAACACTCATCTGATGTTGATAGACCCAAAGCCACACAAAGAATACACTGGAAGCGTAACTTCCACTCCCGCCTTCACTTGATGATGCTTCGACAGAAGAGATCATGGGAGAGTCTTTCGTTGACGACCAAGGGCCAAATTCTTCTTCTGCCTCACCTGCTTCCGGTGAGCAGGTTGAAATACAGATAATTATGGCGATCACCAGTTGTAAGCAGTGTCTCTTCACTGGAGTCTCCTGTGGGGTTACATTCTAACGCTAGCTGTAATGGAAGGCATCAGTCACACACTGGCCGCTGCATCCAGAACCGTGCGGATTGTCTCGGCGAGATGCCTCATGACGATTGGTTTGAGCATGAATTCCCGGATGCCCAGGGTCTTGGCCTGCTGGGGTGATACGGCTTCGCTGAAACCCGTGCATAGAATAATGGGAATGTCGGGACGAATGCGAAGGATCGCTTTTGCCATTTCTGTTCCGGTCATTTCCGGCATCACCTGGTCTGTTATGACGAGATCGAACTTCTCGGGATTAAGCTCGAAAAGCCTTAACCCTTCTCTGCCATTGCCCGCTACTACCGGTTCGTATCCAAGCGATGTCAGCACGTGTGCTTCCATCTTTACTATGTCTTTTTCATCATCCACGAACAGAACGCATTCGCTCCCGCCGGGAACGGGGGTGGTTCTCTCTATTTCTTTCTCCGCCATCTGTTCGATTACTGGCAACATCACGTGGAATGTTGTTCCGACATCCAGCTTGGTGTCTATGGTAATCGCTCCCTTGAGACAGCTCACAATGCCATGTACGACAGCAAGGCCCATTCCTGTTCCTTCACCGCTGGCCTTCGTGGTGAAGAACGGCTCAAACGCGCGTTCGGCTGTGGGCCCGTCCATGCCCGTTCCCGTATCCTTTACCGAAATGCGCATGTAACGCCCCGGCTCGATATGGGGGTACTTACTTCTCGCCCGCTCGTTGAGTACGAAATCCGTTAAGAGGACCTCAAGGGCTCCTCCGCCTTCTCGCATGGCGTGCAACGCGTTGTTACACAGATTACTAATAACCTGATGAAGTTGCGTTGGCTCTGCTAGAACAACATCGTGTTCTGTTCGAAGATCCTGCCGGATTTCAACCTTCTCTCCCTGGACTGCCTTAAGTTGCTTGAGAATTTCTTTAATAATGGGCGTTACCTGGATGGGTTGGCCTTCTCGCTCTGTCTGGCGGCTGAAGGTCAGAATCTGGTTCACGAGTTCCTTCGCTCGGTGACTTGCTTTCAACACTTCCTGCAGGTAGTCGTTGGACGAGTCGTCCTTGGTTCCTGTCAGAAGAACCATTTCCGTGTATCCCAGGATGGGCGTCAGGATATTGTTGAAGTCGTGCGCGATTCCACCTGCCAATGTTCCGATGGCCTCCATCTTCTGGGCCTGGCGAAGTTGACGCTCGCTGTCAATCAGCGCTGTCTCGGCTTGACGCCGGCGAGTGACATCCTGCACCTGTGCAAGGTAGCCCTTGGGCTTGTAGTCCTGGTCGAGACCCTGGTTATGAACCAGTATATGGAAGTGGGCTCTTCCTGTACGGGACGTCACAAACGCGCCGGTTCGGCGGATCTCTTCGAAATCAACCACCGCTTCATGATCAATGTTCTCTCCCCGCTGTAGAGATCTTCGGGCTTCCTCGGAAATATAGGGGTTGTCAAACATATCGAAGCGGGAGAACTCGTCCTGCTCCGGCGTCCCGAACATGCGGACACAGGACTGGTTGACGTTTACCAGCTTTCTGTCCGCATCATACATTGCAACTCCGATCGGCGAATGGGCAAAAAAGTCCTGGAACCTTTGTTCGCTCTCGCGCAGGGCCCTATGTACTTTCCGGCGCTCTGTAATATCGTGCGCGGTGCATATGACTACGGGATCGCCCGTTAGATCAAACTTCCTCGCGCTTATCTCCACCGGAAACCGGCGGCCCGTTCTCGTAACAAGAACACGCTCATAGATGATTTGCCGCTCTTCGAGTATCCTGGCCATGAGATGGCGGGCCGAAGATGTCACGTTCTGGCGTTCCATTATGCCTTCGTCACTCATCAGGGCGAGCTCTGTTCGAGTATACCCAAGAGTTGAAGTCGGGACAGGCGTGTCCTCAACGTCCAGAACCGTCATGCCGAGGAGTTTCTCGCGGTTGTGCCCGAGCCTGCGGCAGGCCATGTCGTTAACCTGCATAAATTTCCCGGGCAATCCTGAATCATCCACGGCAAAAACAAAGACCAGATCCTGTGTGTTGTTGAACAGGAGTTCTCCCCATTCCAGCCTCTGGTCCAGAAGTGTGTGCAGGCGCACCAGTTCCTTTTTTTCCTCGTCGCGCTCTTTCTCCGTTGCGGAGAGGTCAACGGTGATACGGTTCATGCGTTTCCGCACGAATAAGTATACAACCAGCATCACGAACATAAGGATGATCGTGAATGCAAGCACACTTACAAGTACCTTCTCGTACACTGCCCACCCCGGTCGAGGTTCACCGTCTTGCCATTAAGCATTTCAAAACAGCATTTCCGCTGAAGGAATTAGACAACGGAGATTATCATGCCATGTTGACTTTGGCAATCGATGTATTGGTCTTTCGGTACTGTTGTGCTTTATCGAATCTTCCTTAAAAAAGGATGACGCACAGGGGGTCATGTGTTAGTATATCTGTGGCGAAGGCGATAAGGTACAAGTTGGAGGTCCATAGTTGTGATTTCGGTTTCCGTTGACCAGCTTTTTCTGTCTAATATGGGTTTCGCCATTCTGCTGAAGAGTGACGAGGATGACAGGTCTCTGCCCATAATGATAGGTGCCGCAGAAGCGCAGGCCATCGCCCTTTGCATTAACAACGTAGAGGTCCCCCGGCCGCTAACTCATGACCTTTTCAAGAATGTTCTCGATGCACTGGATTGTCACCTTGAACGGATGGAGGTGTGCGGGCTTAAGTCCGGAACATTCTATGCCCGCCTGATACTGGATTACGCCGGCGCTGAGCTGATAATGGACTCTCGTCCCAGTGATGCCATCGCTCTTGCGTTGCGCTTCGATGCCCCCATCTTCGTTGACCAGTCTGTGATGGACAAAGCTGGACGCGTCTTCACGGACGAAGAAGTGCAGAACCAGGGGAACCCGGTGGTTCCATCCACGAAGAGCTCGTCCTCCGGAAAAAAGCCCCAGCACACTCTTACTCCGCTGGAAGTGCTCAAGAAAGATATGAGCACGGCGATCGAAGAAGAGCGGTACGAAGATTGTGCCCGCCTGCGGGACGAAATATCAAAGCTGCAGAATCTGCAGCACTAGGATTCGCCCCTGCGTCCTCATTCCCAGATCACCTCGGCTAGTACGCCAGTTCGCGAAAATGAGCAATCGTGTGCAGTCTGACCTGGTCTGTATCCGTGACGTTTCGCCGACCCTCACCAGCGCACCGGCACAAAACACACAGATCTTTCCCTCTAACCGCAGCCGAACATTCGTACATCGAGCATACGGCGTCATCGCTCCCGGCCACGAAACACGCAAAACTCCAGTCCACCAGGTTTCGGGAAAAGTGAACCTGCAAGCCGCCATACTCATCCGAAGGCAGCCCCGGGCGTTCGGGAGGAAGTCTGTCGCTCCGTGTCATACTGTCGTCTGACCGGTTGCTGGTGAGCCAGTAGAGCCCGGATTCTTCATCATACAGGATATGAAATTTCATGTGCCCGCCGGGCACCCATATGTATGTTAGGTTCTTTCCCGAAGGCACCGTTTCGGGCAGCACTTTCATTCCGACATCGGTATCCACTACCTTGGTGAGCACGGCGGTATTGCTCCGGTGCGTCTTTCCCACGGCCATCAGGTGTAATGTGCGACCGTCTTTGTCGTACAGGTAATGGTTGGGATCCTTGATCTCCAGCAAGTGAGGCTCTCCCCATCCGATGTGATTGACCCACCTTCTTCCCCCCAGGTCCACACCCCGGTTCTCGTCGGGAAGCTCAAAAAACGGTATGCCGATATGAGACTCACCTGATTCCGGGACCAGGTCGCGAAAAGCTTCTTCGGATCTGCTTTTCGTCCAGCTTCTCCCGCTGGTCAGATCCGAGCCCCGTCTCGCACGCCAGATATCAACCGCCAGCGTGCTTGCAGGATCGCCTTTCTTCTTTCGGTCGGTTGACCTCATCATGGCCACATATACGAAATCCCCTTTCTTGAGCACGCTTGTGGGGGATTGTATGTAGTTACTGGCATCGCCGCCCGGAACCGCCAGCCCGACGGCACCACTCCAGGACATTCCACCGTCGGATGATTTCATAATCTGCAACCCGCCACGATGCCCGAGCAGGTATATCCGCTGGCCGTCTCGAAACAGGCACGGATGACAGAAGGGGAAAGTCTTGCGTTCGTCCCAGGTCTGTCCCTTGTCGTTAGATGTGAGAATCCGTCCCTGCATCCAGTGATTATCCTGCGGGTGCCGCCCTTTCACGCCGGGCAGTTTCTTGACTCCCGGTCCGAACTGGTCGACGGCTGCAACTAGACGCCCTCCCGGTAACGCCAGGAGTGATGGCGCAGCAAGGTGTACGCGGTCAGGATCTGCGGACTTGCATACCAGCATGGATTCCGGGGACAGGGGCGTGACTTTCCACGTGTCTTTGTCGGTGCCGTTTCGTGGCATCGTGAACATCTCCTCTTCTGGACTCTTGACCTCGCTCACTGTACCGCGTTTTCACGCCGTTATCAATCCTGCCCCGTGCTAAATGGATTCGTTCACCCTGGTGAACTTTGATCGCCGGGGCCGATGTACTTCCCGTGGGCCCATTTATTGGTGGATAAACCGTGGTGAATTGTGTATATACCTGCCTCTTGATGTTCTGAACCAGTAAACTGTTGCCGATACGGTAATGAAGAAAGGAGACCCCATATGTTGAAGTCACTCTCAGCTATATTGACGGCCGCGATATTCTCAACTTGTGTCGTGCTTGCAGAAAACCCTGCCCCTGCGACTGAAAAGGCCTTGGCCGACGGTCTTTACGCCAAGATTATTACCAACAAGGGCGACATTCTTATCAAGTTGGAATTCGAAAAGGTGCCACTGACCGTGTGCAACTTCGTCGGTCTTGCCGAGGGAACCTTGAGCACCGATACGCGTAAGGGAAAACCGTTCTATGACGGCCTCATTTTCCATCGCGTCATCGCGAATTTCATGATCCAGGGCGGTTGTCCGCTCGGCAAGGGCATCGGTGGGCCGGGATACAAGTTCCCCGATGAAATCGATAGAAGCTTGCGACACACCGGACCCGGAGTCCTCTCCATGGCTAATGCGGGGCGGGGCACAAACGGCAGCCAGTTCTTCATCACCCACAAGGCCACTCCCTGGCTCGACGGAAAACATGCTGTTTTCGGCAGTGTCGTGACGGGAATGGACGTTGTCAATAGCATCGCCAAGGGCGACGTAATGAAGAAGGTTCAGATCATTCGTCAGGGCACCACCGCATGTGCATTCAAGAGCGATCAGGCGGCTTTCGACACCTATAAGAAGAAGTTGGTCCGTCAGTAGCAGCCCTGTTTGACTTTCCTTCGAAGGCTCACCCGCCTCAGGCGGGCGGGCCGCGTTCCGCGGCGCAATCATTGCCGGGGCCCTTTTCCGCTCCTGTGTCTCATTAGTTTTGCGAATGTATCACTACGGGCGTGAAACAGGCTCCTTTTTTCTGCCTTTTTGCTTAGCCGTGACTCCCCGTTTTTCGGCCTGTTTTCGACGTTCTTCAGCCAATTGAGTTCTCCGGCACCAGTCTGGCACAGGCTGTGCTTATGGTAAGAGGTGCTATCAGTGATATATAAACCTGACGTTACAGACGAAAGGACATGTATAACGCACAGACGGCACATGAGATAGACACAGAAGCATGACGCACCCAGGCCAGGTCTGCTAGTTAGAAAGGTTCACTCCTTACCTTATGGCTTCAGACCTGGCCACCCTTTTTCAGGGGGAAAAGCCCTTTTGAACCTGCCGCTCCCGGATCCCGGGATTTCCTACATTTACGAAAACCCGGTCTAGCGACCTCGAACAACCCGCAGGTTCCTGATCTCGACCTTTCCTGGAAGAGGAGAGTACAGAAGAACGGTGACCTTGTCGGCGATTGTTTCGTCACTGAGTCTCGCCGAATACTCCCAGTTGGTAGACTCACTCTTGAAATGCCTGTCAGACAGCAAGAATACTGCTGAATTCTCTCCCGGCTTTACGAAAACCGGTTTGGTTTCGTAGTACGTGTAGTCTTCTCCGCAGAAAACGGCTACCGCAATCCTGGCGCCACAGGTCAACCGATTGTTGACATCAACGACCAGTGTGTCCTCGCGTTCCAGCTCTAACTCGATGTCATCGAATTCTTTGGTCACCGCGAATTTCTTCTCTACACCCACTGCAAAATTCAGGCCCATGCCACCATTGAGTTCACGAATCGCTCCAGCGTCAGACCATTCCTCGACCCCCCATGTTTCCACGGTCTCAAAGTCGTCAATAATGTCTGCCGGCATTTTGGACATGTCCGGGCCTTTAACGGCAATTTTTGCCTCCCGTAGTGTAGCGCTCGTGTTGTCTATGAACTCCCCAGCCTCTTTTGACGCTGCGGAGAGGAAGTACAAGACTATGTTGATTCCCATTCTAACAGACCCTTCCTGCATATCGGCAGGAGACAGATCCGTTAGAGAAGGCATAAGAGGATGCGTGTTTGGATCAATATCCAGTCCGTCCCCATAATCATTTCTCGTGTAAATTACCGCTGTTGAACCATTCATGTCGATGCCTTCCAAGTAGTCCAACCTGTACTTGTCACCGGGCGGTACGGCATAGCCCTTGAACCCCTTCGTTAGATCGTAGCCCGTTTTGAACAGCTCCGCGGTCTTCGGAATCCGCTGCAGGTCGAGATCGGGAAGGACACGTGCAATCTCCCTCCGAAAAGCCCTGTCGAAATGTTCATCACGGAAATGGGTGGAATCATCCGCCCACAGTCGTCCTCCTTTCTGGAGGTATTTCCTCAAGTTCGCCACTTCCTCGTCCGTCAGGACAAAGTCTTTATGGCCGGTCATATAGATAAACGGGGCGTTCCGGAGTTCCGGATCAGATAGGTCAATCACGCGGTCCGAAGCTTCAAGCGCGGTTCCCGTTCTCTCGTTGATCTGGTGAGACAGGTACATCATTGCCGTTGGACTGCAATCCCAATCCCCGCCGCTGTAACGGACCAGGCAGACGGGTACCGAGCCACGGCGTCTCACGCTGCTTTTTCCAATAGAAAAGGACAGTCCGCCCGCGGCCAGATCGCTTTTTGCCGGTCTCATCAGCTCAGGAACGCTACCTGCGAATTCGGACCTCAGTGCCCGTTGTTCAGGCAGTTCGGATGTCATTCGCTCCACTTTCTCTGGGCTCTCTCCTATCGCCCCTGCGACAGACACTGTCGCGGCCCTCTCGGCCGGCCGGCCAATGCTTGCACGTTTCTTTGTCCCGATGTCATCGGCGCCCAGTAACGAATCCTCGTCTTCCATCCCCGCCGTTGCCGCCTCACCTTTATCCCGGTCCCGGACAATTTCCCGGGCCTCTCCAATCGGGTTCACCCCCGATCCCGTCATCGCGACTGCGGTACTCGCTATTTCGGCGGAGGCGGAGGCCTGCCACGCTTTAGTGGCCCCCGAGCCTGTCTTATCACTGTTGCCCCCCGGTGTCGCTTCTTTCGCTTTTCCCACACGGTGAACCGTGGCATCCGCTTCTTGACGAGTATTGCCACTGCTTTTTCTGCCGGCAATTGTCTCTACCTCTGCCAGCAACGGCGCGTTGTCGCTTCCTGTTGCAGCCTTCTTCCTTTCATCCGCGGAATTCATTCCGCTCCTAGTTGCAGCGGCTTCTTGCTTCTTGCTCTTAAAAGCAACCGTGGACTCCCTGGCTTCCGTTCCTTTCCCCAGGCTCATGCCTGTTGGTCCATCTTTCTTCTCGGTGACGGCGGATCCCGTGGTTGAGCGGGCGGCTTCCCGGATTCTGCCCGGCCCGGAATCCGTCTCTCTTCTGCGAACGTTCTTGACCACCGTGGAGATCTGTTCTCCGGGTTCATCATCACTGGACTTTTCCAACTTTCCGCTGCTCTTCCGGACATGATCTGACGCCATGGTCCGAACATCGGCAGACGACTGGGACCCACTCACTACCGGCATCGAAGCTCCCGATATGACGCTTTGTTCCCCAACAGGAGAGGCTGCCGTCCGTGCTTTTGATCCGGCCGGTTCCGTGCCTTTTTGTGCCGCTACCGCTACCGCGAGCGGACCGGCTGCGCCCCCTCCACGCTCCACTTGCTTAACCGGTACAGATTCAGCCTCGCCGGTACGCTCTTCCGGCACTTCCGCAGATTTTCGAACTACCGACGAGGTGCCTTCCTGCTTTTTCATTACAGGTGTCTCGCGGTCGATTACCATCGGCATAGACGCTCCCGATGTTGCGCTTTGCGCCGTGTCCGGCGATGCCGTGGGTTGCGATTTCGACGCCGTTGATTCGGCACTTTTCGGCGCCGCAACCGCTACTGCCAATGGAACTCCCGCACTCTCGCTCTCCCCACGTTGGACATTCTTCACAGGTACGGATGCCGTCTGCTCCGACCGCTCTTCCGGCTTTTCTGCTGATTTACGTACCACTGACGAGGCGCTCGCCTTCTCTATCATTGCTGGTGTTTCACGCTCGATCACCATCGGCATAGATACTCCGGCCACCGAGCTTTGTTCTCCGGCAGGCGATGCCGCCGCGCGCGCCTCTGCACCGCTTGATTCGGCACTCTTGGGCGCCGCTACGGCTACCGCAAGCGGACCGCTTGTGCTCTCGCCGCGTTGCACGTGCTTGACGGGGACAGCCTCAGTTTGCTCTGACTGCTCTTCTGTTGTTTCTGCAGCCTTACGAACTACGGACGGAGTGCTTGCGTTTTCCCTTATCGCCACTGCCTCGGATTTCGACATGAGAACTTCCGCGTTTGCGTGGCTGGGTGTACGCGCCTGTTCCGGTGCCTCGGCCAAAGGTGTTGTATTCTCGCGGGCGGCGTCCCCCTGGGACTCCGCCGTCGGTGCGTTCGCCAATTTCACCGTCGAATGGGTCTCGGCCGTCTTGGATTCCTGGTTCATTTTAGCTTGAGGCATGGGCGAAGACGCCATTTCCACATCTGGCGCACTGCTTGCGGTGACGGCACTGTCCATTTCTATGCTGCGCACCTCGGCCGCTGCGTCTTCGTGCTGCTGAACGGGCAAATTCGTGTCAGATTTAATTTCGGAGGCCGGCACCTGGCTGTCAGCCTTCTGCTTTACACCAGCCTCAGCCGCTGAAGCCTGCTTCGTCACCGAACCAATATCTGAGGCCTGTGCGGAACTTTCTTTTTGCTTCGCGGTTTTCGTTTCCACCGTTGGCTTGTCCTGTAGAACTTCGGTTTTGGCCAGCTGTTCTTTTTCCAAGGCGCTTGGCGCCTGTGCCAGCTCGCCGGTATGTTCGATCGTGGGACTGTCCGGGACCGTGTCACGGGCGTCGGCCGTGAGTTCAGCGGTTGTACTCTCGATCGGTTCGCTCGCCTGCGATTCCGCTTTTTTAGTACTTGTGGCAGCTTCGTTCGCCTGATCAATGTCGGCACGTTCTGAAAGGTGTTGAGGAACCGAATCCCCGTCATTGATTGATTCGCGATTCTCGGGGGTGTTCTTATCCAGATCTTCCTTTGGCCGGATCTGATCCGCCGAGGTCTCTTCCTGTGGAAGTGCCGCCAGCTCCTTGCTGTCTGGCCTGTTCTCTTCGGGTCGGCTATCGCTTTCAGCGTCCGGAACTTGATCGGGAACTTGATCAGCCTTTTCTACGGCGGCGAGCGCTTCTTGGTCCTTGGTCGGAAGCGTCTCCTCCTTCTTTGTTTCGACGGATTCTTCATCCTCCACGGGAGTTGGTTTCTCGCTGTCTTTTTTCATTTCCTCCCGGGTCAGTTCGGACATCTCTGACGGAGTCTCGACAACTGCGGCCAGTAATTCGTTCTGCTCTCTTGCGTCTTCCGCCGGCTGGCTGTTGGATGGTTCCCTGCTTTCTTCTTCTCCCGGTGTCTTGACTTTTTCCACGCTTGCCGTGCGCTCACTATCTTCTACCTGGATTTCCCTTCCGCGTGGCGTGGTTGCGAGGGTGTACTTCTCTCGGAGTGTCTGAACCTTCACGGCAAGAGTTGGCGAAACTTCCTCCAGATCTACGACCCCCGTCTCTATCAACATGTCCATTGTGAGCATGAATAGCAGTACATGTACCGCTGTACTCACGAGGACGTACTGGAGAATTGTTCGTTCTCCTTCCGACCTCCTGAGCAGCCAGTAGAGGAAGAAAAGAAGGATCAACAGAAGCAATGCCAGAATAGCAAGAAGACGCGCCCATGCCGGATCAATATCCCTTAATCGCGATCTGTCACTCTCTTCTGACGCTCCGCCTGTCAGTATTTCCGGTTCTGGTTCTGGTTCCTGGGCGGTTTCAGTCTTCCCGGTAGGTACGGTTTCGGCAGGAACGACCTGCTCGGCTTCTGCTATAATGTTTGTGTCCGGGCGGTCTTCCGGCTCTGGTTCCGGCTCCGGCTCTGGTTCCGGTTCCGGTTCCGGCACTTCGGCCACCGCTATTTCTTCCGGGGGCGGTTCGGGCTTCAGCACCCGGCATGTGATTTCTACTTCCTGTTCCCCCCACTCCCAGTCGACCGTTATTGTACCTTCTACGGCTGATATCTCCGTGTTTTCAGGAATATCAAGCCTAACCGGTATAACGTGCTCGGTTCCTGCTTCGATGGTTCGCCCGGCCTGCTCGGGGAACTCAACGAGCGTTCCTTCACCTGAAAGCCTGTAGACCAGGCTTCCGCGCGGAGACACACCTACCGTTATGCTCTTTTCTTTCCCCGTCCCGGCCAGTATGTCGCCAAATTCCAGCTTTGGCGGTTTCACAGTGACCGAGGGCTCTTTCACGTCCACGCCGAAAGAAACGGCACTTATCGCAGAGCGCGTACTGACTGTCATCGTGATTGAATAACTGCCCGGACGCGTTTCTGCCGGGACGTCAATCATCACGGGGAGGTCGAGGGCTCCTTCTTCCGGAAACTTTTTCCCTGCCGGGCTTGGGACAACGTTAATCCCGGAAACTTTTCCGCCTTCTTTAACAACGGTGGAAAGAGCGCCCCTGCCCGCCGCCCATATTGCGACGTTTTTCTTCTCCCCCGGGAATGCGGACAGGCGCACGTTTCTAGGCCTTACCCACAACCCCGCGGTTTCCGGCACATGCACCTTGAAATCGAAGCCAGACACCCGCTGGAAAGGCATCCCTTTGGCCGTTGTTCCTTTTGCCAGTATGCGACACCGATACTGATCCGGGCCTTGACCCGGCAAGAGCATTCCGCCATAGATCCCGTCGCCTGCCATGCCATCGGTGTGTTTACCATCGTCGAACAACTCCAGGCTTGAATATGCCTGCTGTCCCGAGAACACGGCTTTTACCTGTGCCCCGGTCACTGCCTTGTCTGATTCCGACAGCAGGCATGTTATCGGAACCGGCTTTCGTCCATAGACCTTTTCCGAGATCGGAAACGGCATCAGTTCCAGGCTGCTTGCAGCCCTGACGATCAGTCGCCCGGACCCTTTACCAAGACCCTTTGCCGACCATTCTCCCGCCGGCGGACTATCGATTTCTACAAATGTCTCGCCCGGTTGCTTTCCCAGCAGAAACTCGGTCCCCGTTGGTGTTCGGATATCCGTACGCGCATTCTTCGGGCCCTGGTTCAAGGTTAACGACAGGAGGCGAATGGTATCATCAACGGGAACTTTTGCCTTGTCCCCGGGCGTAAACGGCCATTCGGCAACTGTTTCGCTGTGATGGAGAGACAGCGCGATTTCCCTGAATGTTTCAGACAGTTCCGCGGCCGTCGGGGCAAAGAAACTCTTTCCTCCCGTCTCATCGGCAATCTTCTTGAGCGTTTCTGAATCACATTCTTCCGAAAGACCAACCGCATAGACCGGCCAGCCCCTTGCCGCAAACAGCCGGTGAGCGTTGCTGTAGTGACCGGGAGCATCACGCCCGTCAGACAGAACCAACCCTATCTTGCGCCGGGATCCGATGTCCGACAGCACTCTCACGGCCAGGACAAATGCCTTGTCCATGTCAGTACTTCCGCGGGCAACCAGTCCGTCGAGGCCTTCCGAAAGGCGATTCTTCTCCCCCGGAGGCGTGGGCGTGAGAAGCACCCTCGCATTGTGCGAAAACGCAATTGCTGAAAGCGTTGCCACGTCTTCGCGCGCGGCGCTGATCTCGGCAAAGAGTTTCGCCGCCGTGATTCTCAATTTCTGCGGGTCCGTCTTGCGCATGCTGTGCGAATCATCGACGAGCAGGACCACATCTATTCCGGTTTCGCTGATGCTGAATGCGTCGGATATGGTCTGGCTTATTCGTTGGCCTTCTTTTCCGTGCCGCAAGACGATATCCACAGTCCCCCGCTCGGCCCGGGGCCAGCCACGCAGATGCACGACGCCGACGTTGTCAAATGACCATCCGAAAACCGATGGGATCCTGTTTTCTTCTGATGGTTTCTCGCCGGATTCAACGAGGTGGGCCTTGAGAGAAGCAATTGTGCTATCATCACACGGACTAAGCTTGATGACCGCATATTTTGGATTGTCGGCGGTCGGACCAACGGTAAGAAGTTCGCACGTGCCCTCTGCGGCTTGGCACGCCGCTGCCGCGGCGATGAGGAAACAACTGCTTCCGTAGCGTATCAACTCTTTTACCTGAAACATTTTCTTCGGGCCCTGCCTGTCAGCAAGGCAGGCGTTAAAGGAGTTGCCTTGCTTACTGGTCAATCTGAAGGATAGCAACCGCAACACTGCCCACTCCCACTTTTTCGCACAGATCCAGGATACGCACGAAGTGTTTGTGGTACGCATGCCTGTCGCACCGCACAACAACTGTCACCGCGGGATTCTCTTCCCTGGCTTCTTTAAGGAGCGTGCCGAGTTCTTCCATTGTCTTTACCCGTTCGTTTACCACGAGCACGCCCGATTCCTTGACGTTGACAATAACAATCTCCGCCGTAGATTCACGGTCGCTTCCCTCCGTGGCTTCGGCAAGTTTGATTGTTATGTCCTTTTCCACCTCATAGAACGTCGTTGCCACGAGAAAGAAAATGAGTAGAAGGAAAACTATGTCGATCAGGGGCGCTATGCTCAGCCCGTGTCGTTCCTCTTCCTGGTTCAGGGCTTTCATCGTGATCTACCCGTTCTTCTTGTGTTTCCGAAGTTCGACGAGGATCTCTATGCTGGCATCTTCCATTGTGCGCATGAGCCCTTCGGCTTTTGCCCTGAAGTATTGATGGGCAATCATTGCCGGGATAGCCACGCTCAATCCGGCGGCCGTAGTCACCAACGCCTCGCCAATACCCTCGGCGAGCAGTTCAGTTCTGCCCAGTGCCCCGGTTTTCGCCACCACTTCAAACGCCTTGATCATCCCCAGAACTGTTCCCATAAGCCCGAGCAGCGGGGAGACATCGGCAATTACCGCCAGCGGACGGCCGTTCTTTCTCAAGTCATACAGTTCGCGGCTTCCGGCTTCTTCGAGGGCCGTTTCCATTTCGAATCCGGGCGCTTCCGCACGTCTGAGGCAAGCGTTCAGAAGCTTCGCAAAGGAAGAACGGCTTCCCTCGCACAATGTGATGGCGGCGGCGACCTTGCCTTCCCGGGCTGTTTCTCGAATCTTGATGTACAGCTTTTTAGGGAAAATCACAGACCGCCGCAACGTGACAAATCTCTCCAGGATGAATGAAAGCGCGATGATGGAACAGAGCAGGATTGGCCACATGAGAATCCCGCCCTTTTCAAATATGTCGCTGACCCCTTCTCCCAGGAGGACGCTATCCCCCGGCAGGAACCCGGGATCCGTATCCGCGCCGATAACCGCGCCGCAGCCCATACATAGCGCGGCAAATACAATGATTATAATTCTTAGCTTCATTTCTTCCTCGGAAGGCTGAGTTTATGGTGGACCGGTTTGCGGTCACGAGTTCTTCGCCGCTTACATTGCGCCGGCATCATGGCTGATCTCCAAAAGTGGCATCTGGATATCTTTCGGATAGCTCTTTCTTGTACTTGGCAGCCCTGTCGGACTGTCCGGCTTTGTCCCAGGCCTTTGACAGCATGTGCAGGGCCTCAGGTTTGACTTCTTCATATCCGTAAAGTATATCTACCTTCAAAAACGCCTTGGCAGCATCGCGATAAGCCTCCTGGGCAAAGTGGGAATACCCGATTCCCAACAACGCCGATGCCGCATCCACCGTGTCCGTGGCGTCTATAACGCCATTGTAGCTATCTATCGCATCCTTATGGGCGCCCATTTCCCTGAAGCAGTGTCCCTTCCCCAGAAACGCCTGCGGGACAAATTCTGTCTTCGGGTATTTCTCAAGAAGCGACTTGTACAAGCCAAGCGCCTCACCGGACCGGTCCTGCAGTCTTTCACACTCTGCATGGCCAAACAGCGCCCTCTCGTGAAAATCACCGCTTTTAACCAAGACATATTGAGCAACTGCTTCTGCGTTTTTGCCCTGCTCCTGAAGAATCCGACCTAACCTGTAATGGCTTTCCGCCACCAGTTCGCTCTTTGGAAAATCCTTTCCTATTCTGAGGAAAGACTCCTGGCTATCCTGAATCTTGTCGGTGCGCTTGTATGCCCATCCCAGCTTATAGAGAACCTTGTCCCCGAACGGCACGTCCCCCTTGGCCAGACATGCTTCGTATCTGGAAACCGCGCCGGCGTAGTCTTTCTTGTCATAAAGCACTTCCCCTATCCGGAAACTCACGTCCGGAACAAGCGCGCTTTCGGGATAGTCCTTCAGAAGCTGCTCCCACAGCTTCACGGCATCATCGTCCTGTTTCTTCTCCTTGTAGGCCCACGCCAGATCATAAATCGCATTGTCGGCAAAACTGGAATCCTTCCGGTTGGTAACGAAGGTTCGCAGCGTCCCGCCCCCGGCATCAACATTCCCGCTCTTCAGCTGTGCCAGGCCGCCGCGGTACAGGGCTTCATCATGCCGGTCTGATTTCGGGTATTTCGCCGCAAATTTGGAATAGGCTTTGTCCGCTTCTTCGACCTTGCCCGCGTCTTCGAGCGCCCTGCCGTACCAGAATGCGGCATCTTCGGTTTTCGGCGACTCCCCGGCTGCAATTTCGCCGAATATGGCTGCGGCCTGTTCGTGCTTATCCAGTTTTCGAAGAGCCCACGCTTTCCCGTAGGCGGCATCGGTTCCCGCCGGACTGGTTGCGGTTACCTTTTTATAGGCGTTAATGGCTTCTTCGTATTTTTTCAGGTCATTGAGAGCTTCTCCCATGTAGAGGTGGGCAAACTCCGAGAGAGCCGCGGACGCGTCCGATTTTGCAACAAATGCCCTGGTGCGTTCAAGTGCGGCCGCCGCCTCCCCTTTGTCAAGCGCCAGAACAGCCAGCGCGAGATCCGATCGCTCGGCGAATTCGCTTTTTGCGAAGCTTTTCAGGCATTCCTCGTACTGTTTGATGGCAGCATCCTTTTTCCCGGCTTTCTCAAGAGCCCGACCGCCCATGTACGATCCTTCGGCAGCCAGTGGACTCTCGGGAAACTTCGTGGCCAGTGATTTGAAATGTCCGGCCGCGGTGGACGGCTCCTCGAGTTTCATACAACACCAGCCCTGTTTGTACAGGGCATCATCTTCGAGATCCCCGTGGTCTTTTCCGGCCAGAAACTCGTCCAGATCGGTCTTTGCCTCTTTGAACTTATCCTGGCGAAAACGGTATTCAGCCCGGGCAAAAACAACAAGGTGGCGAATCTTGCTTTTCTCAAAAGCCGAGAGAAACTCCGTTCCTGCTTTCTCGGCCTCTCCCAGCGACCCTTCTTTCTCAAGTGCAAGCATCCGGCTGTACCCGGCTTCATCCGCCAGGTCATGGTCCCTGTGGTTCTCCGCAATATCTGCATAGATCGTTGCTGCCTCGGCGTGTTTGCCGGCTCCAAACTTCGCCTCGGCGAGAACCTGCTTCGCCTCGACAATTCGCTTTCCCGCACGGCCGGCCGATACGAGCTTCTCCAGAACGACTTCCGCTTTCTTAAACTCTTTCTGTCGAACGAGACAGTATCCCTGCCAGTACTGGGCCTCGGGGGCAACGGTGCCCTCGGCATCTTTTTTCGCGAGTCCCTTGAATATCGATTCCGCCTCGGCGTATTGCTCGGCTTCAACCAGAGAGTTCCCGGCGTTGAAAACGGCTATCTCGCCGCGCTCATCCTCTCCAAGAACTTTTGCCGCACCCAGGAATGCTGCCGATGCTTCCTTCAGCTTTTTCTGGTCGTAGAGACTCCAGGCATAGCCGATAGCCGCCTCCTTGGCGGTCTTCCCGGTCCCGTTTTTCAGCTCCGCGTAGATTGTGGCTGCTTCCGCGTGAGACTTCTGTTTGTGAAGTGAGTCTGCGAGCTTAATCTTACATTCCGCGGAGAGCTCATGGTCGGGAAATTTTCCAAGGAATTTGCGGGCCGCTGTTGTCGCCGCCTTGTTGTTTCCCTGTTTAAGTTCCGCCCAGCATATCGAGTATATCGAGTGCGCTTCGTATCTCCCTCCCGGGAACTTCTCAAGAGCCTTTCGATACACTGATACCGCGTTGCGCCAGTCCTCACACAGAAACAGTTCCTCGGCGTTCCAGTACATCGCGGCTTCCACAAGCTTGTTGTCCGGCCATTTCTCCGCGAGCTTCGCGTAGTAGCCCGCCGCCTTCCGGTGATCCTTCTCCGACATGAGTTGCCCCAGGCGGAAGTACGACTGCGGAAGTTTTTCCGACTCTGTATGCTTCGTTACAACTTCCTGGTAGGCTTCAATGGCCTTGGCGTTTTTCTTCTGGTGATACCGGCTCTCACCGAGACGATATAGAGCAATGTCTCGTTTCTCGAAATCCGGCTTTTTCTGGAGGAGATCTTCAAACTCCTCTTCGGCCATGTCGTATTCCTTCTTGATCAGCAGGCCCGTCGCAAAGTTGAACTGATCCTCCGTTGCATCACCAGGACTGGCGGTCGGGAAACTCAGAATTATCAGAAGCAGAACAATACAAATCCGATTCAGCCACAGCATAGTCTTTCACCCATTTTAGTTTGTGCTTGTCGTCCCTCGTTCCGCCGCCCACCTTTTGCGCGACAGTGCCCTCGATTACTTTAGCCGCACCCGGCTGCCGATACAAGCCCGCCAAGGCATAAAATGCACCTTTTTCGTCGGTCAATTACTCGTAGCTGCTCTCCTCTTGCGCCTTCGGCCGGAAAAAGAGATGATACTCGAAATCTAGTTCTGGAGGTGACCACACGATGACTCGTAAAATACGTCTTACATCACGACTGATTCTTCTGTTCGTTATCCCGCTCTTTGCGTTCGCCGCAGAGAGCAAATACGACGGCGGGATGCTGGATCGAGCAGCCGTAATTAAATCTGCTGACCTGGTCACCACGGAAAAATACCCAAACGCGGATGATGTCCTTATTGATGACTTCATACGGGTGGAGTACCAGGCGGATGGCACGTCCGTTACCTGGGACGATGAGTTCACCAAGGTTCTCACGGAGAAAGGCAAGCGCGAGCACCGAACGCGCTCCCTCCATTTTACCCTTCCTTACGGCACTGCCGAGGTGCTCATTCTCGAAATAATCAAGCCCGATGGCTCCATTGTCCCGATTGATATCGCAGAGCAGAGCCGGGTGATGGTTGATCGCTCCCAAATGAGCGCCAATATCTATAATCCCAACAGCAAGATTCTGAACATCGGCCTGCCGGCGCTTGAAGTCGGCGATGTGTATCACATACTCACCCGTATGATAACCGTTAAGCCGCGGGTTCCCGACACCTGGAGCGACTACTCCGTATTTGAATACACAAACCCCATTAAACACCTTACTTACGAAGTCTCCGGCCCCAAGGAGCGGCCGTTGAAGAAGATCGTGTTGAAAGACGAGATTCCTGGAACAGTTTCTTACACCACCAGTTCAGACGAAACGCGGGTACTGTATCGCTGGGAAGTGAAAGATGTGCCGCGTGCATTCAGAGAGCCAAACATGCCACCTCTCTACACAGTGGTCCAACGTCTTCTTGTCAGCACCATTCCGGAGTGGAACGATATTTCCAGCTGGTACTGGGACTTGTGTGAGCCCCACCTTGATGCAGTCAACGATGCTATGCGCAAGAAAGTCTCGGAGTTAACCGAAGGTGTAGAAGCTCCGAACGAGAAGATATCCCGTCTCTTCCGGTTCGTTTCGCAGCAGATACGCTACATGGGAATCACGACGGAAACCGAAGCCCCCGGGTACGAACCCCATGATGCCCATGTCACCTTCGACAACAAGTACGGAGTGTGCCGTGACAAGGGCGCTCTCCTGGTGTCCATGCTGCGCCTTTCTGGATTCAAGGCATACCCGGTCATAATCCACGCCGGGCCAAAGAAAGACGAGGAGGTCCCCCAGCCTTACTTCAATCACGCCATTGTGGCCGTGGAAGACCCCGATGGATCGTACCAGCTTATGGATCCCACCGACGAGAATACCACGGAGCTTCTTCCCGCATACCTGAGCAACAAGAGCTACCTCGTTGCACACCCCGAGGGAGAAACCCTGCTCACATCAACAATCGTTCCCGCGGAAGAGAACCTGCTCAAGATCGATACGACAGGGGCGCTGTCGCCGTCCGGAGAGTTATCCGCCCGTAGTGTTCTGTATTTCGAGGGCATAAACGACAATGCTTACCGCGGTTATTTCTCTCGAATAAAGCCCGAAGAACGCAAACGGTTCTTTGAAGGCGCGATCAAGCGCAGAATGCCGGGAGGAACCCTCACCAGCTTCCTCATCGAGCCTGAAGACACCCAGGACACATCCGTTCCCCTCACGGTCACGCTCGATTACTCCGTGCAGGATTACCTTGTGTCTGGAGACGGACACGCGCTTCTTCAACCGCCATGGCTGGGGACCACTCTCGGCTACGTGAACTTCATTCTTGGCCATACCGGTCTTCCCAAGCGCCGTTTTCCTCTGTTTACGAAGGTGGCCTGCGGCGTCACGGAAAGTTTCTCGATTGATGTGCAGCATTCAGTAGAGTCCCTGCTGTCCTCTCCCAAATTCTCGCCAACAGAGTCTGATTCGCTCGTGTTTACATCTGATATCCGGTTTGCCACGAACCAGCTATTCGGGGCATCCCGGTTCCTGGTTAAGGCCGTCGAATTCTCTGAAGATGAGTACCTGCAACTGAAACAGCAACTAAAGGACATCGAGTTTGCGCGCCGGAAGCAGCCTGTTTTCAGCGTACCCACTGAGAAGCAGCACGACGTGGAGAACGTTTTCATCCGGAATGTCTATGACATTAAAGATGCGCACTCCTGGACCCGCACCCAGACACTTCGGAAGAGGATTCTGACATACGCCGGGAAGAAGGCTAATTCCGAGCTGAAACTTAAGTACAACCCTACTTGGGAAAGCGTCAGTATCACCCGCGCCACTGTAACCAACCCGGATGGATCTGTTCACAACATCGTGGACGAGGAAGTAAACCTCATGGACGCCGCGTGGGTTGGAAAGGCGCCCCGGTATCCCGCGGCAAAAACAATGGTAGTGAGTCTGCCGGCAGTTGAGATCGGTAGCTATATTGACTATACGGTTGTACGACAAATCAAAGATCGGCCCTTCTTCTCCATTCGCCTGTCTTTCGGTTCGTTTGATCCCGTGCTGACGAATCGCCTGGTGGTTTCCTGCCCCTCTTCTCTCAATATCGAAATCACGAATGCGGCGGAGAACACCATCGCGTTTTCAGAGACCGAAAGTGCCGGTTTGCGGATTTGCTCATGGGAGGCCATTAACCAGAAGGTAATCCCAAAAGAAGACAGCCTTCCTCCATCCTGGACGTTTAATCCAACGGTGTTCGTTTCCGCCGGTGACTGGCCGACATACGCAACTGCGCTTCGCGCCAAACTCCTCTCCGCGGCCCGCGGTCAAGACAAGGCCAGGGCGCTTGCCAGGGACCTCGTCAAGGGAGTGAAAGATCCCACGAAGAAACTCGTTCTGATTCGCGATTACATCGCCAGGAATGTGCGAAAGGCCGGCCCTTTATTGACTAACCTGCCGTTTTCCTCCATCAGTAACGCTGATACTACCCTGGCAGATGCGTACGGCAATAATGCCGACAGGGCAATTCTACACTATATCATGTTGAAAGAAGCCGGGTTCCGACCGGATTTCATCCTCACTTCCTCATGGGCGCCGCGTTTCGGCGAGCTGTCGTTACCGTTACTTGAAACCCCGCAGCGATCCGTCTTCGACTTTGTCCTCGTACGTGTAGAAGGCAAAGGCAGCCATGTATATCTCGGCGACACGGACCAGTATGCCCGCCTCGGCAGTACGGCTTTTCACGATAGACCCGGTCTGTCGATGAAGGGACAGACGTTTCCTGTTGAGGCCCAAGAAAATCAGCGGCCGCGCGGTTCCCGGCAGTATGACATACATATTAAGGAGAATGGTGACGCCTTGGTTACTGTTACCGAGAAGTTCTTCGGCATGGCTTTCGCGGCTTTTCATCGCCGGTTTGCAGAGCTTCCTCCTGAAGAACGGCGCAGGCATTACCTTGAAGTACTGGGAAGACTGTCGCAGGCCGCCGAAGCGGAAACAGAACTTGAGACGAATTACCTGGATTACCCGGGCACTCAGTCTTTCACCGCCCGCATTCCCAGATATGCCGTTAGAAGCGACGATTTCCTCTACGTAACCCTGCCGGGCCAGTTACCGAGCATTGCGTCTCTCCGCGCTGCAACACGTACGGCGCCACTGTATAGCAGCAAGTCTTTGAAGCTGGACGCCGTTTACCGCATTTTTCTGCCCGATTCGGCCGGCGGCGTGAGAATCGCGCCCCGGGATACCTCGTGGCAAGCTCCGTTCGGCCTCGGCTCTGTGCACTGCACAACGGAGGTTGTGGATGTTCCGCCCAACGATAAGCCGTCTGTACTCATAGCCAGACGCCTGGATTTGGACAGCGCGGTTATACCGGCATCCTATTACCCGGCTCTTCTGGATATCGACAGGAAACTCCGTCACCCAGAGTCACAGACCATCCTGTTGACGGTGAAGTAGGAAGAACGGGCCGTTTCTTACTCGTCGCCGCTGAACCACATCTTGTGGATGAGGTCCAGAACGGTTTCCCTTGCCTCGGTCAGTCTTCCTTCGATCGAGCATCCCGCCGCGCGTTGGTGGCCACCGCCACCAAGGGTCCGGCAGATCAATGCCGCATCGTATGGCTCAACGGTTCTGAAACTTGCCTTTGTTGATGTTTTCGTTTCTTCCTCCGGCAACTCGTACAGCAGCAGGGCAATCTTTGCACCTTCTATACTTCTGGGAATATTGACGATGTCTTCCGTTTCTTCTGTTCCGCAACCCGTTGCCTCGAAATCCTCTCGGCCAAGTCTTACCAGCGCAA
This sequence comes from Kiritimatiellia bacterium, assembly GCA_030744755.1. Lineage (GTDB taxonomy): Bacteria > Verrucomicrobiota > Kiritimatiellia > UBA8416 > JADHWI01 > JASLPY01. The sequence continues at coordinate 151,750 of JASLPY010000003.1, read as the reverse complement.
CAGCACCGTCTTCACATACCTCCAGGCTGGCCATTGCTCGCGCCCGCAATCTCTGGCCCTTCAGTGTTACGCTTTCGTAGATCGTGTGGTTTATCTTTGATACTGGAACGCCCATCGCAACCAGCTCCGCTGCAACATTCAGCACCTCCGGCGAGGTGTTTTCATAGGAAAAGCGCCCTGTATCGGTCACAAGCGCAACCCATAGCGCTTCTGCCGCTGGTGGTGATATTCTCCAGCCTGCCTCGCGTGCGAGCCGGTATATCATCTCTCCTGTGGAACTGCATTTAGAGTCAACCCAGTTAATCTCCCCAAATTCCGTATTTGAATGGTGATGATCTATGTTGATTACGGCCATCGCCGCGGCAACTTTTCCGGCGCCATCCTCAACGCGTGAGATATCCCCACAGTCTAAAACAACAAGTACATCCCACTCCTTTTCGTCTATTCCTTCAAGGAAGTCGCCCGCCTCCACAAACGGTTCATATCGGCGCGGTAAACTGTCGGGCCTCACTATCCCGGCCTGTTTTCCGTTTGCTTTTAGAATTCTGGCTAACCCCAGTACAGATCCCAGCGCGTCACCGTCAGGCTTGGCGTGTGTCGAGATCAACACTCTGTTTGACGATTCAAGACGAACCAATATGTTCTTCGGCGGTTTCATTCGGTGCCATCTCCTGCGGCTCATTCGGTTGCTTTACTTGTGGCTTTAAACCACACTTCCTTTCCCGATGCAATCCGAACTGCAATCTGAAACCACACATATATTCTGCGCTTGGTTCCCCCGGAAATTGGTTATTCGGAGAAAACGTTCGCCAGCGTCTCCCTTTTCTGTTAATAAAAAAACAATATCTTTTGCCGTTTGTTTTAGGAAGACGCCTGCGGGTTGTCTTCCTATACCCGTTGTTTTCTGATTTAGGACGCTTTACGATGCACCTTTTTTTAGTCCGTCACGGTCACGCGGTTGACGTGCAGTCCTCGGGTCTAGGCAGTGATGCTAAGAGAGTTTTGTCCGACAAGGGACTCGTGCGGACGCGGCAGGCTGCCCGCGGTTTTGCCGTTTTGGAAACACCCGTGTCTCGTATTGTGTCCAGCCCCTTGATCCGCGCCAGGCAGACGGCAGAGATTTTCGCGGAGGAACTCGGTTATACGGGACGCATGATTATCCGCGAAGAACTCGAGCCCGGCGCTGACCCCTCGGCACTTCTTCCCTGGTTGAGAGGCCTGACCGAAAGACCGACTATGCTTGTTGGTCATATGCCTAACGTGGCTGTTCTTTCCGGCCTGCTCGTATGCGGGTCTGATGTCACGGATTTTCGTTTCAAGAAGACATCCGTCTGCTGCCTGTCTATAGACAGGGGCTTGCTTCCCGGGACGGCCTGCGTAGATTCATTCATTCCGCCCTCCGTCCTTCGCCGTCTTGCCGTCTAGGTCCACTCCAACGAATTCTGCGGTTTTCTTCTTGCTTGGCGGCCTTTTTAGCGTCTGTTACTATGGTTCCTTTCTGTTCTTCTATCACGTACTGATCTGTTTGACGGAGTTCTGATGATGTCCGATGCCGATGAAAGCATAGTTTCCGAGCCGGGTGCTTGTTCTGACGGGCTTGCCGCAACCGTTTTCGAGCATTCCCCGGATGCCATTTTTGTTAAGAATTATGATGGACGTATTCTCGAGGTCAACCCGGCGGCATGAAGCACAAGAGGAACTTCGGCACAGTGAAGATAAGCTTCGCCAACTCGAAAAGATGGAGGCCCTTGGACGCCTTGCAGGTGGGATCGCCCACGATTTCAACAACTTGCTTACGTCCATTCTAGGTTTCTCTCAACTGTTACTGGCCGAATCCGGCAGCAATGATCGAATAAAGAATGACGCCAAAGAAATCGTCCGGGCAGCCGAGCGTGCGGCTGATCTTACTAAACGCCTTCTGTCTTTCAGCCGCAAACAACCGCTTGATCTCACTGCCGTTAGCCTCAATTCCGTCGTTGTCAGAATGGACAAACTCCTTCGTCACACTCTCGGAACGGACATAGAACTCGTAACGATACTCGATGAGACCCCCGGAACCGTGCGTGGTGACACCGGTCTCTTCGAGCAAGTCATTATGAATCTCGGCATTAACGCCCGTGACGCCATGGTCTCTGGCGGGAAACTCACGATAGAAACGCGCACTATCAATTGCTCGGATGACCTATGGCTTTCTGTCGGTTTGAATGCGTCACATGAGGAATACCTGCTGTTGATCGTTCGCGATACAGGGTGCGGCATGTCCGCCCACGTTCAACAGCACCTCTTCGAGCCTTTCTTTACAACGAAGACAAAAGACATGGGAACTGGTCTTGGGCTTTCAATGGTTTATCGGACCGTCCAGCAGTTTGACGGAAGAATAGACTTCAATTCTTCCCCGGGACAGGGAACTGAGTTTCTTCTCTATTTTCCTAAGGCGCCGGGTCTTGTTTCGAGTGCACCTGTCGACGTACGCAGCCCAGTTCCCACAGGGAACGAACATGTATTGGTTGTTGAAGATGAGCCGGCGGTTAGAAACCTCACTGTGCGAATCCTGGGGGGCCTCGGCTACCAGGTGTCTGAAGCCACTAACGGAGCCGAAGCTCTCGAGCATTGCGAACATCGTACAGAACCCCTCGACCTTCTGCTGTCGGACATCGTAATGCCACGCCTCAACGGGCGTGAGCTTGCCGATAGACTCCGGCAAGCTCGGCAGGGCCTCAAGGTTCTCCTGATGACCGGGTTCACTCACCAGATAAATATCCAGAAGGGCGAATCCGGCGATGTGCCTCCGGTAATCTACAAACCGTTCACTCGTGAATCGCTCGCCGTTGCCGTCAGGGACGCTCTGGATGACAAAGAGTAGACGACTTCGTGCCGGCTTGCGCTAGCCGCTTTCTCCCTGTCCCTAATCCGGCAGGAATACGTCCGCAAATCCTGTTGCACGCAGGTATCTTCTATCTATAGACTACGACAATGCATAAAGAACTGACACTGGATCGTATACGTGCCGTCCTTGCCCGACTTGAGGAAACGATCATCTTTGCACTGATTGAACGGTCCCAGTTCAGTTTGAACCGTGTGGTTTATCTTCCTGGTGCCCTCGGTGTTGCGCTTGGGGATAGAAGCCTCATTAATTTTCTTCTGCACGGCACCGAGGTCCTCCATTCCCAACTTCGGCGATATACGAGTTCCGATGAACATCCGTTTTTTTCTGATCTTCCCGACCCCATTCTCGAGAGACTCGATTTCCCGGATGTCCTGGTTACCGACGGAACCCTGAATTTCAATGCGCGGATCCGAGAGGTCTACGAGCAGCATGTTGTCACACAGATTTGCGCAGAGGGTGATGATGGACAGTACGGTTCCAGCGCTGTAAATGACGTGGTTTGCCTGCAGGCCTTGTCAAAACGGATCCATTACGGCGAATTCGTTGCTGAAAGCAAGTTTCAGGCGTATACGGACAGATATGCGCCACTTATAGCCGCGGGGGACCGCGAAGGCTTGGTTTCTCTTCTCACCGATACCGAGGTGGAAATCAACGTTGTGCAACGGGTACGCGAAAAAACCGCTCAATATGCGGGATTAATACAGGCGGCCAATGATTCAACTCTCACCCCGGAAATAGTAGTTAAGATCTACAAGGACTGGGTGATTCCTCTGAACAAAGAGGTCCAGGTGGAGTATCTCCTTCGGCGGCCTGTACTGTAGAAATGGTTGCCCGACTAGGATTTGAACCTAGACCGGCTGATCCAGAGTCAGCTGTGCTACCGTTACACCATCGGGCAATTCAAGGGCGGAAGATTACAGTGTAACGCCTTAGCCATACAAGTCTGAATTTCTTCTCTTTATCTTCCTGCGATTCTACGAGATTCGCATCGGCATCAGAACATACAGGAACGGGATGTCACACTTGATTACCCCGGGGCTAAGATCGTCTGTGAGCTCCACGAAGATCTCGTCATTGGACAGGTTTCGCAACGGATCCATCATGTATTCTGCATTGAACGCCACGGTTATTTCTTTGCCTGTGTATTTGATAGCCAACGTTTCCCTGGCTTCGCCGACATCAGGAGAAGTAGTAACAACCACGAGTTGATTGTCATTGAAAGTCAACTTTGTGGCACTGGACTTATCGGTGGTAAGAAGTGATGCTCGCTTCAGGGCCGTCAACAACACTTCTCTTTCCACCGTCACGCGTTCTTCGCATTGCGTGGGTATCACCTGACGATAGTTAGGGTATGTACCGTCTATCAATTTCGAAGCCAGGAGGACATCGTCGAACTCGAATACTATCTGATTCTCCTTCGCGTAGATCTTCAGATCCCCCTCTTCACCCAAAACATGCAGTAGCTCGGAAACCGCCTTGGTGGGCAGAATCATGTCCCCTTCTGCCTCATCCGGAAACTCCACTTCGCTCTCCACAAGCGCAAGTCGCCGTCCGTCCGTTGCCACCATTGTGAGCTTTCCTTCTCGAAAACTCAGAAGCACCCCGTTGAGCACGAATCGTGTCTCGTCGCTTGATGCCGCATAGGCAGTCTTCTTAAGCATCTCTCTGAACACGCCCTGGTCCATGTTGTAGCAGTGTTTCTCCTCCGGATTGGATACCGGTGGAAACTCTTCATTGCTCAACCCGATAATCTTGAAGTACGAGGATCCACATTCGACGGATGCTACATCATTCTTATCAATCTCAACATTGATTGTAGCGTCAGGAAGTTCACGAACAATACTGCTGAGTCTCCTTGCCGGAAGAGTACTCATGCCATCCTGTTCTATGTCCGCCTCAATTCCGCAACGAACGCTAACCTCTAAGTCAGTCGTAGTAAGCCAAAGCTTATTCTCTTCGGCAGTAAGAAGAACATTGGACAGGATTGGTAACGTGCTTCTTACGCCGACAACGTTCTGCACGATGTGCAAGCCTTCAAGCAACGTTGCCTTTGTCACTTTCAGTTTCATTTAGATCTCCTGTAATGCACTTCGCTTTCAGTTTTCCGGCACTCCCGGCAGTAGCGCACCAAGCGGTTAATAAGTTAATCATACATGAGTAATGACAGTACTATTATTATGGTATGATGACAAAGTAAAAAACTCAGTTTGTGCCCATTAAATAAGGCTTTCGTGCAAAAATAGATGTTAGTAACTCTGTAACGACCTGGAGAGAAGAATGTGAATTATCAACAAGCTGGAAAGTATTAACAGTCATCATCAAGATATTCTCATGTCACAAACAGGTTTTGTTCATATCCAATGGAAGGAAAAATATTTTCCTCCTTCAATAAAAAAGAACGCCGCAGGACAAACAGGCATCTGCTGCAAGCAGGAACAGGCGCATTCGGCAGCGCATTTATAAATCAGGCAACAGGCTTACCGAGCTTGCGGGAAATAGTGGAAACGTTCTGCTTGAGATCGGGATCGACATCCATCCGGTTTTGGATCGTCCGGTAAGCATAGAGAACGGTTGCATGTGTTTTGCCAAAAGAATTAGCAATATCAGGAAGAGATGATTTCGTTATGGTCCGGCATAGAAACATGGCAATCTGCCTTGGAACGGCAACTGCACGATGCCGCCGCTTGCTCGACATATCCGCGAGACGAATATCATAGTGCTCAGCTACGGCTCTCTGGATAGCTTCGAAACTAACCTCTGTCTGTTTCTCCTGCTCGAGAGTGTCGCGAAGAAGGTAGCGAAGGGTATCCAGCGAGAGGTCACGTCCAGTCAGGGAGGCATAGGAGACCACACGAATGAGAGCTCCTTCGAGACGACGAATATTTGACTGAATGTTTTCAGCAATGAACTGCACCAGTTCATCCGGGAGAAAAACCTGCGTCTGTTCCTGCTTGTGCCGGAGAATGGCGATCCGCGTCTCCAAGTCGGGAGTCTCCAACTCCGTCACAAGACCCCATTCAAAACGGGAAACAAGCCGCTGTTCGATTCCCGCAATTTCACTCGCAGGCCTGTCGCTCGTCATCACGATTTGCTTATGCGCGTCGAAAAGGGAGTTAAACGTGTGAAAGAACTCCTCCTGCATCCGTTCCTTCCTGGCAAGGAAATGAATATCGTCAATCAGAAGAAGATCCGTATTCCGATACTTCCTTCTGAATTCAACGAGTTTGCGATTCTGAAGAGCATCGATATACTCGTTCACGAATGCCTCCGACGAAAGGTAGCAAACGCTGGCGCGTGATGTTGTAGACGCGTGGTGCCCGATTGCCTGCATCAAGTGTGTTTTTCCCAGCCCAACATCTCCGTAAATGAAAAGTGGGTTGTACGCCCTGGCGGGCGCCTGCGCAACGGCTTGAGACGCCGCGTAGGCAAAATTATTGGAAGGCCCCACAATGAAGCGGTCAAAAATAAACTTTGGATTTAACGCCGGCTTGGGTACAGAACGCTTCTTTGACAAGCGGTCGCGAATGGTTAGCTTCGACGGTGAGCGCGCCGAAACTGGCGCTTCATCCTTTGCACGAACAGCAAAAGAGATTTCCAAATCCGAGTCGTGCTCCGAACGTAATGCGCTCTTTATAAGCGGCAGGTAGTTCTCTTCGAGCCACGTTTGGTAAAAGTCGTTATCAACCGCCAGAGTAAGGACATTGTCGTTGAGGGAAAGCGGGGCTATAACATCGATCCAGCGCGAGAACACGTCAGGATGGAGAATATCCTGCAGATTTCGGCAGGCCGAACTCCACAATTCATTGGCTGATTTCTCGCCCACGTTGTATTCCCTAGAAACCGAACCCTGAAAGGGTGTAAATTCGTATCGTACGCATGACGAACAGTGCGGAAATTCCGCGCTCCAACAGTCGTCAGTCCACCCTATCTTTGAGCTGAACACAAGAAAAATTTATTTACTACTGTTAACAGGTTATTAACAGCCTATTAACCGTGCACAAGCAGGAGCTTCCTAACACCCAATCTAGAGCAACTCATAACAACATGTCCAGTGGCTCCGGGAAGAAGGCGGCACCAACCCCAACCAGGCGGGAGTTCAACCGATGAGTGGGGCGGCGCAGAGGTTAGAAACTGCGGGTGTTACGAGAAAACCATATCGTTATACGCAAAGCATTGCTAATAAACACGTTACACATACAGCGGTTTATTCTCCCTGGTAGAGGTCACGAGAAGATGATCTTTCGCGGCGAGACGACTGAGAATGGAAACCGGGCAGAAGGCTATCGACGCCGAAGGTGGGGACGGGTAGAATCGGGAAAATATCACTACCTCCGTTGGCGGAGGGAGTTCCATATGTTAGGGAGAAAGAGATGCAGCGATTAACAACGCCAATTCTGATGGTGGGGAGCACAGATGAGACGCCGGAAATCCGGTACCTGACAGGGTTCCAGGCAGGCGACGCCGTGCTTCTTCTGAAGCGCCGTCAGACGATGTGGTTGGTTGTTCGCGAATTGGAATATGGACGGGCGAAGTTGTCTATAAGTAGTGGTATAAATCTATTGACACCCAATATGTTGGGGGTACCAAGAGCGAAATGGGGAGACACGGGAGCACTGGCTGTGAAGCTGGTACAAAAGTGGGCGGGCAAGAGGGTTGTTGTTGACTCACGATTCCCTCACAGCATCGCCCGTCGCCTGAAGCGGTCGGGGGTTGGGGTCTCTGTTGCAAGACAGGAACTCTGCCCTGAGCGGAAGGAGAAGACACCCTTCGAGATAAAGTGTATTAGACAGTGCCAGGAAGCTGCAGTAAAAAGTTTTAGGTCCGTTCAAGATCTCCTTGCTAGATCGAGAATAAAAGCCAATGGCGAGCTGATCTTCCGTAGAAGTCTGGTAACGTCAGAGTTGCTTCGCCAGCACATCGCAACAGTGTTGCTCAAGGAAAACTGCTTCTGCAGAGATGTTATTGCCTCGTCAGGGAGACAAACCGCTGAACCCCATGAGAAAGGACATGGATTGGTTCTCGCGGGCGAACCAGTGATTCTCGACATATTCCCACAGCATTTGGAAACAGGGTATTGGGGTGATTTTACGCGGACAGTCGTAAGAGGACGGGCACCGGCGGAACTGAAAAAGATGTACCGCGCCGTTAAAGCCTCGCAAGCAGCCGCTCTCGCGAAAATACGTCCGGGTGTGAAATGCAGGACGGTTCATGAAGCGGCAGCCCGGGAATTGGAGGAGCGGGGATTTGAAACCAGGTTGGATGGAGACATGCGGGTGGGATTCATTCATGGCACTGGACACGGTGTCGGACTTGAGATTCACGAAGGGCCACGGCTTGGTTTTTCAGAGGAAAGGTTGAGAAAGAACCAGGTAGTCACGGTGGAACCAGGACTTTACTACCCGCATATCGGCGGGGTGCGGATAGAGGACACAGTCGTTGTGACAGCAAGAGGATATCGCTACCTTGCACCGTGCGAACGCCGACTGGAAGTATAGGCGGGCCGATTTCCAAGGAGAAGAACGTGCGAACCGTGGTACCCGAAAGCGAAATGGGGGTCGTTCCATCAAAGGATACTGCCAGATGCAATAAAGATACCCGCCTGTGCGTTTAGTAGTTTGGGAACAGCACATCGGCCCAGAACGAAAGGAGGAAGGAAATGAGAATGCGGGAAGTTGCCATTCTAACAGCAGTGATATCGGTTGTAGGGGGTGTATTCGTAACAGCACAGGATCAGGATCATCGTCATGATCAGGAGCGCCCACAGATGGAGCGTGGCAAAGCCGGGGGGCCTGGTGGCCCAGGCGGGCAAAGAATGCAAGGCCAGCACCAGGGGAACACATTGTTCAGGGAAAGCATGATGATGCACATGCTCATGAACCCGCACATGGCGGAGGAAATGGGTCTGGAAGAAGAGCAGATCACGAAAATCCGTGCCACGATTACTGATATACGGAAGAGAGAAATTCAACTCAGGGCGGATCAAGAGATTGCCGGGATGGACCAGGTTAACCTCCTGATGGCAGAAACCGTCGATGAAGAAGCCGTGATGGCTGCCGTTGAAAAAAGCGGGAAAATCCATACTGAGTTGGCAAAACTCCGCATCAAACCCATTCTCGAACTGAAGAAAATCCTCACGCGTGAACAGCTGGAGAAAGCCAAAGGAATCGTCCAGGAAAGAATGCGTGACCGATTCCGCCGGGGAGGCGGCGGAGAAGAACGACGCGGGAAAGGCCCGGGGGGCGACCGAGAAAAGGAAGGCAGAGAACGCGGGAAAGAGCACCGCCGTGAGCGTGAACCACGCGAAAAGCGTGACGAAGGTGGCGGTGAAAGGGATGAAGAAAGAGAAGGCGAATAGAACTCCAGCCGCAGACGAATAGAGTAAACGGACTTTAGTCGCCCGCCCTGCATCATCAGGGTGGGTTTACTCTTTCGATATCCGCGCCCAGGGCCCTGAGCCTGAGATCAATGCGCTCATAACCGCGGTCAATCACCTGGGCGTTATCGATTACACTCTCACCTTTGGCGCACAGTGCGGCGATCAGCAAGGCCATTCCGGCACGAATATCCGGGCTGGACAAGTGAGTCCCGTGTAGCCGGGCCGGCCCCGAAACTACAACCCTGTGCGGGTCGCATTGCACAACGCGCGCACCCATCTCTATCAGCCTGTCAACAAAGTACATACGGCTTTCGAACATCTTCTCGAAGAAGAGCATCGTTCCGCGTGCCTGTGTGGCCGTGACAATTGCAACGCTCATGAGGTCGGACGGAAAGCTCGGCCATACACCATCCTCTGTTTTAGGAATAGCCGACCCGAAATCGTTTCGTATGCGCAGCTTCTGCCCCGGGGGGAGAACGAGTTCGCGATCCTCAAGCGTCCAGCGAAGTCCCATCCGCTGCAAAGGGCGCGCAATGATATCAAGAGCGTGGTGCGGCACATTACTGATTCGAAGAGAACCCTCGGTCACGGCGGCGGCCGCCATGAAACTGACGGTATCAATGTAGTCAGGCTCAATCCTGTGCCGCACGCCATGGAGCTTGTCGACACCGCGGATTCTGAGGAAGTTGGTTCCAATATTGGAAATATGAGCACCCATTTTATTTAGTAAGTGACACAACTCCTGCACGTGAGGTTCACAGGCCGCGTTGAAAATCGTCGTCTTGCCCGGAGCCAGGGCTGCGGCCATAATTGCGTTCTCCGTAGCCGTGACGCTGGCTTCGTCCAGAAGGATTTTCGCCCCTTTAAGGTCGCGGCGGAGAAACATATAACGGTCTTTTCCCTGCATGGATATCCCGAGGGAGCGAAGAGCGGAAAGATGAGTGTCAATGGGCCGTCGGCCGATAAGATCGCCCCCGGGCGGGAAAAGGGTAACCCTGCCGAAGCGCGCAGCCATGGGGCCTGCGAAGAGGATGGAGGAACGGGCCTTTCGGCAAAGATCAGGATTGAGCCGGCGCTTACGCAGACCTTTTGCACAGAGCGAAACAGTGTGCCCGTGAAGATCTATCGTAACGCCTAGATCATCCAGGATGCTAAGCATGGTGCGCACATCATCGATCAGAGGAATGTTTGAAAGGCGGACCGGTTCATCTGTGAGAAGACACGCGGCAAGCATGGGGAGAGCCGCGTTCTTATTCCCGGGTGTTCGATGTGTGCCGGTGAGTTTTTTCCCGCCATGAATGATGAAACGAGACATAGGTTACCTGCTTCAATTCCGCATGCCAGCGATGGCAGCATTGTCAGAAATTCAAGCTTACTGAACATCCCGCGCGGCAATCATTCCGCGCACGGTAGACACTACGTTAGAGACGGAGAAGCCGAACTTTTCTGACAAAACCTTGTATGGGGCAGATGCGCCAAAATGATTAAGACAGATGGCCTTCCCGTCCTCGCCTATATATTTCTCCCAACCCATTGCCGAGCCGGCTTCGATGGCAACCTTTATCTTACAGGATGGCAGGATGGTTGCATTTCGATAGGATTCCGACTGCTTTTCAAAAAGCTCCCACGAGGGCATACTGACGACGCGCACGTTAAGGTCAGCGGCAAGTTCCTGCGCGGCATTAAGCGCCACTTCGATTTCGGATCCGGAAGCCATAAGAAGAACATCGACATCCCCTTCTGTCGTCTGGCAGAGAACATAAGCGCCTTGATGGACTCCCGCGGCAGGGGCGTACCTTGTCCTGTCAATCACGGGAAGATTCTGTCGGGTAAGGAGAAGTGCGGTAGGACCGTCCTGATTTCTAAGTGCAGCAACCCATGCCGCTGCCGTTTCGGTAGGATCGGCCGGCCTTATCGCTGTCACGTTAGGGATACAGCGCAAGCTGGCGAGCTGTTCGACGGGCTGATGTGTCGGCCCATCTTCACCCACAAAGAAACTGTCATGCGTGAACACGTAAATCACCGGCAGCCCCATGAGTGCCGCAAGCCTGACAGAGGGCCTACAGTAATCGAGGAACACGAAGAACGTAGCGCCGAACACGCGAAAACCACCATGAAGCGCCATGCCGTTCATCATCGCGGCCATTGCATGCTCGCGAATTCCGAAATGCAGGTTGCGGCCGCTAAAGCTGCCGGGGCCAACATCGCCGGCATCGTTTATAAGAGTCTTCGTGCTCGGGGCCAGGTCTGCAGAACCGCCAACGAGTTGGGGCACCACGGCGGCCATGCTCTGTATGACTTTGCCTCCGGCTGAGCGTGTGGCCATTGCCGTATCGGGGTCGAACAGGGGAACGAGCTCTTCCAGATTCGCAGGCAGAACGTCATCTACAAACGTCTTCCACTGCTCGCCTTTTTCAGGGTTGGCGTCAAAGTAGTTTTTGAGCTCGCGCTCCCACTTTCTCGCTTTGCGATCAAGAGATTTTGTTCTTCGGGTGAAAACTTCACGAACGGCTTCCGGAACGTAGAAATCCTGGTCTTCGGGGAGACCCAGGTTTCTCTTGGTGAGTAGTATTTCCTCGGCACCCAGCGGTTCTCCGTGAGAAGATGCGGTGCCTTCCTTGTTTGGACTTCCTTTGCCGATTCGGGAGTGACAGACAATGATCGTGGGCCTTGATTTCTCACGGCGGGCACGACGAATCACCTTTTCGATAGCTTCGTAATCATGGGCATCTGTTTCGAGAACATTCCAATTGTAACCCTGGAAACGCTTCTTCACGTTGTCACTGTAGGCCAGGTCGGTCGCCCCCTCGATCGTGATGTGATTGCTGTCGTAGAAAAGGATGAGCTTGTTTAGCCCCAGGTGACCGGCCAGCGAGAATGCTTCATGGCTTAAGCCTTCCATGAGATCGCCGTCGCCGGCAATAACATACGTGTAATGATCCACCGGGCTAAAGCCATCGGTGTTGAAACGCGCGGCAAGCATCTGTTCGGCCAGCGCCATGCCCACGGCATTGCCGCATCCCTGGCCCAGGGGCCCGGTTGTCGTCTCTACGCCGGGAGTGTGACCGGCCTCCGGGTGTCCCGGGGTGAGGCTGTCGCTCTGTCGAAAGGCCTGGAGCTCGGAGAGGGGAAGGTCATAGCCGGAGAGATGAAGCAGGCTGTAGAGAAGCATAGAACCGTGCCCAGCGGACAATACGAAACGATCGCGATCCATCCATCCTTGATTGGCGGGCGAATGCTCCAGGAAACGAAGGAAAAGCACGGCAGCAACATCTGCCATGCCCATGGGCATTCCCGGATGACCGGAATTAGCCTTTTGCACGCCATCGATGGCGAGGCCACGAATCGTATTTGCCGAGAGTGAAAGATCTTCCACTGTAATCTTTGGTGCCATGGGAGCCTCCAGAAGAAATCCATTATGTTTGGTTAACGAGAGGTGATACACGGGTACCACCAAAATCACTTTCAGGCTGCACCATAGTCAGAACTGAACGAGAATTCAAACAAAAGCAGAAGCGAAAGCCTTTGGCGGGAAACGGCCACTGTAAGACGCAACGGATGAATGGGCGATTCAACTTCAGAATGGATAAAAGAAATTCCAGAAGGGCAAGTAAGAAAATGCGCGACAAACGGTGGCGGACCGTCGACCACATTTTCGGAACAAAAGTGGTTCAACGCGGGAGAATCAACCCCCCCCCGTTTTCTTGACATGGGTGCGGTGTCTGATACAGTCGGCGCGCATTATATATCGAAAAAACGCAATCTCAATGCGATTACGGGAAACGAATCGGGAGACGGGAAATGGCAGCACGAGCAAAGACTAAGAAGGCGAAATACGTTTACTTCTTCGGAGGAGGAAAATCAGAGGGCAAGGCCAAGATGAAAGAGCTTCTCGGCGGCAAAGGCGCCAACCTGGCCGAAATGGCAGACCTGGGCCTTCCTGTTCCTGCCGGATTCACGCTCACAACCGAAGCCTGCAACGAGTACTACAAGCTGGGCAAGAAGAAGTTCTTCGAACTCATAAGGGAAGAAGTAGAGAAAACCCTGGCAAAGCTGGAAAAGGAAACGGGAAAGACTTTCGGGAAGGGCAAGAACCCACTCCTCCTCTCCGTTCGCTCCGGAGCCGCCGTGTCGATGCCCGGGATGATGGATACGGTCCTTAATCTCGGGATGAACGAAGAAACGGCCGGGATTCTCATAAAGCGTTCAGGAAACGAGCGTTTTGTTATGGATTCGTACAGGCGCTTCATCCAGATGTTCGGTGACGTTGTTATGGGAGTACCACATCACGATTTCGAGGCGGAACTCGATGCGGTTAAGAAGAAAAAGCGCGTCAAACTCGATACAGATCTGGGCGTTGATGATCTCAAAATGGTCATCTCACGCTACAAGGCGGTTGTTAAGCGTGACACCGGCAAGGATTTTCCCTCGGACCCGATGGAACAACTATTTGCCGGCATCGACGCGGTTTTCGGCTCATGGAACAACCCGCGGGCGATTAAGTACAGGCAACTGAATGAAATCAGGGGGCTTCTTGGCACCGCCGTAAACGTACAAGCCATGGTGTTTGGAAACTCCGGGAACAATTCGGCGACGGGAGTCGCCTTCACAAGAGATCCTTCAACCGGTGAAAACAGGTACTTCTACGGCGAATATCTCATAAACGCACAGGGCGAAGATGTCGTCGCCGGAATCAGGACACCACAACAGATCACAATCAAGGGTTCGAAAGAATGGGCGAAGTCCCAGGGGATACGCGAAAAAGACCGCAAACAACAGTATCCTTCGTTGGAAGAGACCATGCCCAAGGTATTCAAACGTCTGGACCGCTTCCGCGTGAGACTCGAGAAGCACTACCTGGATATGCAGGACCTCGAATTCACCATCGAGAACGGTAAGCTGTACATGCTTCAGACAAGGAATGGGAAGAGAACCGCGGCTGCGGCTGTCAAAATAGCCACGGACCTTGTGAAAGAAGGCCTGATAACTGAGAAGGAGGCCGTCCTTCGCGTTGACCCGTCCTCGCTGGACCAGCTTCTCCATCCCGTATTCATCAAGGCTGCTGAAGATAAGGCAAACAAGCTCACAACCGGCCTTCCGGCATCACCCGGAGCAGCGACGGGGCAGGTTGTATTCAGCGCACACGAGGCAGAACTCTGGGCAGAGATGGGCAAGAACGTGATCCTCTGCCGTACCGAAACCAGCCCTGAAGATATTGGCGGGATGGCCGTTGCGAAGGGAATCCTGACCAGCCGCGGGGGCATGACATCTCACGCAGCCGTCGTTGCTCGCGGAATGGGCATATGCTGCGTGGCCGGCGCCGGTGACGTCGAGATGGACTATAAGAAGAAGAAGCTGAACGTGGGAAGATACTCGATCGCCGAGGGTGATTGGATCTCGCTCAACGGTTCTACGGGTGGGGTCTATAAAGACGAAATTGATACGGTAGAACCAAAACTTGCGGGCCCATTCGGCGAGATCATGGCCCTGGCCGACAAGTATCGGAAACTCGGCGTTCGAACTAACGCCGACACTCCTCACGATGCGGCCGTTGCCGTTAAGTTCGGCGCAGAGGGCATCGGCCTGTGCCGTACGGAGCACATGTTCTTTGAAGGCGATAGAATTGTTGCATTCAGGAAGCTTATCCTCGTGGCCGAAGAAGTGAAAACCCTCCGCAGAAGCCTGGGACTCGCGGAAGGGGAGGAACTGAAGGCTATCGCGAAAAAACTGGAAGCTCCGCTCAGTCAGTACTACCAGGCGCTTGACGACCTTCTTCCCCTGCAGCGCAGTGACTTCAAGGGTATTTTCAGGGCATTGAAAGGGAGGCCCTGCACGATACGGCTTCTTGATCCTCCCCTGCATGAGTTTCTGCCACACGATGCGGCAGGCCAGAAAGAAATGGCAAAAACGATGGGAGTAAAACCGGCACAGATCAAGCAGCTTGTGGAGTCTCTTCATGAATTCAACCCGATGCTTGGCCACCGGGGCTGCCGGCTGGGCATGACGTATCCGGAAGTAACGGAAATGCAGACAAGGGCAATATGTGAAGCTGCTTGCGCCGTAAAGGGCTCTCAGCCGGAAATCATGGTTCCCCTTGTCGGCAACGTGAACGAGCTTGTGCACCAGAAAGCGATAATCCAGAGAACCATCGCCATGGTGGAGAAAGAAAAGAAGAAGAAACTCAAGGTTCTTATCGGAACGATGATCGAAGTGCCGCGAGCAGCAATGACAGCTGACGAAATAGCAAAGGAAGCCCAGTTCTTCTCGTTCGGAACCAATGACCTCACCCAGATGGGATGCGGATTCTCGCGTGATGACGCTGCGAAATTCCTCGGGGAGTATGTTGCTAATGGCGTTTATGAACACGATCCGTTCCAGGTTCTGGATCAAACAGGTGTGGGAAGAATGGTTGAAACGGCGGTTAAGTTGGGAAAAAAGAGCCGCAGGGGATTGAAACTCGGTATATGTGGCGAGCACGGAGGCGAGCCGAGATCCGTCGCGTTCTGCCACAAGGTGGGTCTTAACTACGTTTCGTGCAGCCCCTACCGGGTTCCGATTGCCCGTCTCGCGGCAGCGCACGCAGTCTTGTCTAAATAGGGCAACCCCGAACCAATCAACGAAAGAAGGGGAAGATAGAATGAGTGAGGATCAGATCCGGCAGGCAATACGTGACGTTCCAGATTTTCCCAAACCGGGCATAATATTCAAAGATATTACTCCCATCCTGGGGGATCCCGCACTTTTTAAGGCTACAGTGGATATTCTCGTTGAGCGCATCAAGGATCAGGATATTCAGAAGATTGCGGCAATAGATGCCCGAGGATTCCTCTTTGCAGGCGCAATGTGCGATCGTCTGGATCTGGGCTTGGTCCCAATCCGCAAGAAGGGCAAGCTTCCGTACAATACTTACGAAGAAACCTATGATCTGGAATACGGGTCCGCAACGCTGGCAGTTCACCAGGATGCGTTCGAAGAAGGTGATCGCGTGGCTCTGGTAGACGACCTGCTGGCAACCGGAGGGACCGCCGCGGCATCTGCCAAGCTGATAGAACAGGCAGGCGGAAAAATCGCAGACATCCTCTTTGTTGTAGAGCTTGCATTCCTCAACGGCAGGGAAAAACTTCAAGACTACAACGTGTTCGCCCCAGTGGTTTTCTAGAGACGGAACGCCAGATGCGAGAGGTCACAAGAGTCCCTTGTGGCGTGACGGGCGAGGGAAGAAGAGAGAAGAACACTGAAAGTGTGGATACTAGTCGCCGCCATCCATTTCGCCATCCATCCATCGAATGGCATGATGTACCAGCTCTGTGGCGTTCCTCAGGCCTAATTTCTGCTTAATATGCTCGCGGTGCGTATCAACAGTTTTGACACTTAAGCCCAGTGACGCGGCAATTTCACGGGTGGGCATCCCCCGGCCTATGAGTTCGTAGATCTCCAATTCCCGGTCGCTGAGTTTCTCAATACCGGTTTTTGATTCATCGAAGGGCACCCCGTCCACGAGCTCTCGCAGCATACGGGATTTCATGTTGCCGCTGAGATAAAGGCCGCCACTGAGCACCTCCCGGATGGCCTCCAGAACGGTTTCCGGCGGTTCTTGCTTCATCACGTACCCACGGGCCCCTGCCCTGAGCGCCCTCTCTGTGTAAAGGCTTTCGTCGTGCATGGACAGCATAAGAACCGCTGTCCTTGGAGCCGATGCGCGAATCGCTTTTGTGAGTTCTATCCCGTTAGATCCGCGCAAAGAGATGTCCACCATGGCAAGATGAGGCCTGAGCCGGCCGATCCTGGAGAGCGCCTGTTCGGCATTACTGGCTTCTCCGCACACCACGAGATCATCTTCCTGGTTTATCAGTAGAGACAGCCCATTCCGAACGATGGGATGATCGTCTACGATGAAAACCCGCTTCTTCCGTGTCTTCTGTGTGTCACGTGCTGTCATAACGTACCCATCACTAAACTCAAGCACTGGTTCATGCGTCTATCCACATTCTGGTGCACCCGGAGAGATTCGAACTCCCAACCCTCTGATCCGAAGTCAGATGCTCTATCCAATTGAGCTACGGGTGCTATTCGGAAGGCCTATCTCTCCTTAACCTTCTTTAGAGCGTAACACATTCCGCAGCCCTGAGGGAACAGAAAAATGCGCTTAGATATATACTTAGACAACAATACTCCCGTGGTGTTGAGTCATCGCCGGGATTCTGCTTCGCGATGCCTTTTCTTTGCTGCGAACTCCGGGGCTTCCTTTATACAACCGCCAAGTATACTCAGGGACTTCAACAAGAGCTTCATGGTGCTGCGGTTCAGCGAGGCCGGAACATCCCCCACATCATCCCATCCCTGTGCGTCAGAATCGTCGGGAGAAATCGCGTTTTCGTCCCAGTTGTTGAACAGGCGCCCCCATTCACTGCCGAGGATGTCCGCAACGAGTTGCTGGTGCGTGGGGTACCAGAACGAATCGTGGTATAGAACGCTGGCGATGTATGCCCAGGGAGCCAGGATGGTCTTGAGCGACCACTCTATGGGTTTCTTCAGTCTGCCCCAGTAAATGCTGTGCTGCATCTTGCTGGCAAACGTCATCTTCTTGAACGGGCCAACAAAGTTCCAGTTCTCCCTGGTGGCGTCTTCATCTCCCACGATCTCAATGTCCCTGGGATCACCGCATCCAAGGCCCTGCTCGTGCGCCAGGCGGACGAACTTGATATCTTTCATGGGGTCGAAGCCCATAAGCTTTGCAGCAACCGCATCGATAGCGACTTGGTCTGATGACGCCAGGAGAACGTTCTTAACATGTGGAATCATGCACCGGGGGCCGGGGCCGTCACCGGCGAAAGTGCCGTCCATCACCGCGAATACTCCGCTGTGTATCTTCTTCTGGATCATAAGCAGGTCAACCAACGTCTCGTGGATCACTGGATGTGTCCAGTGGCGTTTTTCGTTCAGAAGACCGCCAAACGCGTTCTTCATCGCTCCGGTCGTTGTCGTGAAGACGTGGGTTTTGACAGTGGGAAGGTGAATTATATTCTCTCCAATGAAGCGCTTGGGAATCATGAACCCTTTGGGATAGACCTCGTTCAAACAGAGAAAACGGTCGACCAGGTCTCCAACAGCATCGCGCACGTCAATCCATTCTTCACCCTCGTACAGATGAACATTTCGCAGGCCATGCGCGTCAGTAACGTTCTTCTGCTTGTTCTGTTCCTCTCCGAAGTGGGCGTCGATCACGACGGTCCTGTTGTGACAACCATGAATAAGATCCGGGCGGTATCCGTCCTTCTTCATGGCCCGGATCACTCCATCAAGCTGCCACGGGGTCGTAGAGGAGCCCGGGAAAAAGAAATGCCAGCTGATGTTGATTTTAAGTGCAGTGTCTTTGTCTTTAGGAATCGTGTCCTGGTAATCCGCCAGATTCATCAGGCGGTGATAATCGTGCAGCACTGTCTTGGGACTTGTCCTCAGAATCGCGACCTTGGATTTCATCTCTGTTCTCTTCCGTTTCTGCCGGGAAAGCTGTCCCGACGGGAACATTCTCAGCCAGAACTGTTGCCGTTCTATTCCTGTTCTTTCTCGAGTTGCTCAACAACATCGCGGAATGCGGTTTCATTTTGCTTGCTCATGCGCATGAGCGTTTTATGAGCAGACAGGACAACGAGACCGGGATTCGGCTTCTCGTTGTCAAGTACGGGGATTTCCACGAGATCATCAGGGAGGTCCGGGCTCTCCTTCACTATGTCAAAGGCCGTCTCGAAACACATAGTGTCCAGGAGAAGATTCATATCCGGTCTTGTCGAGTAGATTTTCGGTTTGTGTCCGTATCGAATCAGAGTATACCGCGCGATTCTTGCCAGCAGCCCGAGTATAGTACTATCGATATGCTCAACGGCGCATAAGTCGATGGCAACAGCCTTGAAGTGTAACTGCAGGAAGATATTGCGGATGAACGCGTCGAAGCGTGCGCACGTGGTAAAGTTCAGGCGTCCGACAAGACGAATAAAACAAACGCCGTCAGTAACCGCGCTGTATATGTGGCACTCAGGCATCAGGCTCTTTCCGGAATCATTCCTCTAAAGATTCTACGCTCTTCGCCGTCCGTCGGACGGTGAGAACCGTCACGTCGTCCGGCAGAGACTCAGCCTCTTCCAGGCCAACTTTATCAATTATATCAGAAATGCTCGCGGTTTCACTATCAGCGAGTGATTCGAGAAAAGACAGCTTGTCGGCAAGCTCTGCCTGTGGGAGCACCTCGAGAATACCGTCTGAAAAGATTGTCAGCAGGAAATGCTCCGGCAGTTCCCTGCGCAGGGTTGAGAAATCGGCAAAATCGAACAGCCCCAGCGGAGACCCCTTGGCTTCTATCTGCTCAATCTTACCTTCGCTCAATAGCACGGGCAGAGGAAAATGGCCGCCGTTTGAGAAGAAGAACACGTTTTGCACGGTGTCCATTACCCCGTAGAAAAATGTCAGATGCTTCCCGAGGTTCTGCTGGATCAGCTCCTGGTTCAGACTGTCGAGCAACTCTGCAGGCTCCAGGATGGTCTGGTCCTTTTCCTCCTTGTATCGCTCAAGGGCCCGTCTCATGAAGCTCTTCAGTAGAACGGTTACAAACGCCGATGACACACCATGTCCCGAAACATCCGCCATGTAGAAGCCGACCCTGCCGTAGTCGATTTCAAAATAATCAACGAAATCGCCGCTCATGTACTGGGAGGATACCAGGTATCGCGAGAATCCCAGGCCACTGAGGATCCTGCATTCCTCCGGGAGAAGGCTGAACTGAATCATTTCCGCGGCCTCTTCGTCTTCGCGCAATCGCTGGAGCGATGCCGCCAGATGCACGTTCGCCTCGGTAAGCTCCCCCGTCCGCTCGAGAACTTTTTCTTCCAACTGCTCGTTCAGGGCTCTCAGGGATTCCGAAGCCTGCCGCCGTTCGGTGATGCCGATAATCACCCAGGTAACCGCCTCAATAGTACCGTCAGGTTCCCTGATCACGCCGGCGGAAACATCACCCCAGTAAGTGGCGCCGTCAGGCCGGACGTAGCGCTCTTCATCCCTGAACGTGTTAATGTCGCCCCTCAAAAGATCTTCAAGGGATTCCCGCATGCCGGAAACCGCCTCGGGATGGAAGTAGTCGAAAATCTCGGTGTCGACCAGGTTTTCTTCGGCCCGTCCAAACATCGCACACATCGCCGCGTTGGCACGCAGAAGCTTGCCTTCACACGTGGTCATCCCGATTCCGGTTGTCACACACTTGAAAACCGCCTGGAACTTCAATTCCATTTCATGGGCCATCGCTTCGGCGTGTTCGCTTGCCGCGATGTCCCTTGACAGGGCCGCGGCCATAACGAGCACTATGGCAATATAGGAATACTCGAGGAGGTACAGGAAAGAGTAAAAGCCAGAGCTAACGGCCGAGTCGTTAAGGACCCCGAGAAGGAAAATAACGACGCCCTGGAGCAGGCGCAAAGCCATCTTTCTGTCGCCCGTATTGTAGAACCGCAAACCCGTCCAGATGACATAAGCGAAAGCCAGCAGGCCCACAACGCCCTGCAAATGCACAAGTGGTCCTGGCGCGACTTCAAAGAACCGCGGCCTGAATCCGAACGGAAGAACAATATTCTTGATGGCAGGCACGTCGGCGCGAAAAACAAGATCCCCGCCGATTGCCGCCATGAATGCTGAAAAGAGGAAATACGCCGAGAACGCCCATTCAATCAGCGGGTTCATCAGCGCCGTATAGTCGGCCACGAACCAGAGAAAACTGATAGCGAAAACGGCCAAGGCCGCGACCTGAACCTGCTGCCAGACGACCCCTTCCAGACATGATGTCGCACTGTACAATCCCGCGCAGAAAACGTTGTAAAGGCACATGGAGAAACAGGAAAAGGCGAACATGCAATCACGGCGGCGCCGGGTTCTGCGCCTGCAGATCAGCAAGTGCGAGATTGCTACATAGAACATGATGCCCGCCATCATCAGCGGCGGAATCGACAAAGGACTGATACTGAGAAACGTCATGAAGCTGAAACCCGAAGTCCCGACAATCTCTGACACACGACTACACGCAAATCTGTCTGCCTGCACTCAAGCACTTTTGGTGCCATGAAGCAAGTCCCACATTCAAGGTCTTTCAGGATCGTTTTAGCGGCCCAAATTCCCGAAGCCGCACCTTGTCGATCATTTCCCTGATCCCTCGCTTGTGGGCGCGTCATCCCGATGGACCGCATCCCCCCGCGGAAATCCCCCTCTCTCCCTTGCCCTTTGATCGTCGCATCACTAGCCTAACCCAGGTGTACAAACCGCAAGGATGACGCGATGCGTATTGAGTTAGATGGGATGTTGCTCAAGGATGAGTTTGCCGGGGTAGAATTTTCGATATTCAGCCTCGCCAGAGCTCTCGCTGCTTTTGGCAGTGAACAGTACGAGCTGGTTGTTCCGCGCGAGTTCCCGGCAAGCCACCCGGAGGCACCCAATTTCGAGACGTTCAGGGCGGCGGCACCAGCAAAAATCAAGACGATCCGAATACTGTGGGAACAGATGGTTTTCCCTATCCGGATCCGCAAAAGGCGCGCGGCACTCGTTCACGCGCCCGGCTATATAGCGCCCCTGTTAGCGGACGTCCCCGTGGTAATCAGTGTGTACGATGTAATTGCTCTTAAACAACCCGAACTCTGCACAGTCTCAAACCGGTTGCACTACCGGGTATTCATGCCGCTGTCCGTACAGAAGGCGTCCGGCATAATTGTGCCGTCTGAGAAGACCAAACAGGATCTGGGCGAGCTTTTCCCGAAAGTCGAGGGAAAGACGACAGTCATCCCGCTGGGGGTGGCAACGAAGTACCAGGTGCTCGAACGAACTGATAGTTTTCATAAGATCCGGCAGAAATACGCGCTTCCGCAGGACTTCATACTCTTCGTCGGCCAGCGGGAGCCGAAGAAAAACCTGCAAGCACTGATCCACGCGTTTGAAATCATGGCCCGTGATAGTAGTTTTAACCACGGGCTCGTGGTTGCGGGGAAGAAAGGGTGGGGGCAGTCACGGGTGCACAGGATAGTACGTGACCTAGGACTATCGGGCCGCGTGACGTTTGCGGATTTTGTAGCGCCGGAAGACTTACCATATCTCTACAACATGGCCGATGCGTTTGTCTTTCCTTCTCTATACGAGGGATTCGGATTGCCGCCTCTCGAAGCCATGGCGTGCGGCATTCCCGTGGTCTGTTCGAACCGTGGATCCCTGCCGGAAGTAGTTGGCGATGCGGCCCTGCTGGCCGATGCCACGGATCCTTCCTCAATCGCAGCATCCCTTCACCGCGCCATAAACGAAGAGAAGACGCGAACCGACCTCATTGAAAAGGGAAAGCAAAGAGCCCGGCAATTCACATGGCGCAAAACCGCGGAATTGACGGAAGCATTCTATCGCGAGATCATGTCCCGGCAGGGATAGTAAGAGGACGCGCCCGGGCGAAACTGGGCGAACCGCATTCACTTCTGGCAGAAATCCGGTGACAATGAGGCTTGCGTACATACTGGATACCTTTCCGTCGGTCTCGGAGACGTTCATCCTCCGGGAAGTCCTGTCTCTTCGCAAGAGGGGCGTTGACGTACAGCTGTTCGCGCTGAGGAGTGAGGATTCATCTGCAATTGACCCTGTCGTCAGAAAAATGGCCGCCGATACCTGTTTCCGCGCATCATTATCTTCTACCTCGCTGATCACGGGTTCCCTGCGCGCCCTGCTGTGCCACCCCTACAAGGTTTTGAGACTCCTGGCGCTGTCAATATGGCACCACATGGCGTCACCGGTCTCGCTGCTGTGGCTTCTGCGGAACTTCGCCGTTGCACTGTGTTTCGCCCATGTGGCCAGGAAAAAGGAAGTAGATCATATTCATGCGCATTTTCTGCATATACCCGCGGACATAGCGTGGGTGATATCTGAAGTAACCGGTATCCCTTTCAGCGTGTCGGCCCATGCCCACGACATCTACACTCTTAATAACTACTGTTATGAACACGTTGTAAACCAGGCGCAGTTCATAGCAACCTGTACCGAAGACGGACGATCCGTGGTACAGAACATGTTCCCGGACCTCAAGGCGGGGAAGGTCGTGACGCTGCGCCATGGCCTGTTCCTTGAGAACTACGAAGTCACCAATCCGGATGGCAGGATGATTCTCTGTGTTGGCCGGTTGGAACCGAAAAAGGGCTTTGTGCATGCGGTGAATGCATGCCGGGAGCTACGTGACCGGGGAGAAGACTTCAATTGCATAATTGCCGGCAGAGGTTCCCGGCAGGCAATGCTCGCCGAGAGCATATCCAACCACGGACTGTCCGGCCGCGTTGATCTCGTGGGGGAGCTGTCATCTGAAGAGGTAAATCGTTTGTACCGGAAAGCAGCCATGCTGGTAGTGCCATCCGTGATAGCTGATAACGGTGATCGGGACGGCCTCCCGAACGTGATCCTGGAAGCCCAGGCCTCCGGGTTACCCGTGGTAGCTACAGCGGTAGGCGCCATCGGCGAGTTTGTCGAGGACGGCGTTAACGGATTCGTTGTTCCTGCTGGTAACTCGACGCTTCTGGCCGATAGAATAGCCGAATTGATGAACGACCTCCCGCAACGGCAGAGAATGGGACTGGCCGGCCGGGCTAAAGTTGAGAAGCACTTCAGAATCGATGACAACATACAGTGGCTGCTGACCCTCATCGAACGCGGAGCAGGGGATGCCGGGGAGAGCAATGACAGAAAGTGAAACAGGGCATTCAGTCGGCAAAAAGATCGTACGGGCAAGTATAGCGGTTGTTATTGCTCATTTTCTCTTCAAGTTCGCGGGCCTTCTCCAGGTTATGGTCCTCGGCAGTTACCTCGACCCGGGGATTTATGAATCCGTGTATGTAGTCGTGTTTGAAGGATGTATCTTCAACATTTTCCTCATAGGAGAAGAAGTTATCGGCCCCGCGTTTCTTCCCGTGTTTATGCAGGAGATGGACACGAAGAGCGAAGGAGCCGCCTGGCAGTTTGGTAGCATCGTTCTATCCGTTCAGTTTGTGATTCTGCTTGGTATCGTCGCGGTTCTCATGTTCGCCCCCGGGAGCATGATTGAACTTATGACAGCATGGGATGCGGACAAGAACCCGGAGAAGTTCGAACTGGCCAGGAAAAGCCTTTTCTGGCTCGCACCGGCACTGGTTTGCTTGTCCCTTGGTTCCACCACTTATATGCTCCTCAACGGATACAAGCGTTTCTTTCTTGCCGCATTCGGAGATGCTGCGTGGAAATTCTGCGTCCTTGTTTGTGTGTTGGTCGGCATGGGAGTGTTCGGTTTTGATTTCCGGGCGCTTGTTTTCGGCCTCGTCGTAGGCAGTATTGCGAAGCTGGTTACCCATCTGATTCGTCTTCCGGAAATCCGGCGATTCCGTCCATCCTTCGCGTTTAGCAATCCCGCCGTCAAACAGATGTTGTTGCTGATCCTCCCGCTCATTTGCGGCATTGTGTTCGCCAAGTACAGGGACCTGTATAATAACGTCACAATCCTCAGTCGCCTGGAGGAGGGGCTGATGCAGGCCAACTCGTTTGGAAGGAAACTTCACGGGGCGATTGGATGGCTGGTTCCGTATGCACTGTCCATCGTGATGTTTCCCTTCTTTTGCGAAATGGTCGACAAGGACGACAAAAAGAACTTCGCATCTCTGCTTTCCGGATCGGGACGGATGTTGCTTTCGGTCCTTATCCCGCTTTCGTTGGTCTGCGTTGCCGTGTCAGAGCCCCTCTCGGCAGTGATGTTCCATCGTGGCAAAGTTACGGCCGAAGTGGCGTCGTGGACGGCGGTCGCCATGTCCTGTTACATACTGGTGTTGCCCGCACATGCAACTGAATGCCTGTTGATGCAGGCATTCTTCGCGCACCGCAGAATGGTATCGGCAACGGTCATTGGTATCGCCTTCTCCTCCCTCTCAATAATTATCAGTTATGTCGGTGTTGTCATATTCGGTGCCACCGGCGCAGCAGCACTCGCTGTCATTGCCTTGGGGTACACCCTTAGTCGCACCCTGAAAGCGGTGTTCCTGGTTATATTTCTCAAGAAGAACGTACCCATATTCCCCGGGCACGAAACTCTTGTCTTCATGCTGCGTGCCGTGGTGGTCGGTGTTGTGTCGGCAGGACTGTGCGCAATAAGCCTCCGGCTTTTTGAACGGTATGTGTCATCTTCGAGTAATGATATAATACTACTGGCAAAGCTGGCCACCGGTGGTGTTTCCGCGGCATTCGGATTCGTTGTATCGGTCTGGCTTTGCCGCATGAACGAACCGGGGGACATGCTAAAATGGGCATTTCGCCAGCTAAGCGCCAAGCGAAGCGGAAAGGCTTAGGCCAGGTATGCCGGCACTGGAAGTACTCGAGATTCTGGAGGCAACAACGGGCGGTACACGCCGCCACCTCAACGATCTCGTATCGCACCTGGATCGCAAACGCTTTCATGTATCGGTGCTCTGTTCCACAAAACGCAACAAGGCATTTGTCGGCGATGTCGAAAGAATGCGCCGGGAAGGTATCGAGGTTAAGATAGTTCCCATGGTGCGCGCGATCTGGCCGCTCGCCGACATAGTTTCGTTTGTCCGCATCCTTTTGCACATTCGCAGCAACAAATACGATATCGTACATACCCACAGCTCGAAGGCCGGGATGCTGGGGCGCTTGGCGGCACGGCTGGCCGGGGTCCCAAGGATCATTCACACACCACATGTTTTCCCCTTCCAGATGCGTGTGGCTCATTGGCGCCAGGCGTGGTACTCGCGGCTCGAACGCCTGGCTGCCGGCCTGACCGATGCCTTCATTTGCGTGAGCCGGCAGGAACAGCAGGTTGCGATAGAGCAATGCCTCGCATCCGAAAAGAAATTCGTGGTTATCGAAAACGGCATCGACATTCCCGGCAGTACGGATGCCGCAGAGGTCGCTCATCAGCGGTCAATTCTTCGCGCAGAACATTCGATCGGTCCAGTAGCCCCCGTCATAGCGACCGTAGGAAGATTCGCCCGCCAGAAAGGACACAGGTACTTGATTGAAGCCGTGTTCAGGGTCCGGGAGCAATTCCCCGCCCTGAAACTCGTATTGGCCGGCGGAGGCAGAGAGACGCACGCGATTCAATCCCAAATTCACCATTTGGGATTGGAAGATGCCACCACTATACTTGGTGAATGTGAGAACTCCACGGTGGTACACCGAATGGCGGACATTGTTGTCCTCCCTTCTCTCTGGGAGGGGTTGCCATACGTTCTCATCGAAGCGATGGCCGCAGGCAAGGCAATTGTGGCATCGGGAGTGGGAGGAGTAACCGACGCCGTCACGGACGGAGAGAATGGACTCCTGGTCCCTCCCGGAGACGTTGATGCGCTCGCCGGGGCACTGGAGCGTCTTCTGGGGGATCCCGAGCTCAGTGAGCGCCTTGGCATGAACGCAAGGGCCACTGCGGTCGAGAGATACGGGATAGAGAATATGATTAATCGGCTTGAGAAAGTCTACGAATCTCAGGCAGAGTAACGATTTGTGAGAATACCGAAAGAAAAACAACTGACGCAGTGAGATTAGGGATGCCCTTACACACAAGAAATCTGGTAACGCTCCTTGCAACGGTAGTCTGTACCGTGAACACGCTTCTGGCCGACCCCATATGCTTCGAAGGGGAATCCGCCACGCAGGTTACTGAACCAATGGAGATTTCCGGTTCAGAAACCGCAAAAGATGCCGTGAGCAAGGCCGCCTTAAAGGATGCTTCAGGCAAGAAGGCCCTCGATATTCGGCAGGGCAAGGGCAATCCTCCGAAGGTCACGACGGGAAAAGCCGAGTACCAGTTTGACGTAGCCGCGGATGGCGAATACTTTCTCTGGTGCCGGGTCTGGTGGCTTGATGAGTGCGCCAACTCTTTCACCATGAACCTCGATGAAGCAAGGAGTTTCACGTTCGGGCAGGATGGAACATACAAGAGCTGGCACTGGGTTAAGGCACCACCGAGGTTGAAACAGCTCTCCCTGTCAAAAGGGCGGCACAAGTTGGTCGTCGCTTGCAGGGAGGACGGGGCAATGCTCGACCAGATCATCCTCACCACGAACAAGCGATACGTTCCTGTAGGAATCGAAGCCCCGTCCAGGTAAACAGGGCGATGAAGAAGGACGGGTTGCCAACCCTCTAAGATCCTTTCCTTGGAGGGGTGGATCGCCGCAGGCGAGACGGGGTGGGTTCTCCCGACAACAACAAACGGTAGAAAACACATGAAACGCATTCTTCCATTACTAAACAAGGCCCTTCGCGTCGGTATCCCGGCCGTGATCGTCGTTGGGGCAACCCAGTACGCGATGGAAGTCGCCAACGATACTTACCTTTCTCTCGTGGACATCATCCTGTGGCTGATGGCCGGCATATGGGGCCTTACGGTTCTGCTCTCCGGCAAGTGGCGCGAAATAACATGGCCGCCTCTCTTCTCGGTCTTGTTCGTGGCCCTGACTGTTGCATCGGCAGCTGGGGCCGAGGACAGGATGGCAGTGGCGAAAGAAGTATTCCAGATGGTGGAGTACTTCGTCGTTGCGTTCATGCTTTTTCACGCGTGGGTCAGGAATAGACGGGACCTTGTTATGCTGGCCAGGATCTTCCTGGGGGCTACTTCGGCCATACTTCTTATGGCGCTGGTACAGTACTTCGGTTCATCCCGGGAAGTAATTGCGGTAGGCGCGACGTTTGGTAACCGAAACGTACTGGGCGGCTTCCTTTCGCTGGCCGTCCCCGTTGCCTTCGGCCTGCTTTTGCATGATTCGGGGTGGAAACTGAAAACCTGGTATGCGGCCATTCTTGCGGTATCATGCATCGTTCTTCTGTCCGGCGCATCATACCTCGCTTTGCTGCTGGCATTTGCGATCGTGTCGGCGCTCACAAGTAAACGCGCGTTCCTGATATTCGCGATTGTGGCGGTCATCGGATCTTGCTTCGTTCTACCCCGCCTGCCCCGCGACAATGGCGTGGCCCTGTATGATTCGATAAGCCTCTACAACGAAACCGAGCCCGATGTTTCCCGGCGCTACCCGGAATGGCAGGCAGCCTGCGAGATGATCAGGGAGAATCCGCTCATGGGAGTTGGTGCCGGGAACTACCAGAGGAATATCGGGCGATACTATGGAATCATACCCAGCCCGGCGGGGAAAGCAGAACCGGACACCCAGAACCTGTACCTTGTAATGGGCTCCTCGATAGGCCTGCCCGGATTGGTATGCTTTATCGGGCTTCTTCTCCTTTTCGCCGGCCGGGCCGCCCGGCGATACTTCGTGGCAGGTGACGCGTTTGAAAAGGGCTTGTCGGTTGCACTTCTAGGCGCCCTGATAGCCTACATGGTTAACAGTCTATGGAGCCCTCTTCTTGTTCGCGGCATCGGCATACCTCTCGCCCTCGTCCTGAGCCTCGTAAGCCTGCTGGAGAAAACGGGCACAGAAGAAGTGTCTATGTAGCTCGGCCTCCCAAGCAGGACAGGTATCCACACCCGTCCCGGACGGACGGGGACGTCTGTCCTACAAAGAATCAATCACCCTTCAAATGCACGTCAAAAAAGGCGACCATCCGCTCCGCCAACCCCTCCTTGCGCCGAAAGTACGCGGGAATTCGATCATGACCGGCACCGTCGATTATATGCAATTCTGAAGGAACCCCCGCTTTCTGTAAGATCTCGAAAAGCTCTCGGCTTTGCTCAGCCGGAACAAACATGTCCCTGGTCCCATGGACAATGAAGAACGGAGGTTCATTACCTGAGACGAAGTTAACCGGACTTGCCTGTTTCGCTTCCTCGGATTTCTTGGAAACGACGCCCCCAATGAGTTTTCCCTCCGGCGAGTCCGCACCATCATGGTCCATGCCGCTTCTCTGGAAAGGCATGCTTTCCAGGTTCGTAGGGCCGTACCAGTCACAGACCGCCTGAACGCTGCTGGACTGATCGGGCCATCCACCGTTTCCTTCAAGATCTTCCTCTCCTGCGGTTACACCAAGGAAAGCTGCAAGATGGCCCCCTGCCGAAACACCACACACGCCAATTCGGGAGGAATCAACACCGAGCGGTCCTGCGTGAGCGCGAACGTATCGAACCGCACATTTGCAGTCCTCCAGTTGTGCGGGGAAAAGCGCATCACGCGTGACGCGGTAGTTCACGGTAAAACAGATATACCCGGCATGGAGCAATGGCCGCAGGACGGGGAGCCCCGTCTCCTTACTGCAGTTTTCCCACGCACCGCCCGGGAAATAGAGAACGGCGGGAAGCGGATAGGGAGGAAGCACAACAGGTTTGTACATGTCCATATGAAGGATCTTGTCTCCACCCTTGCCGAACTCGATATTCTTGATTCTCTCGAAGCCTTTCGGTACGCGGCGCCAGTG
This sequence comes from Kiritimatiellia bacterium, assembly GCA_030744755.1. Lineage (GTDB taxonomy): Bacteria > Verrucomicrobiota > Kiritimatiellia > UBA8416 > JADHWI01 > JASLPY01. The sequence continues at coordinate 122,090 of JASLPY010000003.1, read as the reverse complement.
TATTCCCATCTGACTCAACATATCGGTTCAACTCTCTTTCCCTGGTAGCCGCCCCGGATATCCGGGGTGGCTCTCCCTCTCCTCTATCACAAGCACAATCCGAAATCCAGACCACTAAGACCTCGATTCAATCAATAGGATTTGCTTGAATTCGACCATGAGCAAGCCCCGAACGCGGACAGACACAACCGGCGAGAAGCCGCCCCTTCTTCTCCACGTGTGCTGCGGCCCATGTGCAACGCAATCCGTGGTGCGCCTTCAGGAAGAATACGACGTTACGCTCTTCTTCTCGAACTCAAATATCTCTCCACGCTCTGAATATGAGAAACGCCTGGATGAGGCAAGGAAACTCGCCAAGGTTACGGAATTACCCCTCGTGGAAGACTCGTACAACCATGAAGACTGGCGAAAGTACATCCGGGGATTAGAAAAGGAACCCGAGCGGGGTCCCCGCTGCGAAAAATGTTTCGAGTTCAATCTCTCCCGCGCGTCCAGTTATGCAATTGCAAACGGCTTTTCAATGTTCACCACCACACTTACAATCAGCCCGCACAAAGATGCCAGGCAGATCTTCGAAATCGGCACCCGCATCGGCGCTAACGGTTTGGTGGATGTCCCCAATGGAGGGTCACGGGCCTCCGTGACCGCGGACGCGGAGGCCCGCGTCCCTCCAGGCAATGCTTCCACAACGTCAGCCACCAGCACCTTCCTCGCCATAGACCTGAAGAAAAAGGACGGGTTCAAAAAAAGCCTGGAGCTAAGCAAACAGTACGGCCTCTACCGCCAGGATTACTGCGGGTGTGAATTCAGCCGCCGCCCGAAAAGCACATCGGATGCGGACAAGGACAAGAAGCCGCCATTCTACACGCACAAGCAATACATGATAGATACATACGGGTACCCGCTCTATCGTATCCCTATTGATCTGGCCTTGGGTTGTCCACACCGCCGGTCCGATGGTACCGGTGGTTGTTCATTCTGCCCGGAGCACGGCGCCCGTGCTGCACAAACCATGCGCTCCGAAACCATAGAAGAGCAGGTGTCATCAGGAGTGGCTTTTGCGCGCGATCGATACAATGCCGAGCACCTCATGGCCTACGCCCAAGCCTTCACGGGGACCTTTGCCACGGAATCGGAGCAGCGGGTCACGTACGAGCGCATACTGAAGATGTTCAAGTTCGACGCGATCAGTATTGGTACCCGGCCGGACTGCCTGCAAGAGACGACACTCAATTTCTTGTGTGAACTGAACCAGAGACTTGCGGTATGGATCGAACTGGGAGTTCAAACCGTTCATGATGCGACGCTGAAGAGAATCAACCGCGGTCATGGCTGGGAGGCTTCCAGGAAAGCCATTGTTGCCTTGAAGGCAAGAGGAATCAAAACGGCCGTCCACGTTATCATTGGGTTGCCGGGAGAGACGCCGACAGACTTCAACACTACTGCCGAAACGCTTGCCAGGTTTCCTATTGACGGAATAAAGATCCACAACCTGCACGTGATAAAAGGAACGGCACTGGCGGAGGAATTCAAGCGCGACCCGTTTCCTGTCTACGACGAACATGAATATGCCGATATCCTGATAAACTTCCTCAGAAGAATACCGGCCTCGGTAGCCGTAATAAGGGTTAATACCGACACACCAGAATCAGAACTCATAGCCCCGCACTGGAACATCTCAAAACCAGTATTCCGCGACTATGTAATGTCGGAAATGACCCGTAGAGGCATTCGCCAGGGCGATCTGGTCCAATGACCCATGTCCAATCGAGCGCCACCAGAGATCACGCCTCTCGGAGATAGGCATGTACTGGAGAAGTAGGGACCTATCTCCGAGAGGTCCCCTCCCGCAATCCCTTACACCCAACCCGCGCAGAAAACCATCCGTACTCATCAACCAGACTCGCCACGATCCCTCTCTGGCGCAGGGGGAGGGGAAGAACGTCGAATGTGTAGGTTTCCATTTCGAGATGGGTACATCCGGATTCTTCAACGGCGGCGAAAAACGAGTCGTCCATTGCGTGCGATGTCGAAGTGATTCCGGCCTCGCCCTGCCAGTATAGCGGAACATGGCAATGCACCCGCCATTCGCTTTCCCGGTCCAGCACAAGATCTGTCTCCGCGAGAGCTTGCGGAAGATCACTGAAACGTTGAATGTTGCCGTCTTCCGTTTTAACGCGAGTCTGGTGAAGGTATACAGAATCCGCAAACGCCCCGAGCGATTCCTTAAGACTGCCGCCACCACGGGCGCGCAGGGCGGCACTGAGCTGGACCTTGGAGATACGCACGCCGGCATTGGTGAGGCGTCGAACGCTCTCCGCTGGATTCTCGAATTGAAGGGCCATGTGGCACGCGTCGAAACACACGCCAAGATGACGCCGCACAACATCTTCAGAAACAGGCCCGCCGGGTTTCATCGCCCGGGCCATGTCTTCGGACAGGAAGGTAATGACTTCGTCCGTCGTCTCCAACAGACAATCGGGTTCCGGCTCCAGGCCAAGGTGAATCTCGTGCCCAGTCTCATCCGCCAATTGGGCCAGTCGGCAGCTCACAGCCAGGAGATTCTCCGCAATCTCCCGCCGGTCCTCGTCCGTCCGTACCCAGGCCTTGTATGAGCCGGGGGCCGTACTGATGCTTCCGTCAACGCCGTCGGGTAGCAGCTCGGCAAGAATGTGTGCCAGCAGATTTGTGTAGGCTACGCGTTCGGGTCGACGCCAGTCGGGGGCGTATACCTGCTCCTTAACCGCGGCGGCGTGGAAAGTTCCGTAAGGAAACCCGTTAACCGTGAATACATATAGATTGAGATCGTCGAGAATGCCGCGGAAATCCGCGATTGCTGCAGGAGCCGCAAGCACTTCCGCCGCGGCTGCACTTAGGCGCAAGCCCAAGCCAAAGGGTTCCTCTACACCCACCTGATCCCTTACATCACAGGCATACTTCCTGATGGCGTCAAGGTTCTCTTGCCAGGATTCACCGGCATGCACATTGAGGCAATACGTCAGGTGCTGTTTTCGATCAGGTCCGATACGCATCTTACTGTCCCCTGACCCTCGCACCGAGGAAATCAATCCCTTCCTCAATGATGGTCTCGTCCATGACATGGATCTCGGTGCCCGTGCCGATGGGGGCGGGGAGTGTCACGGAGAGCTCGCCGCCCAAATGCTCGCGAAATTCCTCAAGGCCCCAAAGGATCTCCCTTCTCCCATCCGCGGCACGACGGTCCAGCAATCCGGCCCAGACGGGGAGCCCGCAACCCTCGAATGCGGTAATAACCGACTCGAATTCGTCCTTCCCAATCAGGCCGGTCTTCCATGCGTAGAACGAATCCAACGCAATTCCGATTCCAACGGCTTGCCCGTGTCCAATTTCGTATCCGGAAAGCACTTCAATCCGGTGAGCGCTCCAATGTCCAAAATCGAGCGGGCGAGCCTTTCCAAATTCAAAGGGATCTCCCGCAGTGCGGATATGTTCGAGATGCAGCAGTGCGGAGCGTTCGACCACGCGTTCAATGATGGCCTCATCCCGCTTGCCCAACCGTGCCGCATTTTCACAGAGAAACTCAAAGAAATCTGCATCACGGATCATGGCCACCTTGAATGCTTCGGTCACGCCGCCGATCCAGTAAGACCATGGCAACGTTCGAAGGAAGTCAAAATCCACGAGCACCGCGTCGGGCGCCGCAAAAGTGCCCGCAAAGTTCTTAACACCGTATGCATCAATGCCGGTCTTAACCCCTACGCCACTGTCTCCTTGGGAGAGTACGGTCGTGGGCATTCGTACCACGCGCACGCCACGATGCACGAGCGATGCTGCCAGCCCCACGATGTCCAAGACGCTGCCACCCCCTATAGCCACCACGTAACTATGCCTGCACAGATGATGATCGGCGATGCTTTCCATAACCTTCTCGGCCGCCTTGCGGGAGTTCTTGGCTTCCTCGCCTCCGGGAACAAGTTCCGGTTCGTCTACGAGATCCAGCTGTTGGGAATGTCTTTCAAAATACGCCGTTATCCGGGCGGATAAATCAGGGGAGGTTTCCATCACTCCCGAATCGACAAACACCTGTAAACGATGTTTTCTCTCCGGCTCACGCCGGCACATGGTTTCCGCGAGTAACTTGTTTTCCGGCGCAAGCATGTCGCGACCGAAGTACACGGGGTACTCGAACGACACCGAAAAGGATTGTATGTATTCACTCACTTGATTCACCGATCAGAAAAACTAGCGCTTAAGGATTCCCCAACAGCATTAGATAGGTCAAGAAGCGTTTGTGGCGAACCCACATCATATGATGCCGCCATAGCTACTTCGCGACCCTTCCCCGTCCTGCCATGTGTCCCGCCGACCCGGGACGCATCCAGGCTGACGCTTCCCGGCGGCCAGCCCCAGAAAAGTTCCCGTGGATCAAAGCCCGGCTTGTTGTGGATATCCACGTGGCCCGCATAGTCAGGAGCCTCTCTTCGGTCAGTCCACCAGTCATAAGCAAACCAATCACCGTCTTCGGCAACGGCAATTAAATCTCCGCCCCGCGGGTGCATAAGGCCACGGTCTTTCTGTTCGCCAGGGTTCAGGACGGACTCTACCCCTTCCGTATCCAGCAGGCAGGCACCGGCCTCACCGGCATCACCAGGATTGCGAAGGTAGATATGGGCGATTTCATGGTCGACTACCGCCACCGCGCGGCTGGTATGCATATCCGGATACGATCTCCCGGCTATCTCCCTGGTAGCCATCCATCCCGCGTTGCGGAGACTGCGATTGATAAACACAGGTTTCTCGGCACGGACAATGGCGTAATCGCCGAAGACCAGCCAGTCGTAGCCTGCCGTGGTGGCCGCTTCCAGGAGATCTTTCAACTGTTGCTCAACCGACTGTATGGCATTGCCGGACCGTGGATGTCCCGGACCGAAGCGTTGCAAATCGTAGTCGAGGCCCGGCAAATAGGTCAGGCAAAGATCCGGCGCCAACGCCTCATCTTGCAAGAGCGCTGCGGTTGCTTTTGCAATCCACCCGGAAGAGCGAACGGAAGCCATGGGCCCCCAGTAATTTCTGAGATTGAATTTTTCGCCCACCCGTTCGGCCACGGTATCATAAAGTCCTTCGGGCAGGGCATACGTGGCATCGATCAGTCCGCCATGATGTTTGTGAATCGGCGCCGGGGACAGGACCGCGTCAACGGCCTCACCCAGACTCTGCTGCCAGAACAGCATGGCAACCCGGTTACCGGACTCACGGAAATCCGACCAGATACGCGGCCCGCCAACGAGCGCGGCCGATTGCTCCCAGAAGAATGTGCGACGCAAATCCCGGTCCATCCATCCGTTGGCCACGATTCCGTGCCGGCCGACGGGAACCCCCGTGCGGAAGGATGCCTGCACAGTGCATGTCACGGCGGGGAAAACGGTTTCCATTGGGACCCAGTCCCGGCCCAGAATCGTGCTCGCCTCACGGCCCTGAACCAGTCCCCATCCCAGTCCCGCAACCTGCACCACAAGCAATCGCCTGTTGGACTTCCTACTCATACACAGTGCTCTCCTACTCTACGAACCATAAAACCTGCGACTGAGGGCAACCGCCAGAACATGCAAGACGAGCAAAGTAATCGCAAAAACAGTACCTGCCGAACCGCAGCTCAGGCACAAGAGTAACTGCAGCAGGATCAACCCACGAATCAGTCCACCCACCGCTGCGGCGACGAGGTGGTGCGGCAGTTCCCGGCCTAACTGAACAGAGTATAACAGCGCATAAAAAACGACCACAAATCCTACAACGAGGCCGGTTACACTGGCCCCGATATACTGGGACACAGAAACTGCGGCGACAACAACGAATGGCATTGCCCATCGCCGTGGCCCGACAGGACCGCCTTGTGTCTCCCCGGCCGCAATCGTGGTAACCGCGACGATGTAGGCGGAAATCACCGCCACCGCCAGCCAAACCGCCCGGGAAGGCATGACCGTACCGGAGGCGCTCCAGCCCAGCAGCACGCTGAGCCCCCGGCACGAGCCCATGGCAAGCGCCCCAAGCACCGATACCCGTTTGGCCACCAGGTCATAGAACACAATCGTGGTAGACAGTATCAACGCCACGACGGCGCACCGCAGCGAGACGGCGAACGCCAGCCCAATTCCGGCAGCCAATAGAAACACGGCCAATCCGAGTGCGGCAGATCTTCCGACGCTTCCGCTTGGAATGGGGCGTTCCGGCCGGTCCCGCGAATCCTCTTCCTTGTCCGCCCAATCGTTGAGAACAAGCCCGCCCATGTACAACAGCAGTGCAACACCAACCGGCCCGGCGACCTGGGGCCAAAGAGACAGGGCGCCCGTTGCAGACAGCAGGAGCCCCACGAGGGGATCCCCGGGTACAGTCGGCAGGTTAGGCGGGCGGATCAACTGCAAACGGGTGGCCCATGCTGATGAGGAGTCGTTCATTGTCTTTCTCGGAAAGAGCGGTCTTTCCATGTTTTGTGGGCGGCCATCCCCATGGGTCGCGCTCCCACATCTTCGTTATCGCTGGAATGTTTCCGGGGCAACCGGCTCAAGGTCGAGCTCGGGTTTCCAGCGGTCGGAGCCGCCATAGAAAGCCATGGGATTGTTGTAGAGCAGATTCTCGATCGTCTCGTCCGTATGTCCGTCCCCGCGCATATAGTCTACCACCTTAACCAGGCTGAGCGGATCAGATACCCCCCAGTCTGCGCTTCCGTTCACTATCATTCGTTCACTCCCGTATGAACGGATCATCTCGGAAACACGCGAGGGAGTCAGCTTTGATATCGGATAGACGGTCATCCCGCAGTAGCACCCAGTGTTGCGACTGACTTCAATGGTCTCCTCCGTGTTGTGGTCCACGACCACTTTGTCCACGTCCATATCCATGTTCTTCAGAATCTCTGCAATACGTATCGTACCCTCGAGTTTATTCACGTGCGGGGTGTGGACGATGACAACCATCCCGCGCGCGCGCGCGATTTCAAGCTGACGGGAGAAAGCGTGTTCCTCATTGGGGGTGATGTTGTTGAAACCTATCTCTCCCAGGGCAACGCACCGTGGATGATCCAGGTATTCCGCCAATCCGTCGATCACGTCATCCGCAAGACCGCGATCTTCAGCTTCTTTTGGGTTAAGCGAAACAGCGGCGAAGTGATCGATGCCGAAACGGCGGGCGCGCACGGTTTCAAACTCAAGGATAAGCTGGAAGTAATCAAAGAATGTACCGGCATAGCGCCGGTTGGCACCCATCCAGAATGAGGGCTCAAGGCATGCGCGTATGCCGGCCGCATACATGGCCTCGTAATCGTTGGTTGTTCGCGAGTACATGTGAATATGAGGTTCAATTATCGGCTTCATCTTCGGTTCCCCGTTTTGGACTTAGTCTCATCAATACCCATGGCAACAGGATAGATGCTGCGAGGGCCGGAAAGAAAGAGTGAATTCCCGCCGCCCATGCTCCCGCGGCCGCGTACACAATGGAAATCGCCAGGTTCGAAAGCGTGGCCAACACCGCAAAACGCGCAAATGACATGGCGCCGAGCCCCAGGAAGAGAACAGATGCCTCCGCCAGTACCGGAACCGGTCGCGCAACAACGATAATCCAATCCCCATACTTTTCCTCCATACAGTGAAGCCGGTCCAGTTCCCGGTCTCCGACAAACCGGGAAACCAGGGGACGCCCCATCCATTTTGCAATTGCATATCCGGCCAGACAACTGAAGGTCATTCCCAGCATCGAAACAAGCGCGCCGCCCATGAATCCGTGCACCACGCCGCAAGCGGTGCTGACGATACTGGAGGGAACGGGAAAGAGAATGTCGCTCCCGAGCAGACCGCCAAGAACCATGGCACTTGTCCATGGCCGCATCCTTGCCGATTCCAGAAACGTTTCCGTCCATGCCTCTATTTGTTCCCCGAACACGATGAACGGTCCAATAATCGCGATAGCCACAACCGCACCAATAACCGCCCACCTGAGTTTTTGCCGCTTGTGATTCATTCTTTTGCATCCCACTATGTAAACGCTGTCCGACACAGAAAGGTTTTCGGACAACGAAAGACTACTATTTACAACGGCTGAATGGAAACGCTCCTTAGTGGAGGAATAATGAAAGAAGACCGCACGGCAGAGAACCAGAACCGCCCCAATCCACAGCGCATCATGCACATGGCCAGCGCGTTCTACGAATCCTGCGTTCTGTTTGCGGCCACCGATCTCGGACTGTTTGATGTTATAAATGAAGCAGGCAACGCGGATGCAGAAACCGTGGCAAGTGCGAAGGGTCTGTCATCACGTGGCACCCGACTGTTGCTGGATGCCTGTGTCGCGGTGGGGCTTCTGCGGAAAGAAGACGACCAGTACCACAACACCGACGAGGCCGCGGCATTTCTCGTGTCAGGACAACCAGGGGACCTGAGCCGTGCGCTGCGTTACAACCGCGACGTCTATCCTGCCTGGGGAAAACTGGCCGAGCTCGTCCGCAGCGGCGAACCGGTGGAGCGCCCACAGATTCATCTGGGCGAAGACCCACAACGTACGCAGGCATTTGTCCACGCGATGCACGGCCGGGCAATGGCCATCGGACAAGCGGTGGTCCCGCTTCTTGAGCTCGGCGAGTGCAGTCAATTGCTCGATATCGGTGGTGGGTCAGGCGCCTATTCAATGCTGATTGCCCAGCGCTTCCCCGGGCTGAGCAGCACGGTTATCGATCTCCCCGGCATTCTGGAAGTATCGCGCACGCTGGTCGACGGGCTGGGCTTGTCGGACCGGGTCCAATGCCTGGACGGCGACTACCACACCTTCGATTTCCCCGGCGGGAACGACGCGGTGATCATATTCGGTGTCCTGCACCAGGAGGGACCGGAGTCCATTCTCGATATACTGAAGCGCGCCCACGCGTCTCTGAACCCCGGTGGACGAATCTACATCCTCGACATGATGACCGATGCAACCCGATGCAACCCGCCGTTCTCGGCGCTCTTCGCCGTAAACATGGCCCTGACCAAAGAAGAGGGCTGGGTCTTCGCCGACACCGAAATGATAACATGGCTGACAGAAGCCGGCTTCCAAAACCCAACCTGCCAATCGCTACAACCCCCGATGCCCCACTGGCTCGCCACGGCAACAAAGTGATGTCAGCGTCGCGCCGTGCTCGTCAGCGAGCTTTGCGTTGGCCTTGTCCTCTCCGGTCGTCATTCCGCGGATGACGTTGTTGGCATGTGCCTGCTTGCCGTTGATCCAGACTTTGATGCCGTCATCGCTGCCCATTTGGAGTTGAACGCTCTTGGCCTCGGGGCAGTAGACGCCGGTCTTGAGATAGACGGCTCGGTTGGAGCCGCCAATGGCCTGCAGGAGGTCGACGCTTTGCCGGCCGATTCCCTTTACGAGCGGCACCCACTTGGCACTTGTGCCCTTCTTCTCGGGAGCAAAAGCGGTCTCGAAAGCGTCGCCCTCTGTGTAGGGCCCGCTAATGAGCCAGGTAAGGACAAAATTCCCACTCCACGTACCCATGTTCGCGCCACATCTTTCCGTCAAAGGTTGACATTCTTTCTCCTTACGGTGACCATGGCGACGGAGGGGAACGCGATGGGTTCAGATGAAGATTCTGTGATGGATGTCTACAAAGATCCGTCGGGCGCCATTCACCTTCATCCAACGGCTCCCCCGCCACATAAAGCCCCGAAAGTATCGAGACTCGTTGTGCGGCTCAATGGCGGTGACCATGCGATATCAGGGAAGACTCAAAGCAATCTGGCAAGCGGCGAGGAATTGGTAATCGGCAGGTCGACGGATGCAGATGTATGGATATTCGATGAGCAGGCGTCTCGACATCACGCGTGTCTCTCGGTGAATGAGACGGATGGCAAACTTGAACTCTTGCTGATGGATATGCAGAGCAGTAACGGAACTGAGGTGAACGGTAACGCGGTCACCGAGCCTATTATTCTTCACAGCGGCGATTTCATCGGCATTGGAACCATGACGATTGAAGTTGTGATCGGGTGACGAGGCGCAAATCTGTCTGCTGTTCTGGGACCTTTACTTTTGCCGTAACCGCGGTGTAGCATGTCGTATCGAAAAGGAGACGCGGGATGGACACAGAGAAGAAACCTAAGAGCTTCCTTGCCTCCCTGTTTCATCGGGGTGCATTGATTCAGACGGGGATCTTCGTCATCCTTGCCATCGTGATCTTCTACGGCATATGCATTCCCATCCGCATCAACGAAAACGGGATGGATCCGGCCTACCGCTCCGGGCAACTCAATTTCTGTTGGCGTCCGCGGTTCTGGTTCTCGGATCTACACAGGTTTCAGGTCGTTATCATCAAGGTGCCGGGGCGCCGCCAAATGCTGATACGGCGTATTGTCGGCTTGCCCAACGAGGTGGTAGATATTCGAAAAGGCGGGGTGTACATCAACAACCTGCTGCTTGATGAGCCTTACCTGGAGCATCCGTGCGAGTGGGATGCGCGCCCAACAAAAGTACCCAGGGACGGTATTTTCGTTATCGGAGACAACCGGGACGTACCCTCCGACAAGGCGATGTTCGGGCAGGTCTCGAAAGATTGCGTGATTGGTGCTCCACTCTGGTAGATCCTGTTCGCCTCCATGGAAAGGGACCTCTCGGAGATAGGTCCCTACTTCTCCAGTACATGCCTATCTCCGAGAGGCATGATGCCGGAGCAGAAATCACGCCAGCGGCGTGTGAAGCGTCAGTATGAAATGAGCTCCCCGGTTCGAGTCCTTTAGAGCAAGATCTCCTCCGTGCAGGCGTGCAAGGTCCCTCGCTATGCTCAGACCTATGCCCGTTCCGGAAACCCCGTCTGTCACCTTATTGCTCAGCCTTTCGAATGGCTTAAAAATCCGCTTTCTCTGACCCCTCGGAATCCCCGGGCCCGAATCCTTAACCGAGATGGTTGTACTGTCGCCATCCTGGCTTGAACAGACATGCAGCTCGCCACCGGACGCGTATTTCTCCACGTTGCTGAACAGGTTTCCGAGGACCTGTTCCAGCAAGTCTGCATCGAAAAGAACCTCGTTGCCGGCACCCCGGGAAAACCCCACGTCTATATGGCCGGTTCTGAACGCTTGCTGAAAACCGGAAAGAACCGATGTAACGCATGCGTCGGGAATGCCGGGTGCTGGTTTGTACGACAGGCCGTTTCTCTGTCCCTTCGCAAACGTCAGGACATTGGTGATCAGCCGCGAAAGGCGCTGGCTTTCACCTGCAACAATTCTGGCCTGGCGTTTTGCCTTGTCATCCTTCTCCGAAATCCGCTTCTCGAGAAGTTCCGCATACATGCGGATATTCGTCAGGGGTGTCTTTAGTTCGTGCGATACCTGGTTAACGAAGCTAACTCTCTGGACCGCCTCCCTCGATTCCCTTGCGCTTTCTCTGTAGAAGTAGATGGTAAGCCCTATCAACGCAATGGCCATAACCGCAAGCCCCGAAAGAACGTTAAACGAAGTGCTTCTTCCAAGGTTGGCCTGCAGCACATGCGGCGCCACGAAGTACTGTAACCTCCAGGACGAGTACGGCTGACACAACGGGACTTCGGCGGCCGGCGGCACCCCGGTTGCCGGTTCGTGCTCTCCCCACTGGTAAAGAGGCTTGCCGGAGGTATCGACCAGCGAGATTCGTCCATCCAGCAGTCTCGATCCGCGCGTCCCCGATGGTAGCGAGGCCACAATATCTGCCATCACGGCGATACGGTCGACTTCTGCGCCAACCACTTGTCCGGAATCAAGCCGCTGCCAGAAAATGAAACTGAGGCCCTGTTCCCAGAACCACGTATGCCATCCGTACCTGTTAGACGAACGCGTTCCGGTGTCGTGCTGATGGTAAAAGGTCTCGCCGCTTACCCATACACTTCGGGTTCTCTCCAGAAAATCCCGCTCGCCCGATGTCAGGGAATTAGTGGATGCCGCCTCCGGGTAGATGAGCCTGTGCTCGGAATCGATAACGAACAACTGCCGGGTCAGGCGATTCTGGCGCATGACTGAGCGCAGGAACTCCGCATCAAGGGAATCCGGATCCGTTGCTTTAAGGAGCGAAGTTTCGTGCCCGGCAACGAGCCTCGCGATGCCGTCGTTTATCTCGGAAAGGCGGCCCTCCAGAGCTTCTGTAATTCGCCTGCCGAGTCTTCCCTGCTCATCTCTGGCCAGTCGTACCCCTGTCCAGATGAGCAGCGAAAGCGGCAAAAGGACTATTACAAGAAACACTACGAAGAGTTTTGGTTTCACACTTGTCGAACATCCCTGAGACTAGCGAGCTTCCTGCTGCATCGAGTTGAACATCTGCCATCCTCGCATGCTCTTGCGCTGCCGGCCCCAGCTGGCTTCGTCAAGGTTCTCGGCATCGTCAAAGTTGGCGCCGCTGTATTCCTTGAGCTTTGCCGACTCCAGGATGACTGCATTCGTGGCGAGGAACTTGCCATTATCCACCAGCATCTTGCGTGCAGCCTCAATGTCTCCCTTATCTCTCAACACTACTGCCAGGTCATTATTCTCAGTGGCCAATTGGGTAACTGCGGCAATCATAGCATCACGGTCCACGCTGTCAGCAACCTTTTCCTCTGAATCCGTGAACCGGGCGGCGATCGTACTGCTCAGCGTATCCGTCGTTTTGGTTTCCATGTTTGCGTAGGAGACGCTGACCTTGGCCACGTCCATGTTCTTGCCCTTGCGGCCGGCGGGTAGTTCCACCTCCAGAAGGAGGTACTTCTGCTGTGAGCTGTATATCTGGTTGATGAACGCGGTGGTTGTGCCTGCCGCGATATCGGCCTGTCGGCCAATGACGCGAACGGGTCGAATCCCCTTTGCGCAGTGAACCTTAACGACAAGTTCCTGTGCCACAACGGAAAGCACATCGCCGAACTCGGCCTTGAAGAGTCTTGTGAGATCCTTGGTGGTCTCTGCAAAATAGCTGTTGCCGTCACTTCTCTGGGCAAGCTGTGTCATGAGGTCCTCGTTGTACCCCAATCCCAAGCCGATAGTCGTGACCGACATGCCTTCCTTGATTAGGGATGCGCCAAGAGAAGCAAGTTCACCCGGACTGTCCGGGCCAACGTTTGCCAAGCCGTCCGAAAGAAGGATGACACGGTTCACCTTGTTCTTGGCCAGAAATTTCCTGACCTCTGACGCACCCTTGCTGACGCCGGCGAAAAGTGCCGTGGACCCGCCTGCTGACAACCTGTTTATGCCTGCCGTTATCGCCGTCTTGTCAGAGGCCTTGGTCGCGGGTACGAGAACTGAAACATTGTTGTCATAAGCCACCACCGAAACGATGTCCTTGTTGTTCAACTGGTCAAGAACCATCAAGGCAGCCTCCCTGGCTTTCTTGATCTTATCTCCCTGCATGGATCCGGATTTGTCGAGAACAATGGCCACATTGGCGGGAGTCCTTTGGACATCGCCTTTCATCTCGAATCCAGTTAGCCCGATCTTGAGATAGGTTGTCTGCTTCTTGCCTTCAACAAGAACCGGGTTTGCCAGGGACACATCGAGTTTGACCTGGTTTGCAAACACAGAAATATTTGCAATTACCACACCAAGAATCACTACCGTTAGTAACCGCCATGTTGAGATTCTCATCGTCTGACCTCCTTCCAGGGGCATTACTGTTTGACGTCTTTCGCCCCGGCACTCACCGGGATCCCGTCTCTTTACGTCTGTATTCAACATCAAACAGCCGAAATGGTGGTCATTTCCCGGTAAAACATTTGTAAGAAAGATGTAAGAGAAAGAGGGACTCAACAGGGGCCGTACGGGACGGTGTCCACCTCATAGCGGTGGACGTACCGGGAAAAGAAGTAGGTCCACCGCTACGAGGTGGACCATGCGAATGGATTGTAAGCATTTTGAAAAAACAAGTGCACGCAACTCATCGCCACTGCAGAGATTTCTCAACAGGGTTTTGCTTTGGTTGGCCGGAAGCTGTAATATACAAAGAACCCGAAGCATTCGGACCGGGAGCTGACGATGGAAATCGAGATTCTTACAGCGTGGAGTGACAACTATATCTACGTGATCCATAATGGTACCGGCAGCTCAGCGGCGGTTGTGGATCCCTCAATGGCTGCCCCCGTCAACAATGCACTGGCAGAACTCGGCGTTACCCTTACGCACGTCCTCATAACACATTACCATGCCGACCACATCGAAGGCTGCCCCGAGCTCCGCGCTTCCCATTCCTGCCGCGTTATAGGCCCTCCGGAGTCGAGAACACCGTATGTAGATAACTTCGTTACTGACGGCGAAAGTGTCGACCTGGGATTCACGCAACTGCGTGTCATGGGGGTCCCGGGCCATACGGAAAACCACCTGGCATTCTACTCGGAAAGCGGCAAGGCGCTTTTCACGGGGGACGCCATGTTTGTGGGCGGATGCGGCCGGGTTTTCGGAGATTCTTACTCCCAGATGTGGGCCTCGTTGAAGAAGCTCCGGGCCCTTCCCGATGACGTCAGGGTGTATTGTGGCCATGATTATTCGGTTGAGAATCTTGAGTTCGCGGCGCACCTTGACCCTGCCAATTCGGACGTGACAGATGCACTTGCGGCGATACGGGATAAGAGCAGGCAAGGAATTCCGACAGTTCCTTCTCTTCTTTCCACGGAGAAGACCGTGAACCCGTTTCTGCGGTGTGAAGATCCTGCGATAATATCTGCCGCGGGAGTGCGCGCGGGAACGGCCGAAGCCGTCTTTGCCGCAATCCGCAAAATGAAGGACCGTTGGTAGTGCGAAAATGCCACATATATTTGCTGTTGCTTCTCGCCCTGTTGCTTGCCGGTCCGCTTGCCTTTCCAATTAGTGCTCAATCGCAGAACGACCCTGCATTGCGAAGGGTCAATCCAGAACTCATATCCCTCTTTGATGAGCTCGTGCTACTCACCCGGTCTCATCCCTGGTCCCCTGCGCAGTGGGCCAGGGGAATCGTCGTAGGAGTCAAGCTCTTCAAGTTCGGGCGATCGGGAATTCCATATGTCGGAAGGCGTTTTGCCGGGGCGATAAAGGCTGAGGAGTGCTTTGTTGCCGGGGCTTACATGACGGTTCACGGGGACGATACCGATCGCTGGTATATACGAAGGGAACTGGAAACGGACAAGAGAAAGCGTGTCTGGCTAAAAGCGGCGTTTGGTAGCAGTCGCGCATTGGATCGCTCGCTCAAGAAGGGCGCCCTGTGGCAGCCGGGAGTAAAACACCTGCCCTCCCAGGCAGGTTGCCGTCTCCTTGCGCGGGACTGCATGGCATCGAAAGATCCGCTCGTCCGCCGTGCGGGGATTTACTGGGGGTACTGGACGGCAGACGGTAACTACTGGACGGCCGCCAGACGCCTGGCCAAACAGGATCGCGACCCCCTGACAAGAAGACTTGCCGCCTACCTGGTCAGCAAGGAACGTGCGAGAAGGTAGGTGGCAATGCCACAACCGGATAATTCTCGCTGGAAAGTAGGCACGTATCTCCGAGACGTGCCCCCGGAAACGCGGTGCCTGGAAGCGTGCGCCTCGGAGATGCGCACGTACTTCAGAATGCCCACCGAGAAGTATAGGAGATTACTATCCCTCAGTCCATTCGCCGAACCGCACGGAATCCGATAGCCGTACCCGAGAATGACGGGGCGTATATACCCAGCCGCCTGGCCGCCCTGAGGTAGTTGGGCAAAGGTGTCGAAGCGTTGAACCATGATCCGCCACGCATCACCTTGTAGTCGCCAGATGCCGGGCCCCTTGGATCGGCGGCCGGCGCCACGTCGTAATATGCGCTGTCATACCAGTCCCAGCACCATTCCCAGACGTTGCCGGTCATATCATACTGGCCGTATCCATTCGCCATGTCGACCCCCGCTGGAGTCTGGAGATCGTCATAGTACCCGACAGGGCTGGTGGGGATGACGGCAAGTGGAAAAGGATCACCGCTCAGGTAGTAGTTTGCCGTGCTCGTGTCGATGGCGTTACCCCAGGTATGCCTTTGCCCTGCGATGCCGCCCCGTGCCGCGTCTTCCCATTCGGCCTCTGTAGGAAGTCGATACCCGGAGTTGCTCCATGTGCAACTCCAGTCGCCAAGGTCTACACAGGGTTCAAGTTCTTCCATCATGCTTCGGTATGTACAGTACGCTTGGGCTCCGTACCATGTCACTGAAACCGCGGGGTGGTATTCGCGATTGATGACGACACTGAAAGTATCAGTGGCAAAAGTGATATTCTGGGGGGGGAGAACCATCAGGGTTTGCGGATCACCGATGATGTTGGAAACTACAGATCCGTAAACGTCGACATGCCCGTTGTCAAAAGCCCATTGCATGACTTCGCACATGCTCTTGTTGCATACCTCGAAGCGGTCCATCATGAAACCATCGATTGTATTGGTGTGAACCGGCCGCTCATCCAGGCTCCCTTCGGAGAGAGTATCTCCAATGACACAGTCACCTGCCGGTATGGGCACCATTTTCGCTCGGCCCGTCTGAACACGGAAATACCCGGCTGCCGCATCCAGGGAGATCGGGACATCCTGCGTCACTCCGTAACTGTTCGAGCAGACGCTGAGACGGTCCACCCAGCCAGAAAGATCATCCGACACCTGTACGGAGTGAGGGGTTCCCGGGGCCGTCGTCCAGGAAAGGGTTACCTTGTCATCCTCCGTGGTAATTTCGTTTATCTTGCACTTCTCCTCCAGCATGAGCCACTCGAGAACTTTCGAGGTAAGCCCCCAATCGCTGCCGTTATCCGCCATCGTGTCTTCGCGGTCGATGGTAACGCCATCGCGGTCCGAATCCTCTTCGATCTCCGGATGTGGACCGAATAACACAACCTTCCCGTCACCATACCGGAACGCAATGATGGCCGGCTTGCCTGCGTGGACGCCTGCATGAGCATAGGTTGCCAGAATCTCGACGTCGACGTTTGAGTTGGAATCGATAGTGAAATAGGGCCCGCCGAAGTAGAGTATATCCTCAGTGAAGGGAACGTCCTTGTAGCCCTTGAGAATCTCATTCTCGGTGGAGAAGAGAAATGAGCACATGTTGTACCCGTCCCCCTCCCATTCGGCGATTTCGTTTATCGGCCCGGTCCCGGTTCCAGCATAGATATCCAGGTTGTAATAGCCCGGGGCAGCGTCATCCCACGCTACGTCTTCCCAGACCGTGATGTCGCACGCAAAGAACGAGCCGGCACAGATACCCATGTATCCTCCGCCTTGCGCCAGGAAACGGCGAATCCGCTGCTTGCCTGCCTTTGAGATATCAATGTTGTAGTAGTAGGCAAACCCGCCGGGAAACAGGATCATGGAATAAAGATCCGAGAAATCCTGTTCCGAGAAGTTGAGATCCGCGGCTTGGATCAGCTCGTGAGTGTAGCCCAACGTGTTGAGCATGTTCGTAATGGCCGTGACTCCATCGGGCCATGCACCATCCCCGTCATCCCTGTACAGGGCAACATCGGCCCCGTTCAGAACCACACCGTAGCAGGAACAGCACGAGGCGAGCACCATCATTGCGGCGAAGAACAACCGTTTGTGTTTCTGGACAGACTCAAAGCGTCGCTTATAGTACGTCACATTAAACATCCTTCCGGCCTTCTCCCGGTTCCGGGGCCAATTCGCAACCCCGGGACGAACCTGAACCGACCGGATAGACTGTCGTCGCATCAGACCTGGAAGGCCGTCAAACCGTCCAGGTCCAATGTTGCAAACAGATCCCGGGTCGTCTCCGCACGTCTGATCTCAACAATCTCGCCATCCGGGCGCATAAGCAGCTCGGCGGAACGAAGCTTCCCGTTGTAATTAAACCCCATGGCATGACCATGTGCACCCGCGTCGTGAATCACGAGCAGATCACCGGGCTCTATTTCGGGCAGCTCTCTATCTATGGCGAACTTGTCGTTGTTCTCGCACAGCGAACCCGTCACATCGTATATCCCGGCGGCGGGCTCCTCTTCTTTTCCCATGACCGTTATGTGGTGATAAGCACCGTACAGGGCCGGCCTCATAAGGTCGGCCATGCAGGCATCAAGGCCCACGAACTTCTTGTAGGTATTCTTGATATGCCGCACGCGGGACACAAGAAATCCATACGGACCGGTGATCATTCTACCGCATTCCATGAGAATTCTCAATGGTGCAAGCCCGTTGGCCTCGATCATGGAGGAATACAGTTCATGAATACCGTTACTCACGAAATCCAAGTCAACGGCGTTGTCTTCCGGTTTGTACGGGATTCCGATCCCGCCGCCGATATTGACGAATTCAAACCGAACACCGGGATCTCGCGAGAACTCGGCAACCAGGGAGAACAGCATTTCCGCAGTATCGATAAAGTACTGAGCGTTGAGCTCGTTTGACGCCACCATCGTGTGGATCCCGAATCTGTTTATGCCCTGTGCCTTGGCGGCCGCATATCCTTCCGCAAGCTGGTTCTTCGTGAAGCCGTATTTTGCTTCCTCGGGATGCCCGATAATCGTATTGCCTTCACGCAAAGGCCCCGGGTTGTAGCGAAAACATGCAAGTTCCGGGATTCCGACATTCTTCTCCAGAAAGTCAAAATGTGTGATGTCATCCAGGTTGATGATGGCACCAAGGGCGCAGGCTTTCTGGAATTCCTCAGCCGGCGTATCGTTCGAGGTGAACATAATATTCTCGCCGGTGATTCCCACGGTTTCCGAAAGAAGCAGCTCGGCCATCGAGCTGCAGTCGGAACCAAAACCCTCCGCCTGGAGGAGTTTCATGATGTACGGATTGGGAGTAGCCTTGACCGCGAAGTACTCTTTGAACCCCTCGTTCCAGGCAAATGCTTCTTTCAAACGGACGGCATTCTCTCGAATCGCGCGTTCATCGTAGATGTGAAATGGTGTTGGATAGCGCTCGGCAATCTCTTCGAGCTGCTGCTGTCTGAAAGGTAAACCGTTCCCCGTCATTGCTCTATCTCCTGTGTTCTTTCTCTCATCTGGAAACCAGGACGTGCCGCCAGTCTAAAATGCCCGCGACACGCCGAAACTCACAGCCATGTCCGCGCCGGCCTCCCCTTCGGCGGACCATTTAAGGCCCCTTCGCTCAAAACTCACACCGCCAACAATCGACGCGACACCGGTTCTCTCCAGGCTCATGTCATAGGTACCCGAAGAAGCGCTAATGCCGCCACTCACATCGGTATCATCAAAGATTGTAAGCCGAAGTGCGCCGAACCAGGACCAACTCGCGCGCTGGTACTCAATCTTTCCGCCAATCCTCCCCAGGGTCTCTGCAATGGTCACCCCTTCTTCATGGTCCTGCAGGTCATAAGTAAAAACCGTTTCTTCGGTACCGTTGGTTCCCTCGGTCTGCACCACGGATGACGTTCTCGTCCACGCACTGTATTTCGCGGTGTAGTCCTCACTCATGTGACGCACATCGCCAATGATGCTCGCACACCACGACCCGCTTCGCCAGACAGGAATGTCCCCGGCAATACCCAACCACCAACCCAGACCGTCATCAAGCTTCACATCCCGGAAGGTTATATCATCACCATCAATGCCCTCGTTGTTGTGAGAATCAAGCGTAAAGCCACCGTTGAGAGATAACCATTGCTTCTTTAGATGAAAGGACACGGTGTTTCTATTGATCGTTGTATCAACCGAGTCTGAAGCACCGTCAATCTTCCATTCGTATTCTGTTGAGCGGAGCAGGCCGAGCGACACACCGATTTCCAGAGGAGAACGCTTCGCACGCGCGCTGCGGCTCGGGATGCGCGCCGCTTCAGGCTTAACGACTCGGACGGGGACCTCGGCTCCGGACGGAGCAACCGGCGCGGTGGCTGGTGGCGACTCCACCGGCTTTCTTGCAGGAGCCGGCGCAACGGGAACGGGTTTAGTTTTCCGTTTCGGTTCAGATGGAGCTACGGGCGGGGTATAGGCCATTTTGCGAATCTCCGTTAACGTAAACAGAGTTCCCCCTATCCGGATGATTCGACCCTCCACGAAATCGTAAGGGCCGAAAGACTGCCTCGTGGCGACAGACAGGAAGGCTACTGAGCCGCTCTTTTTTATGGTTACCTGAAAGCGTTCGGCTTCGATCTGGACGGTCGCGTTGGGAAGATACTGGAACGGACCGTGCTTCTTTCCTGACTTGATAGATTCCAGGCTGAACACCCTTATCGTTGTCGCCGCTCCGGCAGTCATCGCTCCGGCCAGCATGGTGCAGAGGAAGAAAGCAACAACTTTCGATCTCGCCCGGGTTCTCCTTGTACTATCAGTATTCATATGTCCCTTTCGCACTGTGGTGCCGGGCGAGGCCGTGATCTGCGTCGAAGCCTGTCCTGCGGAATCTCGATCCGGCTTTTTCTCCTGTTCAATGTTCGCTATTGTGTAACAGCTTTCGAATATGCTCAAGACCAGAGAAGAGAATGCAGACAAAACAGAACATTGCCTTTTTCATAACGCCGCATGGCCTGGGTCACGCGGCCCGGGCAGCCGCAGTCATGGCCGCTCTTCGAGCTAAGGACCCCGGCTTGTCATTCGAACTCTTCACGTCTGTTCCTGTCAGTTTCTTTCAGCAGTCGGTTGTCTCCGGACTTGGATACCACCTGTCTGATTCGGATATAGGCTTGGTACAGAAGGCGCCGCTGCATGCAGATATTCCGGAAACGGTCACGCGGTTGGACGGCTTTCTCCCGTTCGATTCTGACCAGACAGGGGCCCTGGCCGACAAGGTCAGATCTCTCGAATGCCAATTGGTCCTGTGCGATATAGCCCCCATTGGGATCACCGTTGCACGCGAGGCGGGCATCCCATCCTTGTTGGTTGAGAACTTTACCTGGGACTGGATATACGAGGACTACGCCTCTCATAGAAACCTGCTCGACGACCACATCGTCTACATGAAAGGGATATTCGGCCAGGCGGATTACCACATCCAGACCGAACCGGTCTCAAGGACGGCGAATGCCGACCTCACCACGGCTCCTGTCTGCCGGCGAACGCGGCAGGATCCGGCCGTGGTCCGCCGTGCCCTTAACCTCCCCCTGGACCGGAAAGTCGTCCTCGTGACCATGGGCGGGATTCCGGATGAATGCAGCTTTCTTCACAGGCTGGAGGATCACGACACGGTCCATTTTGTTATTCCCGCTGAATGCGGAGACAATGAAATCCCCGCCAACGTGCGTTTTCTGCCTCACAGTGTCGGATTCTATCATCCGGATCTTGTCAACGCCTGCGATTGCGTTATCGGCAAGCTGGGATACAGTACGGTCGCCGAGGTCTACCAGGCAGGCGTGCCATACGGATATGTCATGAGGCCCAAATTCAGGGAAGCCGGCGTACTTGCTGCCTTCGTCGAAGAGCACATGCCACACGCCGGGTTTTCCCCTGCGGAGTTCTCCGAAGGAACCTGGCTCGAACGCCTGGACGAACTGCTCAATATGCCTCGAGACACGTCGAAAAAGAAGAATGGCGATTCTCAAATCGCAGATTTCATTTTCGATTTGCTGGCCACGTCCTGACGCCCCCTCAAAAAACAGCCGTTTTTTGTCTTTTTCTGCTTGCGTTAAACTCAACTTCACCGTATACGGATCGGCCATTTGGGATTCGGACAAGCCGAACATCATGTGGGGAGGTAATCATGAACAGTGTAGTTCTTGACGTGTACAACAGCGAAAGCGCGGTGCTTGACTTCGAGGATATCGGTAACGGTATCGCGACACTGGAAGACGATTCATCATTGGAGATGGATGCGGAGCTGGACGATGACGATTTCAGTGACGGGTTCACCGAAGGCCCGGATTTCAGATTCACCGGTTTCGAAGAGCAGGATCTTTAGACGGGTCGATTCACGAACTTGCGCAGGCCCTCTCTCCCGTAGCTGGATTCGTTAGAATTCAGCTCCCCTCACCAACGGCCACATTTCTGGCTAGACGTTGTCCGAAAAGGGTCCTGGAGCCCGGCGGGCCTCCGCCGGCCCTGCAATGCCGGCGTTATTGCCCCGCGGCCCTCTTCCAGGCTTCTTCCACTTTCTTGAGATTCGGAGCACTGATGATTGCATAGCAATTGCAACCGGTTTTACAGTCGCACGCCGTGGCGTAAACATAGTTGATGTTTATCTTTTCGCGTGCCAGCAATGCGGCAACATTGGCCAACTCGCCAGGCTTGTTCTGTATGGGCACCATGGCTACCCGCTGGACAGTGAAAGGGATTTTCGCCGCGCTCAACAGACGCTTTGTCGCTGTAGCATTGCTCACGACCAACTGAACAAGCGCCACCTCTGCAGTGGTGGCAACCGAGATGCCCTCCAGGTTGATTTTTGCCCCCGCGAATCTCTTCGTTATTCTCGCAAGTTCACCCGGCTTGTTCTCCAGGTACAGTGTGAATTGCTGTTTGGTCATTACCCACCTCCTATTTGTTTAATCGATCCACCGGACCGTACTTTAACGCTTTGTTCTCCGCTATATGCGAGTGTAAGCCTCGAGCCGCCTCCCATCAAGCGATTTCGGCAGGACAAACAGGCCCGACAAACAGGCCGATAGCATCCGGGATTCACAAAAAAACTGGATCACCCGATCAGAGTCGAGCGCTACGTCATCCGATCCTCATTTCCCGTTCTTTTCCATGTCTTCAAGCAACGCCGCGCTCTCTTCCCATTCGGTCGTGTGCTGTTCTATCTCGGCCTGAACGGTCTTAAGGCGTCGATTGAGGTCTTCGAAATCGGTTCCGGGACTGCGTTCACCAAGCTCTTCCACCAGCCGGATCATCTCTGATTCAAGACTCTCGATCGTATTCTCGGCATGTCTTACACGGCGCTTGAGTTGCTTGGTGGCACGCGTTCGCTCCTGCCTTTCCGTCGCCCGCTGCTGTCTCAAGACCTTCTTGCTGGGCGCGGCAGATCCATCTTCGCCGGCCGGAGGTGCTTGTTCTCCGGAGTCGAGACCACCGAACTTCTCCCTGTAGTAGTCATAGTCCACGTTGAAGTACGAAACTCCGCTCCCGGATATTTCAATTATCGACGTGGCAATCCGCCTCACGAAATCAACATCGTGACTAACAAGGCAGATGGTCCCCTGGTATTTCTGAAGCGCGTTTTCCAGCATCTCGCGCCCGTGCATGTCGAGGTGCGTTGTGGGCTCGTCCAGCAGCAGAAGATTGGGTCTTGCGGCGAAAAGGCGGGCGAAGGCCAGGCGTATCTTCTCCCCGCCACTCAACACTTCGCAACGCTTGAAGACATCATCCCCGCTGAACCCGAAAGAGCCGAGAATCGACCTTACCTCGGATCCGGACATTTCCGTCGCTGCGTTATGGACCGTGTCGAAAACAGATTTTGTCGCCGGCATGGTTTCGGCGGATTCCTGGGATTGGTATCCAACTTCAACCTTGTGCCCCAGAACTCGCTGCCCTTCCGACGGGGAATAGCGCCCGGACATGACACGAAGCAAGGTTGTCTTGCCCATTCCGTTATATCCAACCAATGCCGCCTTGTCCCCGCGGGAGATACGGACATCAACATGCCTCAGAACCCAGGTTTCACCGTCATAGGCAAGTCCCACGTCCTCCAGCCTCATCACTTCCGCACCGCAGCGTGGCGGTTGTGCAACCCGGATCGGCGGCAGCTGGGACACCAGGACCGGCATTTCGACATCTTCCAATCTGTCCAGGGCCTTGATCTTGCTTTGAACCTGCGATGCCTTTGTGTTCTTGGCGCGGAATTTATCGATGAACCGCTCCATCTGTTCCCGCTTTCGATCCTGGTTCTTCTTGGCCGCGACCGCGTTGTCCCGGCGAGTTATTCTCTCGGTGGCGTAGTAATCGTATCCGCCTTCGTACCGGGTTACGTGGCCGTTACCGATCTCAACTGTCACAAAAGTCAGCGACCGGAGCAGGAAGCGGTCGTGAGATATGAGCATCAACGTGCCGTGGAAATCCCGAAGGTACCTCTGAAGCCATTCGACAGCGGGAAGGTCCAGGTAATTCGATGGTTCATCCAATAGAAGGACATCCGGGTCTCCGATCAGGGTGCGCGCCAGCTCTGCGCGCTTCTGCCATCCGCCGCTGAACGTGGGAAACGAACGTTTGAAATCCGAAACCGAGAAACCAAGCCCACAAAGCGCGGCCTCGGCACGATTGTGCATGTCATATCCGCCAAGGTGCTCGAACCGACCCTGGAGATCTCCCAGCGTCATAAGCATGCGGTCTCTTTCCGGGCCCGAAGCAAAATGGAGTTTTTTCTCTATTTCCCCAATCTTGTGCTCAATATCCGATAGTTCCGGAATCGCCTTGCAGGCGAAATCCAGCAACGTGCAGTCCTCCCCGTAAGAACCAAGCTGCTGCCGCACGTAGCCAATCCGCTGGTTCTTTGGCATCAGGACATCGCCCCGGTACGGCAGGATATCCCCCGTGATCAATGAGAAAAGGGTTGTCTTCCCGGCACCGTTGGGTCCAACGATACCGACACGCTCCCCTTTGTTGACCTGCAGCGCAATCTCATTCAGCACGTCCTGCGTGCCGAAATGCATACTGATATTCCTGAATTCAATCATGGCAATCCCGCGCGGTTGTCAAATCAACCGTACGCGGAGAGTATCAGGCCCGGGCTCGCAGGTAAACCCCGCGGCACATTTCTCATTTCCCGGGAGACATTCGTTGGGCTGAACCCTCGGAAGAGCGTCCGCCTGAAGGAGGAATTCGTCCTGCGCCTACCCTTGCGTACTGACACCTTTTCTGCCATCTTGCACGTTTTCTGTGGTAAAATAATGCCTGTGGTGTGTGTTCTATCGAGGTGGTAACTGTGATTACCCAACTAACAAAGGCTTTTCTTGTCGGCATGCTGGCCCTGCTGTGTGGCGCCACAGCTGTGCTCGCGGACGGCCTCGTCATCAACGAGTTTCTGGCCATAAACGATTCGATTCTGGCCGATGAGGACACAGAGTACTCCGACTGGATTGAAATCTACAACGGGTCGACCAACACGGTGGATCTTGACGGGTGGTTCCTGACTGATGATGCAGGCGAGCTGGATAAGTGGCGTATTCCCAGTGTGATTCTGAGCACGGGGGAATACCTTGTCATCTTTGCCTCAAACAAGGACAGGGATGATCCGGCCGGTGAGCTTCATACGGATTTCAAACTGGGTGGGGGCGGCGAATACCTTGCCCTCGTTGAGCCGGATCATACCACCGTCCACCAGGCATATTCGCCGGAGTATCCCAACCAGGTAGAAGATGTCTCGTTTGGCATCAGCACAAATGCACTTGGTGACTTGCGATACTTCGCGACTCCCACGCCGGGGGCGCAGAATGGCGGTGACTATCTTGGACTTGTTGAGGATACCAAGTTCACCGTCGACCGTGGATTCTTCACCAACACCTTCGTGGTCGCCATTACGAGCGCCACGGCGGGTGCCACGATTCACTACACGACCGACTTCTCGGAGCCGGACGAGATATCGGGAACGGTGTATACAGGTCCCGTGGCGGTATCAAACACGACCGTATTACGTGCCATGGCCTTCGTCCCTGGCTGGCGATCAACCGATGTGGACACTCACACCTACGTATTCCTCGGCGAGGTGGTTCAGCAGCCACCTGATCCATCAGGCTTCCCCGCCACCTGGAAAAGCACGACGGCGGATTACGAGATGGACCCGGATGTCGTTTCTGATCCCACTTATGGCCCAATGATGGAAGAATCGTTGACCTCTATTCCTACGGTTTCGTTTGCCGCCGATGTTGACGACATGTTTGACTCCTCGACCGGCATCTACCCGAATTCCACGAGCCAGGGCGAGTCATGGGAACGTCCTGTGTCAGTGGAATGGTTCACCCCGGACGGAAGCGAAGAATTCCAGATCAACTGCGGGGTGCGCATCTATGGCGGGGCCTTCCGCGGTATGAACCTGACAAGGAAGAAGTCGTTCCGTCTCCTGTTCAAAGGTATGTACGGCCCGACCAAGCTGAAGTTCCCGATGTTCACCTGGGATCCGGACGCGGTCACGAGCTTCGACGACCTTGTCCTGCGCGCGGGAGCCAATGACGGCTGGAACAACTGGGGGGATGCCGACACCCAGTACATCATCGACGAGTACATGCGCCGCACGCAACTGGCTTTCGGACGACCTGTTGGGCGCGGGACGTTCGTGCACCTGTACATCAACGGTCTGTACTGGGGGCTCTACAACATCTGTGAGCGCCCTGAAGCGTCTTTCTGCGCAGATTATTTTGGCGGCAGCAAAGAGGAATGGGACGCGCTCAACTCCGGCGCGGCCACCGGTGAGGGAAATACAACCACATGGAACCAGATGCGGACCCTGGTCCAAGGAGGTATGACGGATAACGCGGACTACCAGGAACTGCAGGGCAATAATCCTGATCGAACCCCGAACCCCGCCTACACCGACCTGATGGACGTGCCGAACTATATTGATTACATGTTCTGCAATTTCTGGGGAGGAACGGGCGATTGGCCGGGGCACAATTACTACTGCGCCTGCCGACGTCCTCCCAATGCCACGGGTTTCAAGTGGTTCAACTGGGACGCCGAGGGTGCTATCTGCGTGTGGTCGTCCCTGAGTGCGAACGTGACAGGAGTGAACAACGGTGCCGGCGAACCATACAAGTATCTGCAGGCCAACAGCGAATTCCAACTGCAGTTCGCAGACCAGGCTCATCGGCACATGTTCAACGGGGGGGCCGTTACGACCAACGAGGCCTACCAGCGGTACAAGGGCCTGGCCGATGAAGTGGAGATGGCGATTGTTGCGGAGTCGGCGCGATGGGGTGATCAGCGGGGCGGTGATCCATACACCCTCGCACACTGGCAGTCCAAACGTGACTACGTGCTCGACACGTACATGCCGCAGCGCACGGCAATCGTTCTGGGACAACTCAGGGGGAAGGATCTTTACCCGGAAACCGACGCCCCGACCTTCAGCATCGATGGTTCGTATCAGCACGGCGGCAATATTGCCAATGGCGCGCTGCTAAAGATGACAAACGCGGCCTTGGACACCATCTACTACACCGTCGACGGCACCGATCCACGCGAGTACGAGACAGGTTCGGCCGTGGGAACGGTGTATTCCGGAGAGGTGCCGCTGACCCTCACCTCACTCGTGAAGGCGCGGGCATACTCGGGATCGGAGTGGAGCGCTCTCAACGAGGCAGTGTTTGTCCTGGCCGAAACATCACCACTCCGCGTGACGGAGGTAATGTATAACCCTCGCGAGCCGAGTGGGACGGAAACCAACATTTCAAGCAACTCGGATGAGTTCGAATTCGTGGAGCTCAGGAACACCGGTGGTGGAACACTCGGGCTGGCGGGAATGCGTTTTACCAACGGTATCTCGTTCGACTTCACCTACGGCGATGTTCTCACACTCGCCCAGGATGAATACGTGGTGATAGTGAGAGACATCGACGCCTTCACCAACCGCTATGGGAACAGTATGCTGATTGCCGGGGAGTACTCCGGTTCGCTGGATAATGCGGGCGAACGCGTGTCACTCTGCGACGGAACAGATACTCACCTTCTGAGCTTCTCGTATAACGACGGCAGGGGATGGCCCCTTGCGGCCGATGGTGCCGGGCATTCCCTGGTGGCCACGGAGTTAAACGAACAAGCTGAGGGATCATTGAACTATGGCGGGAACTGGCGGGCCAGCGCCTACATAGACGGTTCTCCCGGCGAAACCGATCCCGACCCCATAAAGGACGTACTCCTGAACGAGATCGCCGCTCATACCGATTACACCAACGCGGCGAAACCAGAATACGATTCCAACGACTGGCTGGAACTCCACAACACCAAAACCACCGGCGTATCTCTGGCCAACTGGTACCTCAGTGACAGCGCTTCGGATCTCAAGAAGTGGGCCATACCCGCAACCAACACGATTGCAGCCGGAGGCTGGAAGGCGTTTGATGAGGTCACCGGGTTCCACAGTCCCATTACCAACGGCTTTGGGCTCGACAAGGCCGGAGAACAGGTATTGCTGTCCTACCTTCCCGGAACGAGTGAAGACCGCGTGGCCGACGGCATAAGCTTCAAAGGCCAGGAGAATGGCGCCACGCTTGGGCGTTACATCGATGGCAATGATTACTGGTACACACTGTCACCCACCCGCAGGACCACCAACGCGCTGGGTTCCAGCCATATCGTGATAAACCAGCTCATGTATCATCCAGCCCCCACGGTCGCCAATCCCGAGGACAACACCAACGATGAGTACATCGTGCTCTATAATCCAACCGACGCGCCGATCGAATTGTGGAATGAGACTGGAACATGGCGGATCGATGGAGGAGTGGAGTACAGCTTCCCGTCCAATACATCAATTGGATCGAAGGATTACCTCACACTTGTATCATTCAATCCCACCAATACAGCGGCGATGAATGCATTCAAGGAAGCATACGATCTGACCAACGCGGTTCTCTATATAATGGGTCCGTATGACGGCAGACTTTCCAACGATGGCGAGCGCATAGCACTCGAGCGGCCACAGGCGCCGGACGACGAGGGAGATAACGTGTCCTGGGTTATCGTTGACGAAGTAATCTACTCGGCCCACTCGCCCTGGCCGCAGAACGTCCAGACCAACGACATGGCACTTCAAAGAGCATACGCCGGACAAAGCGGAAACGATCCGGCAAATTGGGTGGCCCTTCCCGCATCGCTTACCGCGGCCAGAGTATTCATTACAAGCCCGTCGGCCGGGAGCACCTTGTACATCCCGTTCTCGAACACCATAACCACCGTAATAGACGACAACCAGGTAAGTGGCTCGATCCACTCAGTAGAATTCTTCTTGGGGACCAACAGTATCGCGGTAGACACCACCGATCCGTATGAAACCTTTCTGGACCACACCCATGTGAGTACGGCCGGGACATACAGCCTGAGGGCCGACCTGGTGGACGATGGCGGTACCGAAAGCTCCGTGGAAATCGTTTTTCATGCTGTAATGGCCGAACGGATCGCGCTGACCAGTCCTGAGGACGGCACGAAGTACCTGTCCCCGTTCTCAGATACCATGACAGCGGCAGTGGACCTTTCGCATGTGGCCGGTTCAGTGCACCACGTCAGGTTCTATAGTGGGGCGGAAATGTTGCATGAGGACATCATCAGTCCATATACTTGTGACCTTAACCAGTCCAATATCCCACCCACCTCCAATCACCAGCTTTTTGCGGTGCTGGAGGACGATTTTGGAGTTACGACTTCTGCCTCGATAAACGTGTTTACGTACTCATCGACGTACAGTGACTGGGACTACCGGATGCAGGTGTCTATTTCAGGGTACGCGGATGCTCAAGGTGTTGAAGACTTTCCGGTACTGGTGAAGCTGCACGAGGGACTGGAAGGTTTCGATTACGAGGACGTTGGTGACCCCGCCTTTGGCGGGGCAAGTCTTCGCATTGCCGATATAACGGGCACCAATACGCTGTACCACGAGATCGAGAACTGGGATCCAGGCGGCACCTCCTGCGTATGGGTTCTCATGCCTGATTTGCCCGAAGAGGGCACCTCGATATGGCTCTACTGGGGCAACGACAGCGCTACCGAACCTCCGGGGTATGCAACCAACGGAACCGTCTGGACGAACGGCTTCGGCCTTGTGCAGCACATGGCCGATGATACGGGCAGTACCACGGTGTACGATTCCACCAGCAACGACGTGCAGACCACGTTTAAAAGCAGCTACACCTGGGAGGAGCCCGGCCAGATAGGCAGGGCCCTGGGACTTCCTTCGGTTGGCTCGACCATCCAGGTCGCGGACCCTTATGTTCCGTTGGCCGGGAGCTGGACGATAAGCACATGGTTCAAGGGTCTCTATCCGAGTTCCGAAGGAAGAACCCTTGCCAGGACCTCTTCGGGCGACCGTGCGGCGGTAGTGAAGAAGACGAGTGATGATCTCGGTATGCAGATCGGCCTCGATTTCACCGATTCGGGATATGACCTGCCGGCGGGCAATGTAAAGTGGCGCCATATTGCGGCAGTGGGAGAAGGCGGCGGGACGGATTTCTATGTAGATGGTCGCCTTGTGGGATCTGCTATCAACCAGGTGAGCGGGTCAATTGCCTATATCGCCAATACCTTCTCACTTTGGGGCGGCGAATGCTTTGCCGAGTACGTTGACGAGTTCCGTATTGAGGGCATGGCAAGATCGTCCAACTGGATCTGGACCTGTTGGATGAACCAGGGGTCGAACGAAGTGTTCACCACCTACGGCGCTTCCGAGGATAACAACCCGCTGGCGGAATCGCCCCTGGACGTTGACGGCGACGGCATGCTGGATGACTGGGAGATAGAGCACTTTGGAAGCACGAACGCCCCGGATGGTATCGCAACAAACGATCCCGACGAGGATGGTCTTAACAACGACGATGAGTTCACGGCAGGAACTGATCCGACGAACAGCAACAGCCTGTTCTGGGTGGATGTAATAATATCCAACAGTGATGTGCTGGTGGAGTTCTTCGGCGTTGACGCCTCTGCCTACGGCGGCAGTTACCAGAGGTACTACTCGCTGGAGAATGCGACTAATCTTGAAGGCGGCTGGTCCGGGGTGCCTGACTACACGAACCTGTCCGGCGAGGACAGAATGATCATTTAC
This sequence comes from Kiritimatiellia bacterium, assembly GCA_030744755.1. Taxonomy (GTDB): domain Bacteria; phylum Verrucomicrobiota; class Kiritimatiellia; order UBA8416; family JADHWI01; genus JASLPY01. Next base: position 91,536 of record JASLPY010000003.1, on the reverse strand, counting down.
TCGAATTCACAAGGCGGCTCAGGCCCGATCTATTTTCGTGGGCAGGTTTGGCTTGTGGAGTAGGGGATCTGAATTCTAACGAATCCAGCTACGTTTGGATCAGGACTTCCTCCCGTAGCTGAATCCGCTTGGCCTCCATAGCCTCGGCGACGGAGGGTGAGGATTCAGAGGTGTTGCGGGGAACGTTGATACTCCCAGTCCAGCGACCGTTTGCAGTCAAGCCCGTAAGGGCTGCTCTCCGTTTTTCGACAGGCTCAACGCTGAAGTTGGGGATTGCGGGCTTAGGCCCGCTGGGCGCTTCCGCCTGTCCTTTATTTCGTCTTGTATTTGCATTGGGGCTGTAGTGTGATATTGTTTGATTAATAAAACAATGATGGAAGCGTCATACTTGGTGTGAAATGAAGCGTGAGAGAACGATAACATCGAAGCTGGAGGATTACCTTGAAGCAATCCTGAAGCTCCATGCGAGCAAAGGAGCTGCCAGGGTCAGAGATATCGCGACGGAGTTGTCTGTGCACAAGTCCACGGTAAGTTCGACGCTCAAGACACTTGCCGAGAAGGGACTTGTCAATTACACGCCATACGAAATTGCCACGCTCACTGCTGACGGAAGGAAAATTGCGGAGGAGGTCGCTGAGAATCACATGATTATCAAGCGCTTTCTCACGGACATACTGCTGATTGACGAGGAGCTTGCTGGAGAGAATGCATGCAGGATGGAGCATGTTACGGACAAAAAGGTCATGCGGCAGCTTGTGCTCTTTGCCCGGTTTCTGAAGGACTCGACCGTGGCGGACAATGATTGGGTGGACAGGTTTTCGGCCTTCGTAAAGGCCAAGAAGGGGAAGAGAATTGAAGGATTTATGCAGGTGGATCAGTCGAAATGAAGATGCCGGTAAGGCGGATCCTCCCGCTGCGGGAGGTGAGGCCACGGTTTCTCTTCGCGACATGAAGGCAGGTGAATCTGCAACTGTCGTGGAGATCCATGGCGGCGGCGGCCTCGTCAGAAGGCTTGCCTCCATGGGGATACTGCCGGGTGTCAGAGTGAGAGTCGTGAAGAACTCCGGTTCGATAATCCTGGCGATTAAGGACAACCGGTTGGTCATCGGACGGGGGATGGTCAAGAAGGTTCTGGTAAAACCTGAGGAATGACTGTCGTGGCTATTGATATGACGAATGGCGGGCATAAACCGGTAACTATTGCATTGGCGGGGAATCCCAACTCAGGAAAGACCACCATCTTTAATGCGTTGACTGGATCGCGCCATCACGTGGGCAACTATCCCGGCGTGACGGTAGAGGTCGAAGAGGGATCTTTTCGTCACAAGGGTCACGAAGTGACCGTTGTGGATCTTCCGGGGACCTACAGTCTCACGGCGCATTCGGCCGACGAGCTGGTTGCCAGAAACTACGTAATGCACGAGGATCCTGACGTGGTTGTCTGCGTTCTGGATTCGTCTAACCTTGAACGGCATTTGTACCTTGCCGTGCAGTTCATGGAGCTCGAAGTCCCGGTAGTACTGGCATTCAACATGTCCGACATAGCCGGCGCCAAGGGGCAGGACATAGATACCTCTTTGCTGTCCAGGTTCTTTGATGCAAGAATTGTTTCCCTGGTTGGTCATAAAGGGGTTGGGCTCGAGGTCCTTAAAGACACCATTGTGGAGGTGTCTGATCAAGAACACCCGAGGAAGCCTACATACATCTCTTACGGACGTGAGGTGGAGGCCGAGCTTTCTCGATTGATTCCGCGTCTCGAGGAGACCTCGTTGGATTACGGAATCCATCCTCGCTGGCTGGCAATCAAGTTGCTTGAGGGGGATGAGTCCGTAACAACCTATGTGAAGGATGTCTGCGGGGAGTCCTCGGATGTGCTGTCCGAGTTGGGCAAGTCGGTTAACCGGATCAATGTTCATTTCGGAGATACGCCGGAAGTCGTGATAGCTGACGGACGATACGGGTTCATCTCCGGCGCATGCCAGGAAGCCGTCAATATGACGGTTGAGACCAGGCATTCAATGTCGGACCGCATTGACGAGCTGCTCACGAGTAATATCCTGGGTATTCCGATCTTTCTTGGGCTCATGTACCTGCTTTTCAAAATGACATTCACCATGGGTGAGTATCCCATGGTATGGATCGAGAATCTGTTCAGCTGGATATCTTCGACGGTTGTTCAGTCGTGGCCCGAAGGTGTTGCCGATCCGATGCGTTCGTTGATAGTTGACGGGGTTATTGCCGGGGTGGGTGGCGTACTGGTTTTTGTTCCCACCATTGTGCTGCTGTTTTTCGCGATCGCCTTGCTGGAAGACTCCGGTTACATGGCGCGAGCGGCTTTTATCATGGATGGCCTGATGCACAAAATCGGCTTACACGGCAAGAGCTTCATCCCCATGCTGATAGGTTTCGGTTGTACGGTTCCGGCGATCATGGCTACGCGAATGCTGGAGAGTCGCAGAGACCGCCTGAGCACGATGCTGGTGCTGCCGCTTTTCAGTTGCGGAGCGAGGCTACCCATATACACGCTTTTCATTGGGGCTTTCTTTGCAGACAAGTGGAGGACTCCGATGCTCATGATGATATACCTGATCGGCATCGCGATAGCGGTTATTCTTGCCCGGTTGCTGAGGGCAACCCTTTTCAAGGGTGAAGCGGAAGCTCTCGTCATGGATCTTCCCCCGTACAGATTGCCGACATTCAAAGGCCTGATGGAGCACACATGGGACAGGGCGTGGCTGTTTGTCAGAAAAGCGGGTACCGTGATTGTGGTTATCTCGATGATTCTCTGGGTGCTCACGAGTTATCCCAAACCCGGGGAAGACAAATTGGAGGGGCTGAATGCGGAGGACGCGGCGCAAGTAGAGCTGTCTTATTCGGTGGCCGGGCGAATCGGCAAATCCTTTGAGCCAGTAATGAAGCCCGTGGGTTTCGATTGGAAAACTACGACGGCTTTAATTGGAGCTGTTGCGGCCAAGGAGGTCTTTGTTGCCCAATTGGGAATTGTCAATTCGCTTGGTGAGGGAGGTGCTACTTCAGAACCCCTGCGCGAAGTATTACGGCGCCAATACTCTCCCCTGCAGGCATTCTGCATAATGTTGTTCTGTCTGATCAGCGTTCCATGTGCGGTCACTGTAGTGGCAACATGGAAGGAAAGCGGCGCCTGGTACTGGGCCGCGCTGCAAGCTGTAGGTCTTACCCTTCTGGCCTATATCATTACTTTCATCGTTTACCAGGGGGGTATGCTGATTGGTAAGGTGGTTTAGCTGAACAATGAATGTTCTTGCTGATATAGTCCTCAATGTGTGGATGGTATCCGGGCAAATGGCTCCTTACCTGTTGTTCGGGTTCCTGGTGGCCGGGATACTGTCCGTTTCTATTTCCCCGGAGCTTGTAGAGAGGCACCTGGGACGTCCGGGCCTCTGGCAGGTTTGCAAGGCCGCTCTTCTCGGGGTTCCTTTGCCATTGTGTTCCTGTGGCGTAATACCTGTTGCCGCTTCCCTGAGACAGCACGGAGCGGGGAAAGGGGCCACTCTTTCCTTCGTTGCATCCACTCCTCAGACGGGGCTGGACAGCGTGATGGTGACCTATTCCCTGCTGGGTCCGATCTTTGTCGTGTTTCGCGTCGTCACGGCATTCGTCTCTGGGCTGGCAAGCGGATCGCTTGTCGAGCTACTTTCCCGGCATGAAGGAGGCGTGGAGTCGGCCGGGGAATGTTCATGCTCAAGCTGCAAGCATGAGGGTTCGCCGTCTCGTTTTGTCAGGATCTTTCACTATGGTTTTGTAGAACTGGCCCGGGATATCGGCAGGTCGATGCTTGTCGGAATTGTGATTTCCGGTTTTCTTTCCGCGCTGATTCCTGAGAACTACTTTGCCGACAAACTGGGCGTGGGGTTGCCGGCGATGTTCCTGATGATGATCGTGGGCATTCCCATATACGCCTGTTCCAGCGGATCCGTTCCGATAGCCTTTGCGCTTATTCACATGGGTGTCAGTCCCGGAGCGGCACTGGTCTTTCTTGTTACCGGGCCGGCCACAAATGCTGCAACGATAACAACCGTGTGGAAAATACTGGGCAAGGTGTCGGCCGTGGTTTATCTCGTAGTAATTGGTGTGTCCGCAATACTTGCCGGATGTCTGCTCGACAGCCTGGCGGAGCCATCGGTGGCGAGTTCATACAGAGATGTCATGCATCATGGGTTGTCATGGTTTCACCATCTGAGCGCTCTCGTTCTTGTGGCTGTTCTTGCACCGTCCCTCATGCCGAACAAGCCCCACGAACACTGATTCTTGATGCTGGAGCTCTTCTGAGAACGAACACAGAGACACACGATCTTTCCCGAGCGACTCGGGCCTCAGGCTGTCAGTTCGATGTCGTGCCAGGGACATTTAATCCATAAGCTCACTCTCTTGTGTCGCAGGAAGTTATGCAAAAAGTCTGAACTACACTGCACTCAATGAACCCGCTGAAAACGAGATCTCCCGATTGGAATCGGGAGCTACAGGGGATCGAACGTAGCGCCCGACTCCGATCGGGCGACCTCTTTGCTGGATGATGAACACGCTGCAAGTGGTATTGGAAGATTGAACACTCTGATCCCAAATGCCTTACGGAGAACTGAATGACCCTGGATGTCGTGCAGGGATGATACAGAATCTACTGTTGCCGCTGACCGGTTGCGTGGTAAGGTGCATTAATATAGCGTTTCGTAACCGAGTTCATGGAGTTCAATGACCACACGTAAGATAGATACTATCAGAGGACGGAATGATGAAATTCAGGCATTGGGATACCTTGCGCGTGCGACGGCACTTCTCAAGCTTTCGGTGCAGGTGCCTGATCGCGTTGCCTCCTGGGATGTAGTTGTTCTTACCGCCGCAAGTGAGTATCAAGCCAGCATATACGAGATGCAGGTTGAATCTGCGCGACGGCGCGGGTTCGTGTCTTCAAGCACACGAACCCTCGTGGTTGCGGATCCGGACGGAAAGCGAATAGGTAGCGGAGGCGCAACGCTCAACGCGCTTCGCCGTCTGCGGGATGCCGTGCCTGACAGGGATCCTGCCGATCTGAAGGTTCTGCTGATTCATGCCGGTGGCGACAGTAAGAGGGTGCCCTGGGCAAATGTTCTCGGCAAAAGCTTCATCCCGTTTCCTGTCCTGTCGGACTCAGATCACCCGCCGCTTACGGTCTTTGATCATCAGCTCGCCATATCAGCCCCTATTGCTCATCGCATGACCGGTAGCGGCATGCTGTCCTTCTCCGGAGACGCCCTGCCGCTTTTCGCGTCGGCGCGGGTGGATCTGCCGAAAGACGATGCCATGGTGGTGACCTTTCCGGTATCGATTGCGATAGCCGAGAAGCACGGTGTGATTGTTGCCTCCCAGAGCGGTGAAGTCATCGAACTGTTGCAGAAAGCTTCGGCAGACGAATTGATCAGGCACGGTGCTCTTGTACGTGGCTGTGCCGCGCTCCTGGATACGGGCATATACGCGGTGTGCGGAGAATCCTTCCGCTCACTGCTTGCGCTGGCGGAATCGGAACCGAATCCGGTTAGTGAGCTGATAGAGATGGGTGCTGAATGCAGCTTGTATGAGGAGATCGCTTCGGGTTTTGTTCCTGCCATGGAGAAATGGCTCAGGAAGATGCCACTGGGGGAAAGAATCCATAATGCGTTGGTGGGGCATACCCTCGTGCACAGCGAAGCGTCTAACCTGACGTTCATACATTTCGGTTCTTCTGCGGAGGTGTTGCAGCACCTGACCCGACCCTGGGGAGGGATGCTCTCGCGCCGAATACTGTCGGAATGCGGGCCTGGCGTGGACCCTTCGGCGACGGCATGTGCTTCGGACGTCGAAAGTACCACAACGGTTGGAAAGGGTTCGCTTCTCTTTGGTTGCCATCTTGGCCCCGATGTTCGAATTGGAAACCGCTGTGCCGTGGTTGGTGTCGATTCGAACAGTGCCGATCTCAGGCTTCCTGACAACACGTGCCTGTGGCAGGTTCCCTTGAGGGGAAAGGCTGACGGTGTTTCCAGCCTTCTCGTGTGTTGCGGTGTTGACGACAATCCTAAGTCGGAGCTCGGCTCGGCTACTTTCGGGAATTGCGAGCTGGAGTCGTGGATGACCCGCAGGGGGGTTCTATCCGGGGATCTGTGGCCGGAAGGTGGTGCAAGGACAATCTGGAATGCGAAGCTCTTCCCGTGCGTCTCCGATGCCAAAGGCGTGGCAATGGTCATGTGGTTGCTGAGATTCGATGATGATGAAGAAAACCGGCTCGATACATGGCGTGATGCCCGACGGCTCAGCCTTTCCGAGCTTCACATGGAAGTGGATGCCAGGGCCTTTATGGATCGGCAGGACGACCTGGTTGCCCACCTCGTGTTTCATGCCATCGACAGATCTGTGTACGATGGTGCTGACAGGAACTTATCGGCGTTGACAAAGCACCTTAGTTCTGATGCACACGGAGACAAGCTTATCAAGCTGGCCGGGGGGTTGACCTCTGACGGGGGGCGCATTGGCCCTGGACTCCCCGAAAGCCGGGTCTTGCAGATGCGGTGCGATTTGCTGAGGAGCGGGGGTGATGAGAAAAGCGCTGCGAATGCTGGGGAAGAGGCCTTCCGTGCCGTTCATCGCGAAGTGACGCATGCGGTCCGATCCTACGAACCGGTACCGGTCGAGGGTCTGACGACCGGCGCCCGTGACGAAGTGCGTCTCCCCGTGCGTTTCGACGTTGCCGGAGGATGGAGCGATACCCCGCCTTATTGTCTTGAGCGCCCCGCGCGGGTTCTGAACATAGCGATGACTCTAGGTGGCGAACTGCCGGTGGGTGCTTACGTCGAGACCCTCCCGGATAGAAAATGGGAGCTGGTCCTGGAAGACGCAGGCGGCCTGACAACCACCGTGTGTGATGGTGAGAGCGTGCTTGGTGATGAAGGGCTGAAAGACAAGTTCGCGCTTCTAAGGACAGCCCTCGTACTAAGCGGTTACGGGCATGGGACCTGCGTAACCCAGGGAGTGAGGGTCCGAACCTGGGCAAGGGTGCCGAGGGGGAGCGGTATGGGAACAAGCTCCATACTGGCGGCGGCCCTGCTGACTGCGCTTCAGCGTTTGGCTGGACGACCGGCTGCCCCGGAAGTGATCATCGGGCTTGTACTTGTTCTTGAGCAGCGCATGACCACCGGCGGCGGGTGGCAGGACCAGATCGGTGGGTTGGTGCCGGGCATAAAGCTGATATCAAGCGCGCCTGTTACGCCGATCCGCCCGCGGGTGGAAAGGGTCCCGCTGTTCCCCGAGATCCTTGATGAGTTTCAGCAAAGATTTGTCGTTGCCTTTACCGGCATAGAGAGACTTGCCAAGAACGTGTTGCAGATTGTGGTGGGTAATTACCTTAGCCGCGATGGCGGCATTCTTTCTGCGATCGCCGAACTTGTGGAGTTCGCGGAAGAAGGTAGGAAGTTGCTCGCCCTGGGAGACCTGGATGGGCTCGGCTACGTTATGAGGGATGCGTGGGCCATACACCAGGTTTTGGATCCGAACTGTAGCAACCCGGAAGTGGATACCATGTTCAGTGATATCTCAGACCTCATCCTGGGCGGCAAACTTGCCGGTGCCGGTGGCGGAGGTTTTATGGGCGTGATGGCGAAGGATCCTGAGGCCGCAAGACGCACGCGCGAAATCCTGGCAGCCAGGGGCGGATCGATCAAGGTCTATGACTGGGCCCTCTGGGATGGAAAAACAGGGATGGCATGTTGACCAACCTAAATCGTGATTGGCGAGACTTGCCAGAGGGGCAGATTAAGGTATAGAGTCATTCAATTGGTCGAAGAGATAGTTCTTCGTCTGGATTCGGAAAGGGACTGAAAATGAAAACGGCAGAAGATATTCTAAGAGATAAAGGTGGAGAACTTGTCAGCGTATCTCCCGACACATCTCTGCGCAGGGCACTGCAGTTGATGAACGAGAAGAACGTGGGATCAGTCCTGGTGCTGGACGATGATAAGCCGGTGGGCATCTGGACGGAAAGGAACCTGCTTCAGAATGTCCTGAATGAAGGTTTCAACATCGATAAGCAGAAGATCTCCGACTTCATGAGAGCGGACCTCGCGTTCGTCGCGCATTCCGATTCTATTTACAAGCTGATGGATACGTGCCTGGGACTCAGACGCCGGCGCCTTCTCGTCGAGAAAGAGGGCGTGTTCCTCGGTGTGCTTTCTGCCGGTGATGTCATGAAGGCTTGCCTCCAGGAGAAGTCCAGCGAGCTCGAGAATCTCAGCGCGATTGTCAGTTGGAAGTACTACGAGGATTGGAAAGGTAAGAACTCCGACTACATCAAGATCGCGCCGGATGCTCTGTAATATGGAGACGAATTAGAACCCGCTGTCAACCTATGAGCACTGTCGAACTAAAACCTTCTGCTGACGATTCTGGATCCGGATTACCAGAGGATCAACGAGGGTTGGGTAACGCGGTTCTTCTTCTCAATGCCCGTTGGTTCACCGGGATCAGGTGGATAGTTGTCGCAGCGTTTGTTGCGGTTGGCATGGCGGGGCATCTTTCTCCGGATATTACACAACAGTTGGGTTTCGTTCCTCCCCGTACCTGGCCGTGGATACTGGCAGGTATCCTCTGTGCCGCCAACCTTGTCTTCCTCTTGATGCTTCGGCATCTTAACCCTGACTCACCAGTTCGTGCAACGGAAACGAATCTATGGTTGCAGATAGCAGTGGACCTTGTGATTCTTAGCGTGCTTGTTCACAAGGTGGGAAGCGTAGACACCTTTGTGGCCTTCGCGTATCTTTTTCACATTGCACTCGCCTGCATATTCTTCACGCGCAGGCACAGTTTCATTGTTACGCTGCTGGCTTCGAGCCTCTACATGGCATGCGTCTGCCTTGAGTCGTCACGAGTGATTTCCAGCCCGTCGATTCTTCTCTCCTCTACACCGTTCACGCAGAGTCACCCCATCCAGGCCATGGCCTTTGCTGCTTCAGCGGTGGCGGTATGGTTTGTGGTGTGGTACCTGGTTGCGACCCTTTCGGGCGCTGTTCGCACCCGCGATCAGCAGCTTGCAGAGGCTAATGCCCGCCTTATGAAAGTGGATGAAGAGATCAACCGCCAGGTTCTACGAACTGCTCACGATCTCAAGGCGCCGTTTTCAGGAATCCAGAGCAGCATACATGTACTCCGCTGGAAACACTGGGAGGATCTGGAAGATCCAATTCGCAAAGTCATAGAGAGCATACAGGTGAGGTCTCAGACTCTTTCGGAGCGCATCAGCGACATACTTCTTCTAGGCGATTTGCGTTCTCGTACGAATGAGAGAATTGTCTTGTCGCCCGTTTCGCTTGAGTTGGTAATCAACGCCGTGGTTGCCGATCTGAAGGACAAAGCTGAGAGCCGGAACGTGTCAATAGGTGTTAGCCTGGAACCTGACAGTGTTCTGGGCGAGCAGAAGCAGCTGGCGATTCTGTTCTCGAACCTCATAGCGAATGCGGTCCTATATTCGCATGAAGGTGGTGAAGTGAACGTCGTCGCGGAACGCGATGGAGATTCCATGGTTGTGTCGGTTATCGACCACGGTATTGGCATAAAGCCTGAAGCCATGGAACGGATATTCGAAGAGTACTACAGAACCGGAGAGGCGGCCCGTTTCAACAAGCTGTCAACAGGACTTGGGCTGTCAATAGTCAAGAGGGTTGCCGGGAACCTTGGGATTACTGTCCGGGTGACGAGTGAACACGGAGAGGGTACAAGATTCGATGTGACTGTGCCTGTAGCCGTTGAGGGAGTGTGAGACAGGGGCCACTGCTGATCATTGACGATGATATAGATGCTTCCAGATTCTTGGAGCCGGAGATGTGCAGTAGGAATTCCAGTACTGAAGACGTGAGTGGTAAGCAAGGAAAGGGAGTCACGGCGTTTCAGAGTTGCGTATACAGCGCCGCTGAGCTCATTCCCGCGGGATACGTCACCACGTACAAACTCCTGGCAGCGCACGTGGGCTGCAAATCGCCTCGCGCGGTCGGCCAGGCCTTGAAAAGGAATCCATTTGCTCCCCGGGTGCCCTGCCACAGGGTTATCAGTACGGATCTTACCCTGGGCGGCTTCCGTGGTGCCAGAAGCGGACCGGACCTGGCCTTGAAGAAACGCATGCTCATGGAGGAAGGCGTAGCGTTTAAAGGCGACAAGCTGTCCGATCCGTCGAGAGTCTACAGGTACGGAGCATCCTGAGGAAGCAATCCCACAGTACGCGTTTAGAAGCCGTAGATCTTCTTAAGCTGTTCTTGAGATGGCATCGTTGAGTAGTACTCGCCGCGTGGCCCTACCCACATTCCGCCCGGGGCCCTTCTGAGGATCACGGGTGTCTTCGAATTGTTGGAGTTCTCAATCCACACCGTCTGTTGCCGGCCCTGCTGCTCAACGGTGTTGATACGCTGTTCAAGCTGCTGGTTTCTCTGTTTCTGTTGCCCAATCTGGTTCCCGAGCAAAGCACCGGCCGCTGCACCGAGCAGGGCTCCCTTTTCCCTGTCTCCGGATCCGCTTCCCAGGTTGTTGCCCACAACCGCTCCGAGTGCCCCGCCGGCCACTGCGCCGGTAGCCGTGCCCTGCTGGGTTGTCGTACAACCCGTAAGGCTTACGGCGAGCACCGCCATTATGATGACTGCAAACGCTTTTGCTTTCATCGCTATTCTCCCTTCATTGGTCTTCAGTTCGCAACCGCGCCGGGCTGCCGTCCATGTCTCACCCGAGACATTTAGAAATGAAGGGCGGCAGTCACGGACTGCGAAAGGTGCTCGAACATTCTTCCTTCCCAGCCGATAGAGAAGTTGTCGGCAAGCTGTATGTCCACGCCGATAAGAATGCCCACGTCTTCTTCCTCTTCAAAGTCTACTTCACCGGTGCCCGTGTAATCAAACCAGGATGCGGTTCCAGGTACATCGCCATCGATGCTGGAAACTACGGGACCAAGACTGAACTTGGCACTGTAGGGAGGTTCATCGAGTTCTTCGGCCTCGTGATCTACAAAGAATTCCGCAACAGCGGCGAGTGAAACACGATCTTCAGTCCACTGCATTTCTCCGCCGCCCATCTCGGCATCATGGTCCCAACGGCTGTAAGCTGCCTGTATGCTCAAACGGCTGGCCAGGTAAGGGGGGCGGATAATGTCCTGTTCCCAGATGTTGACTACCAATCCGAACATCCAGAGCGAATCCGGGTCCTCGTAACCAATCGTTTTTCCTTCCTTGGCTTCGGTCTGGCCTGCTCCGCCCGTGATGGTCACCCACGGCAGAACGTCCAGAGAAAGGAATGCGTAGTAGGAGTGGCTCTCGGTTTCCCGCGTGACAGCACCCATGTCCGAGATCATTTCCCTGTCTTGCTTGTCAAAGGCAGCGCCCACAGACAGAAGTCCAAGGTTTTCGGATACGATGATCGAGTCGCGGGGCGAGTCGGCTCCTCGACCGAAAGTTACCGTTGGAAGTAGCGAGACAACTGTGATTAGAACGACGGCGGTATATGTGAATAAGGTTTTCATAGCAAAAAGCTTACCTTCTTGCCCAACAGATATGCAAGTACGTTTTCTGCAGCTTTCTTCGTCGCTGGGCTAAAAGCCGGAAGGGAGTTGCACTTCCGGCCCAAAAAAAAGACCCCGTGTCCGTCTGTGTCGGACACGGGGTTGGCTTGATTTCTGAAAAAATCAGTCGCCTTGAGCAATAGCGTCGCACGGGCATTCGTCTACGCAGGCGCCACAGTCGGTGCAGAGTTCGGCATCTATGACATACTTGGGATCGCCCTCGCTGATAGCTTCAACCGGGCAGGCATCTACGCAGGTTCCGCACATGGTGCAGTCATCTGAGATAACATGAGCCATTTTCATTTCCTCCGTCTGATTATGTTTGTTCTCTATACCTTTGGCTACCTATAGCCAAATTAGGACTGCAAATATATTAACTCTTGCCAGAGATTGCACGCGATAATTCAGAAATTTCCGCTAAAGGCGAACCCCCCCATGGTTTGCCCTCGGTAGCCTTTGCGAAGGATGGTTGATTACCTGTAGACGGGCCTTTTCCTGGCCGATACTGTCCTGTAAGATGCCTGATAAAGAAGACAGGCTTATTCAAGAAGAGGGAGAGTGGATGTACGTCATGAGTCGGTATATGTTGATTGCCGCGATGTTCGCATCGATGCTGGCAACGGTTGTGGACCTGTGCGCGGCCGGCAACAAGGCTTCCGGGAAAGGCGTTTGGATCGCCAGGCAGGGCGACAACACCATTCGGGTGGAAATCAATGGCAAGCTTTTCACGCAGTATCATTACAAGACCGTGGACAGACCTTTCTTCTATCCTGTTATCGGTCCCACAGGAGTGAACATGACACGTCACTGGCCCATGAGCGACAGCAACAAGGACGAGCAGACGGATCATGCGCACCACAGATCGTTGTGGTTCGTGCATGGTGACGTGAACGGGTATGATTTCTGGACCGAAGGCAAAGGGCACCGGGTTGAACACCAGGAGTTCAAAGAAGTGAAATCTTCCGGTGACTCTGGAGTTGTTACCTCAAGCAGCCTGTGGGTAGCTGATGCCGCCGGGGACAAGCGCAAGGTGGTCTGTTCCGACACGAGGACGCACCGATTCTATGCCGCGGAGAATGCCCGCATGATGGACATTGAGATAACGATCCACGCATCCCACGGGAAGATCGTGCTTGGCGACACAAAGGAAGGTTGCATGGCCGTCAGGGTGGCTCCCACGATGAGGCTGAAAGGCAAGGTTGGCAAAGGGCACCTCGTGAACAGTGAGGGTGTGCGTGACAACTCGGCATGGGGGAAGCGGGCAGCGTGGTGCGACTACTACGGGCCCATTGACGGGAAAACGGTTGGTGTTGCCATATTCGATCATCCCAAGAATCCAAGGCACCCGACATGGTGGCATGCCCGCAATTACGGCCTGATGACAGCCAATCCTTTCGGGATACATTATTTCGAGAAGAACCCGGATAGGTCCGCAGGCGACATGGGGATCCCGGATGGAGAGAGCCTTACCTGGCGTTACCGCATCTATATTCATGAAGGCGATGAGAAGCAGGGCCGCGTAGCCGAAGCTTACGAGAAATTCGCCGGAACGGGCGCACGGAAGTAAGGTGCGCATTCTGGTTTAAGGTGAGCGGTTGGACGTCTCTCTCACTCATCAACCATCAGCCATCGAAATCTGTGCCACAGCGCAGGTTTCTCTCTCTCCAGCCTCTTGCGTTACGCTTTCCGGGGGTGCTATAATTATCCGTTATGAAAGTGGCACACTCGGTTTTGTTCCTGAGCCTTGTTGCCTATGCGACGGTGATCGGATGTTCACGATCATCCCGGTCTGCGGCAGGGGATGCGGTAAGACTGCGCGCTATTGATTTGGAGCAGTACGAGGCTCTTGTCCACAGTTCCTCTCGAAAACTACTTGTCGTCAACTTCTGGGCATCGTGGTGTCCCCCCTGTCTTACTGAACTGCCTTACTTCGTCAACGCCAGGACCAGGTACCTCGACAGAGACGTGAACGTCCTATTTGTCTCCGTCGATTCTGATTCCGAACTGCCTTCCGTGAAGGAGATCCTCAAGAAGGAGGGAGTGGACTGGACCAGTTACCACCAGAGCGGAGATGCCAACAGCTTCATCAGCAGTGTTCACAGGGAATGGTCCGGTGCACTTCCAGCAACCGTTGTTTACGGCCCCGGCGGTGAGCTGCGCGATTTCTGGGAGGGTGCGGTGCAGGAAGACGAACTTGAAAAGAAGATACTCGCACTGTTACAGGACAACGAATCCCCCGGGGTACAGGAAGACATCACGGGACCCGGGGCAGGCGAGACGGAGGAATAAGAGATGAAACACGGAGTAGTGACCAGATGGATATTGGCTGCCGTTTCAATGATCCTGGTGGCGGAGATATCCCTTGCCGGTGAACTCAGTATTGGCTCGAAGCTCCCGCAAGCGGACCGCAAGATGAAGAACGTGGACGGCAAAACGATCACGGTGCTCGATGCGAAGGGGAGTCGCGGCACGGTTGTGGCTTTCTGGTGCAATAACTGTCCGGTCGTAAAGGCGTACAAGACCCGGATGGTGAAACATGCCGGAGAGTACAAGGCCAAGGGCATAGGGTTTATTGCTGTCAACGCCAATGATCCCGCAAAATCGTCGGGAGACAGCCTTGAGAATATGGTCAAGGATGCAAAGAAGCATGGATACGTGTTTCCCTACGTTGTGGACGAAGGGTCGCAAATGGCAAAAGCCATGGGCGCCTCGAGAACGCCACACGTCTTTCTGTTTGATGCCGAGAACAGACTGGCCTACGTGGGGGGTATTGATGACTCAATGAACAGCCCCGATGCCGTGAAAACGCCATGGCTGAAAAATGCAATGGATGCCCTCGTCGAAGGGAAGAAGCCGGCAACGCAGAAAACCAAGGCCTTCGGTTGCTCGATCAAGTGGAGCAGCAAGTGAGTGAACGTCCCGTTACAGGGGCATCAAGGCGATGACATTTCCAGAAAAGTAGCTCAACTGCGCCCTCTCGCTGTTATCAAGGGGTAGGATTCGCAGCGCGGCAATACTTGCAGGCCGTCCATGAGAAAGTGTAACGTTACGTTACGTGCAAAGAAGGGCGCGGGTGCGATCCGCCCTGTGCATGTCCAGGCTCAAGACAATGAAAGACAGCCAGACTCTACTGCCGCCTGACGACGAGGCCCGGTATCGGTTATTGACCGAGGGCACCAATGATATCATCTACTCCGTGGACCGCGACGGCAAGCTGCTCTACATAAGTCCCCAGATAGAACAGTACGGGTTCGTCGCTGAAAACCTGATATCGACGAATTTCCTGGAACATGTCGCCGTCGAGGATAGAGACTGGGTGGCAGACGATTTTCTGCAGATCGTCGGTGCCGGCGGCGAACGGCTTACGGTCTTCAGGGTGCGTACCCCTAACGGTGAAACTGTTTGGCTGGAGGATTACGGCAAGGTTCAGCGGCGCAGTGCCGGAGAAGCCGTTGGCATGATCGGTGTTCTGCGCGACGTGACCTCTCGCAAGCAGGCCGAGCTTCAGCTTGAAAAAGAACGGGACGAGCTCCAGCGTCTTAAGGCTATTATCACCAGGGGACCCGCGATTATCTTCCTCTGGAGGCTGGCGGAGAACTTTCCCGTTGAATATGTCACCGACAGGAGGGGAAGTCAAGGACAAATGTAAGGATTGTGTAAGGGTCGGTGAGGATGATGGGGTAGCTGGCAGAGTACCTCTCGAAAAGCTGTGTGTTTGACTATATTGATCCTTAATTGGTATCATTTTACATGTGGGATGGGAAAGCTTGTCATCGAAATTGGTGAGGCTGCCATGTTCAGGGAGTGTCATGATTCGGAAGTCATCATTCGTTTTTCTCTGCGTATTTGTCTGTTTCACGGCTGTAATGGCCTGGGGGCTCACGGAGCAGAATAGGCAGGATTTTGACGACTGGGATGTAGAATCATCGTGGGGTACTTACACCAACGCGGGATGGATCTTGTCTGAAGGGCAGATATGGCCCGCCGGCTTCCCTTTGCAGCCTTACAGCTTGCCCTATGCCGGATGGCTGCGTGATTACGATGACAGCACGAATTCCTGGTTGCGTTCCCCGATGTTAAGCAACGGTATAGGAAGGGTTGAAATCCAGGCAATCACTCGTCAGAACGGCGGAGAGAACTACTTTGAACTCCAGTATTCCACCAACGCCCAGACATGGGTCTCGTTTGGAACGTTCACCAACGTTTACTCGGGAACCAGTTGGAACGCTTACACGAATGAAATCAACGATTTCACACCTGGCTATCTCCGGGTCCTAAAGACCGGTGACACGGCGAATGATCAACGCCTGGGTCTTGATGATGTAGTTGTCTACAACCCCGCACCTTTCAGTATATCCAACCTGTCGCATGCCCCGTCTGAGCCCACGATCGACGACGGCGTGCATGTCTCGGTGGAGGCTGTTATTCATCCGCTTGAACAAAGTGCAGATATCAAGCTTTGGTACCGTTTCGGTGTCCAAGGGGATTTCACTTTGCGCACCATGGTAAACACAAGCGGGAGTATCTATCGCACGGAAACACCCATTCCCGCGGGCTGGGCCGGAACCGTGGAGTACTACGTTGAAGGCAACTACTCCGTATTCGACGGCGGCACGGTATTCTTGCCGGAAAGTGCGAGCAACGCACCGGCTTCCTATGTTAGCACCGATCCATATGGCGGCGACCCCGACCCCAGGCAGCTTGGACCTTCCAGCAGGCGTACAGCGTTGACGATTTCCGAGATCATGTATCATCCGGCGCCACGGGATGACGGCAGGAATCTGGAATTCATCGAGATCTATAACAGCGAGCCGGTTGACCACGATATCAGCGGTTTCCGTATCTCTGGGGGTATCGATTATACGTTCCCTGCGAATACCGTTTTGGAGGCCAGGTCTTATGTTGTCGTTGCCAAGGACCCATCAGCCATCTCTTACGTGTACCCCGTTTCCGGTGTTCAGGGACCGTACTCGGGTGATCTCGGTAACGGCGGCGACAGGGTACGGTTGCGCAATGTGCAGGACGCGATTCTGCTGGAAGTGGAATTTGAAGACCAGTGGCCCTGGCCGATCGCACCCGACGGGGCGGGTCACTCGCTTGTCTTGCGTGAGCCGGATCACGGGGAAAACACTTCTGAAGCCTGGTCTTCCAGCCAGCGCATGGGCGGTTCCCCGGGCTATTCCATGTCCGTGCAGACAAATGCTCTTCGTAACGTGCGGATAAACGAGTTCATGGCACATACCGACTTACCCCAGGTCGACTTCATAGAGCTGTACAACCATGGAACCGAAACCGTTGACTTGTCCGGCTGTGTGCTGACTGACGACCCCACGACTAATCGCTTCGTGATCCCGACTGGATCTACGCTGTTGTCCGGCGGATATGCTGTTTACCACCAGACAAACATCGGCTTCTCTCTCAGCATGGGTGGCGACGATATCTACCTCGTCGACACCAATGGATCAAGTGTTATCGATGCGGTTCGTTTCCCTGCGCAGGTCAGACACGTCACCAGCGGAAGATTTCCTGACGGCGGTGAAGAGATACGCGTGCTGGATGAACCAACCCCTGGAATGGCCAATAGCGCCCTGGCGCAGCGCGACATCGTGATCAATGAGATCATGTATCACCCGATATCTGATCTGAATGACGACGAATTCATAGAACTTTACAACGCTGGAACCCAGGCCGTCGACATCGGCGACTGGCGTTTCATCGATGGGATTCAGTTCACTATTCCCACAGGTACGGTGATTGCAGCCGGCGGCTACCTGATTGTGGCCAGGGACGCTTTGCGCCTGATGAGCAACTACCCGGGTTTGTCTTCGGTAAACACGATAGGGGACTTTGACGGCAGTCTCTCTGACCGGGGTGAACAGATTGTTCTTGCGCGGCCCGATGATCCGGATTTGCCGGGCCAGGATTTCGTTACCATGGATTCTGTTACTTATGGGGACGGAGACCGATGGGGCCGATGGGCCGACGGAGGTGGCAGCAGCCTGGAGCTCATCGATCCGAGGAGCGACAACAGGCGGGACATGAACTGGGCAGGCAGTGACGAAACGATGAAAAGCACGAACATGTGGACAACGGTCGGATACACCGGAACTGTCCACATCGGCTATCCCCACCACGGAACCCCGGGGTCCCACTCCCCTAATGAACTCTCCCTCGCCCTGCTGGACAAAGGAGAGTGCCTGGTTGACAACGTGGAGATATCGAAGGACGGCGGACCCAATCTCATACCGAACAGCACGTTTGAAAGCGGCCTGGGAAACTGGAATCTTCGGGGAACCCACATCAACTCCTCCCTGCGAACAACCGAAGGCTACGATGGAAGCTCCCAGAGCATGCATCTTGTCGCGGAGGGAGACGGCGACAACGGGCCCAACTGCTGTGAAACAAGTGACTTCAGCGGTATCAGCGAAAACGACGCCAATGTGGCTATCCGCGCCAGGGCGCGGTGGCTCTGTGGGCACCGGGGCCTGCTCATTCACCTTGCGGGTAACTACCTGGAGGCGTCAGGAGCCTTGGCGGTGCCTCCTGATCTCGGAACGCCCGGCGCCCAGAACAGCCAATACACCGCAAACGCGCCGCCGTCGATCTACGACGTTACGCATTCACCCATCCTCCCCCCAGCGTCGCAGAGCGCTGTCGTTACCTGCAGAGTACATGATCCCGATGGTCTCACCTCGGTCACTCTGAAGTACAGGGTCGATCCTTCATCAACGTTGAACAGCCTGGCCATGAACGACAGTGGAACGGGTGCCGATGTCCTGGCGAATGACGGGATCTACAGTGCCGATGTCCCCGGGCAGTCCGCAAACGTTACGGTGGCTTTCCGTGTTGAAAGCACTGATGCGCATGGCATTACGTCGGTCTTTCCGGAAAATGCGCCGGACGGAGAATGCCTGATGATGTTCGGCCAGAGCGTGCCGACCGGCGTCTTCGGTGCATACCGAATATGGGTAACGGAAGCGAATCGATCAAGTTGGGCAAGCCGGCCGCGCAACAGCAATCTTCTTCTCGACTGTACGGTTGTCAACGGCGAAAGTCGTGCGATCTACAACGGGGGAGTGAGATGGCGGGGCAGCCCGTTTGTCCGTCCCAGCGGCAACCCGGAGAACAACAGTGGACAAGCTTTCGTTTTTAAGGTGCCGAAGGATGATCGTTTGCTGGGTGTAACATCGTTCAACATAGACGGCTTTGAAAACGGCCGCGATACTACGTACCAGCGCGAACGCATGTGCTACAGAATCGCGGATGAGTTCCTCATCCCAACAACGTACCAGAGATACGTTCACTTCTACATAAACGAGTACCGCAAAGCGTCGTCCGGTAACGCCATTTCAGGCGACAGCCATCATCCGAGCAGGAGCTATCTTGAAAGCTGGGTGCCTGATGATGACGAAGGCGATTTGTTCGAAATAGACGATTGGTTCGAGTTCAACGACAGTTCGGAAAAAACAGGCAACCAGGACGCACAGATACGGGATTACACAACGACCAATGGCGGGACGGTCAAGAAAAAGTCTCGGTACCGGTGGAACTGGCAAAAGAAAACGAATGCCGCCTACGATGACAGCTACGAGAACATTTTCAAGCTGGCAGATACCATGAACCTCTCGCTCGGCAGTATCTACGAGGCCAGGGTGGCAGCGATCGTGGATTTCGAGGAACTCATGCGCTGTTTTGCGACACGCCGGATCGTCGCCGATTGGGACGGATGGGGCTACAATCGCGGTAAGAATACCTACATCTACAAGCCCCGGGACGGGCGATGGCTTCTGTTTCCATGGGACCTGGATTTCGCGCTTGGAGCAGGCAGCAATGGGGCAACAACTGGCCTTTTCTCAATGGCCGACGATGTACTCGAGTTCAAGTTCTTCGTGAATGCACGTTTTAGACGGGCCTATTGGCGCGCTATGCAGGATGCGGTCAACGGTATCCTGCATCCGGACAACTGCGAACCTATCATGCAGGCTCAATACGATGCCTTCCTGGACAACGGAGTTACCGGTGCTCAGGATCCCTTTGCCGGAGGAGGGATGCGAGACTGGATCGTGAGCAGGCGCAACTATCTTATTTCCCAGTTGAACCCGGTCACGAACCTCGCATTCGAGATAACTACGACTGATTTCACGACGGGTGCGAGTCCGGTGACAATAGAAGGCCTGGCACCAGTACAGGTTGAAACCATCCGGGTCGACGGCGACGAATACCCTGTGACATGGACGAGCGAAACAGAGTGGCAGGTGACCCTCAGTCCTGTCCCGGGCAGCAACCCGCTGCTGTTCAGCGGTTTCGATCTCCGCGGAGAACTTGTGGCCACCGATAGCATAAATGTTACCTACACCGGCGCGGCCCAGAGCCCTGCGGGCAAGCTGGTGATCAACGAGATAATGTATAACGGACTCGACTCTTACGGAGACTTCGTGGAGATCCACAACTTGTCGGCCACCGAGACATTTGACCTGGGCGGCATGAGGTTGAACGGTTTGGATTTCACTTTCATATCGGGAACCTTCATTGGCCCAGGCGACTACGTGGTTGTCTCCGAAAGCGTGCCTGGATACGCTGCGGCATATACCAATGCCGAAGTCCTGGCAGGGGAGTACCCGGGATCGCTGGACAACGGGGGCGAGACGATCAGCCTGCTGATGCCCGTAAGCAGCAACGAGTGGACAGTCCTGGATCAGGTTACCTATGACGACGTTGCCCCCTGGCCCGTTCCGGCTGACGGCACCGGCCCATCGCTGCAGCTGCGCGACCCCACGCGTGACAACAGCCGTGTAGGCAACTGGGGCGTGGGTACCACGGTTCTCTACACTCCCGGCGAAGCCAATTCGCTGAGTACCAACCTGCCGGCGTTCCCGCAGGTCTGGCTGAACGAGGTGATGCCATCGAATGCGAGCTTTGTGGCCGACAACACGGGCGACTTCGACCCCTGGGTCGAGATCTACAACGCGGACACCCAGTCTGTTGACCTCGGGGCCTTGGAATACTACCTGACCGACGACTACAGCAACCTTACCCAGTGGGCATTTGCGAGCGGCAACACGGTAGGCGCAGACTCTTACGCGTTGGTCTGGGCGGACGGCGAACCCGGGGAGACCACAGGGACACATTGGCATGCGAGCTTCGAACTGAACAGTGTGAGCGGTTCGGTGGCGTTGGTCCGGATGCAGGATGGATCACCAATGGTCGTGGACTACCTGGACTATTCTGGTATTCCGGCAAACAACTCCTACGGATCGTATCCCGACGCAGATTCATCAGGCCGTCAGCTATTCCACTTCCCGACCCCGGGTACGGCCAATAACAGTACTTCGTTCGTGGCGACTCTCTACATAAACGAGTGGATGGCCGACAATGAGACGACACTGATGGATCCGACCGACAACAACTTCGAAGACTGGTTCGAGATTTACAATGCGGGAACCCAGGCGGTGAACCTGACCGGGTTCACGCTTACTGATGACCTGGCTGATACGAACAACTTTACGGTACCGTTGGGCTTCCAGGTCGGCGCCAAGGACTTCCTGCTGGTATGGGCAGATAACGATTCAGAGTTCAACGGGATTGGAAACGATCTTCACGTGGAGTTCGGGCTTAACAATGGCGGAGAGGCAATAGGTTTGTATGCACCGGATGGCAGCCCTGTGGATTCGGTGACATTCGGGCCGCAACTTGACGATGTGGGTGAGGGGCGCTGGCGGGACGGCCAGGGAGCCATCTACCAGATGTCTATTGCCACCCCGGGGGAAAGCAACGTTCTCTTCCAGGTGCTGGGAATCGAGGCCGAAGGCAACGATTCGTTCGATCTGTCATGGCAGACTGCGTCCGGCCAGACCTATGCAGTCTGGTACAGGGCCGATCTCATGACCACGGATCCCTGGACGCTGTACACAAACGGCCTTGTAAGTACCGGCAGCACGATGTCGGTGAGCGTATCGCTCGGAACGAACAGCGTCCTGTATTTCAAAGTGGGGCTGGAGTAGGGTGCCTCCGACTGACGTCTGTTGCCATCCCCCTGTCTAGTTCTTCACTGTTGCGGTGACAGTTCGGCTCACGGATTTGGTGTTTCCCAGTAGATCGGCCGTCTCGGCTGATAATGAGCAGGCGAGGACGCCAGCTCTCCTTCTTACTTCAAAGTGTTGCTATGTCCTCTGGGCGGGCGGATGCTCAGAAATATCCATCGAAACACCTCATTGTTCGACAAGGGTGACTTGAATGTGATATCTCCGAGTGTGACGGGGAGCATGGTGCTTAAAGGAGGAGAATCTGCACATGATTATCGACTATGACCTCAAGCCCGCTGACCTGAAAGAACAGGTCGATACCCTTTGGGATCTTTCCGGAAGCAAGATCCGTCTGATTGAACAGGAATACGATCAGTCTCAGGGCTCACCCGTCTTTACCATTCGCGGGAAGTATTCAACCAGGGGGTGGACCGAGTGGACTCAGGGCTTTGAGTACGGATCCAAAATTCTGCAGTTTGATGCGACCGGCGATGAATCCTTTCTGGAGAATGGAAGGCGCGACACTGTCGAGCGTATGTGCGTGCACGTGACACATTTCGGGGTTCATGATCACGGTTTCAATAACGTGAGCACGTACGGCAACCTGCTTCGTCTCATGAACGAGGGACGCATTGAAGAGAGAGAATGGGAGCGCAACTTCTACGAGTTCGCCCTCAAATGTTCGGGCGCAGTCCAGGCCCGGCGCTGGACAGCTCTCAATGACAAGGAAGGGTATATCTACTCATTCAACGGTCCGCACTCACTTTTCGCCGACACCATCAGGTCATGTCGTGCATTGGCGGTCTCGCACCGGTTGGGCCACGTTTTCATGGGGGAGAACGATGTAAGAGAGTCCCTGCTTGGCAGACTTGTGAAACATGCTGCTGCAACGGCCAAGTATAACGTCTACTACGCCGAAGGAAGAGACGACTACGACCTGCGCGGGCGAGTGGTGCACGAGAGCATATTCAATCTCAACGACGGGGCGTATCGATGTCCCAGCACACAGCAGGGCTACTCTCCGTTCTCAACATGGACAAGGGGGCTTGCCTGGATCATGTGTGGCTTTGCCGAGGAACTCGAATTCGTGGCGTCCCTTGATGATTCGGACCTGGCAGTCTGCGGCGGCAGAGCCGAGGTGGAAGCGATGATGCTAAAGGCGGCTATGGCTTCGTGCGATTTCTACATAGATAACTCAGCCTCCGACGGGATTCCCTACTGGGATACCGGTGCTCCGGGGCTGCAGTCTATGGGAGACTACCTGCAGAAACCTGCAGATCCGTTCAATGACCATGAACCCGTTGACAGCTCTGCCGCAGCAATCGGGGCGCAGGGACTTCTCCGCCTTGGGGATTACCTGCTCTCAACGGGCAGGAATGAAGAGGGCGGCAAGTATTGGCAGGCGGGTCTTACCGTTCTGAGGTCTTTGTGCGCGGAGCCTTACCTCGCTGTTGACTCCAGCCACCAGGGGCTTATTCTTCATTCAGTCTATCACAGGCCGAACGGATGGGATTTCGTTCCTGACAGCCGGAAAGTGCCCTGTGGCGAGGCGAGTATGTGGGGTGATTATCATGCCCGCGAAGCGGCTCTGTATGTGAAGCGAAAGATCGAAGGAAAAGAGACGTTGAAGTTCTTTTAGAAGGAGAGCACGGAATGATTGTTTCAGACTTGAAGCAGATCGAAGGCAGGACTTACCCGGCGAGACGCAGGACGCAGAACCTGGTGGGCGGACCGGCGCCGGTACAGGCCACAGCATTCAGCATGGGATACGTGACGCTTGATCCCAAAGGGGGACAGGTGCCCTGGCACAACCAGGAACAGGAAGAGGTCTACTTCGTAGTAGACGGGACCGGCGAAATGTGCCTGGGAGAAGAGAAGCAAACCGTGTCCGGGGGCCAGGCCATATCCATACCTCCTGGAGTTTACCACCAGCTTACAAACATAGGCGACAGGCCGCTCATCATGATCTATGTCTACGGTCCCGCAGGCGATGTGGATCATTGGAAACAGGAGTTGGCAGGTACGTTGCCGAAAGCGGGCATTGACGTTCCCCCGTTGCCGGAGGGTGCTCAGCCACAGTGTACGGATGCTCCGTAGGTTGATGTCTGAGAACTATGCCCAAAACTGGATCTGTCTGAATCCTCACGGATTCAGCTACATGTGGCGGCGAGAGGTAGCTGGATTCGTTAGAATTCAGACTCTCTAGGATCTTTTTTGGATGGGCTTTTTGCGAAAGGAAGAACAGTGAGCGAGACAAAGACACATCGTGTTGGCATTATAATGAATGGTGTCACGGGGCGAATGGGGACCAATCAGCATCTGCTGAGATCCCTGGTTCCCATTATGCAGCAGGGCGGCGTTAAGATCAGTGATACCGAGGTAATCATGCCCGATCCCGTGCTTACGGGGCGAAACCCGGATAAACTCCAGAAAATCGCCAAGCAGGCTGGTGTCGAGAAATGGAGTACCGACGTGGATTCGCTCATCGCGGACGATTCGTACGGTGTTTACTTCGACGCCCAGACAACGGATCGCCGCGTGCCGTGGGTGACGAAGGCAATTGAAGCCGGCAAGCATGTCTACTGCGAGAAGCCAACGGCAATGAATGTGTCTGATGCCATGGCGTTGTACGAGCTTGCGGAGAAGGCCGGAGTAAAGCACGGAGTTGTCCAGGACAAGCTGTGGTTGCCGGGACTCATGAAGTTCAAAGAAGTCAAGGATTCCGGTCTTCTTGGGGATATACTTTCTGTCAGGGGCGAGTTCGGTTACTGGGTATTTGAGGGTGATAGAGTTCCTGCCCAGCGTCCGTCCTGGAATTACAGGAAGGAAGACGGTGGAGGCATCATATACGACATGCTTTGCCACTGGCGCTACGTGATGGACAACCTGTTCGGTGAGGTAAAGGCGGTTTCCTGTCTAGGAGCGACGCACATCAAGAAGCGTTGGGACGAGCAGGGCAACGAATATGAATGCACCGCGGACGATGCGGCGTATGCCTCGTTCCAGCTTGCAGGCGATGTTATCGCGCATTTCAATTCCTCGTGGGTTACGCGCGTGAGGCGTGATGACTTGCTGACTATGCTGGTGGACGGCACGGAAGGAAGCGCGGTAGTCGGGCTTCGCAAATGCTGGGTTCAAACCTACGAAGAGACGCCGTGCCCGGTCTGGAACCCGGACGTCGAGAATCCTATTGATTTCTATGACGGATGGACGGAGTTTGAGGGGCGGCAGGAGTACCAGAATGCGTTCAAGACAGAATGGGAACTGTTCCTGAAACACGTGGTCTGTGATTCACCGTTCCATTGGGGACTGGTCGAGGGTGCCAAGGGAGTGCAACTGGCTGAAAAGGGTCTCGAATCCTGGGCAAAGCGTGCCTGGGTCGACATTCCCGGGCTGGGAGATCAGGCATGAACGATGATGCAGATGACCGTGCCGTCAGGCCCGTAGCCATGATTACGGGAGGCAGCCGCGGAATCGGGCTGGGTATAGCCCTGGAGCTGGCAAAAGAGGGTTGCGATATTGTTGTCTGTGGAAGGCGAGAACGGGATTCCGTACAGAATACGATCGAGGAGCTTCAAGGGCTTGGTTCTGACGTGCTCTACTCCAGGGGGGACGTAAGCGATGCGGACTCCAGGGCGCGGATGATTTCGGAGACGAAGGATCATTTCGGGCGCATCAATATCCTTGTGAACAATGCCGGGGTGGCTCCCAAGGTTCGTGCGGACGTTCTGGAAACAACCGAAGAAAGCTTCGAGTGGGTAATGAAGACCAATCTCCAGGGACCGTTCTTCCTTACCCAGCTCGTTGCGAACTGGATGGTTGAGCAGAAGGAATCTGATCCAGAGTTCAGAGGTTGCATCGTCAACATATCGTCAATCTCGGCCACGGTAGCGTCTGTCTCACGGGGAGAGTACTGCATTTCTAAGGCCGGCATAAGTATGGCCACGAAGCTGTGGGCAACACGGTTGGGCGAATTCGATATACCGGTCTATGAGATCCAGCCAGGCGTAACCAAGACCGATATGACTGCTGCGGTGCAGGAGAAATATGATAAATTGATTTCCGAAGGGCTCTGCATTCAGAAGAGATGGGGTTTCCCGGAAGACGTTGGCAAAGCCGTTGCGATGATGGCCCGGGGAGATATTCCTTATTCAACCGGGCAGGTATTGATGGTGGACGGGGGATTAACTCTTCCCAGGCTGTAGACTTGTCCTCGGACTGTGCGAAGCAAGTAGGTGCCTATCTCCGAGAGGCACCCCGTAAGGCGTGTGACCGGTTCCGCTGATTCGGAACCGGCGGGCACCTCTCGGAGATAGGTGCCTACTGTTGGGAAAGCAATTTCAAGAGGATAAAGGAACGCATACCATGTGGGACAAGCCACTTATTCATGACAATTTCATGCTGGATACTCCACAGGCGAGGCAACTTTATCATGAGTATGCCGAGCAGATGCCGATAATTGATTACCACTGCCACCTTTCTCCAGGGGAGGTCTCTGAGAATAAGCGTTGGGATAACCTGACTCAGATATGGTTGTACGGTGATCACTACAAGTGGCGAGCAATGCGCACAAACGGCGTGTCCGAGGAATACTGCACCGGAAACGCCTCGGACCGTGAGAAGTTCCAGAAGTGGGCGGAAACCATGCCCTATCTTCTTCGCAACCCTCTTTACCACTGGACTCACCTGGAGATGGCACGGTACCTCGGTATCTGTGACATCCTGTTGGGTCCTGATACGGCGGAAGATATCTGGAAGCTTGGAGTTGATAAGCTTGCTGAGCCGTCGTTCAGTTCCCATTCGCTCATGGAACAGTCGAACGTTGTTCTCGCTTGCACTACGGATGACCCCGTGGATTCGCTGGAACATCACGCAGCGGTGGCCGCGGACAACTCGTTTAATGTTCAACTCCTTCCTACATGGCGGCCCGACAAGGGGATGGCCGCTGAGAACACGGTGCTTTTCAACGAGTGGATCGACAAGCTGGCGACAGCGGCGGACATGGATATAAACGATTTCACAACCTATGTGGAGGCACTCCGAAAACGACACGATTTCTTTCATGAACACGGTTGTCGGCTTTCTGATCACGGGATCGAGACCGCGTACGCCGAGGACTACACTCAGAGCGAGATTAAGAATATCTTTGGAAAGATCCGGTCGGGCGGCCTGCTGGCAGGCGATGAGGTAGCCAAATTCAAGTCGGCAATGATGTATGTCTTCGGGGTGATGGACAACGAGAAGAACTGGACACAGCAAATCCACTACGGTGTCCTGCGGAACAACAACAGCCGCATGTTCGAGCAGGCCGGAGCCGACACGGGGTTCGATTCGATAGGTGATTTCGCTGTTGCCCGCGCGTTGTCGAAATCTCTGGACAGATTGGACCGGGACGGTCAGTTGCCCAGAACGATCCTGTACAACCTTAACCCGGCTGACAATGCCTTGCTGGTTACCATGGCTGGGAACTTCCAGGACGGTTTGACCGCCGGGAAGGTTCAGCACGGTAGTGCATGGTGGGTTCTTGATCAGAAAGACGGCATGACCAGCCAGATCGAGACACTCTCCCAGATGGGACTGCTAAGCCGTTTCGTGGGCATGCTGACGGATAGCCGTTCGTTCTTGAGCTACACGAGGCACGAGTATTTCAGGCGCATCCTCTGCAACATACTTGGGGATGACATGGCCAGGGGCCTGCTGCCAGGCGACATGGAACTGGTGGGACGCATGGTCAGCGACATCTCCTATAACAACGCGGCCCGCTATTTTGGGTTCGATTTGCCTGTTGTAGGGGAGTGAGGGGGCGGCCCGCACGGAGGCGGGTCCTCCAGCAAGATGAAGAGGCGTCGTTTGTGATGGAGGGACGACCCACGCGTCCCGCGTGGCCAGCGCCGTGCTTGCCACGCCGCTGGCGTGGTCGTCCGTGGAGGGAGGAGCAGCAACTTGCCGGTTAAAAGGCACTTTCTTGGCTGGGATGGCCCGCTCAGGCAGAAGGTCTGCGAGCACCTACTTCCGGAAACGCCTACTGATCCGGTTGATCTCTCCGATACCCTGATTGTCGTTCCTACGCGCCAGGCGGGCCGGTGTCTCAGAGAGGCCCTGGCTGCAGGTTGTGCCGCGAGCGGGAATGCTCTTCTCTCTGTTCGGGCTGTCACGCCGTCGGTCCTGTTGCGCATGGATGCTGATACTACCCGTGAAGCATCCCAGACCATGGTTGCAGCAGCATGGGCAAGCGTGCTTCTGGAATGCCCTGCGGAAACGCTTTCCACATTCTTCCCCTCTCCCGGCGGGGAACGCGATTTCCGATGGGCGTTGCGCACGGGAGAAATGCTGCAGCAGACGCGGCACACACTGAGTGACGGCTGCTTCATGATTTCGGATGTCGCTAATTCCCTGGGTGCAGATGTGCCTGAGCCAGAGCGCTGGCAGGCAATGGCCAGGCTGGAGGAGCTCTACCTGGAAGCAGTATCGGCGTTATCTCTGGAAGACCCGTGCAGGTTGAAGATCGGCCTTGCGCAAGACCCTGCGGTGCCGGCGGTGGTCAAGAGAATCGTCGTAGCAGCCGTTCCTGATCCAACGCTTCTTGCCATACGTGCGTTGACCGTGCTGGCGGAGTCATTAGATGTTGAAATCCTGGTTCATGCACCTTCTGAGGAAGCAGGCAGTTTCGACGAATGGGGGCGCCCACTTCCCTCAAAGTGGCGGGAGAAGGAGATTGCCGTTCCGGATCCCGGGCACAGTATCCTTCTCTGTGCTTCACCATTGTCGCAAAGTCGTCGCGTCATCGCCGAAATTGCGGCCATGCAGGACACGATTGGCCCGTCGGATGTGGCTGTAGGTGTTCCGGACCAGACCCTCATGCCATACATCGAAGGCGACCTGGCGGAAGCAGGGCTGCCGGCGTACGATCCCTCTGATAAACAGGTTCACGAGCACAGGCTCTTTCACCTTGTCGAGCTTTACACGGATTTGCTGCAAGGCAGATCCTACCAGGCTCTGCGCAGTTTCGTGAGACACCCTGACGTTCTTCTATGGATGCAAAGAGAGTTTACCATAGACGGGAAGGAACTGCTTGCCGGGCTGGACAGATTCCAGAATGAACACCTGCCGTTGAGGCTGGATGACGTCATCAGCAAGGTCCGCGAAGGAGACAAGTGGTCAGACGCAATGATGGCCCTGGGCAAGTACCTGGGTGAGCGTTTGAGCGAGTCAATTGAGGACGGGCTGCGGACCTTTCTCCAGGATGTTTACAAGAAGAAACGTCTGAAACCAGGAATCCATGAAGACGCGTCTTTCACGGCCGTTGCGGAGAAACTTGATGGCGTGCTGCGAGAGCTGCGAAACGAGCATCTGCCGGGGCTGGATGGCGACCCCGGGCGGACAATGAGCCTGTTCATGCGAAGGTTTAGAATGGAATCGTTCCATTCCGAACGCACCGATTCGGTCGTGGACCTCGAAGGCTGGCTTGAATTGCCCTGGAACGATGCTTCGGTACTCCTGGTTACGGGGATGAACGAGGGAATGGTGCCGGACGGACGCCTGAGCGATGCTGTTCTTCCTGATTCACTGCGCCGCCAACTGGGCCTGCGTCATGACGAGAGCCGGCTGGCCCGGGATGCTTTTCTGATGACCACGCTGATAGCGTCCAGGGAGCCTGACGGCCGGGCCTGTTTTCTTCTCGGCAAAACCAGTGCAGCGGGGGATCCATTGAAGCCGTCGCGCCTGCTCTTCAGGTGCCCGGATGATGAACTCGTGAAGCGCGCCGAACTGCTGTTCAGGGAGGTGCCGGAGGTCCGTGCCAACGTGGCTTCTACGGTGAGCTTTCTTCTCGATCCGACACCCGGGGACGAGAGAGCTCGAAAACGTCTCGCCCGCGAAAGACTGTCGGTCACAACTTTTCGGGACTACCTGGCTTGTCCTTTTCGCTTCTATCTCAAACATGTGCTGGAGATGTCTTCGCTCAGTGACGACAAGGTTGGAATGGATGAACTGGATTTCGGCACGATGGTGCATGCAGTTCTGGAGGAGATGGGCCGTACCGATATCTGGCGGTGCGGTGACGCTTCCCGGCTTCGTGGCTTCTTCAACAGTGAGCTCGATAAGTGGATAAGCGCCAACCTGGGGGATGTACGCCCTCTCCCTGTTGAGGTCGCCCTCGATGCCGCCCGCCAGCGACTGGGCGCATTCGCCTCTGAGCAGGTTGCCCTTGTGGAAGCGGGCTGGGAGATTATCCACACTGAACAGCGGGTGGAGGCGGAATTCCATGGCATGCTGTTAAGGGGCACCATTGACAGGGTGGACAGACATGTCGAAAGCGGGGCCGTTCGAGTGCTGGACTACAAAACGTCGGACAAGGCCAAGAACCCGGTCGATTCTCACCTGTCGTCTCCGGGCCGGGAGGAACGCGAATTTGCACTGACGGAAATGGGTGGGCGGGCGAAAAGGTGGATTGATCTCCAGTTGCCCCTCTACCACCACATGACACGCGCCGCCGGACTGGCGAAAGGAAACATTGCCGTAGGCTACGTGAATCTGCCGAAGGCGGTGGGCGATACCGGCCTGTACGTTTGGGAGGATTTTTCAGAGCAACTCCTGGATAGGGCGCTGGCCTGCGGCCGCGGTGTTGTGGAAGGAATACGCAACCAGGTGTTCTGGCCACCTGCCGAGCGGGTGATGTGGGACGATTACGAGAGTGTTTTGCTTGGGGATCCGTTGACGACGGTTAATCCGGAAGGGATTGTGCGGTTGGGGAAGTAGAGTGGAGAAGAGGACTAGGCGGAAGGGCATTCTTGGCGGTTGCGAATCTCGGATGAGATGCTTCGGGGATACGCCCGATCGGAGTCGGGCGCTACAGAAGATGCCGGATTGGAGATCTTACGTAGCTCCCGATTCCAATCGGGAGACGGTGATTGGATTGTCTCATTTGAGTCAAATTATGAAACGCGAGATGAACGGCAAATGGTTGACGAATTGAAACATGTGGCAATATCGGCTTCGGCCGGGTCGGGAAAGACTTTTCAGCTTGCCCACCGCTACATACGCCTTCTTGCTGCCGGCGTGTCTCCCGATCGCATATGCGCCCTTACTTTTTCGAGGAAGGCCGCCGGTGAGATCTTCGATAACATAGTTGGGTATCTCTGCCTGGCCGCGGCAACGGACGAAGGTGCTGGTAGCACGGCCGCGCATGCATCAGTGGCCAGCGCATCAAAGGGCGATTTCATGAAGATGCTCCGGGTCTTCGTGTCATCTCTCAACCGGATGCACGTGGGCACCCTGGACAGTTTCATAATCAGCGTGGTGAGGGCATTCCCCACCGAGTTGGGTATCGGTCAGGATTTCCAGGTGATGGACAACGGGGGCGCGGCGGCAGGCGATGTCAGAAGCCAGGTTCTTTCGAGAATCTTTAATCCGTCGATCGTTGACAGGGGCGCACAGCGGGAGCTGATGGAAGCTTTCAAACTTGCAACCTTCGGAAGCGAGGAGAAAACGATTGGCGGGCACTTCGACCGATTCGTATGTGACAACCGTGAATTCTACCAGGTCTTGCCGGAAGAGTCCGGATGGGGAGACCAATCGTCCATGTGGGACGAGACCAGCAAGTGGCTGGCAGGCGAGACCCCTGACGTTGCCGCGGTTGCCGGCTCCCTCAGAAAAGGGGTAAACGCGGCCGGGTGGGACGATAAGATCGTCGAAAAGTGGCTTAAGTTCATCGGTGCAGCGGTGGCCATGCGACCGGGGGCGCCTTGGAGCAAGGACCTCGATTATCTCTTCGTCAGACTTGCCGCAGTGTTACCTTCGCTTGAGGAAGGTAACGCCGAAGTGAAACTCTTCAGAAAGACGTATGATCTTGATGCAGCGATCTGTGCGGACACGCTGGCACTGTTCGGTCACGTTGTGAGGTGTGAATTGGAGGGCTCGCTGCGGCGTACATCCGGCATATACCGTGTTCTGAATGCCTTCGAAAGTTACTATGATGACATGATCCGCCGCCAGGGCACTCTTACCTTCAACGATGCACAGTATCTTTTGACGGAATCCAATACTTTCAGCCGTGGGGCTCTGATGAGTCGAATGGCACAGGCGGATGGCCGCCTCTACATCGACTACCGGTTGGATTGCCAGTTGGATCACTGGCTGCTTGATGAATTCCAGGACACGAGCGACCTGCAGTGGTCTGTGCTTCAAAACCTGGCGGACGAAATCATCCAGGATCCAACCGGCAACCGCAGCTTCTTCTACGTGGGTGACATTAAGCAGGCCATTTACAGTTGGCGGGGCGGCAATGCGCGTTTGTTTGGATCGATTCTCAGCAGGTACGGCGGCCGCGTCGTTGAGAACAGGCTTTCGGAGTCGTACCGATCCCGTCCCGCGATCATCGACACGGTGAACGCGGCTTTCTGTGATATTTCCGAAAACGTCTTGCCGCAGGGCGCCGTCCAGCGTTGGTCGGAGATATGGCAGGAGCACTGTAGCGCCGAACACCTCAAGGGAAAGCCGGGATATGCCTGCATGGTTGAGCCGCCCTGTGAGAATGGCGAGAAGAAGCCGGATGCTGCCGACCGCTATGGCACCGTTGCCGATATCCTGAAGTCGATTGATCCAGTTGCGAACGGTCTATCAGTAGCCGTCCTGGTGCGCAGCAACAGGCAGGGGCGCGAAGCCGTGGATCTGCTGAGGCGCGAATGCGGCATATCGGTGGTCCACGAGGGACACAGTACCATTCTCGACAATCCCGTGGTTGCGGTAATGCTGTCGCTGGTGAGGGCGGCTTCGCATCCGGGAGATCTTCTCGCATGGCGGCATCTGCAGATGAGCCCAATTGGAACTTTGCTTGAAGCACAGGGTGTTTCGCGCGGCGACCTCTCTGCCAAGGTCCTGGGCCAGGTGGAAGATCTTGGGTTCCAGGGAACACTCAAGCACTGGGGTGATCTGCTGGAAGATTCAGGGAGCCTTGATGACTTCGGCAGATTGAGGCTGGATGATTTGCTGGCCGCCGCGGGAGAGTTCGACGGCACCGGGGGGCTTGACGCGGATGCTTTCCTGAGATTTGCCGAGGCGCATGAAGCGCACGAACTGGCAGCAGACCAGGCCGTCAGGGTAATGACCATTCATCAGTCCAAGGGACTGGGGTTTGACGTTGTGATACTCCCGGACCTGCAGGACCGCGGTATGACGGGCGCCGGTTCCATTGATCTCCTGGTTGCACGCGAAGAGTCGAGCGGACAGGTCGAATGGGTTCTGAGACCGCCGCGAAGGTCCGTCGTGGAGATCGACGAGATGCTGGCCGAACGACTCCAGCAGGTCGATGACGATGCGTGTTTCGATGCCCTGTGCGTGCTTTACGTGGCGTTGACCCGGGCAAAAGAAGCGATGTATGTGGTCACGAGCTTTCCGGGCAAGAAATCAGAGGCTATAAACGGGGCAGCTTTCTTGAAGACGCAGCTTGTGGGTAGCGTAAACCCCACTGAAGGTGAAGAAGAGATTGACTTCGCGGGGACGCCTTACACGCTTCTTTATGAGGCCGGTGACCGGGAATGGTTCTCGGGTGGGACTGCGGGAAGCGAGCAGGCTTTGCAGGAAACCCGCGAAATGGATGCGGAGTTTGTTTCGAAATCTTCGAATCGCCTGAAGCTACGGCGTGTTGAACCTTCGGCGCATGATGATGTCGCCATGCCTGCAACTCGTCTCTTTGCCGTAGAGAACAGGGATGTGCTCGATTTTGGAAGTGCCATCCATGGTCTGTTTGAGCAGGTGGAGTGGAGTGACGATGTTGACGCTGAAGCGGTAATAGCCGCATGGCGGCCGCCGGCGGGTCTTCCGGAAAAGGTCAGGGACGATGTGATTACGCAGTTCTTGAAAAGCCTTTCAGAGGAAGAAGTGCGACTTGCACTAGGAAAACCCGATGGTGACTGCACTCTCTGGAGGGAGAAAGGCTTTGAAATCGTGCTGGCCGGCGAATGGGTGACAGGGGCTTTCGATCGTGTGACCATTGAGCGCACGGTAGAAGGTGTGGTATCCAGGGTTACCGTCCTGGACTACAAGAGCAGTATTGTTGAGAACGATGATGACCTGGCAAGGAAAACCCGGCAGTTTGCCTCTCAGCTCGAGCTGTATTCAAAGGCGCTTTCGCAAATCCTGGGAGTGACGGAATCAAAGATTCGCCGGCAGTTGCTGTTCACGAGGGTAGGAAGGGTGCGCGAGCTGGAATAAGAGGGGGAGGTAGACTGAACTGGAACGATTCAGCAGGGATTCTGAGATTAGGACTGTCATCCTGAGCGAAGCGAAGCGGAGTTGAAGGATCTCAAGTACTCGGTGAGGCATTAGATCCCTCGACAAGCTCGGGATGACACGAACAGGACGGTTAGCATGGCAATAGACGTGTCAGCGTAACGTCGCCGTCTGCATCTCTTCCTCTTTCTGAGTTGACTTGTTCTGTCAAAAGTCTGGAAACTGAGTTGCTTGGCGGGAGAGACAGTAATTCAGGATGCATCCATGAGAGTCATCGACTGTGATTATCTTGTTGTCGGCAGCGGTATTGCGGGCATGATGTCGGCTTTGAAGCTGGCCAGGCTTGGCACCGTAGTTGTTCTGACCAAGAAGGACAGTGCCGAGAGCAACACGAACTATGCCCAGGGCGGCATTGCCTGTGTCGTCAATCCTAACGACAGTTTTGAGCAGCATGTCTCGGATACCCTGAGAGCCGGGGACGGCCTGTGTGCGGCCGATGTCGTAAATGCCATTGTTACTCATGGGCCGGAAAGAATCGCCGAGCTGGAGAGTCTGGGGATTGCATTTGCCGAACGCCATGATGCTTCGGGTGACGGGTACGATCTCGGGAAAGAAGGTGGGCACACAAAACGACGTGTTCTACACGCAGGTGACATTACCGGCAGGCATATCGAGCAGGCACTGCTGGCCCAGGCCGTGAGCGAACCCAACATAACCATGTGCGAGCAGTGCATGGTGATAGACCTGATTACCACCGGATGGTTGGGAAGCCTTTCGCCGAACCATTCATTGCTCGGCGGAACAGGCGCCGGCCACGACAACAGGTGTGCGGGCGCCTACGCGCTGGATCGGAACACCGGGGAGATATTTGCCGTCCGGGCATCCTACGTGGTTCTTGCCACCGGCGGGGGAGGTAAGGTCTACCTGTATACGAGCAATCCGGATATCGCCACCGGTGACGGCGTGGCGATTGCCTGGCGGGCCGGGGTTCCGGTCAAGAACATGGAGTTCATCCAGTTCCATCCCACGTGCCTCTATCATCCCGATGCCAGGACTTTCCTTATTAGTGAAGCGGTGAGGGGGGAGGGCGCAAAGCTGGTCAATGAGCGTGGTGAGTCGTTCGTGGAGAAATATGACCCTCGCGGTCCGCTTGCATCGCGCGACATCGTGGCGCGGGCCATCGATAGCGAAATGAAGGCGTCCGGCGCCGAATGTGCCTACCTGGATATACGGCATCAGCCGAAATCATTCCTCATGGAGCGTTTTCCAAATATATATGAAATGTGCAGCTCTTATGGGTTTGACATGGCAAGTGACCTGATTCCAGTGGTACCAGCCGCTCACTACTTCTGCGGTGGTGTCGAAGCTACGATTGAGGGGACTACCGGGCTTCCGGGGCTGTTTGCCTGTGGGGAGGTCGCTTGTACGGGGTTGCACGGCGCCAATCGTCTTGCCAGCAATTCCCTTCTGGAGGCGGTTGTGTGCGCGCATGAAATGGTGGCGAAGGTTGCCACCCTGGCTCCTCCTTCCTCTTTTCCCAGGATTGAGATTCCCGATTGGAAATCCGGCGACGCAGTTCCCAGTGATGAGGCCATCGTCGTAGAGCATAACTGGAACGAAGTTCGAACCTGCATGTGGGACTACGTTGGTATAGTCCGGACCGACAAGAGACTTGATCGAGCCGCGAGGCGAATCCGTAATCTCCGCCAGGAAATACGGGAGTATTACCTGAACTACCTCGTGACGGCGGATATTCTGGAATTGCGCAACATCGCGGCTGTTGCCGAGTTGATTATCCGCTCGGCCCAGCAGCGCCGGGAAAGCCGCGGGCTTCACTACACCCTCGACTATCCCGAACCGGATGGTTCAACAGAGCCCCGGGACACCGTAATAGAGGATCCGGTAGGCAACCTGGTGTGATCTGCTGCTCTACAAATCACTCCGCAAGCGCCTGCAGAAGTGCCTTGTAGCTGAAGTCGTTAGAATTTAGACTGCTTCGGTTCGGGCCCCCTCGCCCGTCGGAATCCTCACGGATCCCGCTACAGGGGAGCCACATCTTGTTGCCTCTATTCTCACGATTGTCTTGAAGCGAGGGCTAGTGCGTGATATCTCACTCGCTTGCCGCTAATTGGAGGGTTTGGAAATGGGACTGAACGTTACTGAGAAGATTCTTCTAGCTCACGTCAAGAAGAAGGGCTCGGCTGACTGTGATGCGGGCGAAGTGCCGTGGACTGCAGGTGAGGAAATTGCCATTCGCATTGACCAGACGCTGACGCAGGACGCCACCGGTACGATGGCTTTTCTGCAATTCGAGTCGATGGGGTTGGACAAGGTGAAGGCTCACTTGGCCGTCAGCTACGTGGATCACAACACTGTCCAGGTTGGGCCGGAGAATGCCGACGATCACGCGTACCTGCAGTCGGCCGCGGCCAAGTATGGGGCTGTCTTCTCCAAACCCGGCAACGGTATATGTCACCAGTTGCACCTGGAGCGCTTTGGTGCGCCCGGAAAAACGCTGCTGGGATCCGATTCTCACACTCCCACGGGTGGTGGGATCGGCATGATTGCGATAGGGGCCGGTGGAATCGACGTGGCAGTCGCCATGGGCGGCGGGGCTTTCAATCTCAGCGCCCCCAAGGTCATCAAGGTTGAATTGACAGGGAGACTGCAGCAATGGGCTGCGGCAAAGGACGTGATTCTCAAGGTTCTTGACCTGTTCTCCACGAAAGGCAACGTTGGCTGCATAATCGAGTACGGCGGTCCCGGTATTGCGAGTCTCGATGTACCCGAACGGGCCACTATAACAAACATGGGCGCGGAATGCGGTGTAACGACCTCAGTTTTCCCGAGTGACGAGATTACAAAACAGTTCCTCGAGGCCCAGGGGCGTGGTGATGTATGGCAGGAGATCGTTGCCGATGAGGATGCCACGTACGACCGGACTGTAAACATTGAACTCGACAAAATCGAACCCATGGCAGCTACCCCGCATTCACCCGGGAACATCTCCTCGGTTATGTCCCTTTCCGGGACAAAAGTGCACCAGGTACTTATTGGCTCCTGCACGAATTCATCTTACCGGGACCTGAAGACCGTTGCGAAGATACTGGAAGGCCGGAAGGTACATCCGGACGTTGAACTGGGCATTGCACCTGGCTCCCGCCAGGTCATGTGCATGCTGGCGCGGGAGGGTTCACTGGGCAAACTGCTCGAGTCCGGTGCACGTCTGCTGGAGAACGCCTGTGGGTTCTGTATCGGCAATTCAATGTCGCCCGGGACGAACGAAGTCTCCCTGAGGACCTCCAACAGGAACTTCGAAGGCCGATCGGGAACGATGTCGGCACGCATCTTCCTAGTCAGCCCGCAGACGGCCGCGGTTGCGGCGTTGTACGGTCACGTTGTCGATCCGCGTACTATCGAAGAGATTAGCTGCCCGGTGGTGAGGTTGCCGAAGAAGTTCGACACAGATGACTCGATGTTCATCGACCCTCCCAAGGACAGGTCGGAGTTGGAAGTGATCAGGGGCCCCAATATCGGGAATGTCCCCCAGGGCGCGCCGTTGCCTGAAGATTTTTCCGGTGTCGCCACGATCAAGGTGGGGGACAAGATCACGACCGATCATATCATGCCTGCCGGCAAAAGGCTCAAG
Source organism: Kiritimatiellia bacterium (assembly GCA_030744755.1). Taxonomy (GTDB): domain Bacteria; phylum Verrucomicrobiota; class Kiritimatiellia; order UBA8416; family JADHWI01; genus JASLPY01. The sequence continues at coordinate 54,065 of JASLPY010000003.1, read as the reverse complement.
TACAGGTCGAATGTCAAAGCCTATTCAGAGTTCGTATTCGAGAACACCGATCCAGATTTCGCTTCGAGAGCGGCGAATCATCGTGACGCCGGCCTGCACAACTTCATTATCGCGGGCGAATCGTACGGACAGGGATCGAGCCGTGAGCATGCGGCACTGTGCCCGATGTTCCTCGGGGTCAGGGCGGTGGTTGCCAAGTCGATAGAACGCATACACCTGGCAAATCTGATCAATTTCGGCATTGTTCCACTGGTTTTCGAAAATGATGCCGACTATGACAAACTGGACGAAGGTGATCGGCTGGAGATACGGGAGATAGCCAAAGCAGTGAAGGGGGACGGCAGGGCTGAGCTCACTATCGACACTAAGAATATATCCATACCGCTCAAGACGGACCTGTCTGACCGGCAGAAGAAGATTCTGAAGGTGGGTGGGCTGTTGAACAGTGTTGTGAAGAAGAGGTAGATACGAATAACGAATATCGAAGTTTGATACTCCCGATTGGAATCGGGAGCTACGGGGCGCTAATGTAGCGCCCGACTCCGATCGGGCGACTCCCGTGCCGGGTGAAAACGAAAAAGGAAGAAGCAGATGGCATACGACAAGATTCAGATCCCGAACGAGGGAGCAAAGATACAGATTCGGGAGGACGGTCACCTGGTGGTGCCGGATGAGCCGATCATACCTTTTATAGAAGGTGATGGTATCGGTCCCGACATTACCAGGGCTGCGCACACGGTATGGGAAGCCGCGGTGAAGGCAGCATACGGCGACAAGCGCAAGATTCACTGGATGGAAGTTTATGCCGGCGAGAAAGCCACCAAGGTCTATGGCGAGGACTCCTGGTTGCCCGAAGAGACCGTTGAAGCGGTCCGTGAGTATCACGTATCCATCAAGGGCCCGCTGACGACCCCCGTGGGAGGCGGCATTCGTTCGCTCAACGTGGCGCTCCGCCAGAAGCTGGACCTCTACGTGTGCCTGAGGCCTGTAAGGTGGTTTGAAGGCGTGCCTTCGCCTGTCAAGCGTCCGGAACTGACCAACATGGTGGTTTTCCGGGAAAACACCGAGGATATCTATGCCGGCGTTGAGTGGGAGGCGGGAACTCCGGAGGTCGAGAAGGTTCTGTGGTTCCTCCGGGAAGAGATGGGAGTCACACAAATCAGGTTTCCCGAAACATCAGGAATTGGTGTTAAGCCTGTTTCCCGGGAAGGCACCGAGAGGCTTGTTCGCGCAGCGGTAGAATACGCGGTTGAGAACAAGCTGCCCACGGTTACCCTTGTTCACAAGGGTAACATAATGAAGTTTACCGAAGGGGCTTTCAAATCCTGGGGATATGACCTGGTTCGCAGGGAAATGAGCGCTGTTGCCGTAGTTGCCGAAGACTGCAACTGGGAGCCGCCGGAAGGCAAGGTAATGGTCAAGGACGTCATTGCAGACGCCTTCCTGCAGCAGATTCTCACCCGGCCGGCCGAGTACTCGGTGATTGCCACCATGAATCTGAACGGGGACTACGTGTCCGATGCCATGGCTGCATGTGTCGGAGGAATCGGCATAGCTCCGGGCGGTAATATCAATTACCAGACAGGGATTGCGCTGTTCGAGGCCACTCACGGTACCGCACCGAAGTACGCCGGTATGGACAAAGTGAATCCTGGTTCGCTCATTTTGTCGGGCGAAATGATGCTCCGGCACATGGGATGGCGAGAGGCGGCAGATAAAGTTATTGAAGGCATGAACGCCACGATAGAGAGTAAGACTGTCACCTACGATTTCGCCCGCCTGATGGCTGACGCCAACGAGGTCAAGTGCAGCGAGTTCGGTGAGGCAGTTGCCTCGACAATACTTGCTGGCTGAACGGCCTCCAAAAAGCCCAAAAAAAGTTGCTGAAATGGGTTGACATAGGTAGGGCGTCTGATATTGTATCGCGGTCTTTTCAGGGGATAGTCCCTGATTTACATACTTTTACAGGGGAAAGAGGACAGCAGAGTTTCTCTCCGGATTCCGTCGAAGTTTTCAACGAGAGTTGGGGAGGGCGTCTGTTGTTTTCTGCCGTTTGGTAGGGTCGGGTAGGAAATCCGTTTGACCGCCCACGTAGCTCAGTTGGCAGAGCACATCCTTGGTAAGGATGAGGTCAGCGGTTCGATCCCGCTCGTGGGCTCCATATACTGAATAGGGAAGCAGAAAGACAGTCAAGTCAGAGGAGATGGATCATGGCTAAGGAGAAATTTGACCGGACAAAGCCGCACGTAAATGTGGGTACGATTGGGCACGTTGACCACGGTAAGACGACCTTGACGGCCGCAATTACCAAGGTCCAGTCCATGAAGGGCCTGAGTGAGTTTATTGCTTATGACGAGGTGGCTAAGGCTTCAGAGTCAGCCGGCCGTCGTGACGCGACCAAGATTCTCACGATTGCAACGTCGCACGTGGAATACAGCAGTGAGAACAGGCATTACGCACACGTGGACTGCCCGGGACACGCTGACTACGTCAAGAACATGATCACGGGTGCCGCGCAGATGGACGGCGCAATCCTCGTTGTCAGTGCTGCAGATGGTCCGATGCCCCAGACCCGCGAGCACATCCTCCTGGCGCGCCAGGTTGGTGTACCCGCACTCGTCGTTTTCCTTAACAAAGTTGACTTGGTTGACGACCCAGAGCTTCTCGAGCTCGTCGAGCTGGAGGTCCGAGAGCTTCTTTCGAAGTACGAATACCCGGGCGATGACATTCCGATCGTGCAGGGCGATTCACTTTCTGCAACGCAGGTTGATTCCGCCGACGATCCGGCATGCGCATGCGTCGGCAAGCTCATGGAAGCTCTCGACAGCTACATTCCCGAGCCCGTGCGCATCATCGACCAGGCATTTCTGATGCCGATCGAAGACGTGTTCTCGATCGAAGGTCGTGGAACGGTAGTGACCGGCAGAGTTGATCGCGGCATCGTGACCGTTGGTGACTCAGTTGAGATCGTGGGAATCAAGGACACGCAGACGACGACGGCTACCGGCGTCGAAATGTTCCGCAAGCTTCTCGACGAGGGCCGCGCCGGCGACAACATCGGCGTACTCCTTCGCGGTGTCAAGAAGGACGAAGTGGAGCGCGGCCAGGTCCTGGCGAAGCCCGGATCCATTACCCCGCATACGCATTTTGAATCAGAGGTCTACGTACTGAGCAAAGAAGAGGGTGGTCGTCATACCCCGTTCTTCAAGGGATATCGTCCCCAGTTCTACATCCGTACGACCGACGTGACCGGCGACATCACGTTGCCCGAAGGCGTTGAGATGGTCATGCCTGGTGACAACGTCGCCATGGAAGTAGTGCTCATCGTACCTGTGGCCCTGGAAGATAAAATGCGCTTCGCGATTCGCGAAGGTGGCCGCACTGTCGGCGCCGGCACCGTCACGAAGATCATTGAGTAGATATAGTAGTTGAATAGCGGAACGGCACATTGTCGCAGTCGCTACTTAGAACTGCCAAGGTGAACTATGCCTAGAGAACTGGTAACACTGGCCTGCACGGAGTGCAAGCGTCGTAACTATAACACGACGAAAAACAAGACCCTTACGCCGGGCCGGCTTGAAATGAAGAAGTTCTGCCGGTTTGACAGGAAAAGGACCTTGCACAGGGAGGTCAAGTAGCACAAACCGCTTAAGGCCCTTTCGGAGAGGTTGGCCATGGATTTTGACCGGCCTCTCTATTTTTGCCCGGGACGGGAACGGTTAGTGCCCGCAGATTCGTAGGCCAGTAGCTCAACTTGGCAGAGCACCGGTCTCCAAAACCGGTTGTTGGGGGTTCGAGTCCCTCCTGGCCTGCCATTCGGCGGCCCACCGCGGGACGAGGGAGCACCTGTGGGTGTGTTTGAGCGGACTGAATGAAAAGAGCGGCAGTTTTGCGTCCAGCTTCAGTAGTTTGCTTCTTGCGGTTGGTTTACGGACCGGGGGAAAGCTTGATGGAACAGGGTTGCCTTAGAACGATGTTCGCGGCGAAGTCGTAACAGGAGCGTTGCCGATGAAAGAGGGTAAAAGCCGGCTCGGAGCGGTTAAGACGTTCTGGGAAGAAGTCGTAGCCGAGACAAAGAAGTCTACCTGGCCCGAGAGGCAGGAGCTTATGGAGTCAACGCTTGTAGTGATTGTCGCTGTGATTCTGCTGAGCGCGTTCGTAGGGGTCAGTGACAAGTTGTTGGTTTCGTCGATCAAACTCCTGATCAGCCTCGGTTGAGGACTGGAGCATTATGAACAAGGAATGGTTTGTTATTCATACCCTTACGGGGCAGGAACTGAACGTAAGGGAACGTATTAACAGTCGCCTCAAGATTGAGGAGATGGAGGAGTTCATCGACGAAGTAATCATTCCTACTGAAAAGGTTACCGAGGTGAAGAAAGGCGTGAAGACCACGTCGACACGGAAGTTCTTCCCCGGATACGTTCTCGTGCACATGGCTTTGTACGGTGAGGATAAGTCGCTCCTCGAGAAGTCCTGGCACTTCGTACGTGAGACCACGGGAGTGATTGGATTCATTGGCGGTGAGAGGCCTGTCTCCCTGCAGCCCGAAGAAGTTGAAGCGGTTCTGCACCAGGCGGACGAGAAGAAGGAGCAGGTAAAACCGAAAGTTGAATTTGAGCCCGGCGAGACTGTCAAGATTACGGACGGGCCATTCCTCAACTTCAACGGCATTGTGGAAGAAGTTGACCCGAACCGCGGGAAACTGAAGGTTTCGGTCGCTATTTTTGGAAGATCTGCCCCTGTCGAGCTCGAGTACTGGCAGGTGGAAAGGACCGAATAAAGGTACTGATATGGCGAAGCGAGTTACAGGTCAAATCAAGTTACAGATTCCGGCGGGCCAGGCAAATCCGGCGCCTCCGGTGGGCCCGGCTCTTGGTCAGCAAGGTGTGAATATCATGGAGTTCTGCAAGGCTTTCAATGCTGTTACGCAGGAGAAGGCTGGCCTTGTGATTCCGGTTGTCATCACCGTTTACCATGACAAATCGTTCACTTTCATCACCAAGAGTCCTCCCGCAGCAACGCTCCTGAAGCGTGCGGCTGGACTGGCAAAGGGTTCGGCGGTTCCGAACCGTGACAAGGTGGGGGAGGTGACTCGCGAGCAGTTGAGGGAAATCGTGAAAACGAAGGAAGAAGACCTCAACGCGTTGGATGAGGAACAGGGCATAAAGATCATTGCAGGCACGGCCCGCAGTATGGGTATCGAGGTCGTAGACTGATATAGACCCAAGATCGGCTGAAATCTTATGGCTAAGCACGGAAAGAAATACAGAGAAGTAAAGAGCAAGGCCCCCGCGGAGGTTCTCGAGCTTGACAAAGCCGTCGACTTTCTGAAAGCCAACCCCGTCGCAAAGTTCGACGAGACAGCGGAAATGGCGCTTCGCATGGGCCTTGATCCGAGGAAATCGGAACAGGCGGTGCGCGGCAGCGTCGTTCTTCCACACGGAACAGGCCGAGACGTCAACGTGGTGGTTTTCGCGGTTGGCGCGGCAGCTGAAGCGGCGAAAGAGGCCGGAGCTGATGAGGTCGGCTTCGAGGATCTTATCGAAAAGGTAAAAGGCGGATGGACGGACTTCGACGTTGCCGTTGCCACTCCGGAAGCAATGAAAGAAGTGCGCAAGCTCGGACGTGTTCTGGGTCCCCGCGGCCTTATGCCTAATCCGAAGACGGGCACGGTGAGCGATGATACCGCAAGCGCGGTGCAGGCCAGCAAAGCGGGACGTGTTGAGTTCAGAATGGACAGGCACGCCAATATCAGTGTTCCCTTCGGGAAGCTGTCGTTCCCTGCAGAGAATCTTGTGGAGAATGCACGCGCGGTTCTGGCTGCTGTAACGGCCGAAAGACCTGCGAGTGCCAAGGGTACCTACATTAAGAATTGCAGCATCGCCTCCTCGATGGGAGTGGGGTTGCGTATTGATGTCAGGGAATAGCTGCTGGCAAGGAAGCTGTTATGAGACCGGAAAAGAAAGCGATTATTGACGAACTGAAGGGATACATGGAGGACTCCGAGTATCTCCTTCTGGTGGATTACCAGGGATTGAACGTTGACGAGCTGGCCGCCGTGCGCGGTGTTCTCAGGGACGTAGATTCCAAGCTGAACATTGCGAAGAACTCGCTTGTCGTTAGAGCAGCGGACGAGCTTGACAGAGAATTGGGAGACATTCTTACCGGTCCTACTGCCGTGGTCACGGGCGACGGCGAGGTCACGGAAGTTGCCAAGAAGCTGGCGGGTTTCGCCGGACAGTATGAACCGTTTACGATCAAAGGAGGGTGCGTCGGTGAAGATGCAGTTTCCGCCGATGATGTTTACGAGCTGTCCCGAATTCCATCCCTTGAGGTCATGCGTGGCATGGTAGTCGGTACAATTGCCGCACCCATGTCCGGTCTTGTGGGAGTAATGAGTCAGAAGGTTTCGTCGCTACTTTACGTGCTGAAGGCGATCGAAGAGAAGAAGAGCGGAGCGTAGATAAGTGTTGTGCCGCAATGCGGCGTGAGAAGGACAGGAGAATAAGTCATGGCTGACGAAAAAGACACAGCGGTCGAAGAAGCAACGGTTGAGGAAGCAACGGTTGAGGAAGCGACGGTTGAGGAAGCGACGGTTGAAGAAACAGCGGTTGAAGAAGCACCGGTTGAAGAAGCACCGGTTGAGCAGGTAGCGGAAGAAGCAGAAGAAGCTAAGGACGCGCCTGTTGCCGAGGGTAAGATGGCTGAGTTCATTGATTGGATCGAGGGCATTACAGTCCTCGAACTTTCAAAACTCGTTAAGGTTCTGGAAGACAGGCTTGGTGTCAGCGCTGCGGCGCCGGTTGCAGTGGCGGCTGGTGCAGTTGCAGGCGATGGCGGCGGAGCCGCGGCCGCGGAAGAGAAGACTGAATTTGACGTCATTCTCGCTTCTGCAGGCGGCCAGAAGATTGCCGTGATCAAGGAAGTCAGGGCAATCACGGGCCTGGGCCTGAAGGATTCCAAGGATCTCGTCGAGGGTGCACCGAAAGCGGTCAAAGAAGGTGTAACTCAGGAAGAAGCCGACGAGCTGAAGGGTAAACTCGAGGCTGCCGGCGCGACTGTTGAGATCAAGTAGCAAATTCCCATTTCCGGTTGAGATGGGCAGTAGGTTGGCACAGGTTTATCAGAAACCCCTTGCACAGCGAGGTACTTGATGGTCGAAAGAACGAACTTCGGCAAGCTGGAAGCGGTTATCGATCCGCCTGATCTCATTGAGATCCAGACGGTTTCGTATTCCAATTTCCTCCAGTCCGGCACCCCCACGGCATCGCGTAAGAGCCAGGGACTGCAGGCTATTTTTGAGGAAGTCTTCCCGATTGAGAGCTACGATGGCAGGTACGTACTTGACTTCGTTAGATACGAACTATCGGAGCCCAAGATGGGCGCCTACGAAAGCCTTGCGGAAGGGCAGACCTATGCCGCGCCGCTGCACGTGACTTTTCGCCTGAAAGACGGCGACGAGGTACGTGAAGAGAGCGTATACATGGGCGAAATGCCGCTCATGACGGAGCACGGTTCCTTTGTCGTCAACGGCGCGGAACGCGTTGTTGTCAGCCAGTTGCACCGATCGCCCGGTATCTGCTCCGAACAGAATCTGCATGCGAACGGGGCTATGCTCTACTCGATGAGGATTATTCCCGACCGAGGATCGTGGATTGAGATTCAGTTCGATACGTCGGACCTGATCTGGATCTTCATGGACCGCCGTCGCCGCCGCCGTAAATTCCTGGCTTCCACGTTCCTGCGTGCGCTTGGGTACGGCAGCGATGAGGAAGTGTGCGGTCTGTTCTACGAGTTCGCCACGATCAAACTGAAGGGTAAACTCGACGGAGACGAAGAGTACGAGAACATCGTCTTCAAGGAAGACTTGATCGACGTGGACTCCCGCACCGTACTGGCGCGCAAGTTCGACGAAGTGACAGCCGGGCTCCTTGAGCAGATCAAGGATGCCGGGTTCAAGACCGTCGAAGTTATCGATGTCTCATGGGACAACGGGATCTTCCTTACAAGTATCCGCAACGATACCGCGCATACTTCGGACGACGCTCTTAAGGATATCTATCACAGGATTCGTCCCGGCGATCCGGCCACGCCCTCGAACGCCCGCCAGTTGCTGAGAAGGCTGTTCTTCGACCCGCGGCGATACGACCTGGGTCGTGTGGGCCGGCACAAGATAAACCAGAAGCTCGACCTCGAGAAGAAGATCGATGCTGACCTCAGGGTACTGGACCACCAGGATGTTATCGAATCTCTCCGGCGTCTCGTGAAGATACGCAAGGGCGAAGAGAACGTCGATGATATCGACCACCTGGGCAGTCGCCGCGTGAGAACCGTGGGTGAGCTGCTTGAGAACCAGTGCAGGATGGGGGTTGCGCGTACGGAGCGTCTGATCCGGGAGCGCATGACGCTCTTTGATCCGTCCACGGGCGTTCTTGCACCTCAGCGCCTTGTAAATTCCAAATCGCTTTCGGCGGTTGTGCAGGACTTCTTTGGAAGGAGTCAGCTCAGCCAGTTTATGGACCAGACGAACCCGCTCTCAGAACTTGCTCACAAGCGCCGCCTGAGCGCGCTGGGCCCCGGTGGTCTTAGCCGTGAGCGTGCCGGTTTCGAGGTTCGCGACGTACACAGCAGTCACTACGGGCGAATTTGTCCTATCGAGACTCCTGAAGGTCCGAACATCGGTCTTATTTCGTCTCTTGGTATCTACGCCAGGGTCAATGACTTCGGTTTCATTGAAAGTCCTTACCGCAAGGTTTCCAAGGACCGGGTCACCAATGACGTTCATTATCTTTCCGCCGACCAGGAGGAAAGGTACGTGATCGCCCAGGCGAATGCTCCGCTGGACGATAAAAACAAGTTTGCACGCGAACTGGTGTCGGTAAGGTACCAGGGAGAATTCCTTGAAGTGCCGCGCGACCAGGTAGACTACATGGACGTGTCGCCCAAGCAGGTCATCAGTATAGCGGCCGGGCTTATTCCTTTCCTGGAGCATGATGACGCGAACAGGGCCTTGATGGGCGCAAACATGATGCGCCAGGCCGTGCCGCTTCTTCGCGCGGAAAGACCGTACGTCGCCACCGGCCTTGAGGACCGGGCCGCGCGTGATTCACGGGTCATGGTCATTGCGCAGCAAGCCGGTAAGGTTGCCTATGCCGATTCTGACAAGATTATCATCTCGGCCGACGGCAAAATGCCGGAACGCGGCACGGACAGGAGTACGTGGAGCGAGTACAAGCTTCGTAAATTCCGCCGTTCGAACGCGGGAACGTGCTTCAATCAGAAACCCCTTGTCAGCAGGGGCCAGAAGATCAAGCAGGGCGATGTGCTTGCAGACGGGCCTGCCACCAAGGCTGGCGAGCTCGCCCTTGGCCGTAACCTCCAGGTGGCTTTCATGCCATGGTCGGGTTACAATTTCGAGGATGCTATAGTTATAAGTGAGCGCGTGGTGAAGGACGATGCTTTCACCTCCATCCACGTAACGGAGTTCGAAGTTGGTGCCAGGGATACCAAGCTTGGTCCAGAAGAGATTACACGCGATATTCCGAATGTGGGCGAAGAGGCGCTGAAGGACCTGGGGTCCGACGGTGTCATCCGAACCGGTGCGGAAGTGGCTCCCGGAGATATCCTTGTTGGCAAGATCACGCCTAAGAGCGAGACCGAGCTGGCACCAGAGGAAAGACTCCTGAGGGCTATCTTCGGCGAGAAGGCCGCGGAGGTCCGCGATACTTCGCTGACCGTGCCCAGCGGCACGAACGGGATCGTCATGGACATCAAGGTTTCGGCGCTCAAGGAAGTGAAGCGCGCCGATTCCACTCCTGCCGACAAGAAGCGCCAGGCAAAGGACCTCGGCGAGGAGCGTAAGATACGCAGGAAAGAGCTCACGGAGGAACTGACCGAAGCCCTCAGCAACATTCTGCTGGGCGAGAAGATCCCCCTGGATGTCGTTGACGCCGAAGCCGGCGAGATCATTATTCCCGCAAACCGGAAGATCACGAAGACCCTGCTGCGTAAGCTGGCTGCCTCGCATGATCACATACAGATCGAAAGCAGTCCGATCCAGATTAAGATCGACGAAATCATCGACGAGTTCAAGCCGAAGTTCTCCGAGGTCGATCACGATCATGACCGCTCGGTCGAGAGACTTGAGAGCGGCGACGAAGTGGACCAGGGCATTATCAAGCAGGTTCGCGTATATGTCGCCGCCAAGAAGAAACTCTCGGTAGGGGACAAGCTGGCCGGCCGCCATGGTAACAAGGGCGTGGTCGCCACTATTGTTCCGGAGTGCGATATGCCGTTCGGTCCTGATGGCCGGCCTGTTGATATCGTGCTCAACCCGCTGGGCGTGCCGTCGCGTATGAACCTGGGACAGGTTTTTGAAACGCACCTTGGTGCGGCCTGCGAGGTCCTTGGAATGTACGCCGCGACGCCGGTCTTTGATGGTATTTCCGAGAGTCATATCGACGATTTCCTCAAGGAAGCCGAGCTGCCCGAGGATGGCAAGACCGTTCTTTATGACGGTCGCACGGGTGAGGCCTTCGCACAGCGAGTCGTGGTCGGACAGATTTACATGCTCAAGCTTCACCACCTGGTCAGCGATAAGCTGCACGCAAGGGCGGTTGGGCCTTACTCGCTGGTAACGCAGCAGCCGCTGGGTGGCAAAGCCCAGTACGGCGGTCAGCGTCTTGGTGAGATGGAAGTCTGGGCCCTGGAAGCCTACGGAGTGGCATACGCTCTGCAGGAACTGCTGACGGTGAAGAGTGACGATGTCAGCGGACGCACCAGGATTTACGAGTCGATAGTAAAGGGCGAGAACACGCTCGACGCCGGCATGCCCGAGTCGTTCAGCGTGCTGATCAACGAGTTGCGCGGACTCTGCCTGGATGTTCAGATGATTAAAGAGGGTGGTGAGTTCAAGCACGGACTCTAACCAGCAAAAGCCCGGGAGGCGGATGTTGAACCAATACGCTGCCAGAGAGATGATGGGATTGTCGGAGGGTGAAACCTTTGACTCCGTAGGGATTATACTGGCTTCACCGGAATCGATCCGGTCTTGGAGCCATGGCGAAGTAAAGAATCCCGAAACGATAAACTACCGTACCTATAAACCTGAGCGCGGTGGCTTGTTCTGCGAGCGAATTTTTGGTCCGACAAGGGACTGGGAATGTAGCTGCGGCAAGTACAAGCGTATCAAGCACAAGGGTGTGATCTGCGACCGTTGTGGCGTGGAAGTGACGGTTTCGAGGGTAAGGCGCGAAAGAATGGCGCACATTGAGCTGGCGGTGCCCGTGTCGCACATCTGGTTCTTCAAGTGCACGCCCAGCAGGATCGGCCTGATCCTCGACATGACCGGCGCAAACCTTGAGCGTGTCCTCTATTACGAGGATTACCTTGTCACGGAGCCCGGCGAGACGCCCCTGCAGGCCAAACAGCTCCTCAGCGAGATGGAGTACCGCGAGGCCCTGGAAGCTTACGGCGAGACGTTTACTGCGAAGATGGGTGCGGAAGCGATCCGCGACATGCTGACGACCGTGGACCTTGACGTGCTCATGGGTGAGCTCGAGGATGCGATGGAGAAAACGCGCAGCAAGCAGATTCGCAAGAAGCTCGCCAAGCGCATGAAGGTTACCGAGGGTTTTCGTAGCAGCGGGACGCGCCCCGAGTGGATGATTCTCGACACGCTGCCGGTGATTCCTCCCGAGTTGCGGCCGCTGGTTCCCCTGGAGGGCGGCAGGTTTGCGACATCGGACCTCAACGACCTTTACCGGCGTGTGATCAACCGTAACAACCGTCTGAAGAACCTTCAGCAGCTCAAGACGCCTGACGTAATCATCAGGAACGAGAAGCGCATGCTGCAGGAAGCCGTCGACGCCGTTTTTGACAATGGAAGGCACGGCAGACCCGTTACGGGTGCCGGCAACCGGCCTCTGAAGTCACTCAGCGACATGCTTAAGGGCAAGGGCGGACGATTCCGTCAGAATCTCCTGGGTAAGCGAGTTGATTACTCCGGCAGATCTGTAATCGTGGTTGGCCCGGACCTGAAGCTGCATCAGTGCGGTTTACCAAAGAAGATGGCCCTGGTTCTTTTTGAGCCCTTCATAATCAGGCGTCTCAAGGAACTTGGCGTTGTGCATACGGTTCGCAGTGCGAAGAAACTTATTGAGAGACAGTCCACCGAGGTGTGGGATATCCTTGAAGAAGTTACCGCGGACAAGACCGTGATGCTCAACCGTGCACCTACGCTTCACAGGCTCAGTATTCAGTCGTTCGAGCCCGTTCTTGTTGAAGGCGACGCAATCCACCTGCATCCCCTTGTTTGTACCGCATACAACGCGGACTTCGACGGTGACCAGATGGCTGTACACGTTCCGCTTTCCGTTGAGGCACAGTTGGAATCACGACTGCTGATGATGTCATCCAACAGCATTTTCTCGCCGTCGAGTGGACAGTCTGTAATGACGCCCACGCAGGACATTGCGCTTGGCATCTACTACCTGACCTCCCTGAGTCAGAAAGACAGGATGAGACTCAGCAGCAAGGCCTCGAAGGACGCTATCGAGCATCTGCCGATCCTGGGGACTTCCGACGAGGTCAGGCTTGGTTACGAAGAAGGCGCTCTTAAGCTTTATGACCGAATCAGGTTCCGCAACCGTGATTTCGGCAGGGATACGGAATTCGGCAACAAGAAGGATCGTATCATCGTCACCACGGTTGGGCGCGTGCTTTTCAACGAGATCTGGCCCGAGACGATTGGTTTCGTGAACAGCCTGGTGGACAAAGGCATGTTGGGCGCGTTGATTTGGCGTTGTCACAGGACCGCTGGTCATGACAAGACTGTGAAGGTTCTCGATGACCTCAAGGCGCTTGGGTTTGAGCATGCTACGCTCGCCGGTGTTTCGATCGGCCTGGTCGACATGATTATTCCCCCGGAGAAGAATGACATAGTCGTGGGAGCCCGCAAGCAGGTCGCGGAAGTAGACCGCCAGTACCAGCAGGGCGTGATTACGGACGGTGAGCGGTACAACAAGATCGTTGACATCTGGACACATGCCACGGACGAGATATCCAACGCCATGTACTCGGCTATCGAGCACAACCGCAACAGCGACGAGACCAACCCCGTATTCATGATGGTCGACTCCAAGGCGAGGGGCAGCCGGCAGCAGATCAGGCAGCTGGCAGGTATGCGCGGACTGATGGCAAAGCCGTCCGGCGAAATTATCGAACGTCCCATCGTGGCTAACTTCCGCGAAGGGCTGAGTGTTCTTGAGTATTTCATCAGTACTCACGGTGCCAGGAAGGGTCTCGCCGATACAGCTCTTAAGACTGCCGACGCAGGTTACCTGACCAGGAAGCTCGTAGACGTGGCGCAGGATGTGATTGTGGTGGAGCAGGACTGCAATACCGTTAACGGCATTGACGTGTCGTCTATTGCCGAAGGTGACGAGGAACTGGTGCCGTTGCAGGCCAGGATCATAGGCCGCACAACTCTCAGCGATGTCAACGATCCGATTTCCGGCGAAACGGTTCTCAATACCGGTGACGAGATTGACGAAGCTGCTGCCGAGCGTATTGCCAGCATAGGAATTGACCGCATGCGCATTCGCAGCGTACTTACCTGCGAATCCAGGACCGGTCTGTGTGCCAAATGCTACGGAAGGGACCTCGCGACCGGGAAGCCGGTTGAAGTTGGAACCGCCGTGGGAATCATTGCGGCGCAATCGATCGGTGAACCTGGCACGCAGCTTACCATGCGTACGTTCCACATTGGTGGTACCGCCAGCGCGGTCTTCAAGCAGCCTGAGGTCATTGCGAAGAACGGCGGCATGCTGCGGTACCACGATCTTCGCATCGTAGCCAATCCGGATGGGGACAACGTCGTTCTCAACAAGAACGGGGTGATCAGTATTCACGATCCTTCCGGGCGTGAGCTCGAACGCTACACGACCGCGATCGGCACGATCCTCATGACTGAAGACGGCGGAACGGTTGATGCCGGCGCCTGCATAGCCAAGTGGGATCCGTACAGCGTTCCCGTACTGGCCGAGCAGGAAGGCATAATCCGCTTCCACGATTTTGTCCCGAACGTCACCGTCAAGAAGGAGATGGACGAGCAGACGGGCCTCAGGGGTACCGTCGTCCTTGAAACCAAGGAAGATCTCCATCCGCAGATCATCGTAAACCGTGCAGACAGCGATGAAGTCCTGGGCTTCTACAGTATTCCGGCCGGCGCTCACGTGATGGTCAAGGAGGGCAAGAAGGTCAACCCGGGCCAGCTTATCGCGAAGACGCCGCGGAAGGAATCGAAGACGCGCGATATTACGGGTGGTCTGCCGAGGGTCGCAGAGCTGTTCGAAGCAAGGCAGCCGAAGGACGCCGCGGAGATCGCGAAGATCGAGGGTATCGTGGACTTCGGTCCCAACCAGCGCGGTCGCAGGTGCCTGATCATTCGTGACGAGACAACCGGTGGAACGGAAGAGCACCTCATCCCGATGGGCAAACATATTGTCGTGTTCAAGGGTGATCACGTCCGCAAGGGTCAGCAGCTTACCGAGGGTCCGATCGTTCCGCAGGAAATCCTTGAAGTCTGCGGTCCGCAGGAGCTCCAGGAGTACCTTGTGAACGAAGTTCAGCAGGTGTACAGACTGCAGGGTGTTGAGATCAATGATAAGCACATCGAGACGATCGTTCGCCAGATGTTGCGCAAGATCAAGATCACTGATCCAGGCGACACTGACTTCCTGTGGGGAGAGCAGGTCACCAAGCAACGCTTTATCGATATGAACGAGATGGCGATGGCCGAAGGCAAGAGACCTGCCGAGGCTACACCGGCCCTGCTCGGAATAACGAAAGCGTCACTGGAAACGGACAGCTTCATTTCTGCTGCTTCCTTCCAGGATACAACCCGCGTTCTGACCGATGCGGCTACGCTCGGCAGGAAGGATGAACTGCGTGGGTTTAAGGAAAACGTGATCATGGGTCACTTGATCCCTGGCGGGACAGGATTCACCATGCACCGCAACGTAAAACTTGTACCGCTAGCCGAGCCGATTCCGGAGGAAGAGGCGTACGATGAAGAAGCGGGCAAGAAACTTGAAGAATTGTTGGGTTAGGGGCTTGATTCGTCGCTTGGCGATCTGATAGGATGCGGCCTCTTTGTGTCAGAGTAAGGAAAAGAGACATTTATGCCGACGACAAACCAGCTTGTTAGAAAAGGCCGTAAAAAGGCTTTCAGGAAGAGTAAGGCGCCCGCATTGGCGGGATGTCCCCAGAGAAGAGGGGTGTGTCTTGCCGTGAAAACGCAGACGCCAAAAAAACCGAACTCGGCTCTTCGAAAAGTCTGCAGGGTTCGCCTGACTTCCGGGTACGAGGTAACAGCGTACATTCCGGGTGTTGGGCATAACCTGCAGGAGCACAGTGTTGTACTGGTACGGGGAGGCAGGGTAAAGGACCTTCCCGGTGTTCGATATCATGTGGTCCGCGGCACGCTCGACAGTTTGGGTGTTGATGGGAGAAAGCGTGGCCGCTCCAAGTACGGAGTGAAACGGGGCTAACTCGAAGCCTACCGGAGATAAGAATGGCAAGAAGGCGCAGAGCAGTACGAAGAACCCCAGCTCCAGACCCGAAGTACAATAGTGAGCTTATCGGGCGCATCATCAATTACGTGATGGAGAAGGGCAAGAAGTCCACCGCCGAGAAGATCATCTACGGGGCGATGACTGAGATCGAAGAAAAGATGAGTGAGAACCCGCTCGAGGTCGTCGTGCGTGCGGTCGACAACGTGAAACCACGCGTTGAGGTCAGATCCAGGCGTGTCGGCGGTGCCACCTACCAGGTTCCGGTAGAGGTAAACAGCAGGCGGCAGCTGGCCCTTGCACTGCGCTGGCTTGTCCAGTATTCGAGTGCCAGGAAGGGCATGTCGATGAAGAAGGCCATGGCCCTGGAGCTTATGGAAGCTTACAAGAACCAGGGAAGTGCCGTTAAGAAGCGTGAGGATACGCACAAGATGGCCCAGGCTAACAAGGCATTCGCGCATTATGCATGGTAGGAGGTAAGGGGCGCACCCGTTTTTCGGGACGGTGCGACGATTGCTTGCAGTCAGGCAGGAGTTTTTGAAAGGCGGCATTCGAGTTCCGGGAGCCGGACGTTATCGGGGATGTTCCCCAGCGGTCGTGCGGCTACCGGTTTCTAGTGTTGAGAACTTGTGAATCATGGTTAAGGCTTTGACACATAAGAAGAAAAGCAAGGGGTCTGATAAGGCTGGCTCACGCGAGGCAGCTGACAGACTCAGTCCGCTTGGTATGGTCCGCAATATCGGCATTATTGCTCATATAGATGCCGGTAAGACGACTACTACCGAGAGGATGCTTTACTATGCCGGCCGCGTTCACAAGATGGGCGAAGTGCACGACGGTACTGCCGTCATGGACTGGATGCAGCAGGAGAAAGAGCGCGGCATTACAATTACCAGTGCCGCCACAACCTGTTTCTGGCGTGGTGCCCAGGTGAATATCGTAGATACACCCGGGCACGTTGATTTTACGGTAGAGGTCGAACGTTCCCTGAGAGTTCTCGATGGTGCTATAGGCGTGTTCTGCGGTGTCGGCGGCGTTCAGTCGCAGTCCGAAACCGTTTGGCGCCAGGCCGATCGTTACGGTGTCCCCAGGCTTGCCTACATTAACAAGATGGACAGGATGGGTGCTGACTTCGAAATGGTCGTGCTCGACATCAGGGAGCGCCTGGGGTCCAACGCCATCGCGTTACAGCTGCCATGGGGCAGCGAGCAGGATTTTGAGGGTGTCATCGATCTCATAGAGATGAAGGCATTCTCTTTTAGCGAAGAATCGCTGGGAAAGGATCTTCACTCCAGCGAGATTCCTTCCGATCTCAAGGTTAAGGCCGAGAGGGCCAGGGCCGAGTTGATCGAGCTAGTAGCTGAGAAAGACGAGGAAGTCCTGGAGGCCTATCTTGAGAGCCCCGATGTTGACGCCCCGATCCTGAAGGGCGGAATCCGGAGGGCAACCATCTCCAACGATCTCGTTCCGGTATTCTGCGGGTCTGCACTCAAGAACAAGGGTGTGCAGCAACTGCTCGACGCGGTGGTTGACTACCTGCCGTCGCCGCTGGAAGTTCCCCTCGTTGAGGGCATTCACCCGAACTCCGAGAAGCCCGAGACAAGATCCCCCGATGACTCCGGCGCGGCATGCGCGCTTGTGTTCAAACTGGCCAACGATCCTTACGTCGGCCGCGTGGCCTTTCTGAGGGTGTATTCGGGTCAGGTCAGAAAGGGGCAGAGCATTTACAATCCCCGGGCAAAGAAAAGGGACCGCATTTCCCGCCTTCTGCGTCTGCATGCAGACAGCAGGGATGAAACCGATGTCTTGCATTCCGGTGAAATTGGGGCTGTTTCCGGTCTTGCGACCGTCACCACGGGCGATACCCTCTGTGCCGAGAACGCCCAGATCAAGCTCGAGAGTATTCGTTTTCCGGAGCCTGTCATGTTCATGGCGGTTGAACCGAAAGCCCGCGCGGATCGCGACAAACTTGAGGCGGCCCTGGGGATCATGGCGGCGGAGGATCCAACTTGCGTTGTCCGGGTTGACCCCGAAACGGGCCAGACTATTCTGAGCGGAATGGGCGAACTGCACCTTGAGATTCTCAAGGACAGGATGTTTCGTGAGTACAAAGTTGAGGCAAACACGGGGAAGCCTACGGTTGCGTATCACGAGACCGTTACGGCCGAAGGAAGGGCCACACACCTCTTCGACAGGGAGATAGGCGGCAAGCGTCAGATGGCGGAAATTGCGCTGAAAGTTGAGCCAATCGAAAGAGGATCAGAAATTCAGGTTGAATTTGACGTATCGTCCGCTACTATACCGGCCGAGTTTCGTACAAGTATCGAGCAGGGAGTTAACGACGCACTGGTTACCGGAGTGCTTGCGAGGTATCCGATTCTGGATACGCGAGTGACGATAACCGGCGGCAGTTATGACTCGGAAACCTCGACTGAGATGGCATTCCGGACAGCCGCGGTAATGGCCGTTCGGGAAGCGATAATGGATGCGTCTCCTGAATTACTGGAGCCGCTCATGTTCGTGGAGATAGTTACTCCCGGCGAGTACATGGGGGATGTTCTCGGCGACCTGAACATGCGGCGCGGCAAGGTGCGGGAGATGATTACGCGGGGCACATCGCAGGTCGTTATGGCAGGCGTGCCGTTGGCGGAACTCTTCGGGTACTCGACAGCCATCAGGTCCCTTACGAAGGGGCGGGCAAGCTATACGGTGGAACCGGAATGCTTCGAAGTCGTTCCGAAGGCAATTAAAGAAGAACTACTGAACAGGTGACAAGCTAATGGACGGGCAGCGCATACGGATACGGTTGCAGGCGTACGATCACAGTGTCCTGGATCAGGCCGTGCTGGATATCATCGAGACGGCCAAGGGAACGGGTGCACGAGTGGTCGGTCCCACTCCTCTTCCTACGAAGATCGAGCGGTACACCGTGAATCGGTCGCCGCACGTGGACAAGAAATCTATGGAGCAGTTCGAGATGAGGACCCACAAGCGTCTGCTCGACCTGGTAGAGCCGACGGCGAAGACGGTTGACGAGCTCAAAAAGCTCAACCTTCCCGCGGGTGTGGACATAACCATCAAGATCTGAGTGACAGTCATGCAAGGGTTGATAGGAAAAAAGCTAGGGATGACGCAGGTCTTTGACGCCGAGGGGCGTCAAGTGGCCGTAACGGCCATCGAAGCCGGGCCATGCGTTATCGTGCAGCGGAAGACCAAGGCGAACGATGGCTACGACGCCGTCCAGTTGGGTTTCGAAGACGCGAAAGAACAGCGCGTTACGAAGCCGGAGCTGGGCAAGTTCAAGAAGGCCGGGTCTTCCCCAAAGAGAATCATGAAAGAGTTGGCCGTGGACGAGGATGACGAGTCCAAGGCGGGTGAGACCGTCTCCGTTGTCGATGTCTTCGAAGGTGTGGCCTTCGTGGATGTTGTCGGGACGACCAAGGGACGCGGCTTTGCCGGCGTTGTGAAGCGTCACAACATGGCGGGCGGCAGGATGACTCACGGTGGTCACTCCAAGAGGCGAGTGGGCTCGATCGGGCAGTGCGCCTATCCGGGCCGCGTTGCGAAGGGCAGAAGAATGCCTGGGCACATGGGAAATATCCGCGTCACGACGCAGAACCTGCGGGTGGTTGGAATTCGGCCGGACGATAACGTGGTTCTCGTTCATGGAGCAATTCCCGGACCGACGGGTGGCATAGTGCTTGTTAAGAAGGCGCTGAAGAAAACAGGGAAATCCTGATGAGCAAACTTACAGTTTACAGTATGGACGGGGCGTCGGTGGGCGACATGGATGTTGCCGACGGTCTTCTGTCTCTCGAAAAGGGAGCGCAGGCGGTTCACGACGTTGTCGTGGCGCAGGCTGCCAATCACAGGGCAGGAACGGCATCTACGCTGAGCAAGAGTGAAGTCGCCGGAACGGGTGCCAAACCGTGGCGTCAGAAGGGCACGGGCCGTGCGCGCGCCGGTTACAGGCAGTCTCCCATATGGCGTGGTGGAGCGGTTGCATTTGGTCCCAAGCCCCGCGACTACGGCAAAAAGATCAACAAAAAGGTTGCGAAACTTGCGTTTCGCCGTGCATTCAGCGAGCGGGTTGACGCCGGACAGATCAAGGTTCTGGAAAAGCTGGAGATTGCCGAGCCCAAAACTCGCCTGGTAGCCGCCCTCATGAAGGCGCTGGAAATCCCAGGAGCCGCGCTGCTGGTGGTTGATGAAGTTACCCCGAACATAGCCCTTGCGGCGAGGAACCTCCCGCGGGTCGAGCTCGCCAGGGCGAGTGATGTCAATGTCTCCCAGTTGATGCGCTATCCGCAGATCATCGTAACCAAGGCGGCCATGGACCGTATAACGGGGCGCCTCGGCGGTTCGACGGAAGGAGCGTCATGAAGGATCCACGCCAAGTTATTCATGAGTTGCAGGTGACCGAGAAGGGCACCGCGCAGCAGGAGTTGAACAACAAGTACTTCTTCAAGGTTGCACCGGGCGCAAACAAGATAGAGATCAAGCATGCAGTAGAGCAGATGTTTGCCGTATCGGTTGCCAAGGTCAACACGATGAAGTATGAAGGCAAACGTAAGCGCGAACGCACAGTACGCTACGGGAAGAGGGCAGACTGGAAGCGTGCAGTAGTGACACTTCGTGAAGGTAGTAAGATCGATTTGGTCTAACAATGACCGCAGATTAGGGTTCTGGCTATGGCTTTGAAAAAGTACAAACCAACGACACCGAGCAGGCGCTTCGCCACCGTGTCGACATTTGAAGAGATTACACGGACGAAGCCTGAGAAGTCCCTGGTTCAGCCGGTTAAGAGCACCGGTGGCAGAAACTCCGCGGGGCGAATAACGGTTCGTCATCGTGGTGGCGGGCACAAGCGCAAGTACCGGGTGATAGATTTCAGGCGAGACAAGTACGGGATCCCGGCGAAAGTTGCCAGTATCGAGTATGATCCCAACCGTTCGGCCAACATTGCACTGTTGAACTACGTTGACGGTGAGAAGCGCTATATCCTGGCGCCCAACGGCATCAAGACCGGCACGGAGCTCAACTCCGGACCGGATGCGGAGCCTGTTCCCGGCAACGCCCTGCCGCTGGAGAAGATTCCCCTGGGGCTGTATATTCACAACATCGAGCTGACACCGGGACGCGGTGCAAAGATGGTGCGTTCTGCGGGAACCTGGGCGCAGCTCATGTCCCGGGAAGGCAAGCTGGCGCACATCAAGTTGCCCTCGGGCGAGATCCGGATGATCAACGTAAAGTGCATGGCGACTATCGGACAGGTGGGCAACAGTGACCACGGCGCTGTTAGTGACGGCAAGGCAGGAAGAAAGCGATGGCGCGGCATACGCCCGACGGTGCGTGGCGTGGCCATGAACCCTGTCGATCATCCGATGGGTGGCGGCGAAGGCCGCAGCTCCGGCGGCGGTCATCCTGTCTCACCGTGGGGTAAGTTGGCCAAGGGCGGAAAGACCCGCTCCAAGCGTAAGACAAGCAGCAAGTTTATCGTTAAGCGGAGAAAGTAGACCATGTCACGTTCCATTAAGAAAGGCCCTTACGTCGAGGATAAGCTGCTCAAGAAGATTGAGCGCATGAATCGCAGTGGCGACCGTCGGCCGATAAAGACATGGTCACGGCGCTCGATGATTGTTCCTGAGTTCGTGGGCAATACGATCGCCATTCACAATGGCAGGCAGCACGTCTCCATTTTTGTAACGGAGAACATGGTAGGGCACCGTCTTGGTGAGTTTGCGCCGACTAGAACTTTCAGGCGTCATGGATCACACACCGATAAGGCTCGGACATTGAAGTAAGCTGGGAAGAATCCTCATGGATGTGGAAGCAAGAACTAGATATGTGCGTTTGTCGCCTTCAAAGGCCCGGGATCTCGCGAGGGAAGTGAGTGGCCGAACAGTTGGAGAGGCGCTTCAGATCACAGAGTTCAGCGCCAGGAAGGCTGCTGCGGTGATTGGTAAGACATTGAAGTCGGCGATCGCGAATGCCGAGAACAATGCGAAACTGTCTGTGGACGACCTCCGCGTTAAGTCCGCGGTCATTGAAGAAGGCCCCAGGATGAAACGCTACTGGCCGCGTGCCAGGGGCAGTGTGAGTCATATCCTGAAGAGGATGTGCCACGTGAGGATCGTTCTCACGGACGGTAATGAAGAGGAATCTGAATAGGTAAGATCTCCGGGTGACAGGTTTGTCGCCGTTAAGGAAGGAGCTGAACGTTGGGACAGAAGGTAAATCCAATTGGACTGAGAGTCGCCGTTGACAAGGATTGGCGGTCTCGCTGGTTCAGCCGCAACAAAGAATTCGGCAATCTGCTCATCGAAGACCTGGCAATTCGTGATCTTGTGAAGAAGCGCCTGGAGCATGCGGCGGTTCCCAAGGTGATCATCGAACGCTACGCGAACCGCGTTAGGGTCAATATCCATACGGCTCGCCCTGGTATTGTGATTGGCCGTAAAGGCCAGGATATTGAGTCGATACGTGCCGAGATCGCGAAGATGACGGACAAAGAAGTTTACATCGAGATTCACGAGATCCGTAATCCCGATACAAACGCGCAGCTGGTGGCAGAGAATGTCGCCGTTCAGCTATCGCGCAGGGTGTCTTTCAGACGGGCCATGAAGCGCGCTATCAAGACGTCCATGGACATGGGTGTTGAGGGTATCAAGCTGAGGGCTTGCGGCCGCCTGGGCGGTGCAGAGCTGGCGCGGATCGAGTGGTATAAGGAAGGCAAGACGCCTCTGCACACATTGCGCGCAAACGTCGATTACGGTTTTGCCGAGGCATCTACGGCTGCGGGTCTCATAGGAATTAAATGCTGGATTTGCACCAAGGACGAAAAGCCCGAGGCGAAGGGAAAGGGGAAGAAGACGCATGCCACTTATGCCTAAAAGGGTGAAGCACCGCAAGGTGCAGCGTGGAAACCGCAAAGGAACCCCCAGCGTTGGAGTAAAGCTGTCCTTTGGTGAATACGGATTGAAGTCACTTGGTCGCGGCTGGGTGAAGAGCACGCAGATCGAAGCATGTCGTGTGGCCATCAACAGGCACATGAAACGTAAGGGTAAGCTTTGGATCCGCATCTTCCCTGACAAGCCGGTGACGCAGAAGCCCGTGGAAGTCAGGATGGGGAAGGGCAAGGGGAACCCGGAATACTGGGTTGCGGTTGTCCGGCCCGGCATGATGTTGTTTGAGGTGGCGGGGGTGCCGGAGCACACGGCACGTGAATGCCTGCGCCTTGCTGATGCGAAGCTGGGTCTCAGGACAAGGCTCGTTACAAGGCACGATAACTAGACCCTCCGCAGTGGAGAATTGGATGATGAAGGCAAGAAGCCTACGTGAACAGACGGATGAGGAACTCGCCCAGGTCATGAGGGAGACGAGTAAGACCCTCTTCGATCTTAAGGTCAGGAAAACTACCAGCGAAGCGTCCGAGCAGCCGCTCAAGCGTCGAACACTGCGAAGGGACATTGCCCGCATAAAGACTCTCATGAGAGAACGGAAGGCAGAAGGAAATGGCTGATCAGACTACCGCTACACGCGGCGTCCGCAAGCGCCGCCAGGGACGCGTTGCCACGAAGAGTGGTGACAAGAGTATTGTTGTTCTGGTGGAACGCCGGGTGCAGCATCCTCTTTACAGGAAAACCATCAAGAAGGTGAAGAAGTTCCACGTCCACGACGAGAAGAACGTGGCCCGCATAGGTGACCACGTGAGCATCGTCGAGACGCGTCCGGTTAGCCGTCTGAAGCGATGGCGTCTGCTCGAGGTCCTGTCAACAAGTGGGGCAGAAAAGGGAGCGGCTGCGGAATGATTGCAGAAGAAACAGTTCTTGTAGTCGCCGATAACAGCGGCGCCAAGCGTGTTAAGTGCTTCCGGGTACTGGGGCAGCGCAAGAAGTACGCTTACATCGGAGACATTATCAAGGTGTCTATCAAGGAAGCCCAGCCCCACGGGTTGGTAAAAAAGGGACAGGTGTGCACGGCGGTAGTAGTCAGAACGAAGCATCCGGTCGGACGGCAGGACGGATCTTACCTGCGTTTCGACAACAACGCGGCTGTTCTGATCGACGCCACAGGAAACCCGATGGGATCTCGTATTTTCGGACCCGTAGCGCGTGAACTGCGAGAGAAGAACTACATGAAGATAGTTTCGCTCGCGCCGGAGGTGCTGTAGACCCTGTGCCACGGCCACCGTATGGCGGCCGGCCACACGTCAGCGACTTAGAAAGGGATTGGGAGTGAGCGTTGTAAGGATAAAGAAAGACGATACAGTCGTTGCGATACGCGGCGCGGACGTCGGGAAAACGGGCAAGGTTATCCAGGTTCTGCCTGACAAGAACAGGGCACTCATTGAAGGCCTGAACCTCGTTAAGAAAACCTTGAGAAAGACCCAGGACAATCCGCAGGGCGGTATTGCCGAGAAAGAGGCGTCTCTCCACCTGTCGAACCTGATGCCCTACTGCCCTCACTGCAAGAAGGGCGTTAAGATTCGTTGCGACCGGGATGAAGGGAAGAAGGTCAGGAAGTGCAAGATCTGCGGACACGCATTTGATGGTTGAGGTAAGGATGAGTACGCTGAAGGAAAAATACAAAGAAGAGGTTATCCCCAAGCTCAAAGAGTCACTGGGGTTGTCTAACGTGATGCAGATTCCGCGTTGCGCTAAGGTTACTGTCAACATGGGCGTTGGCAACTCAAACCGTGACAACCTGGAAGCCCTTTGTGGAGAGCTGGCGAGTATAACCGGGCAGAAGCCCGCGATTACGAAGGCCAAGAAGAGCATATCGAACTTCAAGCTTCGCGAGGGAATGACAGTAGGCGCCAAGGTGACACTGCGCGGCAACAAGATGTACGAGTTTCTGGATCGCCTGATTAACGTGGCGCTTCCGCGGATTCGCGACTTTCGGGGTGTCTCGCAGCGTTCGTTCGATGGCCGCGGGAACTACACGCTGGGCATTCGTGAGCAGTCGATCTTCTCGGAAATCGATCCTAACGATGTGGCGGCGACCCAGGGAATGGACGTTACGATAGTGACAACGGCACGGCATGACGAGGAAGCACGGCAGATGCTGGAACTTCTGGGTATGCCGTTTGCCAAGAAATAGCGATGTTGTATGGGCGGGCCCCTATCCTGAGGCTTGGCTCTTAAAAGGGTACAGGCAGAAGCGGAGGAATAGAAATTGGCTAAGAAGGCATTGATAGCCAAGGCTGCAAGAGAGCCTAAGTTCAAGGTGCGTAAGTACACGCGTTGCAGACGCTGCGGCAGGCCTAGAGCGTTTATACGAAAGTTCCAGGTGTGCCGGATATGTTTCCGGGAATTGGCCTCGGCGGGCCAGATTCCGGGCGTTGTAAAGGCAAGCTGGTAGGCGGGAGTTAGTATGAGTTTATCCGATCCAATTGCGGACATGCTGACGTCCATACGTAACGCTCAGAGGGTTGCTCTCGAGCTGGTGGACGTTCCGTATTCCAAGTTGAAGGGCGAGATCGCCAGGGTCCTCAAGAAAGAGGGCTACATCACTGATTATGTAGTAGAAGGCGGACTGAAGAAGACGCTGAGGGTCTACCTGCGTTATACTCTGGAGCATGAGCCTGTTATCACGGGCATCAAGCGTGAGAGTAAACCGGGGCTGAGGGTGCATACCTCTTCAAGCGAGATCCCGCGTATCCTCGGTGGGCTGGGAACGGCGATTCTCAGTACGTCTTCCGGGATTATGACAGGCAGAGAAGCAAAGTCACAGAACGTGGGCGGCGAAGTCCTCTGTTCGATATGGTGAGTGTGAGGGAACCAAATGTCTAGGATAGGTCAGAAACCGATCGATATTCCTTCCGGAGTCACTCCAAGTGTAAGTGGCTCGTCGGTTTCCGTTAAGGGGCCGAAGGGAGAGCTTGCCCTGGAGCTTCCAGAAGGCATCGCGTTGGAAGTGTCGGATAACCAGGTGAACGTCTCGCGCAAGGACGATACGCGCGAAAGCAAGAGTCTTCACGGGCTGATACGAAGCCTGGTTGCGAACATGGTAATGGGCGTGAACGAGGGCTTCAAGAAGGAGCTGGAAGTCCAGGGAGTGGGATTCAAGGCGGAAGCACAGGGCCAGAAGCTCACTCTTACTGTCGGACTGTCATCGCCCGTCATATACATGGTGCCGGACGGTGTCTCTGTTTCGGCCGAAGGCGGAATCAGGATACTCGTAAGCGGCACGGACAAACAGAAGGTTGGGAATGTCGCGGCGAGAATCAGGAGTTTCCGTCCGGCGGAGCCATACAAGGGCAAGGGAATTAGGTACGTTGGTGAACAGGTCCGCCGCAAGGTCGGCAAGACTGTTGCCTGATGCCGGAGGATTGCGATTGCTATGAAACTTAAGAGTAGAAAACAAATGCGCACACAGAGGCACCGGAGGATTCGCAGGAAGATTTCCGGAACTGCGGAACGGCCACGCATGTGCGTAACTGTTTCGGACAGGCATCTGTCTGTACAATTCATTGACGACGACAAGGCGCATACGCTGGTGTCGGCGTCTACATTGGGAACGGACCGAAAGAAAAGCGTCGAAACTGCGGGAGCCCTTGGCAAGGAATGTGCCAAGGAGGCCCTTGAGAAGGGTATCAGCCGCGTGGTCGTGGATCGAGGTGGATCCAAGTACCAAGGACGTGTTAAGGCACTGGTGGAGGCTGCCCTGGAAGCGGGCCTGTCGATATCGGCAAAGGAGGAGAAGTGAAACAGCAGGATAGAACTGCTAACACTCAGGCGGACCTCGAAGAACGCGTTGTCTTTGTGAACAGGTGTTCGAAAGTAGTCAAGGGCGGACGCAGGTTCAGCTTCAGCGCCGTCGTTGTTGTCGGCGATCATGAAGGTAAAGTCGGGTTCGGCTTTGGAAAGGCCAACGAGGTGGCTGATGCCATCCGTAAGGGCGGGGAACTGGCCCGGAAAGACCTTCGACCGGTTACGATGAGAAATCGTACCATTCCACATAAAGTCATAGGAATTTTCGGCGGCGCCCGCGTGTTACTGCGTCCGGCGTCCGAAGGAACGGGTGTGATTGCCGGCGGCGCAGTACGTGCGGTTCTCGAGGCGGTTGGGCTTCGCGACGTGCTTGCGAAATCGCTGGGAAGCAGCAATCAGCTCAACGTGGTTAAGGCGACATTCAATGCATTAGAGCAACTGCGGTCTCGCGACGAAGTCGCGGCTATGAGGGGCGTGGGGGTTTAAAGATTTCCCCCGGGCTGTTTGGAGGCCCGGCGGGGGAGTATTCAGAGGGTTCCAGTAATGAATCTGCATTCACTGACAAATACAAGCGGCGCTCGTAAGCCCCGCAAACGCCTGGGCAGGGGTATGGGCTCCGGCACAGGGAAGACCTGCGGCAAGGGACACAAGGGGCAGATGGCCCGAAAAGGCAACAAGAAGAAGCCGGGATTCGAAGGCGGTCAGATGCGTCTCGTACGCCGGGTTCCCAAGAGAGGATTTAACAATCCCACTCGTAAAGAGTATACCCCTGTCAACGTAGGCGTTCTCGATTGCTTTGACGAGGGCACCGAGATCACGCGGGCCCTGTTGCTGAAGAACGGACTGGCAAAAAGTGTCAAAACGGGTGTCAAGATACTTGGACAGGGCGAACTTACGAAGAAGCTGTCCGTTAAGGTTCAGGCTTACAGCGAGACGGCCAAGACGAAGATTGAAGCAGCTGGTGGTACTTGCGAGGTTACAACAGCCTAATGCTCTCTGCATTCTCAAATTCATTCAAAATTCCCGAACTACGGTCTCGTATCCTGTTCACCCTTGGCCTGATATTTATCTGCAGGCTCGTTGCAAGCGTACCGACGCCCGGCGTCGATGCCGCGGAGTTGCAGAGAGTGATATCCGAGATCGAGAATCAGACCCAGGGCGGGTTCCTGAGCTGGGTCGACTTGTTCAGCGGCGGTGCACTCCGCAACTGTGCGGTGGGTGCGCTTGGTATAATGCCTTACATCAGCGCTTCAATTATCTTTCAGCTCATGACCGCTGTTGTTCCCGCGCTGGAACGACTGGCGCGTGAAGGCGAAAGCGGCCGGCAGAAGCTGATGCAGTACACGAGGTACTTCACCCTGATGATCTGTCTCATCCAGGGAATGATCTTTGCAAAGAACATGGAGAACCCTGCGATTCTCGGAATCGATGCACAGATCGTGATAAACCCGGGCTGGTGGTTCCGGATAATGACGGTAATCTCCCTGACTACCGGAACAATGCTTCTCATGTGGCTTGGTGAACAGATGACGGAGCGGGGCATCGGTAACGGTATCTCGATGGTCATCATGGTTAACATCATCAGTCGCCTGCCCAGCGCGGTTTATGCATCGCTGAACATGTTCCGCAAGGTGGATGGCGTTGCCCAGTTCTCGATTTTCCACGGAGTAGGCCTCGTAATAATGATCTTCCTGGTTACAGCCGGTACGATTGCTCTGACGCAGGGCCAGCGTAAGATCCCCATACATACGACGAAACGGGTCGTTGGTCGCAAGGTATACGGCGGACAGAACACCTATATGCCGCTGCGAGTCAACTACTCCGGCGTAATGCCTATCATTTTTGCATCGGCAATTCTGGTGTTCCCGACCGCGATACTCAGGCGCTTTGAGTTCACCAGGCCAGTTGGCGAGGCATTGAACATGGGTGAACCCCTGTACCTGATCGTGTATGGATCGATGATCCTCTTCTTCTCCTACTTCTGGGTTGCCACGCAGTTCAACCCGTTGCAGATTGCCGACGACCTGAAGCGGAATGGTGGCTACGTGCCTGGCATCAGGCCTGGGCGCCCGACCGCCGAGTTTCTGGACCGAACCATGACTCGGATCACGCTTGTCGGCGCTGTGTTTTTGACCGTGATAGCTGTGATTCCAATGGTGTTGTCGAGGCAGTTTCGCATCCCATGGCTCGTGGCTTCTTTCTTGGGCGGAACGAGCCTGCTGATTATTGTGGGCGTTGCGCTGGATACCATGCGGCAGGTGGAATCGCATCTTTTGATGCGTCACTACGATGGCTTCCTTAAGAAGGGCAAGCTCAGGTCGCGAAAGTAACTTGGGAGCGAGCATCTGTCCGCCGGGATAAAGTTGTGCCCACGACAGCTCTCCCGGCCCTGTGGAAACAGGACAGGCGGAGTAAGTGACGGATGATCATCATAAAGAATGAGGCGGACCTGGCCCGGATGAGGGCGAGCTGCAAGCTTGTCGCAAAGGTGCGCGACGAAGTGGCTTCGAAAGTAAGTCCAGGAGTTACGACCGAGGAACTGGGTGAATATGCCCACGAGATGATCGTTGAGGCAGGTGCCACGAACGCGTTCCTGGGGTACAGGGGTTTTCCGGGAAAGATTTGTATTTCGGTAAACGAGGCGGTTGTCCACGGGATACCCGGCCGGAGGCGGATAGAGCTGGGAGACATCGTAAGCGTTGACGTTGGGCTGGTTCTTGATGGCTTCGTGGGCGACACGGCTACAACCGTTATGGTGGGAGTAACCAACCCGGCCGTTGTGAGCCTGGTGAAGATAACCGAAGAGGCTCTGGTTGCGGGGATAGCGGCGGCAACTGCAGGAAACAGGGTGTCGGACATATCGAATGCCGTGCAAACCACCGCCGAAGCGGCGGGGTTTTCGGTGGTTCGAGAGTTCGTCGGCCATGGTATAGGCCGGAAGATGCACGAAGAGCCGCAGGTGCCTAACTTTGGCATACCTGGACGTGGCCCGGTGCTGAAAGAGGGGATGACGCTGGCAATTGAGCCGATGGTCAACCTTGGGGCGGCAGAGGTGGACGTTCAGGATGATGGATGGACCGTGCTGACAGGCGACAGACTGCCATCGGCACATTGTGAGCACACTATAGCGGTGCGAAACGGGGAAGCAGAGATTCTGACCCTGGGTGAGCATTAAAAAAACCGCAGATTTGTGTAGACTTCAGTTAAAGAAGTAAAGTACCTTACTTGGCTTTGTGAAATAGGTGGAGACGGGCAATGAAAGTTCGTAGTTCAGTTAGAAGAATGTGCGAGCAGTGCAAGGTCATACGTCGTAAAGGCGTTGTCCGGGTTCTGTGCACGAATCCGCGCCACAAGCAAAGGCAAGGGTAGAGGAGGAGTTCCATGCCGAGACTGCTTGGTGTTGATGTTCCGGGGCGAAAGAGAATCGAATACGCTCTTCGATATATCCACGGGATTGGTCCGAAAAGGGCCAAGGAAATCGTGACTGCATCGAAGATAGATCCGGCCGCCAAGGCGGATGATCTTTCACCGGATGATTTACGTAAAGTAATGGCGGAGATTCAGAAATACCGCGTCGAGGGTGACCTGCGCCGCGAAGTATCCCAGAATATTAGACGACTTATCAGTATAGGCAGCTACAGGGGACTCCGGCATCGAAGGGGTTTGCCTGCACGAGGCCAGCGAACCAGTACGAACGCGCGAACACGTAAAGGTCCCAAGCGCACGGTAGGTGCGATCAGGGACAAGGCTGCCCGTGCGGCAATTAAGAGTAAGTAGGCAGGGAGCTTATTTAAATGGCTGACGAAGCTGACAGCAAAATACCTGAAAACCAGCAACCCGAGCCCGAGGCGGCCACAGATGCCGTCGAGGAAAAGCCCGTGGCAGCACCCGAGTCTGAGGCGCCGGTGAATACTGAAGCCGAGGCCGCGGGTTCAAGCGAGACGCCCCAGGCTGAGGAGGCCCCGGTTGCTGAAGAAGAACCCAAGGCTGAAGAGGCTCCGGTCGCTGAGGAAGAACCTAAGGCTGAAACGGCTCCGGTCGCTGAAGAAGAACCCAAGGCTGAAGCGACTCCGGTCGCTGAAGAAGAACCCAAGGCTGAAGCGACTCCGGTCGCTGAAGAAGAACCCAAGGCTGAAGCGGCTCCGGTCGCTGAGGAAGAGCCAAAGTCTGAAGGGGCTCCGGCCGCGAAGGAAGAACCCAAGCCTGAAGGGGCTCCGGCCGCGAAGGAAGAACCGAAGGCCGAAGAAGCCCCTGTCGCAAAGGCAGAAGGCGGGACAAAGACACCGGTCGCCGGTGCTGCCGCAGCGGAGCCGGTGGATGACAGCCGTAAGGCCCGCAGGGGTCGTCCTGGTGCCGTTGCCGTAGGAATAGCCCACGTGAAGGCCACATTTAACAATACAGTTGTTTCAATCACGGATACACGCGGTGGCGTTATCGCCTGGAGCAGTGCGGGCAGGGCAGGCTTTAAGGGTTCCCGCAAGAGCACTGCGTTCGCGGCAACCTTGGTTGCGCAGGACGCGGCCCGGCAGGCGGTTGGCCGTGGTATGCATGAGATCGAGGTGCGCGTGCAGGGGGCTGGTGCGGGAAGGGAATCCGCGATCAGGGCACTGCAGTCATCCGGTCTGAATATATCTCTTATAAAGGATATCACGTCTGTTCCCCATAATGGGTGTCGGCCCAGGAAGAGAAGGAGAGTCTAAGTGGGCAGGTACACAGGACCATCTTGTAAGAAATGCCGCAGGGAAGGCATGAAGCTTTTCCTTAAGGGTACGCGCTGCTATATGGCAAAGTGCCCCATCGAGACCGGAAAGCCTGCGCCAGGCATGCACGGTCAGCGCCGGAGCCGCAAGCTCTCCGACTACGGCGTACAGCTTAGAGAGAAGCAGAGACTTCGCAGGCAGTACGGTATGCAGGAGAAGCAGTTCAGGCTTTTCTTTGACCGTGCGGCAAAGCGTAGCGGCGTAACGGGTGAGCAACTTTTGCAGTTACTTGAATCCAGGCTGGATAACGTTGTTTACAGGCTCGGATTCGCAAGTTCGCGGAAGGCTGCGAGGCAGTTAGTTCTGCACAACCATGTACTTCTGGATGGTCGCCAGGCCAACATACCGTCGATGATGGTTGGTGCCGGGTGTACGGTCCAGGTTAAAGAATCGAAAAAAAGCAGGGAATTGGCTGCAAAGGGCCTCGAGGCCTCTGATGGTCGCGGTGTTCCTACGTGGATGAGCCTGGACGCGAAGAATTTCCAGGGTGCATTTGTTCGCATTCCAACGCGGGAAGAGATTGCTCCGAACGTTGACGAGCAGCTCGTGGTGGAATTGTACTCCAAGTAAATGACGCGCAAACAGCGTTGTCTGATCAAGTTCCTGAGTGGTCGAGAAAGGGTATAAAACAATGCCTATGAGACTCAGTAGGTTTGAAATGCCGAAGCGGGTGGTTAAGGACGATACCACCAGCACTGATACGTATTCAACATTCGTTGCCGAACCCTTCGAGGTCGGCTATGGACGAACCATTGGTAACTCCCTGCGCAGGGTTCTGCTCTCTTCTATAGAGGGCGCCGCGATAACCGCGGTCAGGATCGGTGGCGTAGATCACGAGTTCTGCTCGATGCCCGGCGTGGTTGAGGACGTAACAGATATCGTCCTGAATCTGAAGCAGGTGCTTCTCAAGACCTACGTTCGTGAGAAAGTGCAGCTTACCGTAAAGGCAAAGGGTCCCGCCGAGGTAACAGCCGCGGATATCGAAACCGCCGGCAATGTTGAAGTGCTGAATCCGAGCTGCCATATTGCCACGCTTGAAAAAGGTGCCAAGCTGGACATGGAGATCGAGGTAATGAGTGGCCGCGGTTACTGTCCCGCCGAATGGAACAAGGTCGCCGACCAGGAAATCGGAACCATACCAATGGATGCGGTTTTCTCTCCTGTACGACGCGTTAATTTCTCCACGGAGCACACGCGGGTCGGACAGAGAACCGATTACGATAAGCTCATCCTCGATGTATGGACAGATGGACGTCTTACGCCCGATGAGGCATTGACCATGGCTTCGGCCATTCTGCGTCACCATCTTGATGTCTTCGTCAACTATGATGAGAATATCGTGGAGTTTGAGGAAACCGAGAAGCAGGTTGACGCTGAACGTGAAGATCTACGTAGAAAGCTCAACATGAGTGTTAACGAGATCGAACTGAGCGTTCGTGCCGCGAACTGCTTGAACAACGCGAATATCACCACAGTTGGTCAGCTGGCCCAGAAGACGGAAGCAGATATGCTGAAGTACCGCAACTTCGGTAAGAAGTCCTTGAATGAAATCAAGGGTAAGCTTATTGAGCTCGGCCTCGGCCTCGGTATGTCAATCGACACCGAGCTTCTTGACGAGATTGCCAGAAAAGACGATTAGGGGCAGGGAATAGAGAAATGCGTCACAGAAAACAGGATACGAAACTGGGACGGTCGTCGGCACACCGTAAGGCTACGATGGCTTCTCTGGTCTGTCACCTGATAACAGAGAAACAGATCAAGACGACTCTCGCAAAGGCTAAGCAGGCACGCAAACTGGCCGAGCGAATGGTAACTCTCGGGCGGAAGGCAGCGCAGGCGGAGACTCCGGAGGCAAAGTTGGCCGCCCGCAGGCTGGCCATTTCGAGATTGAACAAGCCGAAACCCGTCGGGATCCTCTTTGATGATATGATTTCGAAATTCGAAGGCCGGCAGGGCGGATACACAAGGATCCTCAAGCTTGGCCGGCGACGCAGCGACGGTTCCGAGATGGCCCTGCTCGAATGGGTCGGCGTTCAGGCCGTCAGCAAGAAAAAGAAGAAGGCAGATAAGACTGAGAAGACTGAAGAGGCCTCGTAGTTTCTATCGCACCTTCTCTCTCATACTCTTCATAGTGCTTCCAATGGAAAGTTGCGGGCTCAAACCCGCTGGGAACTTCCACGCTCACACGCAGGGCTCATCACAGAACTCGCGGTTTTCGGGCTGACTGTGACCCTGAACAGGCCACAGAGGAGAATCCTCTCAACGAGCCATCTGCGATGCGATATCGATCAATGATAGCTGGCCGAAACTGAGGTGAAAGATTCTCTTTACCCCACAGCGTAAGGCGTTAGGCGCGAGGCATTAGTAGCTAGGACATCTCGTCCTGGATATCGACCCCACGGTCCTGAACGAGTTACCACACAGGCATGGCTCTACCAGATGCAGGCGTCCCACTAATCCCTAACCCCTAGCGCCTAGCCCCTGCAATTTGCGTAACAACGCAGATTGCTCTCAACGTTCTAGCCTTGCAGCCCAACCCGTATGCTGCTAGTTTGCTCTATATCTTATTCAGGAGTATTACTGCAAGATCTTGAGCTGATTGAGGAGGCCCGCGCCGATGCCTAAGTACCGTTATGTTGCGATGGACTCAAAAGGATCTGAGACCGATGGTGTCCTCGATGCGGAGAACCAGTCGCAAGCGATCGCGCTGATCAGGTCGAAGGGTTTCTTCCCAACACGCGTGGTGCCCGTTGACGGGTCCAAGGGAGCTGGATCAAAACACACTAAGGGGGTAGGCGAGGCCAAGGGTGGTCTCAGTATGGAGATCAGGCTTCCTCGTTTTCTCAGGGGACGCGTTAGGCCCAAGCAGTTGATGACCTTCACCCGGCAGCTGGCGACACTTGTTGAAGCTGGTCTCCCCCTTCTCAGGGGATTGAGAATCCTCCTTAAGCAGGAGAAGAACGTTTTGCTTCGCGAAGCGGTCAACGGGATGGGAGAGGCCGTAGAAGGCGGAAGCACATTTTCTGAAGCGCTCGGTCAGTATCCGGGGATATTTGACAATCTTTTCGTGAACATGGTTAAGGCGGGTGAGGCCGGTGGTGTGCTCGAGGTGGTTCTTGCACGGCTCGCCGAATTTATGGAGAAGGCCGAGAAGATCAAGAACAAGGTCAAGAGCGCCATGATCTATCCTGTTGTTGTCATGGTCGCGGCTATCGGAATTCTGGCCTTTCTGCTTGTCTTCGTGATACCTCGATTTGAAGTCATTTTCAGAGATCTTCTGGGGGAGGGTGGTCTTCCGCCCCTTACGCAGTTCGTAATCGATGTCAGTAACCTTGTCGCACACCGGTGGATGTACATCCTCGGCGGAATATTCGTCGTCGTTGTTCTCGTTAAACTGTGGCGCCGTACGGAAATGGGAAGTTACCTGCTGGATAAGTTCAAGCTTAGAACACCCCTGTTCGGTGGGCTATTCAGAAAAAG
This sequence comes from Kiritimatiellia bacterium, assembly GCA_030744755.1. GTDB lineage: Bacteria > Verrucomicrobiota > Kiritimatiellia > UBA8416 > JADHWI01 > JASLPY01. Next base: position 19,535 of record JASLPY010000003.1, on the reverse strand, counting down.
CGCGATCGCTCGCCTCTCACGTACGCTGGGCACGCTCATGAACTCAGGCGTTCCCGTCCTGCAGGCCCTTAACATCGTTCGCGACACATCGGGCAACGAAGTGATTGCAAGGGCTGTTCAGCACGTTCATGACAGCGTGAAGGAAGGTGAAACGATGGCACTGCCGCTTGAGTCCTCCGGCGAGTTTCCTGACATGGTGGTCAGCATGGTGGACGTTGGCGAGGAAACCGGCGCTCTTCCCGACATGCTTCTGAGGATTGCCGACAACTACGATGACGAAGTAGACACCACTGTTGAGGGGTTGACCTCCATCATCGAGCCGGTGATGATTATCTTCCTCGCCGTAATCATCGGTACCATCGTTATAGCCATGTTCATTCCACTTATCTCGATCATCACCGAGATGTCTCAGTAGGAATGAAAGGCGCCATCTTGAGCCGTGCATTGCACTTGTGCTGCTGCCCGTGGCTTTCGACAGTATTTCGCCAGGTAGGACGGGATACCATACCGTCCATGTAGAAGTTGCGCGCATAGCTTGCGCAACCTGCATCTGCCCTGGGATCTTGTCACGGCCTGGTCGTTCGGACCTGGTAGGAAGCGCCCTCGATGGCGTTGGTGTCCGTAAACACGTTCGTTCCGCTCGCATGTCCCCACAGGTTGCTCGCCAGTGGGGGTTGATCCCAGCCCGCGACCAGATCAAGGCTGCGGTATACGGAGTACTGCCGTGTCGTAACGCTCAGCCATTCCAGGACAGCATTGGTTTCGCCGATGTAGAGGTATGTCACGGCCAGGCGCGAAGTTGCGTCGTTCGGAATGGTGTCCGCAACGTGCTCTTCCCAGGCCGGCATGCCGTCGCCGTCAATGTCGCTCAGGGCAAGTGCATCGAAGTCATTAGTGTGCCAGTGGTGTTCTGCCAGCCACCATTCAGGAGTTCCGTTTGTTGCCATGTTGGCGGTGAAGTCCGCGGATAGCGACCTGGGTTGATCCATCGCAACAGTGACCTGGGGATCATTCGTGTCCTCCGGGGCAAGATCTCCGGTCCATGAAACAAAATGGTGGTAGGTCGTTGGCTGAGCGGTGACCATGATATTTGATTCACCCGCGTACCATCCGGAGGCCTTGTCAACGGTTCCACTCCCGGTCCATGATACGTCGAGGTACATGTTCGTATTCCAGAGCCAGGTGATGCTACTGTTGGTTGTCAAAAGGATGTTGCCTGCGTTCGTGTCGGAACCGCCGGCTGATACGTCGTTGCTACCCGACCAACCTACGCAGACGTACTGGGTAGCCAGGGTTCCGACGTCAACGGGAGAGTTCGTAATCCGGCACGGCACGATCATGCCCGCGTTGAAAACATTCGTTCCCGGTGGCGGAGTACATTCGCCGTGGATTGACTGCACAACAAGCGAAACCGCCGTGTTCCCGAGAATCGTGTATTCGTAGAAGCGATTCTGGTCCAACGTGGAGTTTACCGTGTTCGTCAGGTGAACATCGAGAATCTCGTCCGCTTCTGATTCTTCATCGAGCGGAACCGAGATAGACACTACCTGTGTGGTTGATCCGGCCGCAAACACGACGGTACCGGTGACCGGTTCGAAATCGGCATTCGGTGTTACCTCCGGATCACTGCTCGTTATGGCGTATTCAACCGAGACGGTATTAGTCCATTGCCAGCTTAGCTGCACAGTCATGTCGAAAGATGCCCCTTCCGGGCCACTATCGGACTGTGGTTGGAGCTTGTAACGGAAGTATTCGTTGGGTTCGCCTACCACGTAGAGCTCGGACATGTCCGCCGAAAGAGTGATTCCTTCTGGCTGAGTGGCAGTCAGGGGGAAGGAACTCAATATGTTTCCTGAAAGATCGCATTCGAAGATGCGCTTGTTCTCATCGCTTAGGATGTAGAGTAGACCTGACTTCGGGTTGTACGCTATGTCGGAGAGGTCGTCTTCGACTGCAGGCCCGTCAAAAACGGTCTCTGCATCGAAGAGTTCTTCGACGGTAACCGAGTTTGTATCCGGCGAGACCCGGTAAACCGCCATGTCGTAGTATTCCTTGACGGCGTAGAAGCAGTTGTTCGTAGCATCGTAGAAGATGCCTTCGATTCCCTGGTTGTAGCCAGGGGGGAACCCCATGCCCATGGACATCGTTTCACCATCCTCCTTGGCAAGACTAGTGGTTGCCTGCGTAATGGTGACAATCGTTATGTCACTAAGTCCTTCCTCTACTATGGCATAGAGATTCTGATCAGGTTTGTATCGGCAGATCCCTTCCGTGTCGTCAAATCCAACCATGGAGATGTTCGTCTTGTAGTTCCCATCGAGATCGTAGATCTGGATTACAGGCGGGTCAAAGCTCAGGTTTCCACGATTGGAAATCATCATGATTTCATTTGTGCCTGGCCCCAGGCAGCATCCCGAGATGTTGTCGTAGACCGGGCCGCCAAGGTCGGTGACAGAGAGAAGAAGTTCGAGACGGTCTACCTGCGATGTAGAACTGAAGGCAACCACCGGATATGCGAGTGTTCCGTTAGTGGACGTGTTGACTTCGAAGACAGCTTGGACGGACCGCGCGACATCCATGACCAGCCATAGCGGACGCTCGTTTGTCAATGATGGGGGAACATCACCTGTCCATCCGGCGAAGTGCCTGTCTTGGAAGGTCACTGCGTCTACCCTGGCACTGCTGCCGTTCGCAAGCCACTCATTGCCGCCAAACACCTCGCCACCCTCACTGGAATCCACAGCCAGCCATACGTTAGTCTGCCAGATCCAGATGATCGAGGAGTTCTCGGCAATGACCTGCGATGTCTCCGTGCCGCTTCCGTCCGTGATGCTTCCGGTTCCCGTCCAGCCCGTGCATACGTACTGGGTGGTGCCCCCTGGAGAATAGAGGGGCGAGTTCGTTACAGCGAAGTACACCTCAATCCCCGCTGTCACGAAGTTGGTGCCGGCGGTGGGAACGGTTCCACCGTGCTCGGAGGTCACTACGTATTCTACCGTCACGTTGCCGGCAATGGTGTACTCGTACGTGGGTTCACGCCCCACCTGTGAATCCACGGCATTGGTAAGCGAAACAACTAGAAGTTCCGCCCCCTCTGTCTCGAGGTCTCCCAGGATGTCAATTGTGATGAAGGCGTTTGTTGCCCCGGCAATAAAGGTGAGGGTTCCGTTGGACGGGCTGTAATCGGAACCGGCAATCGCGGTATCGCTAATGATTTCGAAGTCCACACTTACCGTATTCGTCCATGGCCAGCTCAAACGTACTTCAATCTGCTCCTGGGAGCCTTCTTCGCCAATGGACGCCGGAGTATCTGATGAGAATTCCCGGTACCCGCCGTCAGCCGATACCATGTAGGCCCTGAAAGGACTATCCGAAAGTGATATGCCTTCCGGGGATACGGCGGAAACATCGCGGGTTCCTTCCACATTGCCATGGATATCACACTCAACAATGCGTGGGGTGTCTGAGCACAGAAAGAACAGCCTGCCAGAATAGGGATCGTAGGCGATGTCAGAGAGATCGGAACAGGTTGCTGCGAGGCTGGTTTCAGCGTCAAACAGTTCAAGCGCCGCAGGACCCTCTCCGGCCTGCCGCGGAACCCAGTAGACGGCCATGGGTTGCTTTTCTTTAACGGCGAAGAACCCGTAGTTGGTGGCACTGTATGCAATGCCTTCTATGCCGGACTCATACCCGGTGTCGAAGCCCAGGTCCATGGAAACCACTTCCGCATCACCCTTAACGAGGTCTGTCGTTGCAGGCGTAATGGTGACTATTGAAATATCATTTGTTGCTTCCTCCACCAGGGCGAAAAGGCCCGCCCCTGCATCAACCACGCAGATGCCTTCCGGATCGGAGAAGCCGCTGAGCGGGATCGTACGCCCGGAGTATGCTCCGTCCATGCCATATACCTGTATGGATGGGGGATCGTTAACCAGGACCAACACGGTGTTCGAAGACGGGACTGTCGTACAACCGACGAAGTTCGATGACACCGGCCCCGCGAGTGGCGTAACCTGGTTTGTTACGTTCAGCCTGTCAACGATCGATGACACGTAGAATTCAACGAACGGAGTTCTGACATTTCCCTCCGCAGTACCCACCTCGAAGACTGCCGTCAACGACTTCGCCCTGTCCATGGCAACGGATGCCGTAGAGTTACTTTCATCGATGCCCTCCGTGTCCCCTGTCCAGTGGGTGAACACGTGGTAATCCAGGGCCACGGCCGAGATAACCGACGTAGACCCCGCAGATACCCAGCGGTCTCCGCCGACAACAACTCCTCCCTGGCTCGATTCAACATCAAGCCAGAATGCGTTGGTGGTCCATTGCCAGGTGATCGTCGAATCGTTTGTGAGCTGCACGGTGGTGTTTGTGCCGCTGCCATTGGTGACGCTACCAGTGCCCGTCCAACCGGTGCATAAGACCTGGGTAGATCCATTCAGAGTCAAGGGGGACTCCGTCACAAAGCAGTCAACTTCGGCACCGGGCAGGTATGTATTGGTTCCAACGGCAGGAACCGTGTCCCCGTGTTCCGAGAAGACTACCAGTGAGACTGCAGATGTTGTCTGTGCAGTCAACGACAGATCAAAACTTATATCATCGTCCCACGGCCGGCGCTGATGGATTTCAACGGCAATCACATTGGTTCCTTCTGTTACCAGTCCGGCGGGAACGTCCTGCTCAACCGGCGTGCTTTCCGCGCTGCCGTTGACGGTGGCAGTTGCCAACTTAAGGTAGTCTACCGGTGAACTGATGTTGTTCTGAAGAACGTTATTACCGTTGATATAGATGACCACGCCGTCATCACGAATTACGGAAAGAGCAAAACCGAAAATGACGTTCGTGTCAGACACTTCAAAGGTACGCCGGAAATAGGTTGTAATGTACTTGTTCCACCATTGGGGACCATAGCTTACAACGGTGGTCTCGTCGCCATCTCCATACCCGAGCTGTGCGTACCCACTGGTCCAGCCACTGTCATCAAAGCCGGACGCGGACCAGTTCGTGCCCTGGTCCGATCCATTGTCGAGGTAGCGCCAGTTGGCACCCATGGGGATCAATTCGATGGTATTTGTCGCCGTCTGTGCCATGGTAGCGACCGCCAGGCCGGCAGCCGCTATTGCTATGGCCGTGGTTACACGCATTATTCCATACCTCTCCCTATTTCGACAGTAACTGCGTGGGTTGATGATCATGGCCTTACTCGTCCCACGGTGGCCGGATCGCAGGCTGATAGAACGCAGGGACGTCTTCCGGAGCCGGAACGTCCCACCATTCATTAGTTCCTGACGCATCTCTCGTGATGCTGTTGCTCTGAATGAGCTCCCACAGATTCAGGGCCAGGGCGTTGGTCGACCTGTACATGCTGAACGGCTTAGTGATACCGCTGTCGGTAGTTCCGTACCATGTAACCTTGTTGGATCCGGACATGTAGTCCACGCTCAGCACCTTGAATACAGATGTAAGATTGGTCGGTATTGTGCCCGCCGGATACTCTTCCCAATTCAATGCAAGGTCCCCGTCCCAGTCTTCGTAGTCCGCTGCCTCGTAGTTGAGGATGTTCGTCGGGGCATGTGTGTCAAGCCAGCTATGAGCAGTGCCCTGTAGAGTGTAGGATGGCGGTACCGAGTTGGTTGTGTATTGGACGAAGAGCAGGGCAGCCTTCGCCGGGTCGGCATCATACGTGTAAGCGTGTCTCACGTTAAAAGTATCCGGCTCATCGATCTCGTACTCAATGATGAAGGCCACAGAGTTGCTTTCTACCCACCCGTCCCTGTCGATGATTTCCTGGATTACGGCACTGAGATCGGGAGTCCTCTGGGCTGTTCCTGCGAGCTCGGCAGCCGTCCAGTCATCCGGAGACCAGGAGGCACTCGCGTCAGTCAGCGTTCGGGTACTGATGTTCAGCTGGTCGGCAACGAATGTGCTCGGGTTATCAGCCGCCTCCGCGTAAATAGCATGTGTTGCCTGGCCGGACCCGCTGTCGCTCGACGTGAACTGGATATAGGCGTTGGTTACTGTTGCCCCCGGTGGAATAGCCACTTCCAGAAAGCGGAATCCTGCATGAGTACGGTCCCAAGGACTTGAAGGCAAGTCATCGCCGAAGATAATTGCCTCGTCATCAAGGTTACATGGGTAGCCGGCAAACGGTGGTTCGTACGTCTGCTCAGCGTCATCAGAGCTGGCACTGATTCGCGAGGAAAAAATGCCTTTCGGCAGCGCACGCTCAGGCGTTTTCTCCAGGAACAGTTCACTCGTTTCGGTGCTGGCATTGTGTACACCAAGGAACGACTTTGCCTTGATGCGGGTACTGGCCGTGAGCGTGAGAGGTAATGAATACAGCTTGTCGTCGAGCGTGGGCGTGGCACCGTCGGTCGTGTACCTGATCACTGCATTGGTGTTATCGGTCTCCATGGAAACAACAATGCTGTCGAAGAAATTGGTGCTGTCCGGAGTGATCGTGGGAGGATTGAGTGTTCCAATGTCCGTGTCCAGGATCGTGTAGGTATGCACGCTGTTTCCACCGGGGACGGCGTTGGCGGACACTGAAGTGAGGCTTATCTCTACTGTCTCATCAGGTTCAAGTGCCACGGCGTCGGCCTGTATCGTCAATGTTATGAACTTCCGGCTGTCGTATGGCCAGAAGAGAAGTGATCCGCTTGTGCTGGTGTAATCAGTCACAGGCGTGGCTGTTCCTCCCGTTGTGGCGTAGTTGACCGTTACGGGATTATTCGTGGAAACAGGATAGACCATAACCGCAATCGTCACCGTCTGATTGGATTCATCGCCGGACGAATCGACAAACTCAAAACCAACCGAGGGTAGGGCGGCAGCGTTGTTGCTCTGCCCCGGTGTTCCGCCGATAGAGGAAGCTGTCCAGTTCGTGGGTTCGTTTCCGTAGACTTCCGGGGTTATACGCTCCAGGGACGGTCCATCGTTGTCCGCCGCATCAGGCCATGGGAGGTTGTTGTCATACTCGACCATGTCCACAAGTATGAGAGGCACAATCCCGTTCGTTTCCGGTGCTCCCGGTTTGTACAGTTCGACGTCCTCGCCACCATTGTCCAGGTCGCCGCTGAACGGTCCGAAGACCTGTGTTCCCGGGGATATGCCGAACATGGCACGGAACTCAGCAGGGTCGATTGACGTAAGGATCAGATGTTCGCCTGATGCCAGGGAGGTGTTTGTCGGGAAGGTGAAATCCATGGCGCCGTCAAATTCCCATCCATTGGTGAAGACGCTACCCAGGCCGTTGGTGGCTACCACCGACAATGGCACCGTGCTGCCGGAGATATTGAGGATCTCTACGAACTCTTTTCCGGTCGCCGACGGGTTGTACATGATCTCGTTGATTACTATGGGGCCTACCTTCGGATACGAATTCGTGGCGTCAGACGTCTGTGAGTTCATGGCCACGAAGTCCACCTGCCCGTCACTCCTGGTGTGGCGCCCGAAGGTGAAGTCGCGCTCGGCTGCCTCGAATGACTGCGATGTTATGTTCGTTCCATTCGTGTCCGAGAGGTAGACAGCTTCTCCCAGTTCGCTCAATGCAAAGCCGTTAACTCCTATTGCCACCGGCCCGAAGTCATTAAGCTCGTTGAAAACAACGAAGTCGCCTGCCGCCACTTCAGTCGTGGCCGGCACCTGGAATTTCATTCTGTTGGCGGGATCGTCGCTGATGTAGTACCCGCTGATGTCTATAGGAGCATTGCCGGGGTTGTGCAGTTCTATCCAGTCCCCTGCGGGATCATCCTGGTGGGAAAGCACCTCGTTTATGACTACCGAACCGTTGGGGTCCGTGTATCCCGGCGATCCGCCGTAGAGGGTGCTCGCGCGCCATCGAGTGTAGTCATAGTCACCGTTCTCCGGCGGTGTGGCCGAGGGATCGATAAGTACCAGGGAGGGGCCGTCTCCGTCGGCTGATGTTGGCCAAGGTGCTGCATCGCTGTAGTCCACTTCAAAGACTTTTTCGCCGGTCGTATCCTTGATCCAGATGCTCTCACCGCCATTATTGAGGTTCAGGTCGTAACTGGTGAAGATCCCGTCGCACTCGACCCCCGGATATGCATTACTGAAGCCGATCCCGTCCCGCGCTATGATGAAGCTGTCTCCAGCAGCAAGGATCACGCCGGTGGCAAAACTGTACCGCCCTTGATCGAGGAACAGGCCGGTCATGTCCATCGCGTTGGACCAGGTGTTCTGGATCTCCAGGAATTCGGCATCGTCGGAACCGTCCGGGTTATACATTATCTCGGTGATGCGGAGGTAATTCTTGTACATTTCTGTTGTCGCCTCGTTGGCGGTAACGAGAATGGCGCTGTCCGACCAGAAGGACTCGCCGCGCTCGTGAGATGCCTGAAGCCTGTAGTGATACTCCGTGTTCTGAACGAGCCCCGTATCGGTATAATTGGTTGTACCGGATGCCAGGGCAGCGATCGTTGTCCAGTCATCGCCTTCGATGGCTCTCTGAACCTCTATGGCCGCGTCATCGTGGTCGTTTACTGTCCAGGACAGGGTGATGAAATTGGTTCCGGAAGCAAGTCCGTTGGTGAGTGAGGTACCCGTTGGGGTGGGGGGATTTGCTCCAACGGGGAAGGATGCCCCCATGTCCGCGCCGCCGGCACCGCCCCCAATACACGGTGAGAAGGACTGCAGGCGGCAATCGGCAATGCTGCTGTCCCTGAACCAGGGATTCTGGTTGAGGTTTCCCGTGCCGCTGTAGCTGTTTGTTCCGCCCTGTTCAAGGTCGGTGTACTGAACCTGTGATGGGCCGCTGACTACCGAAGCGGTATTGCTCCATATGATGCAGTTCGTTACGGACTGGGAGCCCTCGATGCCCGTTGTGTTGTTGGCGATGGTGTTGTTCAGGTTCACCAATGACGCTCCAGAGATCTTCATGCCTGTCCCCGATGAATGGACCAGGCTGGCAATGCATTCGATGGAACTGGAAGACAATGCAGACACGCCGGTTCCAGCGACGCTGTGGACCAGGCCGTTTGTAACCAGAACGGTTGCCGAAGACGAAGCGCGTATTCCGTCGGGTGAACCCGCTCCCGCGGGAGATCTTACCGTTGAACTCTCGACCGTTGCCACCCCACTGATGATTTCGATACCGGCATCGGACATGTCCTCGAAAAGGCAATTGTCCGCCAGGAGGGACGAACTGCTGAAGCTTGTCTTTGCATAGTCGGATACGACGCAGCGCCTCAGGGTCACGGATGCACCGCCGGACGATGTGATGATTCCGCCGCTGGCGCTGTTGTCGCGTATCTCGCAGTCTTGCAGCAGAACTGTGCCACCGTTGGCCGTGATGGTTCCTCCAGCGAATACCGCGTTGGAAGCCGTAACCGACTGGTCTCCGGCGTCAATGGTCCAGCTGCTGGCGCCATCAGAGGGAAGAATCCACACGGGGGCGTCTTCGGTTCCTTCGATCACCAGGCTACCTGAGCTCACGCTGATGGTTTTTCCTGATTCGATCAGCACAGTCGTATTGGACGCTATCGTGAGGGTGGCCCCTGAGCCAACGTCCACGTTCCCCGTGACGACGATGATACCCCCGCTCGAATCCCACGTGGTGTTGACCGATACCGTTCCGCTTTTTTTGACGGTGCTGGTCTTGCGGACGATCGTCAAGTCGCGGGAAAGGAGCACACTGCCATAGCTGTCCAATGTCTGTAGAACTACCTCGTTGGCTCCCTCTTCCATGTCAAGGCTGTTCGTCGTTGACCATTTCGCGTAGTCTGTCTGCATGCTGCCTACGTCGTAGGTATCCCAGCCTGCTGCGGTGTCGTCAATGGTGACCGTGGCGGTGTAGTTCTGTGGTGCCTGTCCAGACAACGAAACCGAGGCGGTGCTAACAACAGTCGCGATGGGTCCTTCATCCAATACGTTGCTGATGTTGATTGTGAGATTCGTGTTGATCTTACCCAGGAGGCTTGTTTCAGAGTTCGACAAATTGCTGAGATAAGTGTTTTCTTCTGAGTCAACCTTGCTGCCCATCCGGGCAAAGATCTTGTTGAGGTTGGCAGGAGAACACACATTATCGAATACATCGAGGCAGTCTCCTACGTAAAAAGGTGATCCGGGGTGATGGAAAAGGTATTTGCGTGTTCGCGCACTCTCATTGCCACTGCCGAATCCCCATATGTTGCCGGAGGAAGAGCGGACGACGCTGTCCATGTCCCAGGGCAGAAGATAGAACTGACCACTTACAGGCTCCGCATAGAGTGCGAAATCATCGCCTTTAGTGCCGCCCGGGGAGCACAGACCTCCCTCAGTATTGTTCATAACCACGTGCATGGCAAAATGCCTTGCCCACTGGCGGACGTTCATTCTGTTGTTGAGGGACGTCGTGTACGTCTCTAGCGGTTGATTAATATAGTAGCAAAGGTTGGAGAGCGAGTGCCAGATGGTCAGCGGGTTGTTCGTGGTAGGTATCCAGTAACCATTGTTGTAGTCCATGGCGTTGCTTTTCAGATCAAAATTCGCGTTGTCGTCTTTGCCCTGATAAAGATTGCCTTGATCGTTCTCGAAGTGCCGTGAGGCATAATCCTCGCCAACCTTCTCCATTCGAACGTAAATCCGATGAGTGGCCATGTCAGATCTGTCCACATCATTCACCCAGACCCTGACAAGCTTGACGTCGGAACCCACGTTACCGTATCCGCTCTCCGATATGAGAGTGTGCCCGAGGTATTGATTGAGTGCATCCAGATGGTTCAGGTTGATGTCACGATACCCGTCTAGCCGGCTTCCATCCGGGAATTCTACTCGGAAGTTACGCGGGTAAGTACCCCCTTGCCAGCCTTGAGCATTGCGGGACGTGCCTCCCCGCTGCCTGACGCCACAATTGTAGTATATGTCACCTTCAGCCGTAATGAAAGTGGCATCGAGCAAGGGGTAATCTGCACTCTGAGATGTCTGAGCAAGAAGCGCAGTCTCATTTGCCTCGGTGACAATTATGTGGTACGTGTCGTATTCTCCGGTGTAGGCGATATCTTCACCGAAGTAACACAAATAGGACAGCTCTCCAGATACGTTGTCCCCCGAGGTATTTGTTGCAGGCATGGTAATACTGCCGCCATGCAGGTCCGAGGCAAGAATCCGGAACGAGAGAATGTCGCCTTCAACGAACTCATCGCCTTCGAATTCGGGAAGACGGATTGTGTACACACCATCCCAGGCAGTCTCGTCACCGTCTAAGCCGTCATCGGTCATGTCTAGGCTCGACCAGTCGGGTGGTGTAGTTGCGTCCTTGCGGTACTGGATGGATACGGAGGCAAGTTCGTCGCTATCGTAAGCCGCTATTCGAGCGGTTATGGTGATGCTGGAGCCCTCGAAAGGCAGTGGAGGGTCGTGCATTACGTCGCCTACAACAGGATTTGGAGTCGCATCATAGACACTGTTAACCACCCCGGGCGTGCCGCTTACCATAGTTGATGAATCCCACGCGCCATAGTAGTGCTTGTCAAGTCGCGCGAAACCTTCATGCACCAGTTCCAGGGAGTATCCGTCACCATCTGACGGTCCGATATCTCTATAGCGAATCGTGGCCACAGTCACCCATGAGCCGATTTCCTTTCGCGACAGGGTGATGCGCTCTCCACTATTCCTCATGTTTCCGGAAAACGACCCGATACAGTTTGTCACGGAAGGATAGGCTGCTGTGAACTCGGTCAGGTTCTCGCAGAGCACTATGTAGTTGCTGCCACCGATAACCGTGTTCGTGGGGAAATTGAAGCTGATTCCATTATCGAACCTGTAGTTGCTGAGGTCGACAACGCCTGTACCCGCATTGTAGATCTCGATGAACTCGTGGTCATTGGTTACGCCAAAGGGTTCATAGGGGTGATACATGAGCTCGTTGATCACGATCTGGGCAGACGAGAGGCCAGGGAGAAGGAGGAGACAAAGCAGAGCTGCCGCCGGCCCTTTTCTCAGAACTGACGAATTCTTTGACCGATTCAAAGTGAGTAAAACTCTCATTTGCGGCAGTACCCCTTAGCTGCGAGTGAACTTGACACATCTTACAGACCCCACGTCTAACTTGATAATAGCAGATAATGAGCCACTTTCTCAAAGATAAATCTGTCAAGAAAGTGTGAAAAATGTGGGTACGGGATATGCCCTTGCGCTTCTCCCCGTAGCTCCCGATTCCAATCGGGAGTATCCCCAGGGGGGTGTCAATAATCTACGGGGAACGCCCGATCGGAGTCGGGCGCTACGGAAGATGCGTGGTTCATACTTCTAATCGTCGAGCCACTTGAATGAGCGCATGAAGTATACGCCGGTGTAGGAATCTCGGATTATGGTGGCCAGGGCGCGCTTTTCGCCTACGACGGATTCACCATCCTTGGCAAGCGACTGCGCAGCGACCAGGACCTGGAAAATGTTCTGGCGGAACGTTATCAGTTCGGCAATCTTTCGGAACGTATCCTCCTGCAGAATATCATTGGTAGCGCTGCCGATTGATGGAACGCACTGCCTGAATGCCACGGCGTTTGGTCCGCCGTCGTCACCCGAAGTGAACATGTCCCGGTACTGCATGTACGGACCATTGTAAATCAACGTCTCAACAAGATTGGATGCGGCTATGGGATCGACCGTGTATGTACCTGTCCAATCCTCATTCGTTGTGCCTATCTCAAGGTTGTTGATCAGGGCATAGAGCGAGTCATGTTGACGGCTGCTGATGTTTACCAGCCCACGCTGCGGGATATAGTTGGTGCCGACATCCTCTATGACGCCGGAGATTTCATTACTGTTCTCCCTTGCTGTAGTCCAGTCCATCAATGCCGCCCCTTCATCGTTATGCATCAGGTCGATGTTCCGCCAGAACCGGTAGAACATTGGCATTTCATCGTCAAGGTTGGAGCGATAGATGTGACCCAGTTCGGCGATGTTTCGAATAAGGCCGTTTTTGGCCCAGATCGGCGTTCCCGTTGACTTGAAACCATACCACGCAGAGCAGATGACGGTGTTGGTTGTTCCCAGGGTGTTGTCATCGGGGTCAAAACGGTATCCTGCGTCGACCGCGGTGCTGCCGGCGCCTGGCATCGTAGGATCCCAGTACCTGCACTGACCGTTAACGCGCGGGTCATTGATGGCGTAGCCGACCTCGGAGTCAAACTTCTTGAGCGCTCTTCTGTGTATGATGCCGTTATTCTCCTCGCTCTGCTTGTACCCCATCGCCTCATCGACGGGTAAGGCGCCCTTCATGACCCGTGCAAGAAACCAGACCGCGTTGCCACCGCCAATGACGCTGTTGCTTACGAAGGAAATCCAGTTCGGTTCCGGCGATCTGAATACCAGGAACTCGTTTGACGTGCCGTAGCTCATACTGTCGATGTCGGCTGAAAACGACCAGTCGGGGTTGCCTGCACCCATGATGCTCAACTCACCAGGTGCCCCATCCGTTACCGTCCAGTTGGTCACGAAAACCGCAACATCCAGACTGAAATCGTCGCTGGGAGTAACGCTGACGGGAGCAAACGGATACCACAGTTCAATGGCAAACTCGTATTGGTTGGATCCTGCGGGAGCATCCGGAGACAGTCGAAAAACAATCTCGTTGAAAAGCGGTATGGCCTCGTTGCCTTCAGTATGCCGCCAGGGATAGGCCTCTCCACACTGAGGAATCCGGTCTTCATCGAGATAATTAACGACATTCCACGCCACGTCGTCAGGCCTTTCCATTCCGGCCAGATCAAGCAAGTCTCTCAGAGGTGTCCAATACTCGGCGATGAAGGCAGCGTCGCCAGAGTACCCGGTGTAATCATCCGGCGAGGTATACCCGGCATAGTTCGTAATGCTGTTGATCTCGAATTTCCTCATGAGTGATGAGTTGAGATAGCCCAGTTCAGCAACGTTCGTAAAGAAAAGGTCGCGTCCAACGTCCAAAGAGTACGGGAACATGCTTCTGCCATCTCCCGGGTACAGGCCTTCGTTTATCCTGTGCATCTCGGCGACTGTTTCGTAGCGCACGTGGTCTTCACGGTCACCCATGAACTCCGCTGGGTCGGTTACCGTTGAATCGATATCGATCTCTGCAATATTGGTGCTCCATACCCGGTCGCTGCCGCCTATGAAATGGGGGTCAATGCATCCGGAGCAGTTGACGACCATGTATGCAACGCGCCCGTTTGTTGTAAGAGTGCCGTCGGAATTGACAAAGGTCACATGTTTCCATTCGGGCCTGTCGTCATCGTCCAGCGCGTCAACAAGAGAGAGCAATGCCGGGGGTATCTCGTTGAGAACTTCCCCTTCAATAAAGTCGCAGGTATCTGCCGAGCCACCGGCATCCGATCCGAGGGCATCGGCAATCCCGATTGGTTCGTAGGAGGTCCAATCCGGATACGTGGCACCAAGTACGGATTCGCTGATGTCGTCAATAGCCCATGACAGGCCTGTCTGAATCATGTGCCTGGCCTTTACCGTGTTCACGTGGTTCCTTGCGGCAAGGCGCTCTACACGCATGGCGATGGCGAACGCAACAGCCAACAGGGTAAGTACCGAGAGAAGGCCAAGAACAATGATAAGGGCAACTCCATTGTCGGCCCCGCGTTTCTTGAGGTATGTAGTTTTCTTCATGGTATTTCAGGGCTCCATCTTCTGTCCCAGTTCTGAAGGTAAACACGAGCTGTAAACCTGGTTACATTCTTCTGGAGAATATTCGTGTAAGACGCTCCGCTGTCCATAAGTTCGGCGATCTGCCTTGCCGGCCTGTCGTTAAGCAGTTCCAGGCAGACGTCCACGTAGGGTGGGGGCATGTTGGAGTAATCCGCCGAGTAGAAACTCCGCAACATCGACGAACCTTCCTCGAAGGTGGAAACCCATGGGTCAGCCGCATAAACAGCAAATCCTGAGACGTTTTCGCAAACTACCTGGGCTGCAATTCCTGCCCTGGTCAAGCCTCCCATGCCATCATCGGGATCCGTACACCATCCGGGGTTCTGATAACAGTGCTCTGCGGGATCATCAAGGATATCGTCAGAATGATATCCACGCATGAGCTGGTACATGTCGTCCACATCCGGGTTCTCCCTGACGTAGTAGAACATCTCCCTTACCGCGCGCTCCGGGTCTGATGCATCGGTGGGATCGTTGTTGATAGAGGCGAAAGTGAGTTCAGAGTTTGCAAACTCGTAGGAATCCGATGCAGGGGTATACCTGTCCAGCCCGACATTCATCGAGATGATATCGTCAACGACGACATACTGCAGATCATGGGCTATAAGGTTAAGAGCCGCGCGCCCGGACATGTTCTTGTCCACTCTCTGGGTTCCGGTTGTCCAGGCCTTGTCGCTTTCGGCAAATATCATCCCGACGATGGTGACGATCACCACCAGTATAGAAACCGCCGCAAGCAACTCGATCAGCGTGAAACCGCGTCTTTTGAAATCATTTCTCATGGTTCAACTTCCCAATCTTTGCCTTCTCCTTGGAGGGACGCGGGCCTCCGCGTCCGCGGTCACGGAGCCCGTGACCCTCCATCACTCCCGCAGGGCGGGTATCAGTTTTCCGTGGTTTATAAATTCCGTGTAGAACACTAGCGCATCATCTACCTCGTCGGACCCATATTCGCCTTCCCAGACGTTGAGAATCACCTTCATTTTGTTCGTCCAGTCCCCGTCCGAGGCCCAGGATCCCGCGATAACCGATTCCTCGACAACTCCCTGGTAGCGAATCGCGTGATTCACGAAGGCTGTTTCTTCACCCGTTCTCAAAGAAACATTCGTGAAGACGAGGGTGTGAATATCAGAGTCAAGCGTGACTTGCATGAAGTTAGTTGTCGGAGGCGCCCAAGGTCCGCCGGGAAACGATACGCCGACCGGCCATGCCGGACCTGCGGCCACGGATACCTGACCGCCGTCAGAGTCCAGAAAGTCCTCCCAGAAACTTTCAAAATAGCCTGCAGACATAGGGTATTCATCGTACAAAATACCTTCGTTACAGGCAGCAGCCGAGGAAGAACGCAGAGCATTGAACACGTTATCCGCAAAAATCGATGCCCTGGTTTCGGCGACGGCTTTTGCGCTGGCCGCCAGGCCGGCGGCTATCAATGCAAAGGCAGCGGTAACACCGATTGCCACAACAACAACGGCAAGGGCAACTTCCACAAGCGTAAAACCTGCGCGTCTTTCTCGTTTCATACGTATCCTCATCGAAGTCATCGTGACCTCCTGGAAGCGCTTCCTGTTCTTAGACTTCGCTATGCGCTTTCATCGCACATCGGAACACTCATGTGTTCCGCCACGTCGCGGAATCCTTTCGGATTCCGAAGTGCGAGGGGACTGCATGGTCTTCACCAATCCCTCACAAGGTTGATCGTTAGTTCAGTACTATGGTTCGTCCTGTCAGCGGGTAGACTCTTATCCTGTTGGTCACACCGCCAGCAGGGCGAAACGGTTCGTAGATTTCGACATATTTCGTCGCTGCGCCGCCTTCAAGACTGCCGTCCAGTTTGAAGGTAAGCGGGCTGTCGGTATCAGTTGTGAACGCCAGACCCTCGGGCAGGAAATTCGTTACGCCCATCAGGCCATCCGCAGCGTTGGCCACGAAGTAGTAGCCTCGCAGTATTCCCGTAGACGTGTTTGTGCAGACTATCCATGACGGTTCGCGAAAAGTGATAGTGTGGGTCCTGGCACGTGCTATACCGGCCTTTACGTTATTGGTCGCGGCGCGCAGCGCACCGCCACGTCCCCATTCCACGAAAGCGAACATGGCCATACCCATCATGATCATCATGATAGTCAACACGGCCAGTATCTCGAGAAGCGTGAATCCTTGGCGTTCTCTATATCTCAATCTCGCCATGAGTAAACCCTCACATTAATGTTCGGCGGATCCCCGCCCCATGACATCAGGCAGATATTTATATCGGGGATATTTGTTTCGAACGTAACGGTTCCGAAAGACCCCGATATTTCACCTTCCATTTCGGTTTCACCATCACCATTCTCGTTTATCGCGATCACGTAAGGCATGCCCCAGGGGTCGGCAAGTCCTCCGCCTTCGGTAAAATCCTCAGGGGTAAAATCCATGAAGATCATGTCCCGCGGATTCTCGATTATCTCTTCCAGCATCACTTCAGGTTCGATGTCCTGGTCGATGTCGTCCTGGGTTTGCCCTGGGTACTTTCCGTACTCGGTCCTGTACTTCGTGACAGCACTTACGAACGCAAGCGCCTTGATTCGTGCCTGCTTGCGCTTTGCCGCGTTCTTGAGCATCGTCACCGACGGAAGCAGCAGAGATACCAGTATGCCTATAATCATGACGACGACGAGAATCTCCAGCAGGGTGAACCCGCTCTTGTGTCTTGTCAGAGGCATCTTCATTGTTCCCAGCTCCCTATAATGAACGCTTCTTCGCTGGGGTCTGCGTCAGTATTTGCAGTCCATGCAATGACGCTCCTGTTTACATCGTTGCTCAGGGGCGTAACGATTGACGGGAAGCAGTCGCATCCTACAATCACGTTGTCGAAGTCCGTATCAAGCATTACCCAGTAGTAGTGTTCGTCATCTTCGGATGCGTCTTCGAAATCCTCGTTGCCCCATGGTGTTATGGGGGTGTTCGATTCATTGAAACGCTTGAAACTCATGAAGGTCAGGCGCTTGGTGTTGTCTATGTCGTCATATGCACCGCTTATAAGCAGTCCTGCCATATCACCGGCCACTTTTATGGGGCCGCCCGGGGTGACTGGCTCGCCAAGAAGGGGCCACCGGCGGTACGTTGCAAGGTACTCGTTAAGGGCTGCCTCTATCTGGTTTACATCCTTCCTGGCCTCAATAACCTTCGCGCGCCGTTTGACAAGACTCAGCGCCGGTATCAGCAAGCCAATGAGCACCACGATAACCCCTATCACCACGAGCAATTCGATCAGGGAGAACCCGCCGTTTTGTTTGGGGTTGCCGTCTCGTTCCGGTGTATGTCTCTTCATCGTCTACTCCCAACTCCCAATAATGTACAGTTCGCGATATTCCTCCGGATCATATGAGGAACTCTCTTCCGCAACATCCATATTCGCAGCCCAGACGATCACTGCCCGTCTGACATCGTTTGTCAACGGGTCGTCAATTTCCGGCGTCGCGGCTGATCCACTTATCACGTTGTTGTAGTCCGTGTCGAACATGACCCAGTAGAAGTACTCCTCGTCATCGGGGTCGGAGCCGAGAACGCCCGGTTCGGCCCAGGGCGTGATCGGATTTGTCTCGCTGCTGTAGTTCTTGAAATCCATGAACCTCATTCTGCGAGGATTGTCTTCGGCATCGTAGGCGCCGCTGTAGAGCACTGCGGCAAGCTCGCCCACCATCTTCATGGGCTCCTCGTCCTCTACTACCTCCGGCCAATGCTGATACTCTGAGTAGTACTGATTCCATGCGGCGGCGATCTGGGCTACTTCGGCAGTTGCCTTAACCCTCTTAGCCTGTTTCTGGACTTTGCTTATAGCGGGAAGGAGCAGAGCCGCCAATACGCCGATGATGGCGATGACCACGAGCATCTCTATAAGGGTGAAGCCCTCCGCAGTTGCCGGGGCGGTTTTCTGTTTCTGTGCGGTAAGCACCTGATGAAACCGTATGCGTGTCATCCTGAGCGGAGCGAAGCGGAGTCGAAGGATCTCCAGCACTCTCGACAGGAGATGAGATCCCTCGACAAGCTCGGGATGACAAGTGCGACCGCCAAACCATTTTGACGAATGTACATGCTGTGC
Organism: Kiritimatiellia bacterium; assembly: GCA_030744755.1. Lineage (GTDB taxonomy): Bacteria > Verrucomicrobiota > Kiritimatiellia > UBA8416 > JADHWI01 > JASLPY01. The sequence continues at coordinate 826 of JASLPY010000003.1, read as the reverse complement.
AGATCCTGTCATTGTGATTACCTTCCTGCCACGATGTTATCCGCATTCTCTTCTTCTGAACCCTCTTCACCGTCTCTCCCAAGTGAGTAGAGAGTGTAACGCCTTGGGGAAGTCTCACCGGTTGGAGTCTCGTAGCGGTACATGTTGTCCCATGGATCGATGTAATTGAAATCCTCGATGATCATGTAGCCGTTGATGTCGTTGGTCCAGGTCTCGTCGGCAAGAGTGCTGTCCGGGAACTTGCCATAGTCGAGCTGATGCTCGTTGAGTGCATTTCGAATGTTTTCTATGTCGGCAAGGGCGCGCGCTTCCAGGTTCTTCTGACCCACAACAACGGCGATTCCAATGATCATCGACATGAGGATTCCCATTATGAGAATCACGGTGAGCAATTCGATAAGTGTAAACGCCTTTTTGCCCTGTTTATCACCTGTCCAGCGAGTTGGCTGAGGCCGATTCGCCCTGTTTTCAGGCGAAAATGTGCGATATGACAACATTCTGTTCCCCCCCACGGGATGTCCCAACCACCCCGATTTCTATAACAATAATACTCCCAACCGCGCGTCCATGTCAAACGGGAGTATTTTCCGAGGCTTCTGTTATGTGGAGTTGGGAATTATGTGGAGTAGTTCTGCACGTTCCAGTGAATGAGGTGTGACGCCACGGAGTTACTCAACATAATTGCGGGTGGTGATGGCCGAAAGTGGCCGGAACTGAACTAGCAGCATGCGAATTGAGGATTAGAACTGGAGAACGTAACCACCCGCGCTCCCGCGCTGGAGCTCCCGAGGACCACGCCTATGGCGTGGCCAGCACGGAGGTTAGA
>JASLPY010000039.1 GCA_030744755.1 Kiritimatiellia bacterium | reverse complement strand
AGAGAATCCAACAATGAAAATACTCACCAATTCAACGTGCTACGGGCGGTCTTGCTGAATCGTTCCGGCTTAGGAAATTCGGCCATTCACAGCAACGCCGGACGGCGCAGGACCGTGAACCCCAGCCCCAACTGTCCACAAAGTGTCCACAAACACGGTTTTGAGCCCAAAAAAAGACGGCTCAGGAAAACGTGTAAGTCGTGCTTCCTGAACCGCTTAAATTGGTAGCGGGGGTTGGATTTGAACCAACGACCTTCAGGTTATGAGCCTGACGAGCTACCAGACTGCTCCACCCCGCAGTGTTTTATTTCTGCGGGGTTCCTCAGTTAACTGCTTCCACCTTCGCCCTTTGGGCTACGGCGGACAGGCCACCCCGCAGTGTGTTGTCTTTTTCATGTGTCGGTTTTTCAATCGACCGGCGTAAAATACATGGGGTTTCGTGGGAAAGCAATTCAAAAATTCAGCTAAGTTGAGTTTTCCGGAAGGATACAGCTAGGAAGCAAGAAGCATATCCATCATCTGCTGCACATTTTTCGAATCGCCCGCGTCAGGACTCCACAGCTCTTGCAAGATATGTTCGGCAGTACGATCCGGCTGTTGGGCTTGAACGAGTGCAATCGCAGCCTTTGCCGCGCTGACAAAGCGTAGTGGAGTTATTCCGGCTTCCAATGCAAGGTTTATTGTGCCGATGATCCGGTCGTTCCATCCCAGCTTTCGTATGGGATCTCGTGTCACTCGTTCGGTGTTGTCGCGGAGATATGGACTGTACATGCGTTCAAGGAGGTCTTCTGCATAGAGGCGGAAGCCGGCCTCTGTGAACAAGGGATCTTTGCCTCCATGCCGGTGAAGGAGCCCGACGCCTGACTCATGAAGAAAAGCTTCCCTTGCAGTGGCAGAGAGCTGTTCATCGTCAGCGACCTCCGAAATCATCTTGTACCCTTTCTCCAGTCCGAGAAAACCAATCAGCGCGTGCACCGCGTTGTGCCCGTAGAGCTTCGCCTCCTGGAATGGAAGCAGGTCCTCCTTCTCCTCGAAGACTCCGATGCCGGGATTGAATCCAGGCAAATTGCATCTCTCCACCAGGATGTGATTGAATTCCTCGACGAGGTAGGCCCGATTGAGGCCCGGGGCAAGAACGGCAAGATCAAGATCCCTGATCTCGGAAGCATCTGTAACGCAGCGGCTCATCTTGCCGATAACTGTATTGACGAATTGAATCGGACTGCCTTCGAGTTCAGTCCTCGCGCCGACGACTTCCTGCAACGTCTCTGCTGCCCGGTTGTTGTTTTCGGCAGTATAGATAAGCGCGGGTTGGTCTTTTCGTGATTCGAGGGACTCTGCTATTAGTGAAGCAACACTATGCTCGCCGACGCTGTAATACATAACAGAGGGGAGGGAAGTGACTATCTCCGTTGCGGCTGCCAGGGAATTGACGAGGATCTTCCTGTCCTCTGCAATTGACGGGTCCACCAGTTCAATGTTCTCTATCTCCAGCGTTTCTATACCGGAGGGATGAGCAATGTTGAGCGCGTAGCAGTTTCCGTTTGCCCTAATTGCCTGCACGAGTTCAGGATCGATTTCTGAAACGACGATCCGTTCGAAATTGCCGGTGTCGGAAGCTTCCTTGACGAAGAGACCGGCCTGGATGGGACCGAATCCGAATCCTGCCATAACGTGGTTCATGATTCCGGGATCCTCTCCTGTAGGAATTCCCTTTCCATCTCCCCGTTCCAGCCCTCCACCATGCGCAGGGGAGTCTCCCTGATGTGCGGGTAGAGAATAGCCCTGCCGTCGAGCTGGCGGTCTCGGATCATTCCCAGGACGTCAATTGCATTATGCAGGGAACCGACGGCCGCCACATAGTTGCCGGGGTCAATCTCTCCGGCAGCGATAGCTCCCACAGTCTTCGCGACGTCGCTCGCATCGCCGCCGCTGGATCCGACAACGTGAACCTCGCGGTAGTGCACATCCCTTGAATCGAGTTCGAGTATGTGATTCCCGAGCGGCAGGCCTCCGAAGAGATTCACCACACCGTCCTGTGCCAGAAGGGCAAGCGCCTTCTGGTGCTCCTTCCGTATTCCAAGCGCGAGTATGTAGTCGTCCGCACCTCTACCGTTGCTAACGCCCATCACAGTTGCTTCCAAGTCATCGGGGGAGACAAAACTCAGGCGGCAGCCGCAGGAACCGGCTCTACCGCGCAACACCTTTTCCGATTTCTTGAGCCTGTTCTCTTCGTAGTCGGCAACAATAAGAACGCCCGGCCGGAATCGAAGGGCAAGCTCCGCATGCATTCGCCCCATGGCCCCAGCACCCCTGACGACAGTGACACCGTCCGGCTTGATTCCCAGCCGTGCTTCTCTCGGTGCCTGCGCCCCTTCTTTTACCAGGTGGTAATGACGATCCTGGGCACTTATTACACAGCTTATAGGTTCTGCCATGGATACGGCGAAAGCCGGCATCCGCTGGTCAGGCAGCGGGACCAGGCACCCGGCTGCCAGTACTTCTTCCTGTATGCGTATGTACTGTGCCAGCATCCCCCCGAGCGTGTAGCCAACTGCGCATTTTGTGATTCCTTCGGCGTTGTTCCTGTACCTTTCCCGGTTGAGGATGGGTGCGACATCAACTGCCGGCTGAACCGCGTAACGTTCTCCGGGTTTGAATCGATCCGCCAAGCCCTCTCCAACCTTAACCAGTGTGACTGCCCCTTCATCGCCGAGTATGGCCGGCCATTGTTCGAGGTCCCACCCCTTAAGAAAAGGGTGTTCTGGACCCTGTGCGATAAGCTTGAGATTGCTGCTGCATACGCCTGCCGCATCAACCCGAGCTAAAAGCTGATTCTCCCCGATTTGCGGGGTGGGGACCTTACCCAACTTCAGGTTCTCGAATCCCGTGCCCGTGGCGGTCAGGGCCAGCATTTCGCTTGGGATTCGATTTGTCTCATTCATTTGCTTTCTCTCTGGTTCTCATTGGATTCTGTCAAAAAGCACTTAACCGCGGATTATACGGCCAGGACAGTACTCTTCAATCTCATGCTTCTTTCCTCTTAGAATGACAGCAGGCACTGCCAGATGTACATATTGGCCAGGCCATCGATTTCGTCCCAGATTCTCTCGGCCAGGTCGGCATCGCCCTTGATCACGTTGATCTCCTTGACCTTCTCAGCCCATGGGAAGCACTGTCCCGGTCCAGTCGCCGTCTCACGAGGTCCCACCAGGCCATAATCGCCGCCGTATTCTGTTCCCGGCGCGGGGCCTATCTTCAATTCGTCATCGTCCGCCACAGCCGTAACACCGGAGGAGTATACGCCAGACTCACGCGTCGCATCCGTCAATGCCTTCAGGTTCTCTACAGAAGTGTCGTCCTGCATGATGGCACTGGCATCCATGATATAGCCACCGTCCTTGCCGACTCCGTCGATTACCTTCCTGCAGATCTCACGGACCTCTTCGGGCGTGCCGTAAGAGAGCGTCACATTCGGGATTCCCCCGCTGAGACAGAACTTGTCGCCGAGCACTTTGTGCGTCTCGAAAATGTCGCCGCGGTCCACATGGTACACGATGCTCTGGTCCGGCAATTCCGCGAAATGCGCCAGGTGATCTTTCCAGTCGCCTTCCGCGTAATAGAGGGTCTGGTGCCCATTCTTCCACAGCTCCTCGGTAATGGGTTTGACTGTCGGCCAGTAGTGACTCTCGAATGTGTCTTTCGAGACAAAGGGCGTACAGCCGCGGTGCATCCAGTAACCTATCGGCACCTGGCCGTTTGGATCAGCTGACGTAAGGGCCGTGTGGTATAGATGCGGCACCAGTGCTTCGCAGGCCTTGAGGACCTTGTCAGGCTGTGTCACCATGTCCATCGTCAGGCCTATGTAGCCTCTGAGCTTGTCGCCGATGATGTCGAAGGGCGCCTTGAATATGCCGGCGATAGCCGAAGGTGTGCCGGACTCAGCACGCAAGGACGCCGCCTGCCCGCCGAAAGCGATGAAGTAGTTCCACATCGCCATGGCGCCCTTAACCAGCGCCAGGTTATTGCGATAGGATGTCTTCTCGTCCATGGCGCGGATCTCGGTAGAGACGCGGGGAAGCCACTTGTTGTAAAGGAACGCCGTCGGGTCGTCGATGAGCTCATCGTATTCGTCTTCCTTCATGAACGCATCGTCTTCACTCGGCTCCAGGTACTGGAATCCGTTGTCGGGGGCCAGGTCGATGCCGGGGATGGCGTAGTACTTTGTGCCCTGTGCCTGCGTCAGGCCTGTCCAGACATAAACCATGTTGCCCACGACCGCGTCCCAATCGAAATCTGCAGCACATTTGCGCGCGGCTGCAAAGGCCAGGTTGTAGTCATGCGTGACTTCCTGATTCGTGTAGCCAGCGTACTTGGCGGTGAACTCGGCCACGAACGGCCGAATCGGCACCCTGTCAGGCTTCTCGTTGCGCATCGCAGTGACGTATCGGCTCATCCTCTGTTTGTACAGCTCTTCCATGTCACACCTCCTTCATGGGCTCCGGATAACCCGTCATCAACCCATAAGAGCCGATACGATCATGAGATCCAGTTCCTCGTAATCACGTGTTTCGATGAGACCCTCTACTTTTGCATTGTCCAGTCTGCGCACCACGTCCAACAGCCGCAGGAATATCGTCCTGCTGTTCGACAGGTGCTTCGTGGAGTTCTCTTGATTCTGTGTCCGCATGGCCTTGACGTCGAGGCCGACGAATTCGCCATTCTTCCCGAAGTCATACTTGTCGAGAATCCGCACCTGGTTGAAAGCACGGCGGAGGTCGACGCTGCCGAAGGTCTTGTCCTCATCGAATTTCAGGCCGTTCTGGTCGTTCAGGTGCACGGTGAACAGCTTGTCGTATGCCAGGGCGAACCCCATCTCGTCGGACGGGTCGAGCCCGGCAAGAATAGCGTGTGCACTCTCGATGTTCACACCGACACGGTCCGGATCACTGGACCGGTAGGCGAGCGCAACGGCATGACCCGTTGTAGGTATGTAGGCCTGGTCCATCGGTTCATTGGGCTTGGGCTCAATGGCGATCTTGATTTGCGGATCGTAGGCAAGCATATCGTTTATGGCGTCGACCAAGCGGTCTACTGCAACCTTGCTGTCCTTCGCTTCCCGGATGTAGGTGCCTTCACGGGCGAGCCACAGCACGATGAGCTTCGTGTCCAGAGCGTTTGCGATATCGATCGAGCGGCGACTCCGTTCCATTGCGAACTCGCGGCAGGATGCATCGTTGGATGTATAGCCGCCATCAATGGTGCGTGGGTCTTCCCAGAGACGGGGTGCGACGAACTCCGCCGCGAGACCTTCGCCATCGAGCATCTTCTTGACCTCAGCGGCCCGGCTCTTGATCTGGTCGCGTCCAAGGTCATTCATGTCCGGTACGGCGTCATCGTCATGAAACTGGACACCGTCGAAACCCAAGCTCTTGAACTGCTTGAGCTTGTCGGCAAAGGCGATGCTGTCTCTAACGGTCGGACCGAAAGGGTCGGCTCCCTCGTGAATGTTCCAGGGACCAAAAGTAAAACGATATTCTCCTGCCATGATTCTCTCCCTTTCCTAAGTTGATCTGGATGGAGTATGGCACGATTCCCATTTTAAGCCTACGTCTGCCGGATCAATTACTTGTACTATTATCTCGCTTCCTCGACGCCGGACCGTCAATCCATGACCGCTTCTGGGCTCAATCCGGATCTCCCAACGGATATCCGCTGATCTTCGTTCTCACGCCAGACTGGAAATGCTGACCGTCCTGCGCGAGATTTCAAACCTAACGGATTAATCCGCTCTAACGTCACCATCTCCATCCCATGACACTGCTTCCCGGGTTGCATGTCGCCTATTTGGGGAATGGGCTGCGCTTTGTGATCCAATACTACAAGTTTTTGAGCTGCATCGCGTAGACACAATCTGCTTCAGGTTGTATCCTGTCATCATTGAGCAAGTACTCTGACGATAAGGGAAAGCAATGAGCACATGAATAGCCTGAAACATCATTCAACTATTGCCGTATTTACGTTGTTTTGCTGCGTACCAAGCATGGGTGCAAACTCCGGAAATGTAACTTCTTTCCATGATGTTCAAGCGCTGAAAGCCAATACATTCAAGTTCAATCCAATTAAGACTGAATTTGTTCGCATCAAAATCAATGCCAGTTCACTATCACAGCCCTGCATCGATGAGCTGGAGATCTTTGGGCTTGGCTCCAAAAAGAATCTGGCACTGGCATCTGCCGGTGCTGTTGCCAAAGCATCTTCCAGCCTGACAGGACACAACATACATAAGATTGAGCACTTGAACGATGGGCAGTACAAGAACGCCCGAAGCTGGATCTGCGGCAAGAACACCGGCTGGTGCGAGGTCAAGATGCCCAAACCGGCAATGATCAATCGAGTGGTCCTCTCTCGGGATCGCGACGGCAAATTGCAGGACCGAACACCTGTTTCTTTCGATATCCAAGTCTCGATGAACGGGAAAGACTGGACAACGGTAAAGAAAGTACGTCCACCAAAACCGCTCCCGTCTTCGTATACTCTGTTCAATCCCGCTGCCTTGCGCAGGGCCCTGGATGACCTGGCCTCCACAACGCCGGACCTGTATCCAAACCTGGCGGATCTTCGGAGAGAAGTTGACGCCGCGGTAAAGGATTGGCCCGCACTGCTCACAAAAGCCAAACAAGGGGATAGCTCGGCAATAAAGGAAGCTGATCGGCTGGTAGCGCTGCAGCGGTCAATTCTCCTGCGCAACCCCCTGATCAACTTCGACAAGGTTCTCCTTGTCAAACGCCACAGAAAAAAGGATGGGCTTCCTGTCAACTTCCACGGACTCAGCTTTATAGACAGAGGCCCGCATGGTTTTGATAACGAGATTGCGGTAATGGAGATGAAGACAGGTAAACTTACCACTCTGTACCGGCCGGAAAGTGACGTTTATGTGGGTGAAGTCGACCTCCATTTTAACGCGAAGAAGATGTTGTTCTCACAGGTGGACAAGGAGAATACCTGGCAGGTCTATGAGATCAATACCGACGGCTCCAGCTTACGCCAGGTGACCCCGAGCAAGCCGGAACTCAAGGATATAGGCAATTACGATGCTATCTACCTGCCTGACGGACGAATTATCTTCGGCTCAACCAGCGGCTTCGCAGGTGTTCCGTGTCATGGCGGCAAAGGCGATGTTGCTAACCTGCACATAATGAACTCGGATGGCTCAGGCATACGCCGTCTGACCTATGAACAGGACCATGACTGGTATCCCGTGATGCTTCCCAACGGACGCGTAATGTACCTCCGCTGGGAATATACCGACAGCGCTCATTATTTCAGCCGGATTATGATGACCATGAACCCCGACGGCACCGGCCAGGTTGAACATTACGGAAGCAACTCATATTGGCCTAACGCAATGTTCTACGCGCGCCCTCTGCCGGGCAGCTCATCAAAGTTTGCGGCAATTGTCACAGGCCACCACGGAGTCAGACGCGCAGGCCGGCTTGTGCTTTTCGATGTCGCCAAGGGCCGCCACGAAACGAGCGGCATCATCCAGCAAATCCCCGGCCACGGCAAAGAAGTCCCCGCACCCATCAAAGACCATCTGGTTGACGGAGTATGGCCCCAATTCCTGCATCCCTACCCATTAAGCGATAAATACTTCCTTGTTTCCTGCAAGCCGTCTCCCACGTCGGAATGGGGCCTCTATCTGGTTGACATCTACGACAATATGCTTCCTGTTAAAGAGATACCCGACTACCTTCTGTTCGAACCTGTACCGATCCGAAAAACAAAGACACCTCCAGTCATACCCGACAAGGTCCGTCTCGAAAGCAAAACGGCGACATGCTTTATACAGGATATCAACGAGGGTAGGGGGCTGAAAGGTGTCCCGCGCGGCGCGGTTAAGAGCCTGAGAATATACAATTTCGATTATGGTTACCGCATGATGGGCGGCCATTACCTTATAGGTATGGAGAGCGGCTGGGACGTTAAACGCCTGCTGGGTACCGTGCCCGTCTATGAGGACGGCTCCGCTTTCTTTACTATCCCTGCGAACCAACCCGTAGCCATCCAGCCGCTTGATGAAAAGGGACGCACTCTCCAGCAGATGCGAAGCTGGCTGGTCGGAATGCCGGGTGAAAACGTGAGCTGCATTGGATGCCATGAAGACCAGAACCAGGCTGTGACCGTTCGAAGAACCGTCGCATCCAGCAAACCGCCGATCGAGATCAAGCCCTGGTACGGGCCGGCCCGCGGGTTCAGCTTTCTACGCGAAGTGCAGCCTGTGCTGAACAGATACTGCGTGGGATGTCATGATGGAAAAGAAACGGATCGACCTGACTTTGCCAACATCACACGTGAAGGCAAGGACGGCCAGCTCTCCGGCTATCCTCATTCATATATCTCTCTACATCCCTATGTTCGCCGTAACGGGCCGGAAGGTGATTATCATCTGCTTACTCCGCTGGAGTTTCATGCGAATACAAGCAAGCTGGTCCAGATGCTGGAAAAGGGACATCATAACGTCAAGCTTGACGCTGAATCATGGGACCGCATCAATACCTGGATTGATATGAACGTCCCATGCCACGGCACATGGTCGGAAGTTCGTCCGGTTCCCAGCAACTATATCCAGCGCCGCCGCGAGATGGAGAAACTCTACGCCAATGTCGAGATCAACCTGGAAAAGCTGCACCACAAAGCCGATTACGATGATAAGTATGTGGCCCCGGAGCCGCTGTCTGAGATACCAGAGAAAACCCTCCATGCGGCCAATTGGCCTTTCAATACGGAAGAAGCAAAGTCCATGCAGACAGGCAACGCCACTTCATCGCTCAGCCTGGGCAATAGAATAACTCTCGAATTGACAAAGATCCCTGCGGGTGAATTCATCATGGGCAGCAGAGATGGAGCAGTTGATGAACGGCCACGTACCAAAGCAAGAATAGGGAAATCCTTCTGGATGGGAACTATGGAGGTCAGCCTGGAACAATACCATCAGTTCAATCCCGACCACAGGAACCGCGTTTATGATATGCATTATAAGGACCAGGTAAAGCCCGGCTACGACATGGACAAGCCGGAGCTGCCGGCAATCAGGATGTCCTGGAACGAGGCAATCGAATTCTGCGAGTGGCTGTCAAAGAAAACCGGGCGCAAGGTCACACTCCCAACCGAAGCACAATGGGAATGGGCATGCCGCGCGGGCACAGAATCTCCTTTCAGCTACGGAACTCTAGATTCCGACTTCTCGAAGTATGCAAATCTTGCTGATCAGTCTATCAGCAAGCTGGCGGTAATCGGGGTAAACCCCCAGCCTGTGAAGAATCCGAACAAGTACTGGGACTTCGAGCTTAAAGACGCGCGGTTCAACGACCACACCATTCACCTTGCCCAGATCAAGAGCCATACCCCCAACGCCTGGGGCCTGCTGAACATGCACGGCAATGTTGCCGAATGGACCCGGTCAGCATACACACCTTATCCATACAGAACAACAGACGGACGAAATGATGCTTCTAAAGAAAGTAATCGTGTCGCGCGTGGCGGGTCATGGCATGACCGCCCGAAGCGTGCCTCATCATCATTCCGCCTCGCCTACCCGCAATGGCAGAAGGTTTTCAACATCGGGTTCAGGGTGGTTGTGGAAGATAAATAGTGAATAGAGGATGCTTTATTGGGAGTGTATTCACGAAGCCGCGAAGGTCGCATCGCTGCAAAGGGGACAGGCAAGGGGAGACGCCACTTTTCTGTATGTCCCCCCGAGCCTGTAGAGATTGGTGAAGCCCCTCGCGCAAGACGGTCGCAGCTTCAGCCCGGGCCAGGGCGGATTGGTCTATCCGCGGTTGACTCAGCTCTCATCGTGTCGCGAAACGCGCGGGGCGAGTATCCACGCAACTCACGGAACAGGTGATTGAAATGCGACAGGTTGTTGAACCCGCAGGCAAAGGCGATTTCGCTGATTGACTGGTCTGTCTCAATGAGGCGTTGGCCGGCAGAACTAATGCGCACCTCGTTCACGAATCTCGTGAAGGTCTTGCCGGTATGCTTCTTGAACTGGCGGCTGAACGTTGCCCGGCTCATGCCGGTGTGTTGGAGTACCTGTTCAATGGACAGTTCCTCCTGGAAGTTGTTCAGTGCGAATGTGATCGCTTTCCTTATTCCCTCGTACGTGGCGCTACGGCGGGACGGTACGAACGTCTCCTTCGAGACCAGGCTATAGTTCTCTGCCGGCGCACGGGCGACCGTGGCGAGCGCGGAGATGAACAGCGACAGGCGCTCCATCCCCGTGCGGTCCTGCATGTCGCGGATTATGGCCGCCGTGTGTCTGGCGGGATCACCTGTAACATGGATGCCACGCCGGGCGTCGGCCCACAGCTTCTGGAGCTCATGCGTTTCCTGCAGGCGCCAGAACGGGTGCTCGGGGCCGAAGCTGAACTGCACGGCGTATCCCGATGACCGGTGGAGTCCGTGCCAGTGATGCGGAACGTTGTCGCCGATCAACACGAGGTCCGGTGCTCTGAAGGTGGTGATCGCGTCACCAACAAAGCGCGTGCCCGACCCGTGAGTAACAAGCGTGAGCTCCATTTCGGGATGGTAGTGCCAGACTTCTCCGGATCCCTCGTGGGGGTGGATCTCGCCCGTCGGCCCCACGATTTCCACGTCCCTTACGTTGTCATTCCATCGCAGGACCCGGAACGACTCTCCCGGCATCAACGCTATCTTCTCAAGTCGAATACTCATAAAACGGTCATATGATAACGATTATTTCCGCAGAAAACGAGATAATAATACAAGTAATTGAGCCGTGACGCGTAGATTCTTTCCCTGGCCCGCGGTATGATTGGAGGAAATGAGGAAAAGAAGAGGCAGGAATCTGAGAGCCTTTGTCCGGAATGTGCTGCGTGATGGCCGCGATGAATTTTTAACCGAAGGGAAACAGAAATGGCAAAACAATATAGTTCTACCAGGAGGCAGTTTGTTAAGGCTGCCGGTACTGCAGCGGCTGCTTTTAGTATTGTACCGCGAAACGTCCTCGGCGGCGAAGGCAACACAGCTCCAAGCGAAAAGCTCAATCACGCCTGCATAGGCGCAGGTGGTATGGGCACAGGTGATTTAGTAAATATTCAGAATCACAAGCGTACGCAGATCGTGGCGATCTGTGATGTGGACAGGAATGCTCTAAATACTCTTGCCGCTCGTGCGCCCGGTGCGAGACTGTATACTGACTGGCGTGAAATGTTTGCTAAAGAGGGTGACAAGATCGATTCGGTGAACGTGACGGTGCCCGACCACATGCATGCTATGATCACACTGGCCGCTCTTGAATCGGGTAAGCACGTTTATTGCCAGAAACCGTTGTGTCATGACGTTGCCGAATGCCGGGCAGTTGCGACAGCGGCAAAGAAATCCGGCAAAATTACTCAGCTTGGAACGCAGGCCGCATCAGGTTTCGGTGATCAGATGGCAGTGCAATATTTACGGAATGGAGTTCTCGGACGCATTAAGAAGGTCGTGGCATGTTCTAACAGGCCCGGTGCCGAATCCCTCAGAGCTGAAGGGCCAAGGCCGGATAGGACGGATCCTGTTCCTGAAGCGCTTGAGTGGAACTTGTGGCTGTCAACGGCTCCTGAGCGTCCTTTTGTTAACGGGATATATCATCCTGGGAAGTGGCGTGGATGGCAGGATTTTGGTACGAGCTGGCTGGGTGATATAGGCTGTCATGTGTTTGATTTCTGGTGGAAAGGTCTTGATCTTAAGGCACCAAAGTCTGTGATAGCCAAGGTGCAGCAGTCATGGCTTGATTCTCCCGAGCGCAGGGCAGACACTTGGCCGCAAAGCCAACATATCACATGGACGTTTGACGGTAATAAGGCATCAGGCGGCAAAGACTTTACGGTTGAATGGTTTGACGGCCGTATGTTCCCATCTGAGGAATACCAGGTGTTGGCAAAAGCTGCCGGCCTTAAATCGTTCACTGCTGAAGGCGCCATGGTCATAGGCGAAGAGGGCGCAATGATCGTTCCTAACGCATCTGGTCCACGATTTAGTCCATCTGATAAATTCAAGGGCATTGCCCGACCTAAGCCCGTCAGGCGAAATCATTATCATCACTATGTTGACGCCTGTTTGGGCGGCGAAAAAACCGAATCATTCTTTGAGCAGGCAGGTCCTATGACCGAAAGCATATTGCTGGGCACAGTGGCGGCCAGAGTTCCTGATACTGAGCTTCAGTGGGATGCTGAAAAGATGGATATAACCAATGTCCCCGAAGCCAGAAAGTATCTGAGCCGGACATACAGAAAAGGTTGGTAATTGTTCGCCTTAGAAGTCTGCAGTAGGGCGGATTGGCAAAGATAATTGCTTAAGATATTAATTGGTATGGGAAATTCCAGGCAATGATTCCCAATCTAAAGCCGGGATGTACCATATTGCGTGAGGAGTTGTTCAAGGCTGACCTTTCAAATGCTATCTTTCCGGCAGGTGTGTGGACACTTGAAGAGTGAGATAATAGTACAAGCAATTGAGCCTCGACGCGTAGATTCTTCTCACTGGACCGTGGTATAGTTCTCGGAGACCGTAGGGGAGTAGTTCTCGTAAACATCGGAAACAGTAGGAGAGGAGAGATATTGAACCAAACAGCTGAATTCGGGAGGAATATCGGAACCCTCCTGCCCATCTGGGAGCATTCCACTAATCACAAGAGAGAGGAAACTGACCATGAAGAATAACATCCATATCGCTACCGTTCTCGCCTCCTGCCTGATGGCCGTCAGCACGCAGGTGCGTGCTACGAGTCTTATTGTCCCGACCGCGGCATACTCGCGAACAGGCTTTGGGGCGCCGAGGAGCGCGGCGCAATTGATCCACGCGTCGAGAGGTAACGGCGATCAGTTCATGGCAGGGAAGTGGAATCCGTCAGTAGCGACAGCATGGCCGTTTGCGAATGGTGGTGGAAATAATGATGAAGAGTGGGTCTATATTGATCTGGGCGCCGAGTACGACCTGGAAGAAATCAGGATCTGGAACGGTGATTACGAAGAAGGTAGCCAGGATGGTTGGCGCACCAGGAAGATGTCGGTCCATGTGGGCGGTGCAGGCGCAGTTTTGCCTACTGGTTATTATGTTGATGGAGTTAGTGTTGGGGAAGTGCCAACAGCGACTGACACCGATGGAAATCTGAATATGTTCCTGGGCGCCGGTTGGACAAAGATTCATGACGGTGATTTGGCTCAGGGGCCATCGGGTGGCAGTATATCCGAAGGCCAACTGCTTGATGCAGAACTTGTCCTTGATGCGACCGGGAACAACGGTGTCCGGTACATCGCCATCGATATTGATACCGATTATGGAGGCGCAAGTCTGGTGACCTTGGGCCATGTTCAGGTGACGGAAGTGTCCCCTCAAATTGCCCCGACCGTGGCATACTCGCGAACAGGCTTTGGGGCGCCGAGGAGCGCGGCGCAATTGATCATACCGCAGAGAGAGGTCGGCGATCAGTTCATGGCAGGGAAGTGGAATCCGTCAACGCCCACCGCATGGCCGTTTGCGAATGGTGGTGGAAATAATGATGAAGAGTGGGTCTATGTTGATCTGGGCGCCGAGTACAACCTGGATGAAATCAGGATCTGGAACGGTGATTACCAAGAAACCGCTGGCCAGAATCCTTGGCGCACCAAGCTGATGTCGGTCCATGTGGGCGGTACAGGCGCAGTTTTGCCTACTGGTTATTATGTTGATGGAGTTAGTGTTGGGGAAGTGCCAACAGCGACTGACGGCGATGGAAATCTGAATATGTTCCTGGGCGCCGGGTGGACAAAGATTCATGACGCTGATTTGGCTCAGGGACCGGGGTGTGAAACTCTGACCGAAGGCCAACTGCTTAATCCGGAACTTACCCTTGATGCGACTGGCAACAACGGTATCCGATACGTCGCCATTGATTTTGATTCCGATTATGGAGGCGCAAGCCTGATGACCTTGGGCCATATTAAGGTGACGGGAACGGAACCCACCACCACCACCCCCGGGACCCTGATCTACGGGAAATAGGGTGGGACGAGTGACGCCTTGCGCCTGTGGCGCGATGTGTGTGAATCAGTGAACGAACGCCGGCGGTTGGGGCAACCCGGCCGCCGGTGTTGGCTTGTTGGGGAGTGGAGAGAGAACGGAACGACCGGAGGGAATCGTAATCCGTAATCGTCGCCCGTAATCGTCCACCGGGGGGTGGAAGGATCGGTTGACGATTACGGGCGACGATTACGATGGACGATGGGGCAGGCTCGAGCCAGGTTCCGTCCTTCCGCTGAACGGGGGCCGGCAAGAGCTAGAGGAATTCGAGAGGGACAGACCCCATCTTCCTTCAGACAGACCTCTTGCTGGAGACCTGTAGCCATTGCCGTGGCCGAGAAGGACGAGCCCATCCTGGCCGGAGAGCGATCGGGGCGGGCTGCACACATCTCTGGACCAGTGACCGTCGCCACATTGGCGCCCTGTGTGGCAAGACCGTCCATCGTGTCATGATCGTCTCCAGCCCATAAGCCATCATTCTGGCACACAAAAACCCGATTTCGTTAGCATTGCCACCCACCGCCACCCAACCTGCATTCGAGAATACAAGATTCACCACGGAGGCACGGAGACTCGGAGTTAAGACCATCACGGAGGTTCGCGAACAGGTCATGCCCTGGGAAGGCCCTGACCTGTTCGCTCACGCTTGTACTTGGAGAGAGAGGAGGTATGACCTCAGGCTCGGCTCTACTCCTCTCCCTCTCCAACATTTCCGCCATCTCCTCCGTGCCTTCGTGCCTCCGTGGTACAATCCCCTCTTCCGTATGGGACGCTAGTGAAAATAGATGTTAAAGCAGCCCCAGCAGCAGCGGCCGAAGAGATGAAGTTACGATGTGTAATTGAGATAATGCTAAATCCTCTCTATTTCAGAATTCGACCATCGCTCTAGCGATCTGGCTCAATCTCTCAGGATAACAGACACTACCATCCCATCGGCCATGAGACGGCCCCAAAAACAAGTGACTTTACTGGCGTGTTGTCGTTCGGCCGCCAAACTGAATTGAAGAATTCCGCGGAAAGCAGGGAGACTCACCACCCGCTACGCCCGTCTTCGCTTCGCTACGCCGTGGCTTGCCGGAGGCACTGAGACCCCCTGCGCACGCTATCCACCCACCTAATCGTGGCGGGGACCCTCCCTTGTTGACATTGGCTATCGGGTTGCGGGCGAAGCCCGCGCTGTGTCAATCAGAGCTGTTTCCCCTGTTGTTTTGATCAATGATAGCACTGCAGATCGAGGGTGTGAAAAAGTCTTTACCCCAGGTTGGGTGTGTGAGTATGCGGGCTTGTGGCCGAGAAAATAGCGTTTTAGGTGTGCACAACTGTGGATATCATCTAGCCGGAGAGTCTTTTTGACAGGATTGGGGATGATTGAAGATGATGGGATTGTGTCATGAATTTGATGCTGGTTTCGCAGAATGATGGCTCAAAATTGTGAGTTTCCTCTGAAAATGAAACCGGCCTCAAGTTTATGCCACCTCCTATCCCTCTCATCATCTCCAATCATCCCTAATCCTGTCAAAAAACTCCCACAGCGGAAAAGGCTCAATCAGAGGTTCTATTTCGGCAGCGGCTTAATTACTATATTACGGTAAGCAACAGGCCCGTGATCGCCCTGGAACATGATCGGGCCCTCAGGCTTCTCTTTGCCATCAACACTGCCGGGCGTACATTCCTCCATCTCAATGTTCTCCTGGATCAGCTTGCCGTTAAGGATGACTCTCTCAAAAAAGGCGTTCTTGATCTTCTTGCCACCCTCATCAAATTCTGGAGCGTGAAAATAGATTTCGTATTTCTGCCACTCGCCAGGCTTCTTGCAGGCATTCATCTTCGGCGGCTGCGCACCGAAAATCGCACCCATATCACCCATACCCAGCTTTTTCCTGCCATAGCTGTCCAGTACCTGTATCTCGTAGTTGCCATGCACATATATCCCCGAGTTAGAGCTTTTCGGCACCATCAGCTCCAGCTCGATTAGAGCGTCACCATGCGTCGCCTCTGAATAGAAGTTCCGGCTCTTACCATGTCCCGGCGGCGCATTAACAAGTTCATTCCCACCCTCTTTCACGACCAGGTGCATTGGATTGCCAAGCGAAACCTGCGCTGTACCCACTTTCCACATATTCTGGCCCCGCTCCCCCGTCGCTATCCAACCGTCAAGATTCTGTCCGTTAAACGGCTTTTCCTTTGTTACTGCTTTGGGTGCTTCGGACCGTTTGGGTTCCTTAATCCTTCTTTCCGAAAATGATAGCTCGGCGAGCTGGTAAATGTCTGCACCGTGATTTGCAGTAACATCCAGCTTGTAGACGCTGTAATCGCCAGGCTTCTTTACGATGAACGTTTTTTTGGTGAAACGGCCGGCAAAACTCTCGCCTGAACGACTATCCAGTTCGGTCCACTTCTGTCCATCGTTTGAACCGAATAGCTTCCAGTCTTTGGGATCCCGCTCCGGCGGATCGTTAGCTGAGATTATTGAGTAGCTGAACATTGTCTTCTTATCACCATAGCTATACTGGAGCCAGATGCTACTTGATTTGTTGCAGTACTTCGTGTTGACATTGCCGTCGGCAACACAATTGGGGCCTTCATTTGGGTATCCTGCACCATTTGCTGTAATTCCACGCTTTAAAGATACGCCCGCTGCGTTAACTGTGAGTGTTAATGCCGTGAAATAACATATCGTTACCAGCCATTCTTTCATTTTAATCTCCTGTGTGTTTTCTTTGAGTTTTACATTTCATTTTCGGACCATCCCATTCAACTTTCGTTCCGGCTATACGTGATGCTCTCCCTTTATACATAATGTCGTATAGAACGATACCGCGTCCCAGGTAAAGACTCTACGCGTCACGGCTCAATTACTTGTATCATTGTCTCGTTCTCTGCTGAGATAACCGCCAGTATTTGGCTGTTCTATGCGCATTCGACTTGAAAAGATAGAGTTGTTGCCGGGAGAGTCGTTCCGGCCCTGGGAGATTGGGGTGGAAGATTGAGGGGGTAGGGGAACGAAGATCACCGGATATCCGTTGGAAGATCCGGATTGGGCCCATAAAGCGGTCATGGATTGACGGTCCGGCGGCGAGGAATCGAGATAATAGTACAAGTAATTGATCCGGCACACGTAGGCCTAAACTGGGAATCGTGCCATACTTTATCCAGATCAACTAAGGAAAGGGAGAGCATTATGGCCGGAGAATACCGTTTTACTTTTGGCCCCTGGAACATTCATGAGGGAGCAGACCCGTTCGGGCCGACCGTCAGAGACAGCATAGCGTTTGCTGACAAGCTCAGGCAATTCAAGAGCCTCGGTTTTGACGGCGTTCAATTCCACGACGATGATGCAGTCCCCGGCATGAACGATCTTGGGCCCGCAGAGATCAAGGCACAGGCCTCCGAAGTGAAGAGCATGCTCGACGGCGAAGGGTTGGCAGCCGAGTTCGTCGCTCCGCGCCTATGGGAAGATCCGCGCACAATTGACGGCGGTTACACTTCCAACGATGCATCCTGCCGCGAATTCGCCAGGGATCGGAGCCGCAGGACGATTGACATCGCAAACGCGCTTGAGACAAAGCTTATAGTTCTCTGGCTGGCCCGTGAGGGCACATACATCCGGGAAGCGAAAGACAGCAAAGTTGCGGTTGACCGCTTGGTCGAGGCCATAAACGATATGCTTGCCTACGATCCCGAGATCAAAATAGCCATCGAACCGAAACCAAACGAACCCATGGACCAGGCCTACATTCCCACGACGGGTCATGCCATAGCTCTCGCATACCGCTCAGATGATCCGGCGCGTGTGGGTGTAAATATCGAAAGCGCGCACGCAATCCTGGCCGGGCTCGACCCGTCAGATGAAATGGGGTTTGCGTTGTCATGTGACAAGCTTTACACGGTCCACCTCAATGACCAGAATGGCCTCAAGTTCGATGAAGACAAGAGCTTCGGCAGCGTCGATCTGCGACGGGCGTTCAACCAGGTCAGGATCCTGGACAAGTACGATTTCGGAAAGCGGGGCGAATTTGTGGGTCTCGACGTCAAGGCGATGCGGACCCAGAAGAAAGGGGACGCCACCAAACACCTTTCCAACAGTCGCGAGATATTCCTGCGACTTCTGGAGGTTGTGCGAAGTCTTGATGTGGCCAAGGTCGAAGAGCTCATTGGAGCCCGTGACTACGAAGAACTCGATCTTATGATCGTGTCTGCTTTGATGGGTTGAGTGGTTCCCCGGTAGAACGGCCCTCCGGGCTGTTCAGAGAGACATGCAGAGGCAGAAGTTGTGAGAACATTGAGCAGAGTACAGCAATTCTCGCTTCTCCTGCCGCTCGTTCTGCCGCATAAACAGCCCGGAGGGCCGTTTTACTGGGAGTCAGACCCAATTCTCGCACAGAAACTGATTGGACCTGTCCGAAAAGGGTCTCTGCCCTGAAAGGGCTTGATATACCAGCCCAGGGCAACGCCCTGGGGAACACGGGAACGACAAATGAGCCCTGAAAGGGCGAGATATAGGAAGTCTGCTCATGCATCGCGTTATGTCGCGCCCCTTCAGGGCTCAATTTCCTTTGTTTTCTCTACCCAGGGCGTTGCCCTGGGCTGGTATATCTCGCCCCGTTGGGGGCTTTTCGGACAGGCTCTGATTCGCCCCACAACCGGGTATGAGTTTTTTGACAGAGCAATTCCACGATAAGGAGTCGACGATGCCGGTAGATATTCTTGTCCTGAACACCGCGGTAATCGATTACCGGGGCCCCCAGTTCTGCTTCCTTGATGACCTTGTTGGAAAAGGTGGCCTGGCCAAATGTGAAATCGAGGATATGCCCGATTTCTCGCAGGAGGAGTTCGCGGCCTGGAATGCAGAGGGGAATGCGACTGCCGGGGGGCCGGGTAACACGGCTCCCCTGATGTCGGCCATGGGGTTGGATGTGGCTGTTGGGGTCAACCTGGGAAAAGGAGAGTTCGACGGCCTTGATGCACAGGGACGCTATTTCCACGATGTCATGGCAGCGCACGACGTGGATATGTCGGAGACCTGCATTCACCCCGGGCTGCCTACCGGAACAACCTTTATCCATTGTTCTGACAGTGAAGAACGGGGTGGTATCGGGTATTTTCCGGGAGCCAACCATGACTTCGATTTCGAACAGTTCAAGGGTGTCGTGGAACGTCTCAGGCCCAGGATTGTTTACTACATGTACTCTGGACTCTCAAAGAGAGGTGATGCCAACGGGGGGAAGGATCTCGCTGACTTCATAGCGTGGTGCCGGAGAAACGGTGCTCTCACAATAGTTGATAGCCATACACTCGCCAGTGACCCGGAGGGCCTTATCAGTTCGGGTGAAGCCGTCCCTGAGTACAAACTCCTTGAACCGATCCTGCCGGAACTTGACATTTTCTTCACTTCGTCTGATGAGGCGAAGATGATCGAGAACACTATTGGCGCGCGTGCCGGCGCCCGGGATGGGGGAGGGGACATCCCCTCTTTCCTGCAATACATCGCCGAAAGGTGTGATGGGACATCGGGCAGGACAAGGCTGTTAGGCGTGACCGTGAGCCATGGTGCTCATGAGAAGCATATCGGGCCCGGTGGGTCCGGAAGTAATCCCCGCCTCGTGGAATCACGTTTCATGACAGGCGAAGTCGTGGATCTCGTCGGCGCTGGAGATTCGTTCAGGGCGGGCCTCCTCACGTATGTGGCCAATAACCTTGAGCAGTTCAGAGACGGAACAATGGACTTCACGGAAGCTGTTCAGGCAGGCAATCTTGTGGCATCGTTATACATCAAAGCGTCTCTCGCCGACAGGTACTCGATGCCGGGATTCGAAAGAGTATTGGAAGTTATCCGGGGCAATGAGTCTTATCCCGGGTTGACGGAGTTGAAGAAGGCGCTGGGGATGGAATGGGGGAGAAGAGAATGAACCCCGCGGGACGCGGGGTAAACGCCCAATCGGGAGGGGAGTGAACGCCCAACGCCCAACGTCCAACATCCAACGCCCAAGTGGGGATGGGGATAGGGCGAAAGGGGGCGAGTTTTTTGCAGTCTGAATTCTCACCCTCCGTCGCCAACGGCTATGGAGGGCAGGCGAATTCAGCTACGGGACTCTGGGACGTGAATCTCCAGATGTAGTCGCTAAGACTTCCGATCCCCGTGAACCTCGGAACTTTTTGCAAGTTCCGCTACAGAGATTCGCGAGAAGAGCTTCACGGCGGAAAGTGTTTTTACGAGGTCATATATTGGCAGCTTAATTGCGATCGAACTGAGAAGAGGAGAATCTACTATGAGTGAGACAGATAATGGGAAGATAACGCGTCGCACCTTTATTGCCGCGACGGCGGCCACAATCTCAATCGTACCTCGCCACGTCCTCGGCGGGCCCGAGCACACACCACCCAGTGAGAAGCTCAACGTCGCGGGGATAGGGATTGGAGGCATGGGGTCCGGTGACATACAGAGAATCGGGGCAACTGAGAACGTTGTAGCGCTTTGCGATGTCGATCACCGCCATGCAGGCAGGACCTTCAAGAAGTTTCCCAACGCCAAGGTGTACAGTGACTTCCGCGTGATGTTTGACAAAGAGAAGGATATCGACGCCGTAACCATCGCCACGCCGGATCACAACCACGCGATCATCACCATGGCCGCGATGAAAATGGGCAAACACGTCTTCTGTCAGAAGCCTCTGACTCATTCCGTGTACGAAGCCAGGATGATCGGTGAAGTGGCCGCGGAAACGAAGGTTGCAACCCAGATGGGCAACCAGGGACAGGCAACGGAAAGCGCAAGGATCGTACAGGAGATGATAGCGGACGGTGCGATAGGGAACGTTAAGGAGATCCATGCATGGTCTAACCGCAAGCCGGACATATCCCAGCGCGGCATTCCAAGACCAACGGACACTCACAAGGTCCCGGGCGGTCTCAACTGGGATCTCTGGCTCGGGCCGGCGCCCGAACGTCCTTACCATCCTCGCTACCTGCCGTTCAGATGGCGCGGCTGGTGGGATTTCGGCACCGGTGTTCTCGGCGATATCGGCTGTCACCAGCTCTCGACGGCGTTCAAGGCCCTGAAACTCGGGCACCCGACAAGTGTCGAGTCCTGCTCAACAAACTGGCAGAGGCCGGACAGCATCAGTAACGAAACAGCTCCGCTTGCATCGATGACCCGTTACAAGTTCGCCGCCGAAGGCAACAGACAGGCAGTTGATATCATCTGGTACGACGGCGGGATGCGGCCGCCGAGACCAGAAGAGCTCGAACCGGGTCGCCAGTTTGGCGTCAACGACGGGATTATGTACGTGGGTGACAAGGGGAAGATACTTGGGAACCGCCTTATTCCGGAGGAACGGATGAGGGAATACGGGAAACCTCCGCGCATCCTGGAGCGTTCACCCGGACATTACAAAGAATGGCTCATTGCCTGCAAGGGCGGCAAGCCGGCCGGCTCCAATTTCGTGGATCACGCCGCGCACCTTGCCGAGGTCGTTCTTCTTGGTAACGTAGCGATCCGGGTAAACGGGAAGATTGACTGGGACGGCAAGAACTTGCGTGTCACGAACAATGATGCTGCGAACAGGTTTGTGAACCCGGCGTACAGGGATGGGTGGAAGCTGGTGTAGAGGAGGAGTTTGGGGGGAGTGAACGTCCAACGCCCAACGTCCAACATCCAACGCCCAAGTGGGGATTTTGGAGGGAAGGGATTGAGGGAGTGAACGCCCAACGCCCAACGCCCGACATCCAACGCCCAAGTGGGAGTTTGGAGGGAGGGAGGGAGGGAGTGAACGCCCAACGTCCAACGCCCGACATCCAACGCCCAAGTGGGAGTTTGGAGGGGGGGAGGGGGTGAACGTCCAACGTTCATGTTGGATGGTGGTGAAAGGATCTGATGAATATGAATTGTGAAGAGGATGGTGGGGGCGGTTGTTTGCATGTCTATACTGGGGATGGTAAAGGCAAGACTACTGCTGCTATGGGACTGGTGTTGAGGGCTTGCGGGGCTGGGCTTCGCGTCTTTGTTGGTCAGTTTATTAAGGGGCGCGAATCGGGCGAGGTGCGGATGCTGAAGGAGCGTTGCCCCGAAGTGACCGCTGAACTGTTCGGACGCGGGAGGTTTCCTCGTGGCCGTCCCTCTGACGAAGACATTTCGCTGGCTCGCCGAGGGCTCGAGCGTTTGCGCGAGGTGCTTCAGTCTGGTGAATTCGATATGGTTGTCGCTGATGAGGCGAACGGCGCTGTTCATGCAGAATTGTTTGGTATCGAGGATCTTCTGTCGCTCATCGACGCCAGGAGGCCGGAAATCGAGTTGGTGATGACAGGCCGTAACGCCCATCCTCAACTGATCGAACGTGCCGATCTCGTGACGGAGATGTGCAAGATTAAGCACCCATTTGATTCAGGTGTTCCTGCCCGAGAAGGCGTCGAGTTCTGAGGTGTGTGTCTCAGAAGTAGAGCGGGCGTCTCGCCTGCTCATGATCAGCCGGGACGGCCGATCTACAGGGAAGGTTGATTCACGCGTTCCTGGGATGCAAATACCGCAGTCAGATCGGAGATTCCCTGCTCCGCGATATCCTGCAGGTGGCCGTTTGGTTTGTTCGCTGACCGCAACATGTCGCGGAATGTGGAACAAAGGATGCTGTTGATCCGGTCGTCTTGTTCTGCGTGACCCGCACACCATTCTTCGCCGTCCTGTACCCCCGCACGCTGCCCGGTCACATGGCGAAAGTAATGAAGCGTGAGGTCCTGCATGCAGTCGGCGATTGTGCCCACTTTTTCATCGCGATAGCGTACGCGTCCTTCGTAGGGTGCCTCCTTCGAAACAGTCAGTTGACCCCGCTCGGTATAATGCGTGAAGGATGGGGTACCTTTGAGGATGATTTGACTGTGGTACAGGACGTTTGCAGTCAGGGAATGCTGTGAGAGCAGATTGTTCTGCTGGAGGAAGTCGAAGTTGTCCTGCAGATCAGTGATGGTGGAATCGGGCTCAAACATGATGAACCCGACTATCACATTCACATCTGCAGCTCGCAGTATGCTGATTGCACGCGAAGACTGATCCGGCGTGATTCCCTTGCGCATTCGCTTGAGGACTGCCTGAGAACCGGATTCGACACCCAGGAAGACGCTCCGCAGTCCGGCATCCTTCAGCGCGGCAACAGTGTCGGGTTCAATGTCGTTTACGCGTGCCTCCAATCCGAATGTCAGATCGAGATTCCTTAGCTCAGAGGCCATATGCAGCGTCCTGTCCTGACCGGCACGCCCAGGGCCCATGAAGTTTGGATCTACGAAATACACCTGAGAAAGCTTGCGCGCCGACAAACGGTGTTCGATTTCTTCGCGCACCCGCTCAACTGCTCTCGGTCGCCAGGCACCACAGGAGTAAAACGGGCCGATACAACAGAAGGTGCAGTTGCCGTAGCAACCACGGCTGGCTGCTACGTTTAAATGCATGAGATCGGCGGTCTTGCCCACGTCTTCGGGCCACGGCAGGAGGTCCGGGTCACTTGTAGGGGGTCGCGGTCGGAACCCGTTCCGAGTTCTGATTCCGTCTCCCGATAAATCGCAATTGCCTGAGAGGAAATCTGTAAGTGCTCCTTCGAACTCGCCCGTCAGCACAAAATCAAGTCCGGCGTTTGCTTCGAGCAGATCGGTTCCGCAGAAAGTGGGGAAGAAACCGAAGGCACCAATCAGGACCAAGCCAGCTTCGCGCTTGATGTTCGCAATTGTCTCGGTGACAACCTGTCCGTCGCCCCAGTCGTATACCCAGTGGAAGAGAACAAGATCGGGTTCACCCGAGCAGACGCGTCGGGCAATCTGGTCGGCAGTGGCCGGCATAGAGAGGAAGTCAAGGTGCTCGACCTCGCATCCGCATTGTGTTGCGACCGCGCAGGCGTAGCCGCTGTTGAGGCTGGCAGAAAGTGGCGCATTGGCAACATCATTAAAGTGCTCCATGCAGTGGTCGCGAGGATGGTCTATTACTACGACTTTCATACTACTCCAACAACAACATGCTGACGTATTGCACGAAAGGGTTGTCCTTTGCGATCGGTTGGAGCTTTATGCCTGCCATCTTTGCGAGGGCATACACATCGCAGCCGCAGGCTTCAAGGGCGGGTCGTCTGCTCGCCGGCATGGGACATTTATCCACAATGCACTCATCGCATAATGAACAGGGGCCTGCGCTGAAGGCCAATGCCTTGTGATAGCCCGCCTGCAACGCAAGCTTCTCGAGCTTTACAAGCGAGTGCTGGTAATCCTGCAACGGTGGCTCGCCTGCGAGAACCAGCCCCATCCGGTATTCTGCCAAGAGCTTGCTGAACTCCACGTGATCCATCGTCCGGGGAGGACAACAAGGGCTTCTGTCATAATGATCACAACCGATCCGGCATTTTTCCCTGACCCATGCCGCCGATGGCACATCAGCAGGGTTCATTGGTATCGCATGGCTGAACCCAAGGCCTCGCGCTGCCTGCTGGATCCGACTCCAGGGATCCAGTGTCGGGAGGTCCTCCCCCTGCCTCGTTCCGACCAACACCGTTGAACCCGACGGCAGTTCTCGACTGGCCGTGTGAGAATATCCATTGCGGGCCAACAGCTCCGCAATATCCGCTACATAGTATGTTCGCCCGTTATAGGTGTTCAGCATCATGTGGAGATCGTACAGAGCCCCGCGCCAGGATTGGTCGGCGAAGAAATCGTGCACGACCACCAGCCCGTCCTCCGCAAGCGCTGGTAGCACGCGTTCAAGGATATCCTCGGTTTCCTGTCGACCCTGGCAGTGAACTAGATTGGAGAGCAACAGCAGGTCGGCAGGTGCGTCGATCATGTCTTCCAGCTTCTCCGATACGTCAAGCAGATTAGATTCAATGAACTGCACGCGTTCCTCGGTGTCGTTCTTATCCCTGGCCAAACGGATCACGTCCGGCATGTCACAGAAGACACCGTTCCATGCAGGATTCTGTCGGAGGAATTCGTACAGGTACGTGCCGGAACCCGCGCCCACATCGATGATAACGCCCTGCTCCCGCGGCGGCTCCAGAAGTTGCCACAACTCCTTTGCGCGAACTGTGGCAGCACTGTCCATGGCAGAGATGAAGTCTGAGAGGGACTCTTTATACTCTGACTCTGATTTGTCGCGAATCTGCCCGTTACGCCCGGTTTGCAGGACCGCATCCAGGCTTTGCCAGTTCTGCGTCAAGCGCTCTTCAAATCCGAGTGCCGCTACCTGTGATGCGGGTGATGCCGCGAGCAGAAAGCGGCGGGAGAAGGGCGAAAGAAAGAATGTCTGCTGATAGCGATCAATTAGACCGACTTCCTGCAGGCAGTGAAGAAAGCGCTGACCCGCATCCTGCTGCCAATCCTGTGCCGCAAGGATCTCATCTGCGACGGCGCCGTCCGCTCCGATCGTTTCGATCAGTCCGCTGTTTACGGCGGTCATCAGCAAGCGAGACAGGCGGTATCCGGTCAGGATATCGCTGAAGGTTGAGAAGCTGTCGTCACCTTTTTGAATCAGCATCGCCGAACCTACTCTTGAGCATCTGCAATCGCGACTTCCTCAAAGCTCTTGATATCGGCCAGAACACGTGTGGACAGGTCGAGAATCTCCATAGCCACGGCAGCACCCGTTCCTTCGCCAAGTCTGAGGTCGAGATCAAGCAGCGGCCGACGCTTCAGACGCTCGTGCATGAATTGATGCCCCTTTTCTACCGAGTTGTGACTGCAGAAGAGATACTCGCGCGCAAGCGGCGCGAGTTCACACGCGATAAGCGCACCTGCCGTGGAGATCAGGCCGTCGCAGACTACTGGAATTCCGTGCGAAGCGGCGCCAATCACCAGTCCGGCCAACCCGCCTATCTCGCATCCGCCCACCTTGGCCAGTACATCCAGTGGGTCAGACGCATCGGGCTTGTTGAACGCCAACCCACGTTCAATGGCATCGACTTTCTTGCTGAGCGCTTCGTCATCGATTCCAGTCCCGCGTCCAACGACATCCGCAACCGGAAGGCCGGAAAAGGCCGCAATAATCGCCGACGAGGGAGATGTATTGCCAATCCCCATGTCGCCGGTGCCGAGAATGTCGACGTCGCCTGCATCAATAAGCTCATCCAGAATCTCGATGCCGGCTTCAATTGACTTTGCTGCCTCCTCGCGCGTCATGGCCGGTCCAACGGCAAAGTTCGCGGTTCCCATGCGTACCTTCTTGTGGAAGATGGGCAGCGATGGTTCGAATTCGTGATTAACCCCCAGGTCGGCCACCACAACCTTTGCCCCGGCATGCCTGGCAATGACATTGACCGAGGCGCCTCCCTTGACAAAGTTGTAGACCATTGCAGGCGTAACTTCGGCAGGGAACAGACTGACACCCTCCTCAACAATGCCGTGATCTCCTGCACATGTAACAATGATCTTCTTCTCAAGGCGAACATCCAATGTGCCGGCGATGCTTGCGAGTCTTGCTGAGATCTCTTCGAGTACACCAAGACTCCCCGCGGGACGTGCCTGCTCGCGCAGCTTCGCGAGCGCCGCCTCTTCCATGTCCTTGTATGGAGCTCGAATGGAGGCGATGGCCTGGGTTAGTAAGTCAGTCATGTTGTTGTCCTTTCGCACGTCGAAGCTCTTTCAAAGCTGACAGCACGTATTCTTGTCCATTTCGGTTGACGAGACCGGCTTTTCAGTTCCCTAAACGTTTGACAGTAATGCGTTCCCAAGTAGGTCGGGCATCCCTGCCCGACGAGGACAGGCAGGGATGCCTGTCCTACTTCATAGCTCTCACGGAACTTCTGAGAGAACGGTGGCTACCTTGTCTCCCGTCATATCGTCCTTAAATACTTCCATGCCTTTCTTGGCGGCGCAGAAATCACCGCACATTGTGCAGGTCTCTTCCTT
Organism: Kiritimatiellia bacterium; assembly: GCA_030744755.1. Taxonomy (GTDB): domain Bacteria; phylum Verrucomicrobiota; class Kiritimatiellia; order UBA8416; family JADHWI01; genus JASLPY01. The sequence goes on along the minus strand of JASLPY010000039.1, from coordinate 20,020 downwards.
GGCCGGCATACGGCTCTCGCGGATCGCGCGGGCCGCGTCCGGATACATCAGCATACCCATCAGATCGTCCCAGCGCATATCGCGGCGAGCCATGGCGGCCTGCTTCTCCAGATCGCGGCGCTCCGGATACTTGGCTATATCACCGATGCGGCAGGCCAATCTCGTGACACGGACACCTTCTCGCACGTCCGCTTCGTTGGGAAGCGCCAGGTGCTCTGCCGGAGTGATGTAGCATACCAGGTCCGCACCATGCCGGCTCGAGTTGGCGGCGCCTATGGCCGACGTGATGTGATCATAGCCGGCGCCTGTATCAGCGGGCAGAGGACCCAGCACGTAGTAGGGGGCACCACCGCTCATGCGTTTCTCGAGCATGATGTTCCCTTCGATTTCATCAAGCGGCACATGGCCGGGTCCTTCAACCATCATCTGGCACCCCATATCGCGGCCCAACTCAGCCAGTTCACAGTTAATGATCATCTCGGCCATCTGGGCACGATCGTGGCTGTCATGAATTGCTCCGGCCCGTATGCCGTTACCCAGCGAGAGCACTGCATCGTACTTTTTCATCAGGGCACATACACGGTCAAACTGTTCATACAGAGGGTTCTCACGCTTGTTGGTATCCATCCATGAAACCATGAAGGTGCCGCCTTTTGAGACCAGGCCACCATAGCGATAGCCTTGCTTGCGCAAGCGTTCGATTGTGTAGAGGTTGATGCCACAGTGGATCGCCATAAAGCTCAGCCCATCGGCCAACTGCTTCTCGATGAGGTCAAACAGGAACTCGGGGTCCAGTTTGTTAGGGTCGTTGTATTTCTGGGCAGCTTCACAGAACGCCTGGTAGAGCGGCACGTTGCCGACTGGCAGATTCGTTGCATCGATTACGGCTCGGCGCACCGCATCCAGGTCGCCACCGGCCGAGAGCTCCATCAGGGTGTCGGCACCTTCCTCTTCAGCTGCCTGGGCCTTGCGGACTTCCATGTCGATATCACAGATGTCGGAGGACGTGCCTATCGACGCATTGACCTTTGTACGCAGCCCCAGACCTATACCGCACGTCTTGATCGTCTCAACTGCCGGATTGTTGGGGATTACAATATGGCCGGTGGCCACGCGATCGCGGATCAGTATGGGATCGAATCCTTCATTCTCCGCGACGGCCTCGACCTGAGGGGTTAGCTCGCCTTCCCTGGCTCGTTCCAGTTGGGTTCTTGTCATCATATGTTCCTTCGTTTTGGCTCTTTCGGGTGTTTTGGTGTTTGTTTCAATGGGTATATGTGAACTTGTTTTCAAGTAACGCGTCTATCAATAGGGGAGATGATGATCGGGATGAGGATCGTGACAACGATTTGGGAGACGATGATCGGGACAAGGATCGCGACAATGATTTAGGAGACGACGATCGGGATGAGGATCGTGACAACGATTTGGGAGATGATGATCGGGATGAGGATCGTGACAATGATTTAGGAGACGATGATCGGGATGAGGATCGTGACAACGATTTGGGAGATGATGATCGGGATAAGGATCGCGACAACGATTTGGGAGACGATGATCGGGACGAGGATCGCGACAACGATTTAGATTCGTGACGATCGGGACAACTATACTCAGAGAGATTGGTGATCATTGCCCTTTCTCCAGGGAGTCACTGAGATAGCCGCGCAGCCCGAGAATGAGTGGGACAATTCGTGTCAGAATCCGCTTCCCCTCCGCAACCTGATGGATCTGGATCTGCTGCCTTGCTACCAACACGTCAAGACATGCAGCCACCCTCATGGCGCATGTATGTGCGATGTCGAGGAATCGTATCTGATCCCCTTCACTGAACCGACCGTTGCCTTCCGCAATATTCAGCACCAGGCTTGTCGTATTCTTGTCTAATCGCTTTGCGTAAGAGGAACTGAGATCGGCGGCATCGAGAAATGAGTCGAACCAAACAACCAGTTCCAGCGCAACCTGGTAAGCATCCAGATTCTCGTGCGCGAAATAGACCCCAACGTTCCGTCCAGAAGCATACGGCTCTCGATCCTCTTTGACATAAGCGCTTTTAGACTCCCGCAATCCGACAGTCATACTGACGATGGTTTGAAGCATCCCCTTGCCTTCCGTTCGCTGGTCCTCCATGATCATCTTCTTGCAGCTACAGATATCCAAACATGCAGCACACTCCAAAGCTGATCCAATGGCCACGTCGAAGTATTGATTCCTGTCGGCTCTGGAGCGGCGACTATTCCCGTTGGCAAGGTTCTCCATAATGCTTTCAGCCGCACGGTCCCAGTGATCAAGAACCACCGGCGCCCGGTCGATACCCACAAGTACCGAGTGCGTCCAGGACACGAAATCCAATCCGCGCTGATAGACACGCAACTTCTCATGTCCTATCTCTACTGGCATATCGACCACCTGCCTCTATCCTCGCGCGCCTTCATCGTTGTCCCGATCATTGTCGTGCTCGTCGTCGATCTTCATCATTGTCTTGATCGTTGTCTCGATCGTTGTCTCGATCGTTGTCGATCCAGGCAACAGGCAACAAAAAAAGAGTCCTGGTAGACCTGTCTTGGTCAACCAGAACCCTTTACCTTCAGATTCCTGTCTATCTTCCGGCACGTCTTCTGACTTCTGGATCATCCGTTCGTGCAAGCCTTCCCCCTGAAAGGAGTGACCGGCATAAGCCTTTGCACCAACGTTCCCAGTTACAGCGGCGGGTCCGTCACGGAATTTCACCGTGTTCCGTACTCCGAAAGAATAGTTGGGGTGGAGAATAGTCATCTAATGGTTCCAAGTCAATTCAATCCAGCGCGGTCGAAACGGCGCCTTCGGCGAGATGCTTCGGCAAGCTCAGCATGACATTCCCCTAGGGAATCAGCTTTAATCGCAGATGTCATTCCGAGCGAAGTCGAGGAATCTCTATTTCGCTTAACAGATCAAGTACTCCAAAAACCTTCCCAAGATCCAGGTGTTGTTCCAGCCCGTCTGCCAGCCGTTCGAAAGCATCGTTGCCCGGATCCTCCTCCTGCTCCTGTTCCGGCAGTATTACGCCCTTTCGTTCGCATAAATGAGTGATAAGTGCTCCGCGAAGTTCTCTGTCATCGAAAAGGCCGTGGATATAGCATCCAAAGACCTGTTGATCGCTGGAGACGGCAGCCGAGGTTTCTCGCAGCGCGTCAGTTCCGCGATGTTCTGTTATCAGCGGGTGAGGGCTGGGATCATGGCTGGATGTCTCTCCTGCGTGTATTTCGTAGCCTGAGAACGGGGTGCCTGCAGGACAAAACGGCATGGATTCCGTGGTGTGTCCGGTGATTTGGGAGAGTTCCTTCTCTGCTTTTAGAACGGTAGTGATCGGCAACATTCCCAGGCCTGACTCTAATCCCGGCTTGCCCTCAACACCTTCGGGATCGTCAACGGTGTCGCCCAGTATCTGGTATCCGCCACAGATGCCGATGACAGGAATGCCGCGGCCGGGTGCCTTCCTTAGCGGGGCAAACCAGTCTTGCTCCTTGAGATACTTCAGATCCCCGCGCGTGTTCTTTGTTCCCGGGATTATGATCAGGTCGGGTTGACCGAGTTGAGCGGGGTGGGGGAGATAGCGGACCTTTACGCCCCGCATCCGCTCCAAAGGGAGAAAGTCAGTGAAGTTACTGATCCTGGGCAAGCGCACAACGACAATATCAACGAGGGGCTCTGTCTCCCCGGGTCGGTTCTCCAGGCCCAGTGAATCCTCGTCCTCAAGCGAAAGGTCCTTGAGATAAGGCAGCACACCAAGAACAGGTACGCCGGTCATCGCTTCGATGTCCCTGATACCCGAATCAAGAAGGGAAACGTCGCCCCGGAACTTGTTGATGACCACGCCCTTGATCAGATGCCTGTGCCGTGGCGGTACAAGTGCAATCGTTCCAAATATAGACGCGAACACACCACCGCGGTCGATGTCGGCCACCAGAATGGTCATGGCATCAGCGTATGCGGCCATATCCATATTCACGAAGTCTTCGGCGAGCAAGTTGATCTCGGCCGGACTCCCGGCGCCTTCCATGACAATGAGCTCGGAGCGTGCGGCGAGACGATCATAGGCATCGTGAGCAGCCTGGCGCATCTGACTCTTCATTGCGTAGTATTCACGTGCCTTGAAATTGCCGATGGCCAGACCATTAACGATTACCTGGGATCCGTCATCGCCCAGCGGCTTCAGCAATACTGGATTCATGTCGGTATGCGGCGGGATCCCGGCCGCGTCGGCTTGAACAACCTGCGCCCGGCCCATTTCACCACCCTCCTGCGTTACGAAGCTGTTCAGAGCCATGTTCTGAGCCTTGAAGGGAGACACAGCGACTCCGCGCCGTGCAAGATATCGACAGAGGCCCGCGGCAACTGCACTTTTACCGGCATTGGAGGTAGTCCCCACGACCATGATGGCTGGGGTCTTCTTCGCGGCGCAAGATTTGTTGCCGTTGATCAGTTCAGAGAATGCCTCCAGGAAAAGCGCTGTCTCATGCTCGGGCCGCACGGCGAGGCGGCAATACCATTTATCGAGTCCCTCGAAATCTTCACAGGTGCGTATCAATATCCCTTGCGGCAGCATGGCGGCCTGCAAGCGTTTCGCCGGCCAGGCTTCGGGGAGGCGTACCAGTAGAAAGTTGCTTTCGGAAGGAAAGACCGTGATCCCTGGAATCTCCTTGAGCCCTGACTCGAGACGAGCTCGCAGATCGATCACTTCTCTTCGTGAACTCTCAAGATATGACTGGTCGGTATAGAGCTGCCCTCCTGCCATTTGTGCGATGCCGTTTACACTCCATGGCAGCGAGGACGCCCGGATGCGCTCGGCGGTTTCCGCTGAGGCGCAGGCCATTCCGAGGCGCAGACCTGGAATGGCAAAGAACTTGGTTAATGATTTGACGACAATCAGGTTGTGCGGCATGTCTCTGTAAATCAGAGTGCGTGCGGCCGCGTCAGGTAGAAAGTCGAGGAATGACTCGTCAACCACGATCCATGTTCTTTCCAGCGTCGTCGCCAGGTCGAGTACATCCTGACGCCGCAGGGTTGTCCCTGTGGGGTTGTTGGGTGATGCAAGGAAGATCAGGTCAGCTTTAGACGACTTCAGGGCTTCAAAATCGATTCCGAATCCCGTGGCGGAGGATGTGACACCCAGGGAACGTCCCTTGACGCCAGAGGCGCGGCAAGCTTCGGAGTAGCCGCAGTAGGTGGGTGACAACCAACCTGCGGAAGATGGCTTCAAGGACTGGAGTATCCATCCGAAGATCTCCGTCGCCCCGTTGCCGACCAAAACGCTCTCACTCGCAACATCGTGGGCAGCGGCCAAAGCCGATGCGGCCTTTTCAGCGTGGTGCTGAGGGTATCGCTGCATGGTGCTCAACGCTGCCGCAAGGGCCATTGTTACAGATGGGGGTGGCCCCAGGGGATTGATGTTGACGCTGAAATCAAGTTGGACCTCGGGTGTCTCATGAAGGCCCAGCATACAGGCGACGGAATCAGGGTCGCCCCCGTGTGTGTTTCGTCTTCTCATTTCGTTCCTTGAAAGCCAGTCCTTTGGGCAGGCTCAGAGTCCCTGGCCATGCCCGTGCACTTCTACGGGAGGGACGCCGGCCTCGGCGTCCGCGGGCAGCGAGGCCGCTGCCCCTCCCATTGCACCCCAATGGGGTGCTCCTTGCGAAATGTATCCCAGAAGAATTACGGCGATCACCGTTGAAACCCAGCCGGCGCAGGCCGTGAGGCGACAGGCCTGGATGATGTGGCTGTCGGAGGGGCTGTCTGTCCCGTCACCAATCCACGGTTTGTCGACGCGGCCGTGGGCATAGACGGTGGGTCCGCCCAGTCGTACTCCAAGTGCGCCGGCTGCAAAACTTTCGGTATGGGCTGAATTGGGCGATGCATGCTTTAGCCTGTCACGCAGCGCGATACGCCAACCTGCCGATGCATTCAGTCTACACAGTACTGCCGCAGGCACCATCAACGGCAACGCCAAGCGCGCCGGGATGAAGTTCATGGCGTCATCGGTCTGTGCGCTGGCCCATCCCAATTGCCGGTGATGATCGCTATGATATCCGACCATGGAGTCCAGTGTGTTGACCACTCGATAGATCAGGATGGTCCCGGTGGCCGCCGGTAGGGGATTCAATGGTAGCCAATGTGCCGCAACCGCACCGGCTGCAAACCAGCACACCGGGGCAAGAAAGCCATCCAGGAAACTTTCGGACACACTCTCGATGGCTGCCCTGGCGATTCCGGAGGCGTCGAGTTTCGAAACATCGCGCCCCACGATACCACGCAACAGCTCGCGTGCGCGCTCGGTGTCACTATCGTTCAACGCGTGCGCGATGGGTACTGCATGGCGCTCCATGTCTCTTAGCGCAATGCAGGAATAGACGAGAAAGCAGTCAAGCACCACAGGGGCCATAGCATGGAGGCCCGTGAGGGCGGTTCGAGCCACACCGTACGCGCCGAGAACAGTGATAACCGAAACAACCCAGAGCAGTCCACCTCCGGCCCTGGATACCCATTCAAGGCGTCTGATGCAGGATTCCACCCACGCAATGAGCCTGCCGATAAGCCTTACCGGGTGGAGCGCATACCGGGGATCACCCAGGATGCGGTCGATCAGATAGGCGACTGACAGAATGATTGCACAGGTTTTCACTTCATTCTTCTCCGCAACCCCGCCCTTCGGACGGGGCAAAGTCTCTTGGCTATGCCTTTACGGGACGGACACCGGCCTCGGTGTCCGCGGGCAGCGAGGCCGCTGCCCCTCCCGTTAGTGTCCCCTTGCTTTCGCGGGGTTGTTCATCATGTTCCAACCAGGATGGCTCCTGCGAACAGGGCCAGCAATTCTGTTATTTCGCTGCAGGCACCCAACAGGTCCCCCGTGACACCTCCCACGCGCCGGTTGCACCAGATCCCGAAAATGCGTGTCACGCCCCACGCGCCGGCCAGAACCAGCGGCCAGGAGAGCCAGCAGACAACGGTTAGCAAAATGGCCGCTTCAATCAGTGCCCAGGTTGCGATCGATACGGTTGCCTGCGACACAAACGGACTTCCGGTCCCTTCCTCCGGGCGTGCATAAGAATGTGCCGCAGCAAGAACAACCTGCATGGTCCGCGAAATTGTGAACGCGCCGATAATCCAGCCCCAGCCATCATGTCCGGCGAGCCGCGACAAGGCTATCCACTTTCCGAGCAGGACCCATACCAGTGCTACAGTTCCGAAGGTGCCCAAGTTGGAGTCCTTCATGATAGCCAGGACACGCTGCCTGTCGAAAGCACCCCAAAAACCGTCGGCCCAGTCGGAGATTCCATCCAGATGCAGGGCGCGTGTCAAAAGTATGCTGGCGGTCAACATTACAAAGCCGGCGGCATAGTTCCATCCGCCGCCGACGCATAGCGTCAGACGCCCCGCCAGAACCACGAGCAGGCCGAGGAGGAAACCGACGAACGGAAACCAGCGCAATGCGTCTCCCATACGCTCGGCGCCACGACCCGGCACCGGCAGAATTGTCAGGGTCTGCAGAGCCGTGATCAGTCCCTTCGCGAATTCGCTCGTTTTCATGGTCATGCTTCGCCCCCGGATGGCTTGATGACCATGGGGATACCGCTCACCACAAAGACCACCTTATCGGCTTTGCAAGCCACCTGCTGATTCAGAGTTCCGGCAAGGTCGCGGTAACGTCGGCTCATTGCGTTCTCGGGAATGATTCCCATTCCAACTTCGTTTGACACAATCACCAGGTCCATAGGGGGATTGTCCAACATGGCTTGAAAAGCCTGCAGTTCCGGATAGTCACCCCTGTCGTCGCCGTGCTCATGCATGAGATTGCCGAGCCACACAGTCAGGCAGTCGATGAGTGCGATACCTGTTCCCGATTCAAGTCCGGTCACGGCACCTGCGAGATTTATGGGTTCCTCAACGACCTGGAACCTGTCGCCACGTTCAGCCTGGTGTGCGGCGATGCGTTCTTTCATTTCCTCGTCGAACGCGATGGCCGTTGCGATGAATGCCCGAGGGGCGCAGCGCAAGGCGCAGTCCAGCGCGTAGCGGCTTTTTCCGCTCCTGGATCCTCCCGTAACAAACGTAATGTGACTCATGCCAGATACTCCTTGATTAAGGCCAGAGACTCTTCGAACGTATCCCGATCAAATACTTCCAATGTCAAAACCCGATCGCGCTTTGTGTCATTCGCCAGGCGCGCCAGGATGGTGGCGAGCAAATCAGGAGGAAGTTTCGAGAGAGATCGATGATCGCGCTTGTCATCCACTCCGTGCAGATGAACGATTTCAGTACGATCGAGATACTGGTCGATACATTCCGTTACAGACCTGCCGGCGGCGATGACATGTCCGAGGTCCATGCAGATGGAGGCGCCGTGCGCGCGCACGACAGGCTCAATCCATTCGAACGGATAATCCAGGATTTCAATGCACAGGCGTTGCGGTGGAATGCCGGCATCAAGGATCTCATCCAGGGATCGCGCGACCGCCTCACGCCACCTGTCCAAATCTCCCGGCGGATCGTTAAGGCGGCAGTGCAGGACATAGCCGCGGGGCTGAAGCGGAAGAAAGCGACGAATGACGGCACTGTGCTTCGCTACTGATAGCGAACGCACGCTTTCGTCTTCGCTGCCTATCCAGGCGTCCAGCGGAAGATGGACCGTGTATGACAGTCTGTGTTGCGTGGCCAGGGAAGCGAGCGCCTCGACAACATCTTCACCGGGCAAAGGCGACTGTCCGTCGGATTCAAACAGCAGCAACTCAATATCGTCAACCTTGTCTGCAAGAAAACGTACATTGGGCAGGATGTCGTCTTTGAGTATGAATGACGTGGTTCCAACGCGAAACGGGCGGGTCTCTGCAGTCACGATCGCTGATACCAGGGACGAGATAGTCTCGTAATCCGTAGCGCTGTCGTGGGCTATCGGGCGTTCGACAAACACGAGCGAGCAACCCCGGTTCTTCGCTGCGGCAATCTTCGCGGGCACTCCGCCTGCATCACCGCTGTCCTTTGTGACCATAACCGTGATCCCATGTTCTGCGATCAACGCCTCGTTTTCGTCAACTGAAAAGGGTCCGCGTGCGGCGATCACGTGTGATTCGGGGAGGCCGAGCTCTCGACACTTCTGGAGTGAGTCGTCGCAGGGGAGTACGCGCGCATAAAGTTCGCTGCCTGTCTCCCTGCATTCCTCAACGTATGGCTCGAGGTTTCGTGAACCAATAGTTAGAAGAATGACTGATCCCAGCTTGCAGGCTTTCTTCGCAGCCGCCTGGTGGTCAGGTTCCGCGTGGATGTGAGCGTCGTTTTCTGAGCGACCCGGGCGATTAAAGCGATAGTAGGGGATGGCGAGCTCATGACACACGTGCAGAGCGGTTTCCGTCACCTGCGCGGCGTAGGGATGAGTGGCATCCACTACGCTTGTGATGTTGCTGTCTTTGACGAGCGCCTTCATTCCGGCTGACTCCAGCGTCCCGGTGCGTTGTTGCACATTCGGGTGTTTCCCCCTGTTCAGAGGAGTCTGAGTAAGGGTCGAGACCAGTACGGGCAACCCGCTGTTTGCCAGGCCATCGGCAATAGCAGCTGTTTCAGTTGTGCCGCCCAGCAGAAGAATCATACCCGGTATCCTCGCGGTGTGACGAACCATTTGCCGATGACTCGGGAAGAGGAGTTGCCAATGATCACTGTGCTCCGCATGGCAATTTCGAAATCAAGAAAGTTCGACAAGTCACTGATCAGGACCTCCTCTTCTCCTGTGCCGATTGCAGTCCCGATGCCGACAGGCGTGGTGGGAGGGCGGTGCTGTCTGAATATCTCCGCGGCGTCATCGAGCTGATGGATGCGCTTCTTGCTACGCGGATTGTACAGCGCCACCACCAGGTCGGCCTGTGCTACATGCCGCAGGCGCTCCTCTATGGTTTCCCACGGTACAAGCAGGTCGCTCAGAGAAATGCAGGCATAGTCCAGCATCAACGGTGCACCAAGCCGGGAGGCCATGGAGTGTGAAGCTGTGACGCCACTCACGATCTCGACAGGGACCGAGATACCTTCGGAACCGGCGAGCTCGATTACGAGCCCGGCCATGCCATATATACCAGGATCTCCGGAGGATACGATGGAGACTACATGACCTTCCTCTGCCCGTTTCAGGGCAGCCAGGCAACGCTCACGCTCCTGGCGCATTCCGGACCGTTCGACGTCCTTGCCCTCTGTCAGGTCGGCGATAAGATCCAGGTAGCGATTGTAGCCAAAGACCGCCTGACTTTGAGCAATGGCGTTTTCGGCGCGGTGCGTCCGGTCTTCCCTGCTGCCGGGGCCTATTCCAACGACGAACAGTTTTCCCTGGCCAGCGCCACCGTGATTCCGTTGAAGCTGGTCTTGGGTAATATCAGCTCCGTCCGTTGACCCGCCAGCAATGCCGCCGGTTCGGAGACCGCTGGAAGGTTGACTTTCTCCTGTGCCAGTTTCGTGCATGTGAACTCTCTCCTGGTGTTTCGGATCTGATCTGATGCTATGAATCTTAACGGTATGTCCAATTCCTTTGCCGCTGCGATCAGGCCCTCTTCGTCGGCTTTGATGTCGGCCGAAGCAATATACCTGATGTCCTCGATCCGTATGTCCGCCTGCTGGGCGGCGCCCTTTATGGCTTCGACCAACCGATCGGCTGGAATGCCACGCTGGCAGCCAACCCCGGCTATAATGTTCTTAACAGCTTCGCTCGTTGTCGATATCACGGGCTCGGCGCCGATGGCGTTCGATATCCTGACTGCCAGATCGTTGGCCCCGCCTTCGTGCCCGCTCAGGAGGCTCACGGCATAGCGACCGCCAACATCGAGCATTATCACCGCCGGATCTGAATGCTTGTCACGGGGAAGGTCAGCAAGGGCTCTTATGATCACGCCGCAGGGCATTACGAAAACCAGGGCTTTGTACTTGTGAAAAATGGTAGGTACCAGCTCTATGACGCGGTCAAATCGTGTGCAGTCGGTAAAGCCTTCGACATCCGCGTGGAGGAAGACATCAGCATCGGTGAAATGCTCCCGCAGCGCCGCGATAACTTTAGCGCCCTGGATAGACAGGCTTAGCATGGCGATCTTCATGTTGTGTTGCCTTTCCTGTATTCGTGTGAGAAGGAGGCCGCGTATAGCAACGATTCCGTCGTGCATTTGGCTAAAGCTGCGCCGACCAGGGTCATTGCCGTCTTCTTGATACCCGCCGCCTGTACCTCTTCATGGATACCGGCAAGTGTGGAGCGGATGACCAATTGGTCCGGCCAGGAAGCTCGATACACTACGCAGGCGGGACAGTCATCTCCGTAATGCGGAATGAGCTTGGCCGCAACATCCGAGATCTTCTGCACAGATAGAAATATGCATAGAGTGGCGCCGGTTTCAGCAAGCGCCGCAAGATCCTGATTGTCAGGGACGGGGGTTCGCCCGGCGATCCTGGTGAGAGTAATAGTTTGCGATCCATTCGGTGCAGTCAGCTCTGTGCGCAGAGCGGCAGCGGCTGCCTGGAAGGAACTGACGCCGGGGACAACTTCGAATTCAATCCCGAGCGCATCGAGCCGGGCCATCTGCTCCCCGATCGCCCCATAGATAGAGGGGTCGCCGGTGTGCAGGCGGATCACGTCAACTGAGCGATCGCGCGCCTGTTCAATTAGAGCCATGATCTCGTCCAGATTCAGTTTGGCGGAATCGTATTTGTCCGCAGTCTCAGGGATGAGCCCAATTACTTCCGGTGCGACGAGGGATCCGGCATAGATGCAGAACTCGCAGGACTCCAGCAAGCGTCTGGCCTTCACGGTGAGAAGCTCAGGATCGCCGGGACCTGCCCCTGTAAAGATGACTTTCATTGGCACTCCTCCTTGTCAGCATCGATCAGAATAATGGATAGATATCCGGTTTTCGGATCGCTTTCCTTCAGGTCCATCAGGTCCGTGACGACGACCTCCGCATCCTGTCCGGCTTTGGCCACGAAGACCGCGCGGTCAATTACTCCAAGTTCCTGAAGAAGATCCAGGATTGGCTGGAGCCTCTCACCCACCTTCATCAGTACGACATTTCCACCGCTCTTGATCGCTTGCCTGGTTGCCACCAGGTCGTCCGACGTAGGTACGACCGTGACTGGCTTCTTTGCCTCTCCGAGCGGGAAGTCCGTTATAGCGGAAGCCGCGCCCATGGCCATGATACCGGGGATGGTAACCGTCTTCAGTTCCGGATCGAGCTCTTTCAGACAGCGCAACAGGTAGATGTGGGTCGAATAGAACAGGGGATCACCCAGCGTCAGGAAGCATACATCCTGCGGCTTGCGAAGTCGGTTGAGGACCTCCCCGGCGGCCTGGCTCCACTTTTCCTGCAGCAGTGCCTTGTCGGATGTCATGGGGTATACCTGCTCAACTATTTCAGCCCCTGGTGAGATATACTGCTTCGCGATCTTGAGTGCGATGCTCTCTTTCTTCATGCGCGACTTGGGTACCACGACGCAGCCGCAGGCGGCAATCAACCTGGCACCCTTGACAGTGATCAGCTCCGGGTCACCCGGGCCGACACCGATGCCGTAGAATGTTCCGATACTCATATGCTCTGATCCTTTCTGATCACAAGGAACACGCAGCGGGAAGAAAATGACCGGTCGGTCAAGTCCGCCGTCGAAAGTTCACTGATAGTCTCATTGTCCAACGTCAGGTTTTCGCACGCAAAAAGGGTTACGCGGTTATTGAGGCGAGCCACGAGTTGCTGGAGCCATTGAAGCACGTCGTCACGTCCGGAGAGGACCGCCATCTTGGTCGTTGATTCAATGTCCAGGGCGTCTATATCCGGAAGCTCGTGGTGGGCGCTCAGGATTCTTGCATCATTCCAATTGAGTCCTATTCGCGCAAAAGCCGTCTGAACCGAGCTGATGCCGGGAATAACGCGGCAGTTCTCCAGTCCAAATGCCTTGATCACACGCCTTGCAAGGCTGAAGATTCCGGGATCGCCGGTGACCAGGACTGCAATACGCCTGTTACCGGCGTGGTGTTTGCCGATCTTCTCAAGAGCGTCATCAATATGAGCCGTAACCGCAATCTTCACTACAGCACCGCTCTTCCTGAGCTCGAGCAGGCGCGGGGCACCGACGAGCACATCGGCCTGGTCTATGGCTGATTGTGCGGCCATGGTCAGGTAGTCATCCGCACCCGGTCCGCATCCCACGATCGTAATCATGTCCCCGTCTCCTTCCAGTCAGTTAGGTCGCCCTCATGTCCCAGTACCTGGCCGCTCATATTGGTTATCGCTATGGCGACCCGACCATGGTCCCATTCCAGCCTATTGGCAACTGCGACACGGATGCGATGGGACAGGGCCAGTGCGAGAGACGCGCTGTCTTTTGCGTCAAGCGAGGCAAAGAGACCATCAACGGTGTTAGGTGTATCAATGTTGCGGTTGAGCGTTTCCGACGCGAGCGCCGTTGTGAACGGCACCGCGCTTGGCGAGCGGGATGAATGGGTGTCCCAATGCCCTTCGGCGAGTTTGGCAAGTTTGCCTGGATGCCCCAGGGCGAGAACACGTTCAAAGTCTTGCTCAGCCATGGCGTCCAGCATGAATCCCCACTCGTTCGATACCTGGACAACCTGTTTGTCCTGCAGGGCAAGGTGCAGGGCAGCCGCTTTAGAGCCGATGTTGCCGGGAACGAGTACTGGGCATTTGATCCCGAGTGCTGCAGCTATATCAAGTGAACACTTCAGGGATTCCCTGATGGCCTCGCAGGAGTACGGCTTGACGCGACCGGTGGTTCCCAGGATAGAAACGCCGTCAACGATTCCCAGTTTCGGATTAAAAGTCCTTTTGGCCAACTCCCTGCCTCCGGGCACTGAGATCGTGATTCGCACGCCACGCTGTGTCACTCCACGAACTGCCGACTGTAACATCGCGCGTGGTACCGGGTTGATTGCCGGTTCGCCCGGGGGTACCTGGAGACCAGGCAAGGTCACCGTACCAACTCCATCTCCCGCAAAGATCGCAATCTCATCCGTATCATTCCAGGCGGCCGTGACCGTCACGTGGGCACCGTCTGTTACGTCGGGGTCGTCTCCGGCGTCCTTGATGATGACAACAGATGCTGCGTCCGGTTCGAGCAGGCTTTCGTGAATACCGAAGCACACCCTCGTGTTGTCCGGGAGCGTGATCTCAACCGAATCGCCGTGATCATCGCCCGACAACAGCATGACCGCAGCCTTTGCGGCGGCAGCGGCGCAGCTTCCAGTTGTAAAGCCTCCCTTAAGAGCTTTCATTCTTCAGTCTCTCAATCACAACATCAGCAGGAATTACATCCATTATTCTTCGGCGGGCTTCGATCAGCGTCAACGGAAGACCCCTTATCGGTGCCCCGTCGAGGTTCTTGAGTTCGTGGACGAGCGTTGAGATATACGGCAGGCGAAGTGAAGCGTCCGTCACAAGCTTATGGTCAGCGAAAATGTGGTCCGGCGTTCCGTGCCCAACGACCTTCCCGTTCTTCAATACATACAGTCGGTCTGCGAACAGGGGCAGCAGATCGACAGAATGCGTCGCCATGATCATTGTCATATCGTTTTCTTGATTGAGCCTGTTGAGGAGTCGCATCATGAGCGATTCGCCGGCCGGATCAAGACCGGCGGTCGGCTCATCGAGAATCAGGATACCGGGTCTCATGGCGAGGACTCCAGCCACGCACACTCTCTTCCGTTCTCCGAAGCTGAGTTGGTGGATGGCACGCTGGGAGAGGTGTTCTGCGCCAACCCATTGCAGGGCCTCCTCAACACGCTCAGCGACCTCCTGCTCAGAGAGCCCAAGGTTACGAGGGCCATAGGCCACGTCATCATGGACCGTCGGCGCGAAGAGCTGATCGTTTGGGTTTTGCAGAACGATTCCGACCTCCTGGTACAATTCGGAAGTCGTGTAGGAGTTGACATTCCTGTTAAGGACAAACACCTCGCCTTTTTGCGGCTTGAGAAGTCCGGCCAGTATTTCAAGAAGCGTGGTCTTGCCGGAACCGTTGGATGCCAGCATGGCAACAAATTCGCCAGGCCCGGCGTATACGGATGCATCAAACAGCACCAACGTACCTTCCTGGTAGCTGAAAGAGACAGATTCCGTACGAATGATTGCATTTTCTTTGCTCATGGGGCTGCGCACCTTTCGAGTATGAAGTACAGCGCCGCAATAAGTCCAAAGATCGAGGCCAACGCCGCCAGGCGTCGCATGCCGATAGGAAGCAATTTTCCGGTTGGCATTGTCCCCGTGTAGCCGCGGGCCAGCATGGCTCGATGCGTGGATTCGGCTTGTTCGAAAGCCCGCATGAAGACGGTTCCGGCGAGGATGCCGACAGAGTGAAGCGAACGCGCCGTCCCCACATAACCGAGTCTCGCACGCTGCGAGAGAATCGTGCATCTTGCACGTTCAAGTATCACGAAGACGTAGCGATAGACCATGGCCGCTATCTCCACCCATACCTTCGGGGCACGCAACCACAGGAGCGTTGCATAGAGTTGAGGCGCAGGCGTGATGAAACTAGAGAGCATGACGGCCGAGATGGCTCCGGCAACGCGGCTTCCTATCAATGCGCCTTCCCTAACGCCCTCGCTTGTAAGTGTAAGATCGTGCCCTAAGACGCTGAACGTCCAGAGGGGGGTTACACCGACCAGGAAGCTGCGAAGGCCGACGAGGACAATCAAGACACCCGCCACGGGAGCAAACCGTAACAGCAGGATGCGGATCGGCACCCTGATGATCAACATGGTGCCAAGGCAAAGAGTAAGGACAAGAAGCGGCATCAGAGCCTGTGAAGAGAAGACGACCGACAGGATCAGCGCAAGTGTGACAAGAACTTTCAACCTTGGATCAAAACGCGTTAGCCAGTTATCGCGGAGCGCGAAGTAATCCGAGAACAGTGTGAAGGTGTGTTTCATTTTGCAGGTTCTTTATCTTCCTTGAAGAGAACTCTGAAGTAGTAACCCCCGATGAAACCGCCTATCACGCCTGCTACGAGGAAACAGAAGAGCAGCATGTCGCCTTCACCAACATTGATATAGGGATCTCTGGGGGGTCTGCCGGCTTCTTCGGCAAACTTCTCAACGACCGTTTCGTCAACTCCCGACCATTTACCCTCGGGCTCCTCTGCGTCATCGGCATGTAGAGGGATGCTGATTGCGAGTACGATTGCAGTGACGATGCATGAAAGGGGTAAAGCGTGCTTCTTCATTATGCCGGCACCTCCTCAAGTTGGAGCAGTTCAGGGCGCCTGGCCCTCACAAATCTGTACGCACCGGCGCTGAGGAAGCCTTCCAGAACTCCGAGCGGTAGCTGCGTGGGGATGAAAGCGATCACAATGGCCAGAAACATCTTCAGAAAATCCCCGTCGCCATGGAGCGCCGTGGCAAGTGCGGTAGAGGTGATGGCGTAGGTCACCCAATCGGATATCAGGCCGGAGGCAAAGGCACAGACAAAGTAGTTCAGCTTAAGACGGCGAAGCATCACGAACATGAAGTAGCCCGATAGCGCACCGCCGACTCCCATCGAAACGATATCGGCACCAAGCGTTGTGATACCGCCATGAGCCAGGAAGAGCGCCTGCAGGAGCAGGGCAATGCTGGCGACCACGATCGTTGGCCCGGGCCCAATGATAATTGCTCCAAGTCCGGTCCCGCAGGGGTGCGAACAGGTGCCTGCCGTCGGCACGGGAATAGGCATACAGGAGATGATGAATACCGCGGCCCCCACCATGGCCACCAGGATCTTGAACTTCGGCTGTGCCGCAGACTTCTTCTTTACGTCGCGTATTCCCCACCACAGGAACGGAGCCGCCACCAGGTACCACAGCGCGGCCCATCCAGGAGGCAGTATGCCTTCAGAGATATGCATGGCATAGGCGCCGGAAGGCAGCAGTATGAGCATTGCGGTTCCCAGCAACAGGGCTAAGCGTATCGAAGATCTTCTCATTTCATTCTCCTTTGAATGAAGCAAGAGCATTGACGATTGATGCCGCCACCGGACTGCCACCGCGATTGCTGAGATTCGTGATGTAGCACAGATCACTATCGAAGAGTGCCTGCTTGGATTCCAAAGCTCCGACAAAGCCGACGGGCACACCCACCACAAGGGCTGGCCGTGGGCCGCCACGCTCCGCGATCTCCATGACTTGCCAAAGCGCCGTCGGCGCATTCCCTATGGCCACGATGCCGTTGTCGTATTTCTCGGCCAACTTCTCCATGGCTGCCGCCGAGCGTGTGCAGCCCTGCCGCTTTGCCTCGGCGGCCACGTCCTCGTCGCTGATGGCGCAATGGACCGTGCAATTGATCGCCTTTGTTATACCTGCCCGAACCATCTTGACATCGCACACGATGTCGTGACCGGCCGAGAACACCTCGCGACTGACTCTCTCTGCGTCGGGATGAATACGAAGGCTCGTGTTGAAAGAAAAATCGGCTGTGGAATGAATGACCCTTCTGATCACGGACCGCTCAAAAAGGGCGCTGTCTGCCGGACCCAGCCTCGTGTCAATAATCTGTTTGCTCTTCGCTGTGATACCGTCGGGTGTCACCGGAAGCTCTGACTTACTTTCGATGCAGGCCTGCAGGCGGTCCAGCATGATCTCTTCCATCATGGGTTCGTTTTGCAGGGTGGGCAGCATCTCAATGCTAATCTCCGGGTGGTCATTCCGGCATGTTTCGAGCACCTCGGGAATGTCGACGGTTATATGCTTGCCGTTGTACAGAAAATAGGGGAGCAGATAGATTCGGCTAACTCCTTCCGCCGCGAATTCCGCCACGCGGTCCTCTATGGACGGTCGAACGAGGGAGAAGAAGGTGGGCTTGATGATCAGGCCGCTGGTCCTGGATGATATATTCTCGACCATGCTGGCGAAACCTGCGTTGGCTTCCTTGCGAGGA
The DNA here is from genome assembly GCA_030744755.1 of Kiritimatiellia bacterium. Classification (GTDB taxonomy): domain Bacteria; phylum Verrucomicrobiota; class Kiritimatiellia; order UBA8416; family JADHWI01; genus JASLPY01. The sequence continues at coordinate 2,115 of JASLPY010000039.1, read as the reverse complement.
CTGCCGTGGCTTACCAGCAGCACTCCAATCTTGTCTTTGTCATTAGTCATTACGAACCTCTGTGTATGTGTTGTATGAAGAAAGAAACTGCATCCGGGTTGCTCCCGAAGTGCAGGTGAACATAGCTCGCCAAGATGTTGCCCTTCAGGAATCCCTGGTCGGTTTCCCGTCCGGATCGGTTGCGGGCGCTGTAGGGCATCTGCCACACATCGTTCATCCCCGCGGACGTATGCAAGTCTGAGTAATGAAATTCATGGCCCCGCAGAACGGTTTCTTTGGGCCCCAGAATTGAGTCATGTAACAGCCTGACCTCCGCATAACCCAGTCTGCGGAGCTTTGTCAGCATGACGGTTGTAACCGGCAGAACGCCGGCCATAGCGAAGGAGTCGTTCCCTTTTGTGGTGAGCGATTCACTGAGATACATCAGGCCGCCGCATTCGGCATAGATAGCTCCACCTGAGTCTGCAAAGTCGTGGACGGCACGCAGCATAGTTTCGTTCGCTGAGAGTTGCTCTGCATACAGTTCCGGATAGCCCCCGCCGATGTAGAGCGCATCGAGATCAGGCGGTAGCTCACTGGCAACCAATGGCGAAAAGGGCACAAGTGCCGCAGCGTTTTGCTCCAAGAGCAGGAGATTGTCGGGATAGTAGAAACTGAAAGCCTTGTCTTGCGCGATTCCGATTCTGACAACGGGATCACTGTTGCGGCGCAGCGGCGCCCGGCGATCTGACGGAAGGGCGCTGGCCGATTTGGCCACATCCATAATGGCATCCAGATCCACGTGCTCCGTTATTGCATCAGCCAGTCCAACGAAGATGTCGCTTGGGAATCCGTCCTGTTCCGGTGTCACGAGGCCCAGGTGTCTGTCGGGAATGCGGGGCAATGCATCCCTTGGAATGGCGCCCACCAACGGGGGTAGTCCGGCCGCAGCAAGCGCTTCCGTGAGGATTGTGACGTGTCGCGGAGATCCGCACTGGTTTGCGATTACCCCGGCAATTCTCACGTCCGGGTGAAACTCGGCGTATCCCTTGACGATAGCTGCGAAGCTGCCACCCATGCCGTGGGCATTAACCACCAGGATCACCGGTGCGGAGAGCAGCTGTGCAATCTCCGCCGTGCTGCCCGAAATGCTCGTTGCGTCGGCGCCGTCGAAAAGGCCCATGACGCCCTCAATGATGGAAATGTCGGCATTCTGAGAAGCTTCCTCATATAGTGAACGGATGTAGGCCTTGTCCGTCATCCAGGAGTCCAGGTTGAAGCAGGTTCTGCCGGATGCCTGGGTGAGAAGCTGGGGGTCGAGATAGTCGGGTCCCACCTTGTAGGCTTGGACTTTCAGCCCTTTCTGTGCAAACGCACAGGAGAGACCCGTTGATACGGATGTCTTGCCTGTTCCGCTTGAAACACCGGCGATTACTATTCGTGCACGATTCACGCTCGAGCTCCCGGAGGCCGGCGCACGTTCCCGATTACCCGACTGGGCATAAAAAAGACCCAGCCCTCAATAGAAGGCTGGGTGAAGACATCTTCATCCAGTACCTCTCCCTCGAAGGCATACCTCGCGGCATGTTCAGGTTTCCTGACTTCTGGATCAGCCTACTAGCCGCAGCCTTCCCGGATCTACCAGTGGCTATACTCGCGGCGTTCGTCCCCAGTTACAGTGGCGGGGCCGTGCTGGATTCTCACCAGCTTCCCTGTCAGAGGCTACAGTAGCCAATGACGCAAGGAGACTATCAATCTGCGTGTTACAGGGTCAAGACCGATTCTGACGAGCCTTTACCGCTTTTATGTGGAGTTGGGGATTATGTGGAATAGATTCTGCACGTTCCAGTGGGTCAGGCGTGACGCCACGGAGTTACTCAACATAATTGCGGGTGGTGATGGCCGAAAGTGGCCGGCAATTGAACTAGCAGCATGCGAGTTGAGGATTAGAACTAGAGAACGTAACCACCCGCGCTCCCGCGCTGGAGCTCCCGAGGACACGGTGGTTAGAAGACAGGAGGAGACTCAGCTTATGGAGAGCGCAATGAATTCAACGCTCGTTTTGCTGGCACTGTACATTTGCAGCAATCTGCACAACGGCCACAAAACGATCATTGAATTCATCGCGCGTTTGCC
>JASLPY010000399.1 GCA_030744755.1 Kiritimatiellia bacterium | reverse complement strand
CAATATAACGGAGTCCATCCACCCTTATCCTTCGCATTTACACTTGCACCTTTCTCGATGAGTAGTTGGACGATTTGTTCTTGTCCTGACCAGGTAGCGATATGCAATGGAGTCCGCCCATACCAAGCACGCTTTACATTTACATTTGCGCCAGCAGCCAAGTGCTGTTTGACAGCTTCGCTGTCTCCTTTTCCTGCGGCTTCAAGTAGTGCTTTATTCGCCGTTTCTGTGTTTGACAGTTTAGCGTCTTGTTGTGGTTGAGCGACTTCGGCAGCGGGTTCAATTGTTTTTGCTTCTGGTGAAGGAGTAGGTTGCTGCACTTGCACTTCGGTAACTGATTTTGCGGGCTTGGGATCTGCTTGAGGAGTCGACTGCTGCGACTCACCACACCCCACCAAAAACACGGCTGCGATTATTGTGAGGAGGAGGTGTTTCATTGACTCTTAACAACTACGAGCATGCGGGCGATTTCTTCGTCTGTGACTAAACAGCCCTGTACGCGGCTTAGGTTTAGTGTTCCGGGTAACCTGAAAAGCATATCTCCCTTGCCAAGCAATTTCTCTGCACCCGCGTCATCAAGAATGGTTTGAGAGTCGATCATGGCTGCGACTAGGAACGCAATCCGTGCCGGGATGCTGGTCTTGATTTCATCGGTGATGACATCGACGCTGGGCCGCTGCGTGGCGATAATGCAGTGG
>JASLPY010000398.1 GCA_030744755.1 Kiritimatiellia bacterium | reverse complement strand
CACAACATGAAGGCTGGCCGCTTGGAATCGGGGGTAGCTGGGGAGCAAAGGCCGGGATCGACACCGTTATGTTGTCCGAAACGGCCCTCAGCGGCTCGGGCAAAGAGGTAAAGGGCGAACACGTCATTGATCCAGCATCGGGAAAGGTAGCCGGAAGTAAAGCCGCATGGGCAATAGCTCCATCGGCTGCGGTGGCCGACGGTCTCTCCACGGCGTTCATGATTATGCCGCCAGGCGACATTCTAAAGCTGTGCAACCGGCACGTCGGTATCGGTGCCCTTGTCGTAACAGGCGAGGGATCGATCCTGAGATCAGGCATTGAGGCGCATGCCTGAGCCGCAGGAGTCCACGATTTACCCCCCTTATGGCAACTACCTGTCATCCTGAGCGCAGCGCAGCGGAGTCGAAGGATCTCTGGCATTGCAGTAAGCTATGAGATCTCTCGCCAAACTCGGGATGACATCAGCAGAATACGGCCAAAAAATCTCTTATTCATGGTATTGACCCGCTGCGCTTCACGCGCTAGACTCCGCAGGAGCATTTAAAGGAGAGGACCCTCAAAAGGGTTGCTCCATGTGATTTGTGAGTGCAGATCACCCAAAGCAAAAAGCAGCAGAAACGAAAGGTACTGCGAAAAATGAAAAAGGGAAGTGTGTCAGTAATTCTTGTCCTGGTTGCGCTGGGCGTTCTTGGAGCCT
>JASLPY010000397.1 GCA_030744755.1 Kiritimatiellia bacterium | reverse complement strand
GCTTGCGGCTCATGTTGAAGCCGAGCCGTTTCGTGGCTTCGACGTCATAGCGCAGCGCCTCATCGGTCGGCGCGGTATAGATCCCGCCCGGCCAGTAGCCCTGGTCCAGAACGCCGTTTTGCACGATGAACTTGTTGTTGAGCATCATTCGCGTAATGCCCGTCTCGTCCTTTCCCAGCGAACTCTTGCGCATTCCGAAGTAGCTCTCGACCGAGTCTTTCGAGCTGTCGATGCGGACCTTCAACCCGTAGAGGAACGGATCGTCCGGCCACCACAGCTTTGCGTTGGGGACCGGCAGGCGGATTGGCGCGCCGGCCTTGCCGCTGGCCTCGCTCACCTTTTTCTCGCCGTCAAACACTTCGGCATGCACGGTGGCGGAATTGGCGCCGCGGACGGAGACCGTCAACCGCAGCCGGCCCTTGTCGATGTCCGGGACCATCTTGAGCCCGAAGATGCTGATTTCGGGGACCGGTTCCAACCAGACCGTTTGCCAGATCCCGGTACACGGCGTATAGGATATGCCGGCCGGCCTGAGGGTTTGTTTTCCCAGCGCTTGGCTATAAGCGGTGGGGTCCCAGACGGCAACGACCAGCCGGTTCTCCCCCGTCTCGTTCAGCGCTTCGGTAACATCGAACGAAAATTCGTCATACCCGCCCCGGTGCGTACCCAGTTCTTTTCCATTGAGAGAAACGGTTGCT
>JASLPY010000396.1 GCA_030744755.1 Kiritimatiellia bacterium | reverse complement strand
TTTCTTTGGCGCCTCGAAAATTGCCTCCGGCGGCAGTTGCCGTATCGTCCATGAAGCCGGCTCACCCTGGACGGACAGAGCCTTAAGGTTCTTTTAGGAAAAATCCGTTGTCATCCATTCTCGTCATAGGCGCCGATGGTCAGGTGGGCAGTGCGGCGCTGGGAGCTCTGGCGGGGCGGGGCCATGAGGTGGCCGGGACGACGCGGCGCGTTTCCGGGGAAGACGAAAAGCGCCTGTTCCTCGATCTTAGACTTCCGCCCCGAGAATGGCCGGATCTGCCACTCGTGGACGCAGCGGTGATCTGCATCGCCGTTACCGATCTCGATGGTACAGCTGTGGTTAATCTTCACGCCCCGGTGGAGTTGGCGCGCCGGCTATGTGAGAGGGGGGCCTTCGTCCTTTTTCTGTCCACCACCGGCGTCTTCGATTTCACCCGCCCCTATCGCCGTCACGATGAAACGCCCAGCCCCATAACCACATACGGGCGGCAAAAGGCCGAGGCTGAGACGCGCATCCTGGAACTGGAAGGAAAAACCGCCGTGCTGCGGCTGACCAAGATCATGGGATCCCACATGCCGCTGTTGAAATTTTGGAGCACCGACCTGGCCGCCGGGCGGGAGATCACGGCCTATGAGGATGCCTTTATCGCTCCCATCAAGACGTCTTTCGCGGCGCGGATGATCCACGAAATCATCACCC
>JASLPY010000395.1 GCA_030744755.1 Kiritimatiellia bacterium | reverse complement strand
AGCGAAACCAGTTGAACCAGTTGCCGAAGCTGCAAAACCAGAACCGCCGACAGCCAAAGCACCAGACATCTCAATTCACGAAGCTGCCGCTGAAGGAAACATTGAAGCCGTTATACAGCACTTGGCTAATGGCGTGGATGTGAATGTGAAGAATGATTTTGGATTCACTCCTTTGCTTAAAGCGGCTCAGTTTGGTCGCAGGGAAGTCGCTGAACTACTCATCGCCAAAGGCGCAGATGTGAGTGTGAAAGATAAGTTCGGGCGTACTCCATTGCATTGTGCGGCTGATGAAGGTCAAATGGAAGTCGCTGAACTACTAATCGCAGCAGGTGCGGATGTTAATGGGAGGGATAATGGTGATCGAACACCGTTAGATTTTGCGGTGATGAAAAAACAAAAAGAAATCGCCGACCTCCTCCGCAAACACGGCGGCAAGACGGGTGAAGAATTGAAAGCTGAAGGGAAATGAAACCGAGGCCAAGTGCGGCGTTTACGCTCATCGAGTTACTGGTGGTAATCACCATTATAGCCATCCTAGCGGGGTTGCTCTTGCCGGCCTTGGCCAAGGCGAAGACCAGCGGCAAGAAGGCCGTGTGCAATTCCAACATGAAGCAGATGGGCATTGCTGTCGTGTTGTATGTGTCTGACAATGAATCCAAATTTCCAATCTACAGCAACGCCAACAGGCCGGCTCCCAATA
>JASLPY010000394.1 GCA_030744755.1 Kiritimatiellia bacterium | reverse complement strand
AGGGGAGACTATACCGTGGATATCAGCTGGAAAGACGGCAAGTTGAGCGAGGCAACGGTGAAAGCGGGAAAGAATGCCGGCAATGAAGTGCGGGTTGCCTACGAGGGCAAAGCGAAGGTTGTGAAGCTCAAGCCAGGGAACAGCGCAACGGTTTCGCTGACGGATTTTGAGTGATCGTATGCTCTCCTCCGTATGAAGGCGGGAGCTACGGGGGATGCCGGAGCAAGCTGCTCCGGCCACTTTGGGATTGCACGCTACGTGTGCGATCAATACACATCGGTCCGCGAGGCCGCGGACCCTCCCCGTTCCGGCAAAAAGGCACGTCCATGGGCGGGAGGGGCACCGGCCTCGGTGCCCGTTGCCCATGCTGGTGAGAGTTCGCTGGATCCTGGTCTGAAAGACGTCGCCGCGTCTTCCACGCATTACCCCCGATTGCGATATTCCCGCGGGGTGCAATGGAATGCTTTCTTGAATACCGTGGCGAAGTACTGGCTTGAGGAGAATCCGCATTCCAGGCCTATGGCCGTTACGCTCTTGTCCGGAGCCCTCAGCAGGGTCTCGGCTGCGGCTTCGACGCGAAGTTGGTTGAGGTGTTGCATGGGCGTCTGGTTCGTGATTTGTCTGCAGTAGTGAACAAACCTCGTGACTCCGAGTCCGCAGCAGTCCGCCATCGACTCGAGCGTCCACGGATCGGAGATGCTG
>JASLPY010000393.1 GCA_030744755.1 Kiritimatiellia bacterium | reverse complement strand
CTTTGCCCTCGGCATGGGCCTTTAGTACTTCTTCACTGTGGGTGGTCAAAAACCCACGCTTTCGGGGGACGTACCCACTCAAGGTACCCCCGTCTACCATTGGGGTTTCAGCAGGCCCACGGCCAATCTTGCTGCCATGCCCTTCGGCCTCGTTCAGGTACCACCTGCCCGTTTTCCGCATCGGCCAAGGGTCATCACCAACATCTGCATCCGGGGCAACGCCCTTGGTCTGGGGGAGGCCTTCAGCAGCGGGATGGTCGGCTACTGGCTCGTTGGAGAATCGCCCCTGCGCCCGAACGCTGAACATACGAATAGGATCTGCCCAGTCAAACTCCTGATGAAAGTCAGCATGGGATTGTCCGCGATCCCTAGCGGCGGCGTAGTCCCCGAAGTGCAGCCCGCTGGCCTTCCATCCGTCGCTGTCACCCCCGGTGGCCCTTTCCTGATACGAGTAGACTCCTTCGTCAGGATCAGTGTCACCAGCCCCTAGAATGTCGTGGGGCTCAGCCCGCCACATGGTCTGAGGATCGGCCTCGTACTGGGCACGACTCATCTGCCACGGCTGTAACGGGTGCTTCTTTAAGTGCTCTTCAACACCGGGCAAGGACAACTGTTCCAATCCCGGCTGCCCGTGGGTACCTTCTTCGACGTACTCCATCGCATTCATCGACGGGTTCCACAGCCGTTCCGGGTTGATGGGCG
>JASLPY010000392.1 GCA_030744755.1 Kiritimatiellia bacterium | reverse complement strand
CGTGCCGCCGTCGCTCATGCCCCAGTATACGGTGATGTCGGCCTGGCCACCGGCTGTGAGCTCGCCGTTCAGCATGGCATGGCCTACTTGCGGTGTTGCACCGGTAGAGTTGTTGACTATGGGCTGGTCATATGTCGTGAAGGTGATGGTCGGAGCGCCCCACAGGTTGGTGGCATCGTTCTGCGCCAGGAAGCGGTAGTTGTACTCCTGCCCCTGCACGAGGCCGTAGGTGGAGAAGGCCAGGTTCGTCGAGGAGCCGTTGGTGTAGGAGCCGATGTAGTTGGTGTGGCCCCATGCGCCCTCCGCAGCGCCACCGTCGTTCGTGCCCCAGTACACGTACAGGTCAAACACCGAACCAGTCGGGTTGAAGGTGGCATTAAAGGTCGCCGAGGTGGTTGTGAGATCAGTAACAGGCGTGTTTGTGATGCTCAACCCCACGTTGTAGATGTCGCCCACAAGGTCGATGTAGTTCAACTGCCCCCAGCCCCAACCACCCTGGTCATTCTCATAGTAATGCACGCGGTATCTCTTTGTAGTGTCGAGCCCCTCGCCGCCCAATTCCGCCAGGCTGTAGGTAAGGGTTCCGAAGCCGTTGCCCGACTTGGGCAGAATGGCATCGTAGTTGCCGGTATCCAGGTTGAGAAACGCCACGCACTTCTCGCCGCCATTCGCAGGAACACCATTGTTCCAGTTGATAACCGCT
>JASLPY010000391.1:247-704 GCA_030744755.1 Kiritimatiellia bacterium | reverse complement strand
AGGATTAGCGACTGGGGTGAAGTCGTAACAAGGTAGCCGTAGGGGAACCTGCGGCTGGATCACCTCCTTTCTAAGGATCAGAGGACAGAGGTCAGGTATCAGGTATCAGATACTTCGGTATCGGGTATACCTGGGCCGCTTTGTCTTCTGTGCTTGGAACAAACTACTGGTTGGGCAGGACAGGGATCTCTGATTCCTGAACCCTGGTTCTGACCACTGATCACTGATCAGGTGCGCCGCCGCCTTCGCTTCTCTTTCGTTCTGATCTTGGCCTACTGGTTAGGGCCTGTAGCTCAGCCGGTTAGAGCGCACGCCTGATAAGCGTGAGGTCGGTAGTTCGAGTCTACCCAGGCCCACCAAATCAGGCGTCAGAGGTCAGATGTCAGGTATCAGGAAGAGAGATTGGCGCGCCCTTGGGGGCCGTAGCTCAGCTGGGAGAGCGCCTGCTTTGCAAGCA
>JASLPY010000391.1:0-237 GCA_030744755.1 Kiritimatiellia bacterium | reverse complement strand
GTTCGAGCCCGATCGGCTCCACCACCCTACGCTCTTCGAGCTTCGGGCGGCAGGCCAGCTTATTGCTCCTTGAAATCTGAGATCTGAACTCCGGTTCTTTGTCATTGTGAAGAGGAAGGAAGAAGATGGCGCGCCGTTGGCGGCCCTTTGGGCTGTGGGTGGCGTGGAATTTTCTTCCGCTGACATACAAGTCTTCTGACGATCGCGATTGGTCCCCGTCCCACCCTGGAGGGGGGC
>JASLPY010000390.1 GCA_030744755.1 Kiritimatiellia bacterium | reverse complement strand
GATTATGGCTATACTCTCCGTTGCAAAGGACTTAAAGGATATGCGTGAGAGGATGAGTAAAATTGTGCTGGCCTATGATAAATCCGGTAAGCCTGTAACGACTGCCGATATAGAAGTAGATGGGGCAATGACTGCATGGATGGTGGAAGCATTGAATCCGAACCTGATGCAGTCGCTTGAAGGTCAGCCGGTATTGGTTCATGCCGGGCCTTTTGCCAATATTGCCATTGGCCAGTCCTCGATTGTAGCCGACAGGCTTGGGCTGAAACTGGGTGATTATAATGTAACCGAATCCGGTTTCGGAGCGGATATCGGATTCGAAAAGTTCTGGAATCTGAAATGCCGCTTCTCAGGAAATAAGCCCAATGCGGCCGTTCTGGTTGCCACTATCAGGGCCCTTAAATGCCATGGCGGCGCACCTGTTCCTGTTCCGGGCCATCCTCTTGATCCGGCTTACAATGAAGAGAATGTTGAATGGGCGGTGAAAGGGGCTGAAACGAATCTCCTACACCTTATTAATGTGGTTAAGAAGGCCGGTATCAACCCTGTGGTTTGTATAAATAATTTCTATACGGATACGGATGATGAGATAAAAGCGGTACGAAAGGTGGTAGAAGATGCCGGAGCCCGTGTTGCCCTTTCCAAGCATTGGGAAAAAGGTGGCGAAGGAGCCCTGGAACTGGCTGATGCCGTGGTCGATGCATG
>JASLPY010000038.1 GCA_030744755.1 Kiritimatiellia bacterium | reverse complement strand
GACGGCGGACCTTTCCCGCTAACGCCTAGCGCCTAACCACTAACCACTGCGTTCTGCGCTCACAGCGCAGAACGCTCCTATTAGCCGGTGGTTGAGCGTAGCGACACCACCGGTTATAGTAAGTTAAATCAATTGCATCCCGGAGGGATGCCAGCATTGAATCGAGGAACTCTCTCATGCCGTCAACCTATCTCAGCCTATATTGCCGGCCAGGAGGAGCACCACCGGGTACTCACCTTCCGGGAGGAACTGGTTGAGCTTCTTGAACGTGCGGGAGTTGAATACGAGCCGAAGTAGTTGGACTGAAAGAGTCCGCCATAGATATAGATGCAGAAAGGCCTCTGCCATCCCTCCGGGATGGTCTATTCTTCGGTTTCGATCCGGTGGTGACGCTCGTTCCTCGCGTAACCACCGGCTAATGGCTGGGAAGCCTCCGGCTTGTTTCTGGGATAGTGGAGTTCATAGAGCATTAGTGCAAGGAGTGATATGAAAAGAGTTGGCTTAATTGCATTACTGCCTCTCCTCTGCATGGCGCAGATGGCAAAATCGGAAACGGTAAGCGAGTCGGAACGGTTGATTCCGTTGTCTTACGATGTTGATGTCATTGTCGTTGGCGGCACGTTGCGCGGTGTTGCCGCAGCGGAGGCTGCCGCGCAGGCCGGGGCGAAGGTATTCCTGGTCACGGACCGTCCCTACCTGGGTGAGGATGTCTGCGCCGCCCAACGACTTTGGGTCAAGTCGGACGTCAAGCGGAAGACCGGCTTAGGTCGGGCTATCTACGGGGAGTCCTCCGGAGCAAAGGCGACGGGGAACGGCTACCGGGTTGTGACCCCCATGGGCGTAAAGAGAAAGCTGGATGAGGCCTTGCTGCGTTCCAAGGTGGCTTACCTCTATGGCAGTTATCTGACCGAAGTTCTGCATGACCCGAAAGGTGAACTCGCAGGCGTGGTGGTCGCCAATCGTTCAGGACGCCAGGCGATACGCGGGAAGGTCATTGTGGATGCGACGGACCGGGCTTCCGTCGCACGGATTGCGGGAGCAAGGTTCACGCCGTATCCATCGGGGCCGCAAAAATTCAAGCGTATCATTCTTGGAGGCAAACCCAATCCCGGGGCGAAGGACCTTGGGTTCAAATATACCGTTAGCCGTAAAGAGAATAAGTCGTACTCCGTTTATGAGTACGAACTTGAGATTCCCATGAAGGACGGCTCCTGGGCTTCCTTTGTTCATGCAGATCAGATCGCCCGGGATCAAACCTACCACTTTGGCCAGGCAACCTACTCGGAGAAGCTGTTTCAGGTTCCTCCGGATCCTGTGCGGTCACGGGGTGCGTATGATCGGGCCTGGGAGGGTGCAGAACAGATTCCACTGTCGGCGATGACGCCAGTGGGCATTAATCATCTTTACGTCCTCGGTGGTTGCGCCGAAGTGTCGCGCGAAACCGCCACGCAGTTGCTCCGCCCTCTGCATAGTCTGCATTGGGGACATACAGTCGGGCAACAGATCGCTGAAACGGCGGTCTCGAGGCCGTTGGCGCCTGCAGAGGACCTTGTTGTAGCCGGTCATGGAGGAACGGCTACCATTCAGGCGGAAGTCGGAGACGTCCTCACGGGGTTGAGGTGGAAGCCTTCAGAAGGCGCCGTTCGCAGTCCTGCCCGGGCGCTGCCGGTGCTGGGCCGCTATGACACCGTGGTGGTCGGTGGAGGCACGGGGGGAGCTGCAGCCGGGATTGGCGCCGCCCGGGCGGGTGCCCGTACGCTGGTGATTGAGCATCTACATGGATTGGGAGGGGTAGGGACCCTGGGGCGGATCTCCATCTATTATCACGGGAACAAAGCCGGGTTTAATGCCGAAGTCGAACGGGAAATCACGGCATTGAGTGATGTGAAATTGCAGCCCAAGGGGAAGAATATACAATTTGACATCGAAACGAAGATGGAGTGGTTGCGCAACGAGATCAACAAGGCCGGTGGTGAAATCTGGTACCTGGCGTTAGGCGTGGGTTCGGTGGTGAACGACCATCGCTTCACGGGCGTGGTGGTGGCCACACCGGATGGACGTGGCGTCATCCTGGCCAATACGGTGATTGACTCAACAGGGAATTCGGTAATTCCGCACTGTGCCGGTCTTGAAACGCAAATGATCGACCATGAGCATATTTCTGTGCAAGGCACGGGGCTGCCGCCCTGGCATCCAGGGGAGAACGTATTGAACTCAGATTGGACCTTTGCTCATGATGACGATGTCATGGACATGTGGCGTATCCATGTCGTGGCCAAGAAGAAGTTCAAGGGCCAGTATGACCTGGGGCAGTTGATCGATTCACGGGTCAGGCGACGCATCATTGGCGATGTCTTGATCACTCCGATGGACATTCTCAATCAACGTATTTTCCCGGACGTCATCACGGTCGCTTCGAGTGATTTCGACAACCATGGATTTTCGAGTCATGACCTGTTCATGGTGTATCGCCAGGAACGAGAAGAGCTGAATGGAAACATTCCTTATCGAGCCTTACTGCCCAGGGGCTATGACGGCATCCTTGTCACGGGACTGGGGATTAGCGGGCACGGGGACGCGATGCCGGTGCTTCGGATGCAACGTGACATCGAGAACCACAGTTACGCAGCCGGTTATGCCTCCGCCATGGCGGCAAGAGATAGGTCGACGGTCAGGAAAATTGATATCAAGAAATTGCAGCGGCACTTGGTGGATATCGGCACCATCCCGGAAAAATTCATCGGGATCGAGGACAGTTATCCGTTGGGGCCGGAAGTCATTCAAGTGGCGGTAAAGGGGGTGGGGCGAGACTATTCAGGCATTGCGCAACTTTTGACTCAGCCAGATGTGGCGATCCCGCTGATGCGAGAAGCATATGCGGCATCGGATCAGGAGGATGTCAAGCTGCGCTATGCTCATGTTCTTGGGTTGCTGTATGACAGCACGGGGGCGGAGAGCCTGCTGCGCGCTGTAGGCGCGTGCAAGTGGGACGAAGGGTGGAGATTCAGAGGCTTAGGGAACTATGGACCCACGACGAGTCCACTTGACAACCTGATCATCGCTCTCGGGCGAACCGGGGAGGAAAGGGCCATTCCGGTACTCATCGAAAAGGCCGGGCAGCTGGGTGCGAAAAGTGAACTGTCCCATTTTCGAGCCATCGCGGTCGCGTTTGAAAACCTGCGGCATCCCGACGCTGCCGAAACACTTGCGAAGCTCCTGAAACTTCCCGGAACCAAAGGGAATGCTTACCTGGAAATTAATGAGGTTCGTCAACGTACTCCCGTTAGTAATGGTGATTGTTCCACTCGTGAATTTTCTCTCAGGGAACTGATCCTGGCCCGTGCTCTGTATCGCTGTGGTGACTATGGAGGGATCGGCAGAAAGACACTTGAAGCTTACAGTAATGATATGCGTGGACATTATGCCATCCATGCTCGAGCTGTTCTGGCTGAGAACGTACCAGAAGGACCATATTTTGAAAAAGATTTTGAAGAGCTGAAGACAAAAACACCCGTTTCACGAGTAGATAAAGAGGTGAAGACAAAAACACCGTTTTCAGGAATAGATAAGGGGGTAAAGCTGGAAACGGGTGTGTTGGCAATTGGTGCTGAACGCTGCACCGATTCTCCTTTTAGGATTACAGCTTTTCCGGAGGAGCTTAAGGGAGCCCGTTTTTTGACCATTGCGCGTGGAGACGGCAAAAAACCCGGTGCGGGCTATGAGTTTACTGTGGATGAAGCTGGGACCGTCTACTTGGTAGTTTTTAAGCGTGGAGAATTACCAGAACTTCAGGGATGGACTAAAACGAAGCTTGCTGTCAAATGGGCTGCTGGAAATTACAAATCTGATGATGAAGTCTATTCAAAGACAGTTAAGGCCGGAGAAAAGGTTATTGTGCCTGCTCATACTGGTAGTAATGACGATAAAGGGAAGCAATATGGCATACCCCATATGGCACTGATAAAATGTATTTCGACCATCACTGTTTATGCTCAAAACACTGCGGATATGAAAATAGATGCAGCCATTCAGATGCCGGAACCGATTGATGAACCGCAGGAAACCGCGACAGTAAGCAAGTCGGAAGGCTTGTTGGCGGGCGGAGACGCTTTCGCGAAAAAGAAACCGAACGTGCTGTTTATTGCTGTTGATGACCTAAACGACTGGGTGGGTTATTTAAAAGGGCACCCCCAGGCCCAGACGCCCAATATCGATAAATTAGCCGATGAATCATTTGCCTTTACTCGTGCCTATTGCTCGGCACCGCTCTGTGGACCTTCCAGAACATCATTGATGTATGGCATATACCCACATCGCACCGGCACCTATTTTCATCATCCAACTTATTCTCCAAAGAAATTGATTTCCCCTGAACGTATCCCCCTCCAGTTGGCCTTCCAAAAGAATGGCTATTACACCTCAGGGAGCGGAAAAATCTTTCATAATGGAGATAATTCCCATTACACCAGAGGCTGGGATAGTTACGGTTCTAAAAAATCTGATCATGGCAAAATTCCGATTACGTACCTGTTTGGAGAAGATGCTAAGAGACCATTGAGAGATTTCAGAATGGGGATAAGTGAGGCAGCCCCGGACGCTGATGTTTTAGATGGCGAGATTGTTAATTGGGCAATCAAACAACTATCCATTAAACATGAGAAACCGTTTTTCATTGCGGCCGGTTTAAATAAGCCTCATTCACCCTGGATTGCACCTAAGAAATTTTATGATCAATACGATGCTGCCAATATCCAGTTGCCTGAAGTCCCTGAGAATGACCTTGATGATATTCCGGACGCTGGAAAATACGTTGCCCATACTGTTTATCCTTTTTTTAAGACAAATGATCACGAGGAGATCCTGGCAAAAGAAGGAACATGGAAAAAGTTGGTTCATGCCTATTTGGCAACGTGTTCGTATGCGGATTATAATGTGGGCAGAATCCTCAAAGCACTGGAAGAATCACCGTATGCGAAAAATACCATCATCGTACTGTGGGGAGACCATGGATGGCACCTGGGCGAAAAGGAGCATTGGCGTAAAATGTCCCTTTGGGAACAAGGGATAAGAACGCCATTCATCATTAAAACTCCTGACATGACAGAGGGGAAGCTTGTTGACGCTCCAGTAAGTTTACAGGACATCTACCCAACCCTTGTTGACCTTTGCGGATTAAACCTGTCTCAAGAGTTAGATGGGAATAGTTTGACGCCTCTTCTGGATAAGAAAGATGTCGCATGGGACAAGCCGGTACTCATCAGTTACGGTCCAGGGAATTTTGCTATCAGGCAAGAACAATGGAAACTTATTCGTTATGCCGATGGTTCAGAAGAGTTTTATGATATTAGCAAGGACCCGAACGAATATACCAATTTAGCCGGCAATCCAGAGTTTCAAACGCCATTAGCAAAACTGCGAACCTCAATCCCTAAGACCTGGAAATATATTATTTGCCCGCGGACCAAGCCCTTTGAAGACACCTTATCTAAACCGTGAGGTAGAAGAGATGCTTGAAGCCTACAGCAACGACCTGCGCGGACATTACGCAATTCATGCCAGGGCTGTTCTGGCAGAGAGCATTGAATAGCAAATATGACATGGGGAGTTATGTCCTTATTGTAAGGGTAGGTTAGTGCCATTCGGGACAGACCGTGTGTTTCTGTGAGCTTGACGCGAATTAAGAACGGAGTGCAGATGAAGAAGATAGTCTTCGGCATGATGATATGTACGTTTCTTTCGGCCCATGCCGCCAACAAACCCAACATCGTTATCATCTTCAACGACGACATGGGCTATGCCGATCTCGGCTGTTTCGGGTCAGAGAAGAATCAGACGCCGCGCATCGACAAGTTGGCGGAAGAGGGGCGGCGGTTTACCAGCTTCTATGTCGCTTCAGCCGTCTGTTCCGCTTCGCGCGCGGCGTTGATGACTGGACGTTACCCGCAGAATGTTGGTGTACGGGGCGTATTCTTTCCCAACCGCCCTGGCGGACTCGATCCTGAGCATTTCACGATTGCGGAGCTGCTGAAGAGCGCGGGCTACAAGACGCTGGCGGCAGGCAAGTGGCATCTGGGCGATGAGCCGAAGTATCTGCCGACCAATCAGGGCTTCGACACCTATTACGGGGTTCCTTACAGCAACGACATGTATCCGGCGAAAAGCATGAAGTATGCTGACGACTGTGTGTACCTTGAGGGCATGACACCGGAGAGAATCAAAGCGGCATTTGCGGAGGCAAAGCAAGGAAGGCAGCCGAATCTGAAGAACAAGGTGCCCCTGATGCGCGACGAGGAGTGCATTGAGTTTCCGCTGGATCAAACGACCATCACGCGCCGAATCGCAGATGAAAGTATCCGGTTCATCAAAGAGAGCGTGAAAGAGAAGAAACCCTTCTTCATCTACCTCGCGAACCCGATGCCCCATATTCCGCTTTTTGTGTCACCAGAGTTTGAGGGCAAGACGGGAAAGGGGCTCTACAGCGATGTGATCGCCGAGATCGATCACAACACCGGGCGCGTTCTCGACGCGATCAAGGCGAATGGCGTCGATGACAACACGCTGGTGATCTTCTCGTCCGATAACGGTCCGTGGCTCCTGTTCGGCGATCACGGAGGCAGCGCAAAACCGCTTCGCGACGGGAAAGGCTCCACGTACGAGGGCGGTCACCGGGTACCGACGATTATGCGATGGCCCGGAAAGATCCCGGCGGGAACGGAGTGTTCCGAAATGGCGTCGGCGATGGACATGATGCCGACGTTTGCTGCCATTACCGGCGCTAAGCTCCCGGCTAACCTGAAACTGGACGGGCATAACGTTCTGAGCCTGATAACGGGCGGCGCGGATGCAAAAACGCCGTATACAGCTTTCTACTTCGGGAATCAGGGGGTTCGGAGCGGCGACTGGAAGTATCGCGAAGGCCGACGGTACGGGAACTGGTCGATCCCTCGGGGCCAGCCGAAGCCCAAACCGAATCCCAACGAAAGGCAGCTCTTCAATCTGGCTGACGATATTGGCGAATCGAATAACCTGATTGAGCGGTATCCCGAAAAGGCGAAGCTGTTAGTGGAGTTACTGGCGAAAACCCCGAATGTGTCGATGGTCGTGTCTGAGCCTACCTCGCCCCGTGGCACCCGCTATCCCATCAAGAAAGGCCAGGAAATTGAGGTCGACGGAGGGAAGGGCGGCAAATTTGAGGCGGTGATCGCCTTTGCCACGAAGACAGGCTCGACGTGCGCCGTACTCGTAAATGGGATTGAGCAGGAGCAGCTGGGTTTCCCGAATGTCGGTAGCTGGTCGGAGAGAAAGACGGGTAAGGTGACGCTGATATTGAAGCCGGGCACCAATACCATCGAGATCCGTAATCTGGGTAAGAGAGGCATAAACCTGGGTTACCTCGACCTTCAGCCGGTGAAGTGACGGGCGAATTGTGAGAGTGAGGCAAGAGAATGGGTATCTTTGATCCGGAGGAGAAGTGAATTCACGTGTCTTTCTGATAAGCCTGTTGTTCCCCATCTGTGGCCTCATCACGCACCTGCACGCCGGCGAAAAGGAAACGCCCATGCAGGTCGCCATCTGCCCGCGACTCGTGCCGGACATGAAGGCCAAGAAGACAGATGAATTTGTCCACCGCGTTGAGGAACTCTTCCTCAACAAGACTGCTCAGTGGCGGTATGTCTCTGAGAATACTTCCCACTTCAAGTTCTATTCCACGACGCTCGTCTGGATGGCCAGGGAGCAACCAGAGCTCCTGCGCCGGACAGTAAAGCGTATCACCGAGATGGACAAGGGAATTGCCGTGGAGGTGGGGATCCGGCATGGACACGCTCAGACAGAACAACGCATTCTTGACCCGATTGCCAAGGCCGGGGGACGTGTTGATTTCATCGTTACGGACAATGTCTTCATCAAATCCCAACTCAGAATGAAAGATCAGTACAACTGGACCTATGCGCAGGCTTTGGAAAAGTACGCCGAGTACGTGGCCGGTATCAAAAGGAAATACCCGAAGCTGAAGGTCGGGATTATTGAGGCCGGCTTCCGCTTTCATTGGGAGAATAAGACACGGTTCCCCGCGGAACAGGCGAACGCCAGGAACAACCTGGGCGACCTGAAGGCCCTCCTCGTCGACGTCATCAAGGCATGCAAGGCCAAGGGCACCCGGATCGACATATTCCAGCCCGAATACTCTTATGAGCGTATCGAGAATACGAAGAACGGCTGGGAAAAACTAAAGGCCATGGAGAAATTCTGCCGCGAAGAGGGGCTTGAGTTTCACTTCCTATTCAACGACCACACCGGGGGACATGACTCCGACAAGCTGTTTCACCAGAACGTCATGAAATGCCTGCGCTCGGTGAAATCGCACGGGCTTACACCGGAGCTCGGAACTATTCAATCCTGGTATGAACATCCATTGACCGATCTGCCTGAAGACCGACCATACACCTTTATGCACCTGGCGAAGGAGTTTATACAGGAGAATGTGCAGGCCGGGTCTGAATGACTCAAGAATTGAAAAGGGACCGTTTATGAACGATATGTTTATTAGAGTACGATGCCTTGGACTGCTTCTGCTGAGTGCCCTGGCATGCATCCCGATCCAGGCAGCAGAGCGGGCAAACCCTAACATCGTGGTCATTCTGGCCGACGATCTGGGATGGATGGATCTGGTCAGCTATGCGACCCGCGTTCGCGGCGTGGACCGCTCCAAGTGCTACTATGAAACCCCGAACCTCGACCGCCTGGCCGAGCAGGGGATGAGCTTTTCCCAGGCCTATGCCTGCGCACTCTGCTCGCCGGCGCGAGCCTCCATTCTGACGGGGCAGTACGCAGCGCGACACGGATTCCTCACGGCTTCGGGTCACACGAAGGGCAGTTACTATTCGCGCAAAATGACGCCGAAGAAAGGATATCATATCCACGACCGCAAAGAGAACGAGCCGGAGCAAGCCAATCCGGCGCTGGGCACCATCACGCCGTCGTTTACGTACGCCCTGCAAAGTGGGCAACCGGACGACGAGCGCGACGCGGTGACGATTGCCGAAGCACTGAAGGGCTACCGCAGTGCGATGCTGGGCAAATGGCATCTCGGCGCGTTGGGGGTTGAAGGCTACCAGCCGCGCGATCAAGGTTTTGAGGAACTCGCCTATTTCGATCACGGCGGCTCACCCTATTTCGACTGGCAAAAGAAATGGCAGGAGGGCGGAAAACCCGGAACGGACCTGGGGATCGAGTACTTGACGGATGATCTGACCGAACGAGCCGTCCGTTTCATCCGCGAGTGCAACGAAGCCAAACAGCCGTTCTTTCTCTATTTCCCTCACTTTGCCGTTCATTCACCGCGCCAGGCGAAGCCGAAAGATTATGCCTACTTTGAAAAGAAATCCACCCGGGGCTGGAACGGGCACTCCATGCCGGAATACGCAGGGGTGCTGCGCGGGCTCGACAATTCCGTCGGCCGGCTTGTCAAGACCCTCGACCAGCTTGGCATTGCTGAAGACACGCTGCTGATTTTCATGTCGGACAACGGCGGGATCGACCGGGAAAACGCCACCTCCAACGCGCCGCTCCGCGATGGAAAAGGCAGTAAGTATGAAGGCGGCGTTCGGGTACCCCTGATTGTGCGCTGGCCGGGCAGAGTCGATGCCGGCACCATCTGTGACGTGCCGGTGGACTGTAACGACCTGTTCCCTACCATCCTCTCCGCTGCCGGGCAGAAGGCGGACCTTGACGGCATGTCGTTGGACGGCCAATCGCTGGTCCCGCTCTTCGAGGATCCAGGTAATCAGGCCGGTGGATATGCACGCGACGAGTTCTTCTGGCATGCCCCCTTCGGTGGGCTGGACAAGAAGGGGAACTACAAGCCCGCTCATTCCGCCGTACGAAAAGGGGACTACAAGCTGCTGTTCGATCACCAGGGGTACTTCGAGCTCTATAATCTCGCCAACGATATTTCCGAAGCGAGGAACCTGGCCGACTCGATGCCGGAGAAGGCGCAGGAGATGTTCACCCTCCTCGACGGCTGGATGAATGAGACGATCCTTCCGAAATACCAACCGCGTGCGAATCCGTTGTACGATCCGGAAGCCAACGCCAAAAGTGAAGCGCCGCCTTACCGCAACCTGAGAAGGCAGCCCGAGAAGACGACTTCGAAGCCCGTTGCCCAGAACAAGAACAGCTTGGACGCACAGTTTGTGAATCCGCCCGGTGAATATCGCTCCACCGTCCTGTGGGAGTGGTGTAATGGATGGCTCAACAAAGAGGGCGCAACAGCGGAACTCGAATCGATGGCGCGCGTCGGACTGGGCGGCGCCAAGGTTTTCAACGTTGGCGGCCCTGAAGGGCCGGTCCGTTTCGCCTCGCCCGAATGGTACGAGATCTTTGCCCATGCGTTGCGCGAAGCAAGCCGCCTCGACCTACAGCTCTCGATGAATATGACCGAAGGGTTTTGCGCGATTGGCGGACCGTGGATTCCGCCGGAAAAGAGCATGCAATATGTCGTCTGGAGCGAGACGGAAGTTTTGGGGCCGGGCAACATTTCGGTTGCACTTGAAAGACCGGACGATGGCCCGATCAAGGCCGCTACACTGAAATTGAAGGATGTCGGGTATTACAAGGATATCAAGGTGTTTGCGGTTCCGCAGGTCGCGGCGGATCAAATCACAGCGCTGGACATCAAAAAGGGGTTGCGAGGGCATCACGATAAAAACGAGTTGGTCTTGAAAAAGACACCGGCAAAGTCTGTCGCGGCGCACCATATCATTCCGCAGGGCAGGGTGATTGATTTAACCGACAAGATGGACGCGAACGGAAAGCTGAACTGGAAAGCGCCCGCAGGGAAATGGACGATTCTGCGGATGGGATCGGCAAGTACGGGTGCCTGTACCCGACCGGGGAACGAAAAGACGCGCGGGCTGGAAGCCGATAAGTTCAGCCGCGAAGCAGTTAAACTCCATTTCGACAGTCTGTGTAAACCGCTGTTGGAGATGGAAGGGGTCAAATCGGGTGAAAACCTGATCTACTTAGCGGTCGACAGCTGGGAGGCCGACGGTCAAAACTGGTCGCCCGTACTGGCGGCGGAGTTTGAAAAACGGCGCGGATACAGTCTCTATCCTTTTCTGCCGGTTCTGACGGGGCGGATTGTGCAAAGCGTCGAGGTGTCGGAACGCTTTCTTTACGATTTCCGCCGGACGCTTGGCGACTGTGCCCACGATAATTTCTTCGGGTATCTGGTGGAACTGTGTGCGGAATACAATATGGGGTTCGGCTCGGAGCCGTTTTCGCGTGCCGCTTTTGACGGGATGGAAATCGTGGAGGCGATTGGATATCCGACCGCTACATTCTGGAATTCGGACAGTCCTGGACGCGCATACAAAGAGGGCAAGTGGGCCGCTTCCGCCGCCCATGTACTTGGGGATAAGAAAGTGACGTCGGAAGCATTCCCGGCTGGAAAATGGGAAGCGGCGTGGGTGCATTATCCGTGGACCTATAAATGGCACACCGACTACGCCTACACAGCCGGCGTTAACCATATGGGTTTCCACTGTTCTCCGTTCCAGCCATGGGACGATAAAGAGGTGCACAAGCCCGGCATGGTTTTCAAAAACTGGGGTTCGCAGTATAGTCGTCACAACACCTGGTGGGAGCAGGGGGGCGCTTGGCAGAAATACCAGGCGCGCTGCCAGTTTATGCTGCAGCAGGGGATGTTCCAGGCCGAAGCGCTGTTTATGACCCCTGAAGTTGTTCCGGGGCTGGAATTGAGCACGCGCCCTTCGCTGCCGCTCGGATACGATTTTGATCTGGTCAGCGCTAAACTGGTTCGGGACCAGCTGCTTGTTGAGGACGGAATGGTCTGCACGCCGTCGGGTATGAG
This sequence comes from Kiritimatiellia bacterium, assembly GCA_030744755.1. Taxonomy (GTDB): domain Bacteria; phylum Verrucomicrobiota; class Kiritimatiellia; order UBA8416; family JADHWI01; genus JASLPY01. The sequence continues at coordinate 36,487 of JASLPY010000038.1, read as the reverse complement.
ATATCACATGCTGGCGTTGCCGAAAATCGAAGAAATATCGGTTCCGCTCCTCAAGAAAATTCAAAAGCTCGTCGCTGACGGGGGTACGGTTGTGGTTTCGACTAAACCGAAGACCTCGCTCGGGCTGGAAAACTATCCGGCGAGCAAAAAAGAGGTCGCCGATATTGCCGCGGAGGTGTGGCAGAAGCTTGACGGGGACAACGTAACTGAAGTATCCCACGGAAAAGGAAAGCTGTACTGGACAAGAGAGCCGCTTGAAGTACTTAAGAAACTGGGGGTTGAACCCGACGTAATCGTGCAAGTGGAAGGCCAAACCGAGGAGCAGTCCTCGTATCGCGGGAAGCTCCCTATAACCTATATCCACCGCTACACGCCGGAAGCCGACTACTACTTTGTGGCGAGCTCACTGGAAAAACCGGCGTCTGCACTGCTCAGTTTTCGTATTGCGGGCAAACAGCCCGAGTTCTGGTATCCCGATAGCGGGCGCATTGAGAAATGTGCCGTGTACGAGGAGAAGGGCGGACGCACGATTATCCCGATGATCTTCGACCCGGCAGGGGCTGTGTTTGTGGTGTTCCGTGAAAAGGCGAAAACCGTGCCCGTCACACAGGTTTCGCTGAATGGAACCGTTGCACTCTCCACGGCGAAACGCATCAATCCGTTTGCCGATTCAAAAGCGTTCTTCAAAGCGGGCGGTACGCTGAAAATCGAGACCGCTGACGGAAAAAGCATCGAAGAAAAAATCGACCCGGAGAAAATCCGCCCGCTCGGTAGCGACTGGATGGTTTCGTTCGATGGGGTTGGCGCGCCGAAAGCCCGAAAGTTCGACAAACTCATGCCGTGGAACGAAAGCCCGGATGAGCTGCTTCGCTACTTCTCCGGTACGGGGATTTATAAAAAAGCGATCGACCTGAAAAAGAAAGCGGGCGAAGAGGTGTGGCTCGATCTGGGCTCGGTTGAAGTGATTGCCACGGTGCTCGTAAACGGCAAAGAAATCGAGATTGAATGGAAACCGCCGTTCCTGGTCGATATTACCGATGCATTGAAATCGGGGAGCAATGAACTTGAACTCAGGGTCACGAATTTGTGGGGCAACCGCTTTATCGGCGATGAGCAATATCCGGATGACATTGGGTTCCCTTCCGATGGACTGTTGAGAACGCTCCCGGAATGGTTTGAGGAAGATAAGCCCCGTCCACAGCAAGGGCGCAAAACCTTTACGACGAGCCGTTATTATGACAAAGACGACCTGCTCAAACCTTCAGGCTTGCTGGGTCCGGTTTCGTTGATCACTCGCTCGAAACATGCGGATTCGCGCGTCGAGCAAGTTGCGCGTGACCTGTTTGTGTTCAGCCGCAATCCTGACTTCCTTTCATACGGATGGCATCGCGAAGCTCCGTACTTCAAAGAGATCCTGAAAAAGCCGAAGAAGCACGCGAAGAAGCCGGCAGAGACACACGCTGAGCCGAAGAAGAAACCGGCAGCGGAGAAGAAGGCGAAACCTGCGACTAAACCTGCTGCAAAACCGGCACCCTCGACTGAGTCGGTGTCTGCCGGTAGGTACGAAGTGCGGAAATGGGAGAAAGGAAGGGAAGGATCCTTTATCCGCGTGTACGCCCATTCCTCAGGGAAAGATGTGGTGGAACTCCGTGCGCCCGACGGAAAGGTGTTCCTGATTGGAACTCGGCGTTTAACTGCCGACGATAGAGCCTACCTCAAATCGATTAACGTGAAGTTGAAATGAGAATGAGAAATGTGTGGATGCTTTTTCTGATGGGCGCGCTTTCAGCGTTTGCGGCAGGAAAATCGCCCGTGGTGGGCTCGTCGAAACCCAACGTTCTTTTCATTGCTGTTGACGATTTGAATCACTGGGTTGAGCCGCTCGGACGGAACCCTCAGGCGAAGACGCCGAATATTCAGCGGCTTGCCGATATTGGGGTGACCTTCGTGAATGCACAGTGTGCCGTGCCGGCATGCAACCCTTCGCGTGGTGCAATCATGGGCGGGCGCCGTCCGTGGGTGAGTGGCCTCTATATGAACAAGACGGGAAAATGGCAAGATTACCAGAAACCGGGCGAGGGGCTAAGCGCACAGTTTTTGAAGGCAGGCTACTATGTCGCCGGGGCTGGAAAAGTTTATCATGGCATGAATTATCATCCCGAAGAGTGGTCGGAATATCTAGATGATTCCCCCTACTCATTGAACGGGCCGGGCGTGCAAAAGAATGATGGATACACAAACGACAAAGTTCATCCGGACCTGAAAGATGAAGACCTGCTCGACTGGCATTCGACTGATTACATTATTGAGCGCATCGAGCGTGATGATGACCAGCCGTTCTTTCTCGCCTGCGGTCTCTACAAGCCGCATCTGCCTTTCGTTGTGCCGAGAAAATATTATGAGCCGTTCCCGCTCGAATCCATTAAGCGTCCGCCGACAAAAAAGGGTGACATCGATGATCTGCCGCCCGCCGCCCGGAAATTCTTGTCGGGCAGGGAACATTCAAAAATGCTGGTCAATAACCAGTGGGAACGCGCCATACAATCCTACCTTGCCAGCATCTACTACACCGATATGAATATCGGCCGCCTGCTCGATGCGCTCGAAAAGAGTCCGAAAAAAGACAACACCATCATCGTGCTGTGGACCGATCACGGCTGGTCGCTCGGCGAGAAAAATCGCTGGCGTAAATTCGCGCTCTGGGAAGAGCCGGCTCGCTCGCCGTTGATTTGGGTCGCACCCGGCGTAACCACGCCCGGCACAAAATCGAAAAAGCCGGTCGATCTGATGTGCCTATACCCGACGCTCTGCTCCCTGGCTGGGATAGAACGGCCGGAGCATGTGTCCGGACACGACATTACGCCGCTCCTCAAAAATCCGGCGGCGGATTGGGCGTATCCTGCCATTACCACACATGGCCGCGGGAATCATGCCGTTCGAACTGAAACGCATCGCTATATCCGCTATGCGAACGGCGATGAAGAACTCTATCACAATGCCAAAGACCCGTACGAATGGACGAACCAGGCGAACAACCCAGAATATGCCAAGCTGAAAGAAAAGCTCGCCGCCTGGCTCCCGAAAGAGGAGGTGGAGCAATTGGTAAATACGAAGTCAAAGGATAAGTCGGAGAAGAAAGCGAAGAAGAAATAGGCGTCATAGTGGAGATATTTATGAATAAAACGATGATGACGGCTGTGGCCCTCATGATCTGTTTGAGTCCGGCGTGGGCAAAAAAGAAGGAAGCAGCTCCACCGGAACGTTTCCCCAGGTACAAAACAGATGGAATGGTCCCGAAATATAACGGTGAGCCGTTACCCAATATTGTGATTTTTCTGGTGGACGATATGGGCGTGATGGATACCTCCGTAGCGATGCTTACCGACTCAAAAGGCAATCCGAAACGATATCGGCTGAATGATTTCAACCGGACGCCGTCGATGGAGCGTTTCGCAGAACAAGGCATCCGCTTTGAAACCTTTTGCGCGCAGATAAACTGCTCGCCGAGCCGGGTTTCGATTCTCACCGGCCAGAATGCGTCGCGCCATCGAACCACAAAATACATTATGGCTCCAGGCCGCGAGAAAGCTGAAGGTCCGTCTGATCCGCCGGATTGGAACAAGGTAGGGATTACCGAAGAGATGTCGATTCTACCCCAGGAGCTTAAGGCGAAAGGGTATCGCACGATCCACGTGGGCAAGGCACACCTGGGCAAGGTGGGAACCTACGGGGCTAATCCGCTGAATCTCGGATTTGATGTTAATATTGGGGGTAGCGCCCGTGGGCTGCCGAGTTCCTATCTTGGAGAAGACAACTACGGTGATGGCAAAAAGAATGGGGTGTCCGGGCTGGAGGAATATCACGGAACCGATACCTTTTTGACCGAGGCATTAACGCTGGAAGCCAAAAAGGAAGTAAAGCTTTGTGCTGAGGCGAATCAGCCGCTTTTTCTCCATTTTTCGCATTATGCTGTACACAGTCCGTACATGCTGGATAAGCGATTTGCCGAAAACTATGCGGATTATGAGGGGAATGACCCTAAAGCCAATGTGGCGTTTGCCACGTTGATTGAAGGGATGGATAAATCGCTTGGCGATATGCTCGACTGTTTTGAGGCTCTGGGCATTGCAGAAAACACGCTGATTTTCTTTTTGGGGGATAACGGAACCGCGAATCGCGGTCATTTACCAAAAGGGAAAAGGGATAATCACCTCATCGTTGTGAATGCCGCCGAACCGTTGCGCGGTGGCAAGAACAATGAATATGACGGCGGTACGCGCGTACCTTTTATGGCGGCTTGGGCCAAGCCGGACCCGAATAATCCGTGGCAGAAAAAAATGCCGATCGCTATGGGAAAAATTCAGACTCAGCTCGGCAGCATTAACGACTTATATCCCACCATCCTGGAATTGGTCGGCATTCCGGTTCCTGCCGATCATGTTATCGACGGTTACTCGCTCAAGAAACGACTGACGGGCGCGTACGACAAATCGGTACCGGAGGAGTTTCTGGCCTATTTCCCGCACAAACATCGCCGGAACTACGTCGCATCACTCCGGGACGGGGATTGGCGACTGGTTTATTACTTTATCCCAGAGCAGGCCGCCAGAATGTCGCACTACGAACTGTATAATCTCGCCGACGATTTGGCAGAACAGAACGACCTGAGCAAAACGAATCCGGAAAAACTTTCGACGATGGTCCAAAAATTAGCAAAAGAGCTTGAAGACGATAATGCTCTTTATCCCGTACTGGACGGAAAAGAGTTACGCCCGATTATCCCGTGAAAAGCCTCAAGGAGCTTGATATGAAACGAAAAGAAATGACACGGAGACAATTTATTAAGACCGCAAGCGCGGCGATTCCTGCTGTCGGCATAGGAAACCAGCTGTTTGCGGCAACGGGAGCGGGAAAAAAGCCGAATGTCGTTTTTGTTTTTGCCGACCAGATGCGGGCGCATGCCATGGGCTGTATGGGGAACGACCAGGTGATCACTCCGAATCTCGACCAAATGGCGGCCGACGGATTGCTGGTTACTAATGCGTTGTCAATCCAGCCTGTCTGTACGCCGTATCGTGCGCAGCTTCTTACCGGGCGCTACGGGCATTCGACCGGAGTTATCCATAACGACATACGCCTGCCGGACAGTGAATCGGTGATCTCCGAACAGATGAAAAAGGCGGGATATGTTACGGGCTACGTCGGCAAGTGGCATTTGTCCGGAAACCGCAGTAACCCTGTGGACGCAAAGAGCCGACGCGGCTGGGATTTCTGGGCGGTGCGCAACTGCTCACACGCGCATTCTAGCCCCGCCTATTGGTTGAATGATGCGACGGAGCCGATCGAAGTCCCCGGCTGGGAACCCGATGTGCAGACCGATCTGGCCGTAGAATTTATCAAAAAGAAAAAGAGCGAACCGTTCTGCCTCTTTTTGTCGTTTGGACCTCCGCATAATCCGTATAAGGCACCACAAAAATACCTGGATATGTACAAGGAGCGTAAGCTGAAGAACCGTCCGAATGTGCCCGCTGGAGGGCTGTCGTTGGGTAAGAAGAGAAAAAAGGTGAAGAGGGCTGATACGGCTGGCGATGATACAGGAGCCTTGCTGCAGTACTATGCCATGGTTACCAGCCTGGACAGCTGTATGGGCCGCATTAACCGCGCATTGGCGGAGGCTGGAGTAGCCGACGATACGATTGTGGTATTTTCTTCTGATCATGGCGACATGCTGGGCTCGCAGGGGCACCCTCTAAAGCAGCGTCCATGGGAGGAGTCCGTCAATATCCCATTCATTGTGCGTTATCCTGCCAAGATCAAGAAAGGGCAGGTTCGCGACTGGATTGTTTCGTCGGTCGATGTTATGCCGACTCTTCTTGGTCTCTGCAATCTACCTCTTCCCGCAAACGTTGAAGGGATGGACTATTCGGAAACCTTTTTCGGCAAGTCCGATACGGAGCGCGATGCAGCATTCCTCTTCAATGTGCACAGAGGGGGCGGGCCGGGAACGGATTGGCGTGGGATTCGGACGAAAGAGTGGACCTATGCATACCACTATTCTGGCGATTGGGTTATGTACGACCTGAAGAATGACCCGTATCAATTGAATAACTTGATTGATGATCCGCAGTTCACTGCCCAAAAGAAGAAGCTGCGTGATCAATTGGAAGCTATGCGTAAAAAATTGGGCGAATCGATTTCTCTAAAAGGAAAGCAACCTGCCCCGATCAGGCTGCCAGTTTAAGTAAAGAAGAAATAGTTGGATTTAATATATGAATACAAGAGAGAGCAGAGGTTAGTATGAAACGCAGAGATTTTCTCAAAGCAACTGCAATAGGTGCCGGAGCAGTTGTGGTGCCAGAACTGCTTAAAGCGGCGAATGCAGGTCAGGGCAGGCCCCTTCGGCAGGCTTCCTCCTCCGCCAAGGCTACGGCGGACAGGCAGGACAGGCCCAATGTTATCCTGATTTATACCGACCAGCAGCACGCGAATATGATGAGTTGTGCGGGCAACCCGTATGTGAAGACGCCGGCGATGGATTATATGGCGGGAAACGGGATACGCTTTACCCGTGCCTACACCGCAAACCCCGTTTGCGCCCCGGCCCGTGTTTCTATGATGACCGGCCGTTTCCCCAGTCAGTTCCTGGATAAAAACGGGAATCTAGCCCGCGAAAATCGCGGTTCGATGGCTCCGGGTGATGTATCAGAAGAGGTTCAAAAAACGTTATTGCCGGTTTTTATGAAAGAGGCGGGCTACGACCTGTTTTATGGCGGTAAGGTTCATATTCCGGAAATAATCGGTCCGAAAAAAAACGGGTTTACGTATTATGTAAAAACACCAAAAATGCCATTGGCAGAAGCGAGCGCAAAGATTATTCGAGGCCGCAAGCCGGGCGATAAGCCGTTCTTGATGTGGGCGAACTTTATCAGCCCGCACGATATCTGTTATATGGCACTTCGTGATTATCGGGTTGCGGATATGGGAAAACCCGCGAAAAAGAATGGTCTCGAAGAGACCGACTTGGTTGCGCTGATGAATCGTGCCTCAAAAATAGCACCAGGCGAGTTCTTTGAAAAACATTGCCCGCCGCTTCCGCCGAACTTCGAACCTCAAATCGGCGAACCACAATCGGTTAAAGCACTGGTGGCTAGACGAGGATTCAGGGAAAAAGCGCGCCAAAATTATACCGACGCCGACTGGCGGCTGCACCGCTGGCTTTATGCCCGACTCACCGAACAGGTCGATGCGGAAATCCAACTGATCCTTGACGCGCTCAAAGAGAGTGGACTCGAAGAAAACACGCTCGTTATCTTTAGCAGCGATCATGGTGATATGGATAGCGCGCACCGGATGGAGCACAAAACCGCTCTCTACGAGGAATCGGCGAATGTCCCGCTTATCGCAATGTACAAAGGGACAATCCCTGCCGGAACCGTCAACTCGAGCGATCTGGTTTCGACGGGACTCGATTTCCTGCCGACCGCCGCCGATTACGCCGGAAACCCGAACGCGAAAGCCGATCCGCGCGGACGGAGTCTGCGCCCGCTTTTCGAAGGCAAAAAAGTGAAGTGGCGCGATACGCTCGGCGTGGAAAGTCAGATTGGTTGGATGGTCGTCGATAACGAAGGTAAAAAGCTGATCGAATACGACTTTCCGCCCGGCGGAAAAATAGAAACCCAGCTGTTGGATTTAAAAGCCGACCCATACGAAACGCGTCATTTCCCGCGCAACGACGGTAACTCCAAAACGTGGGATAAGCTGGAAAAAGCCCTGGACGAATGGTTTCCCGAATCACACCGTCGTATCCTCATTCCAACGGAAAAACCAAGAAAACAAAAAAGAAAGCAATAAACTGACGAAATGGGTCATCTTAAAGGAGAAAAACCATAAAGAAGAACACGCAAATACTGAGTGCCATCATCTGGGTTACGTCGCTGGCCGTCGTAGGCGCGGCTGACCTGAAGGAAGAATTCTACTCTCCGCCCGACACGTCACGCGCCGGGGTGTACTGGTATTTCATGGACGGCAACATGGATCCCGAGCTGATGAAGGTGGATCTGGACTCCATGTACGAAGCCGGATTGCGAAAAGCGCTGTTTCTTGAGGTAAATATCCGAGTGCCCCGCGGCCCTGTGGATTTCATGAGCGAGGAATGGACGGAGCCTGCGGCGAAGTAATAAAAGTGACCCCGAAATTAAAGAGGTGATTCAGTCCATGAAAACAACGAGGTCCCCCATACCGATGAAACCACTCTGTTCTCTGTGCATGCTGCTCCTCATGGCTTCCTCAAACGCGGCCGAAGTCAAGAACCTGCGCTGCCGGCGCGATTCCGCGCCGCTCGGCGTGGACGAACGAAACCCTCGCCTGAGCTGGCAACTGTCCGGCTCGAAGCATGATCTGAAGCAGCTGGCTTACCAGATCCTTGTCGCAAGGAGCAGAGACGACCTCGAAAAGGGAATCCTTGCCTGGGACACAGGAAGGATCGCGTCCCATCAATCGATCCATCATCCCTATGCCGGGCAGGAGCTGGAGAGCCGCGGGCAGTATTTCTGGAAGGTCAGAGTCTGGACCAACCAACAGGACAAGCCCCTGGTGAGTCCGGTCGCCCGGTGGGAGATGGGCCTGCTGAACAAATCCGATTGGTCGGCGAGCTGGATCAGCGCGCCACGGGTACACGACTGGAGAAGATTCATCGCGGATCGGCGCGCCCGCTGGCAGGATGAGGGAATCGGTCAGCCCAGGCAAACCGATCCCGCACCCTACCTGCGGAAGGGCTTCGAGGTCGGCCGCGAGGTCGCCAAAGCCCGGGTTTACGTGACCGGCCTGGGTTACTACGAACTTTTCCTGAACGGCCGGAAGGTCGGGGGGCATGTCCTCGATCCGGCCTTCACACGATACGACAAGCGGGTGCTTTACGAGGTCTACGACCTGACCGAAGAGCTTAAGGCCGGGGCCAATGTCCTGGCGGCAAACCTCGGCGACGGCTGGTACAACATGCACAGCCTGGCCACATGGGGCTTCGACAAGGCGGCCTGGCGCCAGCCTCCGACGCTGCTCTGTCAGCTCGAAATGTCCTACACCGATGGAACACGCGAGACGGTTGTTTCGGATGGTTCATGGCTTTCTCACCCCTCGCCAACCGTGTTTACCAGCATTCGCCAGGGAGAGACCTACGACGCGCGGAAGGAACTCAAGGGTTGGGCAACGGCCGAGGCGAACCTGGCCTCCTGGATCCCGGCCCGCCTGGTCCCGGGACCGTCGGGTATCCTGCGTTCCCAGGCCCTGCCTCCCATCCGGGTGACATCCGAACTGAAGCCCTCGAAGATCACGGAGCCAAAGCCCGGCGTTTACGTGGTTGATTTCGGAAGGAATATCGCCGGCCGGGTGAAGATGTCGCTCACCCATACCCGGAAAGGGGACAAGCTGACCTTGAAGCACGCGGAAAAGCTCGACAAGAATGGGCTCTGTGATCAGTCGGAGCTGGTGCGTCACATGCGCCAGTCCCGCTTCGAGCTGGATGAATACATTTGTGCAGGCAGACCGTCTGAAACGTGGCACCCACGCTTCACGTATCATGGTTTTCAATACGTGGAAGTTCATGGCCTGCGGAACAAGAGCGACCTCGAGAACTTCCGGGCCCAAGTCCTGCACACCGACTTCGCCACCGCGGGCCGGTTCACGTCCTCTTCCGGTCTCCTCAACAGGATCCAGGAGATCACCCTCCATGCCTTCGTCGGAAACTACCATGGTTACCCCACCGACTGCCCCCACCGTGAAAAGAATGGATGGACCGGGGATGCTCATCTCGCGGCCCAGACCGGCCTGCTCAACTTCGATTCCGCTTCGGCCTACGCGAAGTGGATCCAGGACATCCTGGAGGACCAGGATGAGATGGGACAGCTCTCATGCATCGTTCCCACTGCCGGGTGGGGACGTTTCTGGGGCAACGGTCTTGCCTGGGACAACGCCTTCATCCTGATCCCCTGGTATACGTATATCTACACGGGCGACAGGACGATTCTCGAGCGAAACTACGAGGGATTCAAAAAATATTTTGCATTCGTCGAGAAACACAAATCCCACGACTGGATCACGAACTTCGGACTGGGCGATTGGTCGCCTCCCCACACGGAAAACTCGGGGAAAGTGAACACGCCCTCGGCCCTGACTTCTACCTCCTGCTTCTACTACGACGCGGTGTTGCTCTCGAAGATGGCGGCCATCCTGGGCAAGCCGGAAGACGAAGCCTTCTACCAGGACCGGGCCGGTAAGATCCGGGATGCGTTCCGCGGCAGATTCTACAAGGAGGGCGTTCTCGGCAACGGATCCCAAACCTCGTACGCCTCCGCCCTGTACCACGGACTGATCCCCGACGGGCAACAGGCCCGTGTTCTCGCCAGGCTGCTCAAGGAGATTGAAGCTAAGGGAGGTCACCTTGATACCGGGATCCTCGGAACCAAATACGTCATGCGATGCCTCTCGGACTCCGGCCGGAGTGATGTGGCCTATGCCATCGCTACTAACACCACGTTTCCGAGCTGGGGCTACATGGTCAAACAGGGGGCCTCCACCCTCTGGGAACGGTGGGACGGTTCAGACTCCCGCAATCATATCATGTTTGGTGACATCAGCGCATGGTTTTACGAATACCTGGCGGGCATCCAGCCCGACGAGAAGTCCCCGGGATTTAAACACTTTTTCGTTAGACCGTTTCTGCCCACCGGCCTCGACCGTGTAAAAGCAAGTCATCGATCCCCGTACGGACTCATTGAGAGTTCGTGGGAGCAGGACCAGGAGGCCGCTGAGTTCACCATCACCGTTCCGCCCAACTCCTTCGCCACCTTTGTCTGTCCGTTCGATGGATTCACCGCCATCACCCTGAACGGCAGGGAATTTGCCGGAAGGGGTGAGGGTTCCGGCAACCGGCTTGCGCTGGTGAGTGGAGTGCATCGGATCACAATCCGAAAGTAGGATAGAAGTTGAGTAGAACCCGCGTGAAGTTGTTATCCTTGAATAATCAGCAATTATCTCAATATAGGCGGAAACGGCCTCGATGATGCACCATGAGAAACTGACATAGCGAAGATGACTTGTTTCATCTGTGAAAAGAATGATGAAGAAATACATTGCAGCATTATTGATGTCTTTGGCTTGTTGCCTGACGGTTTGGTCGAAGCCTGCCGAAACGCGCCCGAATATTGTTATGCTGTTTATCGACGATCTCGGGATGGGCGATGTGGGCGCGTTCGGCTGCAAGGACATCCCGACCCCGCATATCGACCGGCTCGCCGAAGAGGGCGTCATGCTCACGCAGATGTACGTCAGCAATCCGCCTTGCTGCCCGAGCCGGTACAGCCTGTTGATGGGAACCTACGCGCAGCGCTTCGGTAAATACGGCATGTCGCGCGGAATGCCGCTGCCTGAAGAACCTACGTTTGCCGAAGTGTTCCGCGATCACGGCTACGTTACAGGGCAGGTCGGGAAATGGGATGTTGGATATCACCAACCGCCGTCTGAACGTGGGTTCATGGAAGTGGCCGTCGATCCGCCGAGAGCGCCAAACGGACTATTGTTTATGCGCCTGAATGAAAAAGGCGAAGAGACCTGGCTTACGGAAATGGACGGGGACCGACTGATTGAGTTTGTGGACCGGAACCGAAAAAAAGGAAAGCCGTTCATGATGTACTGGTCGCCGCTGGCCGTACATTCGCCGCACAGCAATACGCCCGAAGCCTATTGCGAGCGAACCTCTGTGCCGAAGGGATTACCCATCAGTAAGACGCACGGCTCGAACCGGCGCTTGCTCGGCGGCGGGATTGTGGCGCTTGACGATCAGGTGGGCAGACTACTCGATTATCTGGACAAGCACAAGATGCGCGAAAATACGTTGATCATTTTCGCGAGTGATAACGGTCCAAATGTCGGCGAAGGCGGAACCTCAACTCCGTACCGCGGCGGGAAAGGCCCCAAAAGCCGAGAACAGGTTGGATGGACGCTTACGCCGGGAATCGTATCCTGGCCGGGTGTGATCCCTAAAGGCACGCGTTATGACGGGATGATGTGTACGTTCGATTTTTATGCCACCATGCTCGCAGCCGCGAATCTGCCGCTTCCGGAACATCTCGACGGGGTTGATGTGATGCCGTGGCTGACCGGAAAGAAGAAAGGCAATGTCCGCGATTACGTTTACTGGTTTAACCAAGGGAACAGCCAGCGAAACCGGAACATTCAGGCGGTTCGCTTTGGCAACTGGCGTTTGTATCGGGCGCTGCCGGAAGACCCCTGGCGGCTGTATGACCTTAAGAAAGACCCGCGCGAAGAAAACGATGTGGCCCAACAGTTCCCCGAAGTCGTCAAGCAGCTCGAAAGAAAACACCGTGAATGGTCGGGCGAACTCCCGCCGATGTACGATATGGATAACCGGCCTCCCAGAGGTGGGGTTCCGAATCAGGATCTAACGCCGAAAGGCCGCTGGATTTTCACCGATGGCAAGGTGATCTATACAAAGCCTACTGCCGAACAAGAGAAGCAAATGAAGGCCGCCAGAAAAGCCGCGAAAGAAGCCAAGCGCAAAGCGAAGGGGAGGAAATGAGAAAAGTCACAACGTGTTGGTGGATGGTTTGTGCAGCGCTGGCACTTTCTGTGTCCGCTGCAGAGCGCCCGAATATTGTGTTCTTCCTGACGGATGACATCCGCTACGACTTCTTCGGATACAGCGGGCACCCGGTGGTTCAAACCCCGAACATTGACCGCTTGGCGGAGCGGGGTGCGCGGTTCGATAGAATGTACGTCAATACCGCGACCTGCTGGATCAGCCGCGCCACCATCTTCAGTGGAATGTATCTACGCGGACACCGCTACGGGACGGGCGCGCCGAGCACTCGAGTCATGGATCTGCAGTGGTCATCTGCCTCCTATCCGCGCCTGTTGAAAGATGCCGGATACAACGTCGGCTACTTCGGGAAAAGCCACGTGAAGTTTGCGGAAGGCGAACAGAAAAAGATGTTCGACCAGTTCAAGAAGATCGGGCGCAATCCCTATTTCAAAAAACAGGAAGACGGCACGCTCCGCCACGAAACCGAGCTGATCGGCGATGAGGCAGAGCAATTCATTGATTCCGCCCCGAAAGACAGGCCCTTTAACCTGAACCTCTGTTTCAATGCGGCCCACGCCGAGGACAGTGACAAGGAAGACCATTTCCCGCACCCGAAGGCGACAGAGCACTTGTACGAGGGAATCCCGATGCCGTTGCCGCGGCTCAACGACCCTGCGATCTTCGAGTCCCAACCCGGGTTTATGCAGAATTCAATCCACCTGAATCGCTATAAATGGCGCTGGGACACGCCCGAAAAATATCAGCACAACATGCGCAATTATCTGAGGATGATTTCGGGCATCGACAATGTCGTCGGCCGCGTCATCGAAAAGCTGAGAGCGGCAGGCGTCTATGACAATACGATTCTCATTTTCTCTGCAGATAACGGTTACTACGCCGGGAATAGGGGGTTTGCCGGCAAGTGGACGCACTACGACGAAGCGCTGCGTGTGCCATTGATTGTCGTTGATCCGCGCGGTAAGAGCCCGCAGGCCGTCCCGCAGATTGCACTGAACGCCGATATCACCGCCACGATCCTGGAGTACGCCGATCTCCCTGTTCCGGAGCATTATCATGGGCGCAGCCTGAAGCCGTTTGTCGATGGCAAACGCCCAAAGGACTGGCGCACCGATTTCCTCGGTGAATTCTGCGCGGGCATGCCGTCGATTCCCAACTGGGAAGGTATCCACGGCGAGCGCTATGTATATGCCCGCTACTTCGGGAACGATCACGAGTTCCTGCATGACCTCAAACAGGATCCCGACCAGCTCAAAAACCTGGCATCGAATCCAGAGTATAGAGCGGTTCTCGAGAAGATGCGTGGACGCTGCGATGAAGAGATTGAACTGCGCGGCGGCGCGTTTACGGAGGAAGAGCGCTCCCCTCGAACCAAATCCGCACCAAAGAAGAGGGGGAAGGGCGGTCGGAAGAATAGAAAACAGAAGACGCAAGTCGGAGATGAATCATGAAACGTAGAGAATTTTTAAAAACAAGCGCGGCGGGCAGTGGGGCTCTGATGGTGCCATCGCTGCTGCGGGCAGCAACAGGTTTGAAAAGCAAGCCGAATATCCTGTTCATCATGACCGACCAGCAGCACGACCGCATGATGAGTTGTGCGGACAACAAGTGGTTGAAAACCCCACACCTGGATGGTTTGGCGGCGGAAGGTATTCGCTTTGAGAAAGCCTATTCCGCGAACCCGGTGTGTGTCCCGAGCCGGATGAGCATGGCAACAGGGATGATGCCCGGTCGATTTGGCGCGGGTGATAACGGAACAGGGATGAAAGCGACACTTCCTCAGCACATTGATGAGAATTCAATGGGGAAAATTATGAAGCGCGCTGGGTATGACACCTTCTATGGCGGGAAGGTGCATATGTGCGGGCAATTGAAACCGACTGAAGCGGGATACGACAAGTATTTCAGAAATGAGCGCGACCAGTTGCCGGGAGCCTGCCTTGAATTTATCAAGCAAAAGCGGGACAAGCCGTTTTTCGCGGTGGCATCGTTTATCAATCCGCACGATATCTGTTACGCGCACAAGGAGCATATCGGGAAGGGATCCCGCGCCCGCGTGAAGGATCTTTATCAGGAGGCCATGGCAATGCCGCTGGATAAGCTGCCTCCGCTTCCCGATAATTACGGCATACAAGAGGGGGAACCTTCCGGTATTCAAGCAAAACTGAGCACCAGGGCGACAACGCCATCGTTGACGATGCGCAACGAGTATGATGAGAAAGCGTGGCGAATCAATCGCTATATCTACCACCGACTTACGGAACGGGTGGATGGTGAAATCGGCAAGATTCTTGACGGATTGAAACAGGCCGGGTTGGATGATAACACGCTGATTATTTTCACCAGTGATCACGGCAATATGGATGCAAGTCACCGACTGCCAAGCAAATCCTTCCCCTATGAGGAGTCGGTCGGCATTCCGTTTATTATGAAATATAAAGGGCATATTCCGGCGGGGCAGGTTGATGACGAACACCTCGTTTCTTCCGGGCTCGATATTCTTCCGACTATCTGTGACTACGCCGGCGTCGAAATTCCCGAACACCTTATCGGTAAAAGCCTGCGCCCGGTTGCTGAAGGTAAACCCGTCACTGACTGGCGTGAGTATGTCGTGTCGGAAGATGCGAAATGGCGGATGCTCCGGAGTGAGAAATACAAGTACACCACCTTCTCTGATCCAACCAGTAAAGAGTCCCTGGTCGATCTGAAAAAGGACCCCGGCGAGATGCGTAACCTGGTTGATCATCCAGAATATAAGAAAATCCTGCAGGATCATCGGAAACTGCTCGCAGAGTGGAGCGAATCAACCGGGGACACGGAAGCCTTTAAATTTGCCCGCAATGACGATGGAAGCAGCAACTACACTCCGCCGCCCGAGGAAGCTTCAGTCAAGAAAGCAAAACCGAAAAGGAAAGATAGCAAGCGGAAAGACAGATGATGAATTACATCAAAATGACTATTGCAGCAAGCGCACTTCTGGCTTGCTGTTGTGTAACCGTCAACGCGCAGGAAAAGACTTCACCTAATATTATCTTTATTCTGGCTGATGACCTGGGCTGGGCCGATACCACCCTGTACGGCCATACTAAGCTTTACCCGACTCCGAACATTGCGCGCCTGGCCAAGCGGGGGATGACGTTCACTCGAGCCTACTCCAACAGTCCGCTGTGTTCGCCCACACGCGCCAGCCTGCTCACCGGACAGACCCCGGCACGACACGGATCAACGCGACCTGAGCATCATATACCGGGTGTAGTGCGGCTCAAAGCCGTTGTCGATGCAAGTGCACCACCTGGAGTCAAAGCCAGAAGCGTGTCGTCTGTGACCCGGCTCGATACCCGTTTCCCGACGCTGGGGAAACTCTTTAAGGCAAAGGGATATCAGACGGCTCATTTTGGTAAATGGCATCTGGGGCACGATCCCTATACGCCCCTTAATCATGGATTCGATGTGAGTCTCCCTCATGCCGCCGGCTCCGGTCCTGCAGGTGGTTATCTTGCTCCCTGGAAATACAAAGAGCTCAAAAACCCGAAACCCAACGAACATATTGAGGACCGCATGGCGCAGGAGGCGACCCAATGGTTCGACTCGCTTCAAAGCGACCGCCCTTTCTTCATGAATTACTGGCAGTTCTCGGTTCACGCGCCTTTTCAAGCGAAAGAGGAACTGATCGAGATGTACCGCAAGAAGATCGATCCCAAGGATGCTCAGCGCTCTGCACTCTATGCGGCGATGGTTCACTCGCTTGATGATGCGGTGGGGACACTGCTCGATATGGTGGATGCCGCCGGCATCGCGGACAATACCATTATTGTTTTCTACTCGGACAATGGCGGGCATATGTACGCAAAGCTCCCTGACGCTCCTTCGGCGACAAGTAACCGTCCCCTGCGCGGAGGTAAAGGAACCATCTTTGAAGGTGGAATTCGGGTTCCCGCCATTGTGGTTTGGCCGGGGGTCACGACACCGGGCAGCCGGAGTGACGAGCCGATTCAGACGTCAGACTTTTATCCGACCTTTGCGCAACAACTGGGGCTCGATGTTCCGGGTGATCATGTGGTGGATGGACTCGACATACTGCCTGTGCTGAAGGGCGGTAAACTGGATCGGGACGCCATATTCACCTACTTCCCCTTTGCTCCTCAAAGAGTGCCAGACTGGCTTCCCGACTCGGTCTGCGTACATGCTGGGGATTGGAAGTTAATCCGACTATTCCATGGGGGAGAAGACGGTAAACATGGCTATCGCCTGTATAACCTGGCTGAGGATCTCGGAGAAACCACCGACCTGTCGAGCCAGTATCCGGAGCGGGTGGCCAGTTTGGATAAGAAGATAGAGGAGTATCTTACTGAAAGCAATGCAGTGGTCCCGCTTCCAAATCCTGCGTTTGACCCAGCTCAGTATCGCCCGGAACTGGTGGGTGTGCCAGGCGCTAAATCCAGCAAGAAAAAAGGGAAACGTAGAAAGTGAGTAAAGAGAATAGGATAAAGAGAGCGGGTTTTGCTTTGGCGATTTGTTTATTGGGCGCGCTTTCAGCGGTCGCATCGGAGTCACAGCCGAATGTTATCTTTATTCTGACCGACCAGTGGCGGGCGCAGGCGCTGGGCTATGCGGGAGACCCGAACGTACAAACGCCGCGCCTCGATAAACTCGCCGAAGAGGGCATCAATTTTGATACCACCATTTCGGTCTGTGCGATTTGCACCCCGTATCGCGCGGCCTTGCTGACCGGGCGTTTCCCGCTCAGCACGGGAATGTACGACAACGACCTCTATCTGCCTTCCGAAGAGCTCACGATGGGCGAACTCTTCAAAGAAGCCGGATACAACACCGCCTATATCGGCAAATGGCATCTCGACGCGCACGGCCGCAACACCTACATCCCGCCGGAACGCCGACAGGGTTTCGACTACTGGAAAGTGCTCGATATCACCCATAACTACCCAAGATCGCACTACTATGACAACAACGACCCGAAACTCAAAATGTGGGACGGCTACGACGCCTACGCGCAAACCAAAGACGCGCAAGCCTACATCCGCAAGCATGCCAACGACGAAAAACCGTTCCTCTTCTTTTTCTCGTTCGGCGGCCCGCATTTCCCGCACAAAACCGCACCCAAAGAGTTGAAAGCACTCTATCCGCCCGAATCATTGAAGCTGCGCCCGAACGTCGAGTTTACGGAAAAATATCCCGAATCCAAAATCCGCGAAGAACTGCAGGGCTATTACGGACACTGCACCGCCATCGATCAATGTGTCGGCGATTTATTGGACACGCTCGACGAATTGGGAATTGCGGACAACACGATTGTCGTTTTCACCTCAGACCACGGCGAAATGATGGGCTCGCACGGCAAACGGCCCAGCGCCAAACTGCACCCGTATGATGAGGCCAACCGGGTTCCGTTCCTGTTCCGCTATCCGCCGCTGACCGACGGAAAAGCGCGCAAAGTGAAAACCCCGCTGAATACGCCCGATATTCTGCCGACCCTGCTCGCACTGACGGATATTGAAATACCGGACACGATCGAGGGCGAAGACCTCTCGATATTGTTCAAGGAGCCGGGTAAAGAGATCGACCGCGCGGCGTTGACGATGCAGATCGTGCCGCAGAACAACTTCTTCAATCCCTACCGGGGAGTTCGCACCGCCCGCTACTGGTATGCTGAACAAGCCGGCAACGGGGAGAAGTTCCTTTTTGATTGCGAGAAAGATCCGTACCAGATGAACAATCTGGCGGGGAAACCGGAGGCGGAAAAGCTGCAGGCGAAGATGGCGGAACGGCTGAAAGCAGAGTTGATTAAGGTGGGCGATTACCCGTTCAAAGGAGCCGATCACTATAAGGGACATTTGGACCGCCAAACCGGGGTTCCTCTTAATGGAACAAAGCGCAAAGGAAGCCCCACAAACGAGAATGAATAATGCCGGTTGATTTGAACCTTGAAGACTGCTTTTGGACACAGGTGTCCAGCGTTACATGGCCAGTAGAATATAGGCAGTCACTAGATGAACTTTATTGGCCAAAAAACATCAGCAACATCCCGGCTGGCCGAAAACCGTAACAATACCTAAGAGATAATTAGTCGAACAGGCAACCATGAGGAAATAGCGAATGAGAATATGCAAAGAATCGGCGTGCTATCTGATATTGGGTTTCGCGATATCGCTGTGTTCTGCGGAGGCCAAGGCCGCATCAGAGTCGGACGAGATTGTGGCGATGGATTTGCTGACCGTCAAGGAACCGGGATCGCAAGCGGAGTCACGGTTGCGGGTCATCCGGTTGACGACGCGGAGCGGCGCTACGGGCTATGGGGATTATCTTGATTACGGTCTGCCCCCCAGGAATGCGGAAGAGACACTTGCACGGTTGGTGAACCGGTATGCCGAACAGAAGCATAAGACAAATATCTTCCTGACCGACCCTTCAATGCGGGCCGTCGGGGGCGCGCACACGGTACTGGGGCAGACTGCCGCGAAAACCCTTAATGCCCCCCCCGTCATGGATCTGCGCTATGGTGCGTTCTTCCCCAGGGAAGGATTTGGCCCGATGTGGCAGGGCCCGGGAAAATCAGGACTGGTCATCGCCCTGCAGGCCGCCTTGCTCGACCTGGCAGAGGAGAAGAGTCCGTGCCGGATGCGCCTCTGTCCGTCGATTCCGATAGACCGGGAGGTAGACGGCAAGCGGCGGCTGAGTACACCTGACGAAATGCGGCAGACGGTTACGTCGCTCAAAAAAGCCGGCTTTACCGCAGTCCGGCTGGAACTGGGCGGCGCCCTCGAGGATGAGATGACGGCGCGCGGCGAATGCGCACCCTACCGCTACCCTATTGATGTGCTCGGGCTTATCGACAGACGGGTGTTAGCGGCGAAAAAGGCCGCCGGCACGGAAATGGATCTGGTTGTTGCCGCCAACATGAATTTGAGTACGGATGGGATGACCTTCCTGGCATTGCGTTGCCAAAGGAACGGGGTGACCCTGCTGGAGAACCCCATGGCGCGCCGACACCTGCACGAACAGGGCGAGGCTCGCAAGGAGTTCAACATACCGCTGGGGTTTGGCGGAGATTATCATGTGAACGAAGATTTTTCCCAAGGCATCAAGCAGAACGCCGGCACGGTTCTGGTACCGGATGCCGGTCACATTGGCGGGGTGAGAATGCTCGCTCGGACCACAGAGCTCGCGAAGGAAGCCGATCTAAAGCTGGCACCAGTAGTGCAGGGGGGACCGCTTTCTTTGCTGGCGGTCGCACGGTCGCTCTCCGGACGCGATGAAGTGCTTTGGGTGACATCGCTCTACCAGGAGCAATGGTTGAAGGATGACGGTGTGCTGAAGACACCCTTGCGGATGAAGCAAGGATTCCTGGTTACGGAATCGTGTCAGATTGATGAAACGAAGTTTCAGGTGCAGCGTATCGCCCAGGTGAAAACAAAGAGCAAGGAGAAGTGATGAACCATCAACTAAATCGTCGAGAGTTTATCAAGCGCTCTGTGTTAGGGGCAGGTGCCCTTGCGGGGTTGCCGTTGCTCTCTGTAGCGGCCATGGGCAAGGCGAGTCGCATCGAAGCACTGGAGCTGCTCGTGTTGAAACGAAATCGCGAGCAACGGCGCGTGCTGAAAGTCATCTCAAGCACCGGCGCAGCTGGATATGCGGATTTTCCGGACATCGACTACGCACCGGCACTGGGCGGCGTCGCCAAGAATCATCTGATCGGCGCCAATCCCTATGCCGTGGAAGCCATCTGGTCAAAGATGCGTCGGGCTGGTCTCCTCTGCTCGCATCGTTCTGCCTTGGATTACGCCCTATGGGACCTGCTCGGCAGGGAAACCGGGAAGCCCGTCTACGAACTGCTCGGCGGCCCGGTGCGCAACCAGCTCAGGACCTACCGCTATGGCAAACCGGCCAAAGGTAAACTATTTGATGAGGACGCATGGCGCGAATTGGGTCGAAAATTAGCCCAGGATCCCGGTGCGGTCGTGAAGGTCGACCCGTGGTTGACGTTCCAAAGATTTAGCGGCAAGAAAACCTGGGAAGATGGGGGCAGCGAGCGCAGCGGACAAATGCCTACCCAAGAGAATCTGGACTTTAACGAGATGGTGTTCCGTGCCCTTCGTGAAGGGGGTGGCGACAAGCTGGACCTGATCCACGGCGGCCACGGCCAGTGCTCTGCCGAAGGGGCTATCACGACCTGCAAACGGCTCGAACAGTATGACCTTCTCTGGATGGAGGAGCCGGTGGCACCCATCAATAGCATGGATGAAATGGCCAAAGTCGCCGCAGCCACCACGATCCCCATTGCTACGGGAGAAAACCTTCAGGGGCTGGAAGACTTTTCCCGTCTTATCGATAAGCGTGCGGCGTCGGTTCTCAACCTGCCGCCGGCCAACGTCGGCGGCTTGACCGAAGCGCGCAAGATCGCAACCCTGGCCGAAATACGGGGCATGCAGATTGCGCCGCATTTCTTTTCGTATGCTCCTTTATTCTGGGCGGCAATGGCAAACCTTTGCATGGCCACACCTAATGTGTTGCTGCTTGAGGCGAATGCGTTGAAAGAGAAGAACCAGAATGTCTTTTTCAAAGAACCGATCGAAATCGACGGCTACTACTTCGTGCCTTCAGGTAAACCGGGATTGGGTTATGAATACGATGAGACATTCGTTGTAAGCCGGAAAAGGTTGGCATAAGTAGCAGCCCATGCTTTGAAATGCAATTGGTGGACCTGCCTGCCATGAGGAAATAGAGAATGAGAACCTGCAGAAAATGGGCGTGGTGTCTGATATTGGGTTTTGCGATATCGCTGTGTTGTGCGGAAGCCAAGCCCAAGAGAAAGAAAAAGAAGATCGCGCCCGTGAGCCCGGTTCTCGAGCAATTGCAATTGGTGAATCCCGCAGCGATGCGACGGGCACTGGTGGAACTGGAGAGAATGTTTCCCGACCGCTATCCCGCGTCCGCTCGGCTTGCTGCCCGAATCGATGAGCTGGAAGAACAGCTTCCATCATTGATTCAGGGCTGTAGAGCCATGCCGGATCAAGCGACCCTGAAGCGCACCGAGGCGCTGTTTGCCTTTCAGCGCGAGCTGTTGGTGGAGCGAAACCCGCTGGTTGATTTTGATCGGCTGATGCTGATCCGCCGCCGGAGCAAGGACGGGGGAGGTTTTGATCTTGGCCTGCCGGATAACGCGTCCAGCAACCCCCAGGTCTTTACGAGCGGTAAAAAGTCCAATAGCGGGATGGATAACGAAATAGTGATGTTTTCCCTGAAGGAGTCCTATAAAAACTACTCCGTAGTGTACCGCCCGGAAGACCCCGATTTCGTCGGCGATATCGACCTGCATTGGGATGCCGAAAAGATCCTGTTTTCGCAGGGAAATCCGAAGCGATTTGATCTCTACGAAATGGGGCTGTCCGATCCCTCTCCGCAGAAAGTGACGACCATCCCGGATGCGGATGTGGCTAATTTTGACGGCTGCTACATGGCCAATGATGATATTGCGTTTATGTCGACCGGCTGTTTTAAAGCCGTCCCGTGCCTGTTGAATAGTGATGTCGCCAATATGTTCCGGCTTTATCGGGATTCAGGCGAAGTTCGGCAACTGACCTTCGAACAGGATCAGGACTGGTGTCCGACCATGGCGCCGGACGGATCGCTGCTCTACCTGCGTTGGGAATACGCGGGGATCTCTCATTTCGGGGCGAGAATACTGTTTAGGATGAACCCGGACGGGACTAATCAGCGCCCGTATATCGGCCGGGGCGAATACTGGCCGAATGCAATCTTTTTTGCCCGCCCGTGCCCGGGCGCCGACGGAAAAGTAATCGGGATTGTCTCCGGCCATCACGGGGTGCATCGGATGGGCGAGCTGGTCCTCTTCGATGCCAATATCGAAGGGTCGGTCCAGGCGGTGCAAAAGATCCCGGGATTTGGAAAAGAGATTATTCCGAAAATCGAAGACCACTTAGTGGACGATAGTTGGCCCAAGTTCCTGCACCCGGTTCCGCTCGGCTCGGAGTCGCAAAAGGAGTTGGCGGCAAAGTTCTTTCTGGTCTCCGCCCGGATCGGCCCCGGTTCGAGTCGCAACTTCAGCATCTATCTCACGGATATTTATGACAACATGGTGCTGCTGGCAACCGATTCGGATCCGGAGATTGCGCTGCTTGAGCCGTTGCCGGTTAAAAAGACCCAACGCGTTCCGCTCATTCCGGACCGGATCAATCCGGACAGTAAAGAAGCGACCGTCTTTATTCAGGACATCTATGTCGGACAGGGACTGAAAGGCATTCCGCGCGGCAGCGTTAAAAAACTGCGGATCATCGAGTATCATCACGCGTATCGCGGGATGAGCGGGAAGCGGCATCAGATCGGATTGGATGGTCCCTGGGATATTCAGCGGATTCTCGGCACGGTGGATGTGGAAGAAGATGGATCCGCCTATTTTAAGATTCCGGCGAATCAGCCGGTCGCCCTGCAACCGATTACCGAAGAAGGCGATGCGCTGGCGCTGATGCGCAGCTGGCTGACCGGGATGCCCGGCGAGTCGGTCTCTTGTGTGGGATGCCATGAAGCGTTGTACAAAGCACCGGTTGATACCGGCATGGTGAAGGCATTACAGTCGCCCCCGCAGGAAACCCAGCCCTGGTACGGCCCGGCCCGCGGGTTCAGTTTCGACCGGGAGGTTCAGCCGGTTTTGGATCACTACTGCATCGGCTGCCACGACGGTTCGTCGAGCAAAGGAACGACGCTCGATCTGCGCAGGGGAAAACGGCAGCGCCCGCCCAATTCAAAGGCAGTAAAGATTGGAACCTTAAGCTTTTCGCCCTCGTACTTTGCGCTGCGCAAATATGTTCGCGGTCATACGATGGAGGGCGATATTCGCACGCTGATGCCCACCGAACACCGCGCCAATACGACCCGGCTCGTGCAACTGCTCAAGAAGGGGCATCACGGCGTCGAACTCGATCCCGAGGCCTGGGAACGGCTGTACGCCTGGATCGATTTGAATACGCCCTGCTGGGGAACCTGGGGGGAAGCGACCGGACAAGGAAAGATCCCGCAAAAAGATCGACGGGTGGCCATTCTCAACACCTATGCCTCAGTTGATGCGTACGATCCGGAGGCGATTCATCCGGTGAGTTATACGCCTCAGAGTCCAAAGCCGGCGACGAAGGTAGAACAGAAACCGGCACCCGCTGTAACGTGTGTAGGCTGGCCGTTCGAGCCGGAAGAGGCGCCTGGTTGTGAAGTAACCCTGCCGGGATACGGCGCGATCCGGTTGAAACGAATTCCGGCCGGTCAATTTGTGATGGGTGATCCTGAAGGCCATCCCGCTGACCGAAATCTGAAGGTCGCAAAAATCAAGTCCGATCTCTGGATGGCGGAAACCGAGGTGTCCAACGCCTTGTACAACCAGTTCGATGCGGAACATAACAGTCGCCTTGAGCCGGGCGATAACTCGCCGTTTTATGAGGAGGATATCGGGTTCCCGTGCAACGAACCGAATCAGCCCGTGGTGCGCGTCTCTCAGGAGCGGGCGGTCGCATTCTGCGAGTGGTTGTCTGAAAAAACGGGAAAAGCCTTCCGCCTTCCGACCGAGGCCGAATGGGAATATGCCTGCCGGGCCGGTTCCGACTCACCCCTGTGGTGGGGAGAGGCAGGCGCGGGCTTTACGGCGTATGCCAATTTAGCCGACCGGCAACTTGGCAAAGAACAAGGCATATATGGCGGGAAATCCATTCGCGTTCCCGCATGGCGCCCGGCAGTGATGACACTGGACGATGGCTACCACGTTGCGGCACCCGTCGGTACTTTTGCGCCCAATGCCTGGGGGCTGTATGACATGCATGGGAACGTAGCCGAGTGGACGTCCAGCCCGGTTAAGGGACGGGATGTGGAACTGCGTACCGTTCGGGGCGGATCATGGTACAACCTGCCGAAACAGGCGACCGCCGGGCACCGCATGTGGTATCCGAAATGGCAGCCGGTCTACGACGTCGGCTTCCGCGTCGTAATGGTCGCTGAGTAATGAGAATAAGATGAAGAGAGTAAGTTCTATTTTGGCGGCCGTGGCGGCTGTTGCCGTGACCGGCGCGATGGCTGATGAAGTGGATCGGTCGGATGTGAAGGTCCGAATCGGCATGGGACCCAGCCATATTATCGGTTCGCCTGATGCGATATTCACCGAAGAACTCGAAGGCTGGGGAAAAACCAGGGAAGCCATCGACTTTTACAAGTTCAACTGGAAGCAGCTGGAGCCGGAAAAGCATAACCAGTCCAGGCACAAATGGGCCAAACTCACGCCCGGACCTTTCATAAAGACCATGGATCGCAACGGCATCTCATACGGCACCGAGTTCAACCAGCTGTATTATGCGCTTGCGGAAGATGACATCGGCAAGGCGGCCGCGAAACTAGTCATTGAAGGGCACAAACCCCTAACCGATGCCGGCGGTCAGATTAGCTCACTTCATGTAGACGGCCCTTTTCGAGTTCTGTGCGGTCCCATTTACAATCCGGACAAAAGCCGTGAACATATCAAGAAGGCATTCAAGCGACTCACGCCCCAAGAGGCGTACCGGGTAATGGTTGTTTTCATCGAGGAGATCAACAGGGTCTGGCCGAACTGTAAGGTGGGCTGGACCGTGAACCTACCCAACTGGCGCTATTCAAAGCGCTTTGATTGGTTCGATGGAACGGACTATTCCACCAAAATGGGGGGACTCTATTTCATGGACCTCCTGGAAGGCTTCGTGCAGGCGCTTAGGGATGCTGACCTCGAACTCGGTTTTCTCGAAGTCGATTATCCGTACACGTATTACCTCAAAAACGAACGAAACCCTGAGAAGTTCCGCGACCTGCAGGTATGGTGTGCCAGAAACAGGGTTCCTTTTAACCTCGTGGTCAACACGCCGCCAAAGAACTCCCAGGAT
Organism: Kiritimatiellia bacterium; assembly: GCA_030744755.1. GTDB lineage: Bacteria > Verrucomicrobiota > Kiritimatiellia > UBA8416 > JADHWI01 > JASLPY01. The sequence continues at coordinate 10,951 of JASLPY010000038.1, read as the reverse complement.
TTCCACGACGGCGTGATGGGCTACATTCAGCGGCTTCACCAGGACAAGATCCGGCCCGACCTCATGCTGGTGCAGTCCTGGTATAAGCAGCCCGCCACCTACTTGCCGGAAACGGAACCGTACACCATGACCTACACCGTCCTTCAGGCCGCTGGAAAGATAAGAGAGCTGTATGGGAACACACTTCGACTCGACGAGGTGGAAGTGAGCATGCACATGGTACTGCCCGTCGAGTCCGAGAGAAGGTATTACATCACCGGGACTACGGATCTTGCCAATGTGTGGAAAGGGAAAGCAGATGGATTTTACGTCTACTCAAGCCGGAACCTGAAGACCTGGGACCGGCAGCTGGCATGGGCACCTCCCGCTGGAAGCGAATGGGACAGCCGCGCCTGGGGTGCCATCATCGTTCCCTTAGAGGGGAAGTACGTCATGATCGGTGCCGTCTATTCTTCCAAGAGAAAGGCACACGGGATCCTGACGATGGAGGCTGATAAGCCGGAAGGCCCGTATACACTCCGTTCTGAGGAACCTCTCATGGAGGGAATTGATCCGGCGGTTGTCACCGATAAAGATGGATCGCCCTGGCTTGTCGTTGGCGGACGACCAGCCATTAAGGCGGCTCCCCTCTCTAGGGATTTGCGACGAATTCTAGCTGAACCGAAAACCATTTTACATGCCTCTAAGGTTCCTGGAGCCAAGGGTAAGGGAGGATGGTTTCACGATGCACCGGTTTTTCACCGCCTTCGCAATGGTGAACTGCTGATGCTATTCAGCGCAAACTTTAAGTATCCGGACGGGGTCGCCTTTGCGACCTTCAAGCTGAGGTCGAAAACAGGTAAACTCTCAGGTCCCTGGAAGTCGGAGGGGGTATTCCTCCCCAAGCAACACGGCGCCTCCTTCTGGAGAAGGCTAGACGGGAAACTAATGCTGACGGTCAAGCCTTTCGGGGTATCCATTGAGAAAGGCCACCCGGAGTTTATCCCTCTGAAGGAAACAAGGGATGACGTATTTCTGCATCTGGACGAAAGCAGATAAGAAAGAATAAAATGGATAATTTTAATGTTCGTTAACATCTTTGGCTATGGCCAAGCTTTGAATGAAGTGGAGAGAAGAATGAAATCTGTTCTATGCGCAATACTCTTTACGAGTGCGTGTGCAACGTTCGCAGCGGAAAAGCCGAATATTGCAGCACATATCCCTAAAGCTGATCGGGCGCAAGAGCTAAAAGATCTTCTTAAAGAGTCCGGCGTGCAGGGCGGCCTGGTTGTGCACCTGGGCTGTGGCGACGGGAAGCTGACCAGCACCTTGAGGGTTAACGACAGATACCTGGTGCAGGGGCTGGACCGTAACCCTATGAACGTGGCTGTAGCCCGTAAAAACATTCAGGCGCGTGGTCTCTACGGTTCCGTATCGGTTGATGTTTGGGAGGGCAAGACCCTGCCCTACACTGACAACCTGGTCAACCTGATCATAGCTGAGGATCTTGCTTCAGTAACTAAAAATGAAATTCAGCGCGTTCTGGCTGCGCATGGGGTGGCCTTGATCAAAACTGCAGATGCCTGGAATAAAATAGTCAAACCGTGGCCGAACGAGATGGGTGAATGGACACACTACTTGCAAGGACCGGGCAACAATCCGGTGACTCCCGATACACTAGTCGGCCCGCCGCGTAGTCTTCAGTGGAGGTGTGAGCCCTTGTGGGTGCGCAGCCACGCGTTCACGACGAGCTTCACAGCCATGGTAACGGCACAGGGCCGGATTTTCTACATACTCGATGACGCCCCCACCGGCATTGCGCAGGATGCGGTGCCGGAACAGTGGACACTGGTTGCTCGCGACGCATTCAACGGGATCCTGTTATGGAAAAAGCCCTTGTCGCCGTGGGGTGTAAAGGCATGGAAGGAAACGGCCTTGCGCTATTCGCCCAAGGCTGGCGAGGAGTGCCTGGTGGCTTATAAAGATCGGGTCATGATGACGTTGGGGTATCAGTCGGCGGTTTCCATCCTGGATGCTGCTACGGGACGGACGCTGGGGGTTTGTGAAGGTACGGATGGCATTGAAGAAATGCGTTGTGAAAACGACATTCTTGTGGTCAATAAAGCCGGGAAAAGCCTGATGGCCTTTGATGCCCGTGACGCGCAGCCTTTATGGAAGATCGATGCCAGTATCGCTCATCTGATGATCAACTCAGAACGGGTCATGTATTATGACCGAAAAACCAAAGTGCTTGTCTGTCTTCGGCTGGAAGATGGGACTCCATTGTGGAAGAACACTGATCTTCGCCCGCGTACGCTCATGACTCACGGCGACTATGTGGTGCAGGGACCTAACCTTCAAGTCCTGTCTGTCGAAACGGGCAAGGTTCTCTGGAGTAAAAAGACGAAGGAGAGAATATCGAGAGGTATGTTTATATCCCAGGGCCAGATCTGGACCATGTCTCAAAACAACAAGTATGTTTTCAGCTTCGACCTGGCCACCGGTGAAAAGCGCACCGAGATCAATACCACCGACTTTTACAGTGCCGGGCATCACCCCCGCTGTCATCCTGTCAAAGCCAGCCAGAACTATCTCATCACTGCCAACCGTGGTTCTGAGTTCTTCAGCCTCACTGGCGGCGAGCACTCCAATAATGATTGGGTCCGTGGAGCCTGTAAATACGGCATCATGCCCGGCAACGGAATGCTCTACGCACCGCCCGACCCCTGCTTCTGTTTTCCGAATCAGTCTGTAAAGGGCCTGAATGCTCTCGCACCGGCGGCTAAAATACCGCTGACTGTAGTGTCTCCGGAATCTCGCTTGCAGCGGGGCCCCGCATATAAGGATGCATCTGCGGCGGTTGAACAGGGGCCTGATTCCGACTGGCCTATGTATCGATATAATCACAAAAGAAGCGGAGCTACTTCCGGAAACGTAACATCACAGCTGGCTCAACATTGGCAGGTGACACTGCGTGGCCCTCTAGCCCCTCCTGTCTCTGGCGGTGGAAAAGTGTATGTGGCTGCCAAGGACGAACATACTGTCTATGCCCTCGACAGCGTATCGGGCAGGGAAGTATGGCGGTATACAGCAGGTGGGCGCATTGATTCTCCTCCTGTAATCGACGGGTCACGGATCCTGTTCGGTTGCGCTGACGGCTATGCCTACTGCCTGAGGGCAAAGGATGGAGCACTGGTCTGGCGTTTTCAGGCAGCTCCTACCCGGCGACTGATTTGTGACAAGGGGCAGTTGGAGTCGCCCTGGCGAGTGCACGGCAGCATGCTCTTGCTGGATGGGGTGGTCTACCTGACAGCCGGCCGCTCGTCCTTTCTTGACGGCGGGATCTGGATCTTCGGCCTCGATGCCGGCACCGGCGCAATCCGTTATCAAACCCATCTGGACACCACCATGAAGCGGCGTGATGACGTGAAGGGCAAGCCGTTCATGCCGGCCCACCATATCGAAGGCACCCAGTCTGACCTCCTCGTAAGCCAGGACGGCTCGATTTACCTCGGCCAGTTCAGATTTGATAAGCGCCTGGTTCGGCAGGAGGTGCCCTACCTGAAGCCGGCCGCCCCGAAGGTGCCCGACGAGTTTCTCAAAGAAAACCTTAAGCCTGGAAGGGAGCCCGAGCCTGCTAAGAAAGCAAAAAAGAGCCCTTTGAAAAAATACTTCAGCGTCTCAGGCGCCTACATGGCAATGACGCATCCGGGAATGCTTGAAAAGTACCTGGAGGACTTTGGTGGGATGACCTGGGGTGAGCAGCGGGTCGGCTTGCACCTGATGGCGACACACGGATTCCTGGAAAACGATTCCTTCAACCGGGCATTCTGGAGCTACTCCGATATACGCCTTGGTTTTAATATGAACCTGTTCAACCGTGATGCCCGATGTGGTGAATTGATGGTTGTTACACCGGAACGAACTTTTTTGGTTCGCGGTCATCCGGTACCGGCTCGCACAAAAACCTTAAAGCCTGGAGCGGAAGGTTACCTGCTTGCCGCCATGTCCAACCCGGGCCCAACTACTGGCGAAGATGCCTTGGTCCCTTTACAAGTGGATAAACGAGCACTCAGTAAAAAACTCAGTGAGATTTCACCGATCTGGTCTCATCAGGTACCGGTGCGTATTCGCAGTATGGTGCTGGCCGGAGAGATATTGTTCGTATGCGGCGTTCCTGACATAGCAGATCCCGACAATCCATTAGTGGCACAAGCAGCACTCGAGGGGCGCAAAGGAGCGAAACTACAGGCATACTCTGCGATCGACGGAAAAAAACTGGCTGAATACCAGCTCAAATCCCCTGCTGTTTTTGATGGTCTCATCGCTGCCGGAGGTCAATTGTTTTTTTCAACAACCGATGGAACGGTCATATGTATGGGGGCAAAGAATGATGCACAGCCAAATTAGAGTTAGCGAGAAATGAAGAATATAATACTGTTATTTTGGGCAGCGTTCAGCTGCAGTGTATGGGCGGGGTCTGCTGATAAGATCCTTGAGAGCTCCGGTGTAAAGGGTGGTCTCGTGGTCCATATCGGTTGCGCTGATCCTGCGGCGATCATGGCACTGCGTGCCAGTGACAGCTATCTCGTCCATGGACTGGATGTTGACGCCGCAAAGGTCGCCAAGGCACGCAAGTACATTGATTCCAAACGCCTGTATGGTCCGGTGTCGGTGGATACCTTTGACGGAAAGAACCTTCCCTATGCAGACAACCTGGTGAACCTGGTTGTCGCAGGTGAGCTTGGAAATATTTCGAAAGAAGAGGCGATGCGAATCCTGGTACCAGGTGGCGTGGCATATGTAAATGGCAGGAAAACAATTAAGCCCGTTCCGGCGGAGATCGATGAATGGACCCATTACCTGCACAATGCTGACAACAATGCGGTGTCCAGTGACAGTGTGGTCGCGCCTCCAAAGCACTTGCGATGGGATGCCGGACCGCGATGGAGCAGAAGTCATGAGATAGACATGAGCATGACGGCGATGGTTTCAGCGAATGGGAAGCTGTTCTATCTGATTGATGACGGCCCCATTGGTATCCACGAAACCCCAGTTGAGGGAAAACTCAGACTCCCTGATAAAAGTTCACTTGTTGCCCGTGACGCTCATAACGGTCTGATATTGTGGAAACGCCCGGTGCCTGACTGGGGAACCAGATCATTCAACAGTGACCGTCTGAAATGGGGCGCCCGCGATAAGATGTTTTCTTCCCCTGCCATGCTGCCGAGACGGCTCGTAGCCTCTGGCGACAAGTTGTATCTCACACTCGGGTTTAGCGCTCCTTTGTCTGAGCTTGATGCCGTTACAGGTGAGACACTCAGAACGTTTGACGGCACAGCAGGTACTCAGGAGATACTGCTTTCTGACAAGACACTGTTTCTGCATACCAGGAATGCAGAGAAGATAAGCTCTGTCGCGGCCCTGGACCTTGCTGATGGCAAAGTGAAGTGGCGGCATAAAGCAGGCCGCATTTCACCGGTAACGCTTGGTGTGAGCGGTAACAAGGCCGCATACTTCAACGGAGGTGAGCTTGTTGTACTAAACGCAGCGGACGGCTCTGAGTTGTGGCGGGCGGCAGTTGCTTCGGGCCCAGCACCCGGGAAAGACATTGCCCACGAGAACTCTGTTGTTGTTCTGCACGACAACGTCGTGATTTTTGTGAGCAAGAAGGTGAAGGCATTCTCCCTGCAAGACGGCAAACAGCTCTGGGAGAAGAGTGGGCGGTTCAGCACATTCAGAGGGAAGCCGGATGTATTCATCGCCGGCGGTTTGCTCTGGCTGGGATCAAATACAGGTCAAGGGCTGGATGTGACTACAGGTGAAGTTGTGAAGAAGCTGAATACTGCAGGACTCTTTACCGATGGCCACCACACACGCTGCTATCGTGCTCGTGCCACGGAGAATTATCTCTTGTGGTCGAAACGCGGTGTTGAGTTCATGGATATCGCAGACCACAACCACAGAAAGAATGACTGGGTGCGAAGTACCTGTCGTTATGGAGTGATGCCTGCTAACGGCCTTCTCTATACAGCGCCAACACCATGTTTCTGCTATCCCGGCGTGAAGAAAAACGGTTTTAACGGTTTCTCGGCCACGGACGGTTCAATTGCCGATGCCCGGCGCAAAGAGCAGGTGCCGGAGAAAGGCCCGGCCTTTGACAGGATTGTTAAAGGGAAGAATACCTCACCGGAAGACTGGCCGACATATCGACATGATAATGCGCGCAGCGGCTATGTAAAAACTGCAGTTCCTGCAAAACTTGAAGAATCCTGGCAGCTGCAGCTGAGCGGCCGGGTATCACCTCCTGTGACAGCTGACGGGAAGTTGTATGTCTCAGAAAAAGACACCCACACCATTCACTGTATTGACGCCGACAGCGGTAAAACGGTCTGGAGGTTTATCGCGGGTGGATCTGTTGATTCTCCGCCCACGATTCACGGAGGGCGAGTTATTTTCGGCTGCACAGACGGCCGCGTGTACTGTCTTAGCGCGAAGGACGGGCAGATCGCCTGGTCCTTCCAGGCAGCACCCTTTGAGAAGAGGATTATTTCGTACGGGAAACTGCAGTCTTCGTGGCCTGTGCACGGAAGTGTACTTGTTGAGAATGAGATTGTTTACTTTGCCGCCGGCATATCTTCTTTCCTGGATGGCGGCATCTATATGTATGGACTCGATATCTCCAGCGGTAAGATTGTTCACAGGTCGCGGCTGGATAATACAGATGAGTCACTGAAGGATGCTAAGACCAGAGGTCATGATATGGATGGCGCTAAGAACGACATCCTTGTGAGTAATGGCAACAGGATCTTTTTGACTCAGAATGTCTTTGATATGTCGCTCCAGAAGATAGAAGCGAAAAGAATTAGCAAACATGGCGCATTGGAAACCGACTTGCATCTCGTCGCCAGTGGCGGTTTTCTGGATGACTCGGGATTTGATCGACTCTATTGGATGTATGCCAAGCGGTGGCCGGGTCTGTATTATGCAAGCCAAGCGTCGAAAGCAGGACAGATTCTCGTCTTTGACAACAAGAGAACCTACGGCCTTCATAAGTTCACTAAGAACTTCAGCCGCAGTCCTTATTTCCAGCCGGGAGCAGAAGGTTGTGAACTGTTTGCAGATGAAAATGACAACGAGCCCGTGCTGGGAGAGAAGCAGGATAAAAGGGCAAGAGGAACCATGAGCCGTGCCAACAAGCCGGTGTGGTCTGTTCAGGTGCAAGTCAATGCAAGAGCCATGGTACTTACTGACAAGACAGTGTTTTTCAGTGGTTCTCCCGATGTTATTCCCGCGGATGACCCGCTCGCTGCGTTAGAAGGTCGTTTTGGCGGAAAACTCTGGGCCGTTTCAAAAGACGGTGGCGAAAAACTGGCTGAGTACGACATAGCATCTCCACCAGTATTTGACGGTTTGATTGCTACCAGCGGCAAACTATACATGGTGACCCGCGATGGCAACGTCCGGTGCTGGGAATAGTCACAAGTTCAATGAAAAGCATGAAGATGGGCAATTGGCAAACGCGAGCGGCGACGAGAGCGGATTACGAGTAGAGAGCATCCCAACCCGCCCGCAACGCTGGCGCGTAGCGCCTGCGGGCAGGTCGTCCCCCAATCTCGTCGCCGTTCGCGTCCACCGAAACGGACAGGAAAATGGGGGAGAAGGTTGCGAGATCCCTGACCCCTTGGAAAGACAAGTGTTAGACAAGAAAGAGTAAACCGGAAGTAATGATGAAGCAAACGATGACAGCGGCTTTGGCCGCCATGATGTGTGCGGGCGTGGTCTCGGCTCAAAAGCCGAGTGTGTTGTTGATTAATGTGGACGACTGGAACGATTGGAACGAGGTGTTGCGAGGGCATCCGCAAGCGATTACGCCCAGTATCAAGCGACTTGCCGAACGCGGGGTCACATTCAGCAACGCGATCTGTGCCTCTCCCTCGTGCGTCCCTTCCCGTCCTGCCCTTTTTACGGGCATCGCGCCGTCACGTTCCGGCAATATATCAAACGATAGCGGCAAGCATCCGTGGCGATTCTATGTGCCGGGCGCGGTATCAATCCCCAAGCTGTTTTCGCAAAACGGATGGAAGAGCATCGGGATCGCAAAGAACTTTCACCGTGGGGATCAACCCGAATTCGACACCTATATTCCGCCCTTTAAAACGCCGAAAAAACTTAAAAGGGTAGGGGTTAAGTTAAACTCCTCCGCCATTTGGGATATTGCCGATGTGCCCGCCTCGGAAATGGGCGACTACAAAGCAGCGAGTGCGGGCATCCAAACCATTCAGTCGCATGAGGGTCCGCTGTTTCTTTCGGTCGGCATTTACCGCCCTCACGTGCCATGGATTGTGCCACAAAAATATTTCGATATGTATCCCGCCGAAACGCTGCAACTTTCTGAACGACGCGCCGACGACCTGGACGACTTGCCGGAGCGGTTCAAATTGATCGCCGGCTTTGAAGCGAAGTTCGGCAAGGGCTACCACAACATGCTGGTCGAAAAAGGCTACGACAAACAGTTCGTGCGCGCCTATCTGGCGAGTGTCACTTTTGCCGACGAACAGGTCGGACGCATTCTGGATGCGTGGTACGCCGGCCCGCACGCCAAAACGGGTTACGTGGTGCTTTGGAGCGACCACGGCTATATGCTTGGCGAAAAAAGAGCGTGGTCAAAAATCAAGCCGTGGTACGACTCGTCGCGTAGCAATTTCATGATCGCCGGACCCGGCCTGCCGAAAGGCGCGGTTTGCAGTAAAGCGGTTTCGCTGCTCGATCTCTATCCAACGCTTATCGAACTGCTGGGCCTGCCCAATCCGCCGCAGACGCTCGATGGAAACAGTTTGGTTCCGCTCCTCAAAAACCCGGATGCCGAGTGGGATCGCCCCGTGTTGATGACCAGTCAGATGGACGGCGTCTTTTTCGAGTCCGTTCTGGGTAATGAATACCGAATGACCCGCCTGATTACGGGCGAAACGGAACTCTATAAACTGTCCCGTGATCCGCACGAATTCACGAACCTTGCGCCAAACCCGGAATACGCGCCCATTTTAAAGAAGCTGGAAAAGCACCTGTCATTCCGTTATCCGGACATCCCGGCAGACGGATGGATTGAGGCCGAAGCGATTCCCGCACAGACCTCGGCAGACTATCGGCTTCGCGGCAATTGCCATTATTCGAGAGCGGACGCGAGCGCATCCGGCGGGCGGATTGTTTGTGCGGATCTGCGCGCCGGAAAGGGGAGCTACATCGATTTCGTCTTAGACGTGCAAGCGCCCGGCACCTATCGCCTCGGCGGAACGATTACAACGGGCGGAGCCTGTTCGGTGCTGGTGGACGATGTGAAGAATGATGCGGCTCAGGCGGATACCGGCTATCCGATGAAAGCCGTCGGCACCCTGAAGGCTTCCGGTGCGCTCGAAGACGTTTCCCTGGGCGTGGTCCTATTTGACGAACCCGGACTCAAAATCTTTCGCTTCGTTTCAGCTGTCCCAAAACAACAGGTAAAATTCGACCGGATCCGGCTTGTTAAAGACAGCGAAGCGCGGGTGACCGAATCAAAACCGCTCGTCAAAAAAACGGTCGCCCCGTCTGCTCCTAAACCTGGCGGAAAATCTCAGAAGAACGTTTGGAATTCACAAGAGGAATGGAATCAGGAGCGACCCGGTTTTGAGTGGGCGTTCCCGTTTATCGATCAGAACAACGACGGCAAGATCGATTCGTCGGAATACGAGACCCTGCAAAGTTTTAAAAGGAAATAATCATCGGGGACGTCCCTAGAACTTAGAAATAATGTAATCATCGGGGACGTCCCTAGAACTTAGAAATAATGTGTTCCATTCTCCTCCTCAATTCAGGGTCTCGGCTCTTTTCCAGGCGGAAGAACTGTCGCGTTTTACCCACAGAGTGCTCCGAAAGCGAGCCAAGATATGCAGCCATGCGGCGTTGACTCACCTGTCCCAAGGTGCATGCAAGTTCGATAAAAGCACCTCGGGCGTATCTCAGTCCCCGTTGGTATCGTGCGCGCAGGTCACATGAACTGAGACCAAACTCATCAAGGACTGCCAATTCGATCTTCTCGAGAGACACTCCTTGGTCCGAAACAACAATGTCTTGTGGAGCGATTCCCTGCCTGCTCGCCAGTTTCACCCAGCGGGCGATATCGGACACAAACGAAGCATCGCCGATGGCATATGGCCCGGCATCAAACGCTTCTCGCAGAAGCTCGTCTTCCCTGCCGATCTGCCGCCGCATGTACCTCGAATAGGCTTGGCGCGCGCGTGCCGGGCTCCTCCCCATCAACCCCAGCCATCGGTAATCGACAGAGTCTTCGCTGTGCTGTTTGGACAGGTATCCACGCAGACTGCTCCACGCGTAACTGCGCAGATATGACCACTTCCGTTCAGCATCCCAACCTCGGACTCCATCTACACAGACCGGGTTGAGATGAATGTAACGGGTCAATCTAGTGATATACTCATCGCCCTCGACCAGTGGCGACTTGTATCGCCCCTGAAAACAGTGTCCCGGGTGGTAGTGTTTGTACCGGAAGTACATTGCATAGGCCGTTCCCAGACGATCCATAAAACGGTCAATATTGCCCAGAGGCGTCTCGACAAAGATGTGAAAGTGGTTCGCCATGAGACAGTACGCGTAGAGCCGCACGCCATCCTGGTCCAAAGCAGCAACCAACTGGTCGAGAAAACGCCTGTAGTCATCTGTATGGTAAAAGAGACGCTGACGCCCGTTGCCCCGATTCGTCACGTGGTACTTTGCCCCAGGATACCGTTTGCGCAAATGCCTTGGCATGCGTGTAGTATCCAAACTCGGCCAGGGAGGGTCAACACATATCTAAGTTCTAGGGACGTCCCTGCCATGTCCTGCCATGTCCCTGCCATGTCCTAGCGCGCATTATTCACGATCCCCATGCAATTGAAGGATAAGAAAATGGGAAAGCCTCCTGCATCCTGTTAGGATG
>JASLPY010000389.1 GCA_030744755.1 Kiritimatiellia bacterium | reverse complement strand
ATTACCGGCAGGCTTGTTGTCCCATATAACAAGATCCTTTGCAGCAGGAGCCCCCGAAACAACAGAAGAGCACATGAGAATGATCGAGAGAATTAAGATGCTTTGCATGATACAGTTCCTTTCCTATTTCACAAACGTGGCCGCAGCAACTTATCCTACCGCCCACGGACGTGCCTTGCACCCGGGAGGGTCCGCGGCCTCGCGGACCGAAGTGCGAGGAACGTACCTACATTGTGCAATTCCAATGTGGCCGGAGCATCCTGCTCCGGCATCCCGGCACCAATTCATCAATAAAAAGCAACGCTTCCAGACCAGCGACGACCACGTTGTCACCGACAGTCACAACGGACGCCGAGGCCGGCGTCCCTCCCTCCCCCGGACTAGACCTTAACAAGTTCTTCTACTTCCTTGGGCGTTGGATGTTGGACGTTGGGCGTTGGACGTTCAACCACCTATATCCCCCACCCCTTGCGCCGCGGGCGTTTCACCCACTCGTTGGCTTCATTGTGATTGGTAATCTTCAGGTTCTTGGCGTCCCACTTCAATTCCTTGGCGGGAAACCTCTTTGCCAGGTTGCCCAGCAGTGCCAGTTCCGTCAGGGGGCCGGAGTAACTGAAGTCTGCACCGGCTTTTCGCCCTTCCTTTATGGCATTGATCCAGTCTCCCTCGTGACCTCCCTTAACCCTCGGAATCGTTTTTTCCGGTCGCT
>JASLPY010000388.1 GCA_030744755.1 Kiritimatiellia bacterium | reverse complement strand
TGGAGAAGCGTGCAGTCGATCACCAGCGCAGCATCGAGGAGAACCTGGAAAAGGTAGTGGTGCCCCTGGAATCCGGAATGAAAGAACTTTTAGAAAAGGCGGAGGCAGTGGAAGGGAAGACGGGGGAACGGTTGGAGTCGAGCGCACGCAGTTTCAAGGAACAGCTTGGCGTGGTCACGGAGGGACTCGAATCCCTGAACAAGGTCCTGAAGGAACTCGGCGGGAAGCAAGTCGTGATCCAGAAAGAAGAACCGAAAAGACGGTTTCGTCTGTTTCGCGGTAAATAGACTTGATTCGAAAAATGGGTGCAATGGGAGGGGCAGCGGCCTCGCTGCCCGCGGACGCCGAGGCCGGCGTCCCTCCCGTAGGAGCGAAACGGTATAGTTGAGGGACTCTAATCCCGCGTAAAACACGGGGTTTCAAGGAATGCAATGAATACAGGCAGCAAAAACGGAAGTGCCCCCATATCGCTTTTCCCTTTCCTGAGTATCCTGGCCTGCGTGATTGGGACCTTGATTCTTCTGATCTCGGCCCTGGCGGTTGGCCAGATGGGGACTCCTTCGGATGATGAAGATATCCGCCGCGCGGAGGAGCACGACAGGCTTCAGCGTCAGTGCGCTGACGAACAGAAGAGGATCGCCGAGATTAAGAAGAGTTTGGATGCGGTTATCGCCGACCGTAGCGAAATGACGTCTCTGCAGGGGAGGCG
>JASLPY010000387.1 GCA_030744755.1 Kiritimatiellia bacterium | reverse complement strand
TCAGTAACTTGTAAAAACATTTGGACTAACCGTAAAGGTGTTGAGTATGCTTGGTTTAACAATGTTGAATCTAAGCCCGGTATTGGCTATCCAAAGAATTGGGAAGATCAAGAAAAATGGAAAGGCGGCTGGAAAGTTGATAACGGCAAACTCGAACTCAAAGCCGGCGGGCGCTTTTACAAGATGATGAACCTTTTCGCTAACCCCGATATGCCTGAGATTGATGACTACTATGAGCCATTTGAATATAAGTGGCATGGATTAAAATCGGCCCCGCTATCAGAGGCGACTCCTACCGCAAGGCCTGTATCGCGGATAACAGGCAAAGACATGGAGAAGATTGAATGGGGGCCTAACTGGGAAGACGATCTTGCCGGCGAATTTGAAAAGCGCTCTAAAGATGTCAACTTTGACAATGTCAATAAGGAAATCTACAAAGACTTCGAAAATACATTTCAGATGTACCTTCCTCGCCTTTGTAACCACTGTCTCAACCCTGCCTGTGTAGCGTCGTGCCCTTCAGGGGCGATCTACAAGCGAAAAGAAGACGGCATCGTGCTGGCCGACCAAGACAAGTGTCGTGGCTGGCGTATGTGCATGTCCGGCTGCCCTTATAAAAAAGTTTACTATAACTGGGAGTCAGGCAAGGCCGAGAAATGTATTGGCTGTTATCCAAGAATTGAATCTGGCTTGCCGATGGCATGTGCGGAGTCTTG
>JASLPY010000386.1 GCA_030744755.1 Kiritimatiellia bacterium | reverse complement strand
ATGGCCCTGTGCGATGTAGACCACGCTTACGCCGGTGGGGTGCTCAAGCGGTATTCCGCGGCGAAGCGGTACAAGGACTACCGCGTGATGCTTGACAAGGAGAAGGATATTGATGCAGTGGTCATCGCTACGCCTGATCATACCCATGCGTGCATATCCATTGCCTGCATGGAGGCAGGCAAGCACGTGTATTGTCAGAAGCCGCTGACGCACGATATCTACGAGTCGCGCGTAATGGCTGATAAGGCCAGGAAGCACGGTGTTGTGACCCAGATGGGAATCCAGGGCCATTCGGGAGATGGAATACGCCTCATCACAGAGTGGATCAAGGACGGCGCCATCGGGGAGGTACGGGAGGTGGATGCCTGGTGCAGCCTGATGTATTCGCCTCCGGGTCATGCCTCATGGAGTTCCAGTTGGCAGGAACGGCCTAAAGAGGGGCAGCCAGTACCGGAAGGCCTGGAATGGGATACCTGGATAGGGCCGGCTCCTATGCGTCCCTACCATCGCGCGTATCATCCAAGAACGTGGCGTTGCTGGTGGGACTTCGGGTGCGGCATGATGGGGGACAGGGGCGCCCACACGCTGGATCCCGTCTATACAGCGCTGAATCTCTGCGCGCCGACATCTATCGAAGGTTCTGGAATCGTGGGCGGTAATGAAGAAGTCCATCCCGACAAGGCCAAGGTGATCTTCAAGTTCCCGAAACGCGAAGGATTC
>JASLPY010000385.1 GCA_030744755.1 Kiritimatiellia bacterium | reverse complement strand
CCGTCCTCAATCTCTAAGCACAACGTCCGTTCATCCGCCATCCCCACAAAAGAGATGTCACCTGCAGGACACATCCCCTGCAGAAGAATGCCGACAGAAGAAACGACAAGCCACAAACGAATCTTCATAGTGCTCCCGGGATTAGCAATCCATTCGCCACGCGCCCATGATACACGCCCAACCCGAATTCTCAACGACTATCCTCTATCACAGATCCGGTTGCGCTGTGGCGCAACCGGATCTCCATCACGATACCAATTCTGAAAGCAACGCCTCCTGCCCCTCTCATCATCTCCAATCATCCCTAATCCTGTCAAAGAACTCCCACAACGCAAAAAGCTCTCGCCGTCCCAATTCTTGACCCCGGGGACAGGTGTCGCGTATGGTTCAGTCAGAAATCGGGGACTTCAGGTGGCGAGAAAGACGTGCTCTCCGGGATTTCGAGAAACCAGATTCCTATAGGAGAGATCAGACTATGAAAAGGACGATAGTTGCAGCCATGGCTGGCGTACTGATTGCCGCGATCACCGGCACCACCGCTTTGGCCTCTTTTTTCGGCCCATTCGATGACCCGTACTACAAGGAGCGGCCGCAGTTTCATTTCTATCCGGCGCATGACCTCGCCCGGTTCAAGATTGACCACATCGGTCCGATCGGTATCGGGCTCGAGCTGCGCCAGCCGGCATTCACCATGCACCTGGTCAGCGTTGAGCCGGGATC
>JASLPY010000384.1 GCA_030744755.1 Kiritimatiellia bacterium | reverse complement strand
GACTGGGGTGAAGTCGTAACAAGGTAGCCGTAGGGGAACCTGCGGCTGGATCACCTCCTTTCTAAGGATGGCGCGGAAATTCGTTTTCGGGCCATTACTCAATCTGCGGCATGTCGCCGCCGGTGTATCCCTTTCTATGGCGTCCAGGATGGATAATCCTTGCTGGGATGGATCTTTCCCGGCACGGTTCCTGAACCGGACCTTGGGCTGGTAGCTCAGTTGGTTAGAGCGCGCGCTTGATAAGCGTGAGGTCGGAGGTTCAAGTCCTCCTCGGCCCACCATTTTCCCGACCGCAGCGCGTGGCGTACGGATCGTGGCCTGGTTCTTCCGGGGGTGTAGCTCAGTTGGGAGAGCGCCTGCTTTGCAAGCAGGAGGTCATCGGTTCGATTCCGTTCACCTCCACCATCGGTTTGATGAGATGGTGGGAGAGGGATTCCAGCGGGATTTTGGGTGGGTTTAAATGGACGCCGGGACGATTTTGCCGTTCCCTGACAGGCCTGTAAGGGCCATGGGGAAACGGTAATGAAAGTTCTTTGTCATTGTGAAGAAGCGAGTAACTGACCGAAGGTCACGGCTCATGTTTCTTGCGGCTGGTTTGCCGTAGAGGCGGAATCGTGACCGGGTGATTGTGTATCTTCTCGAGTTTTGTGGCGTTTGCGGGTTTTCCCGCGCGCGACATGAGTCTGAGAGTTCAATCAAGTGTCATAAGGGCATTTTGTGGATG
>JASLPY010000383.1 GCA_030744755.1 Kiritimatiellia bacterium | reverse complement strand
CGGTGGGGCTGCCAGGGGCGGGTGATCGTGAGATCCCCCGGGTGCAGAGAAAGTTGCTTGTTTCCAAGGAGGAAGGGGGTCGACCCGGTTTCGAGGAGCGTTATCTCTATGCCTTCGTTCCTGTGCCAGGGAAGCCCCCAGGTCTGTTCGTGGGGCGCATCCCAGTAGCCGACACTCCGCAATCCCTTGAGGAGGCGTCCGGGGATCGAACGCCCCGGGTATGAACCTCTCCCCAGGGCTTCCAAAACAAGCTCGCCATCCTCCGCGGCCCGTACAAGCGGATCGCAGGAGTCAGCGTGGTATGTCTTACCAGCTTCCCTGTATATGGGCATGGTGCTGGTGCTCATGGTAGTGATTGTAGGTATTGCGACAGACGGGACAAAGGAAAAAGGTTCAAAATCCTTCATTGTGTGGTCTTGGGATTGGGGCAAGATGGTACGTTCCAGGTGCAACGGTCGCCGAGGCCGGCGACCCTCCCCGTTCCGGCGAAAAGGCACGTCCATGGGCTGGAAGGACGCCGGCCTCGCGGCCCGGATTAACAATCGTAGGATTTGCCGTCGAGTGGTTGAGTCGTTAGAGTATCTTCACGAACACACTTGGTAACTATCCGGAAGGGGGAGATTGGAAATCGTCATGAGTATATCGCGTCAAATCACCTATGGAATCGTCTCAGGTCTGCTGTTACTGGCGTCCGCACGGGGAGCAGAGAAGCCGAACGTTCTGTTC
>JASLPY010000382.1 GCA_030744755.1 Kiritimatiellia bacterium | reverse complement strand
ATGTGTGCCTCGTATTCCTCGCGGAAGTATTTCAAAGTGGACAGGACCGGGTTGGGAGCCGTCTTGCCGAGACCGCACATGCTGCCGGCACCGACGGCCTTGGACAAAGCTTCGAGTTGCTCGAGATCGCCCTTCTTACCTTTTCGATTGCACAGCCGGTCCAAGATGTCGAGCATTCGCTTCGTGCCCACGCGGCAGAATGTGCACTTGCCGCAGGACTGGTCTTGCGTGAATTGCAGGAAGTAACGGGCGATATCGACCATGCAGTCCTTGTCGTCAAGTACTACGAGTCCACCGCTTCCCATGATCGCACCGACGGCGGACAGCGACTCGTAATCGATCTGAGTTTCGGACAATTCCGCGGGCACACAACCGCCGGAAGGTCCGCCAATTTGCACGGCTTTGAAAGTACGACCGGGGGCCGCCCCACCTCCGATTTCCTCGACAATCTGGCGAATGGTGACGCCCATGGGTACTTCGATTAGGCCACCGTTGCGGATCTTGCCGGCCAGGGCGAAGACTTTCGTGCCCTTGCTTGTCTTGGTCCCAAGCTTGGCAAGCTCTTTGCCACCATGTTGCAGAATCCAGGGAATCGTGGCAAACGTCTCCACGTTGTTGATCAGCGTCGGTCTCCCGTGCAGGCCGTGGGTCGTGGGATAGGGCGGCTTGATGCGCGGCGTGCCGCGCCTGCCCTCCAGGGATTCCAGCAGCGCTGTCTCCTCACCGCA
>JASLPY010000381.1:482-729 GCA_030744755.1 Kiritimatiellia bacterium | reverse complement strand
CTACAAAAAACAAAAGCCATTCCAATACAGCAAGCAGAGCCGCCGACAGTTAAAGCACCAGACTGGTCAGGTCCAAGGTTCTCAATTCACGATGCTACCCGACAAGGAAACATCGAAACCGTTAAACAACACATCGCTGCTGGTGCGGGTGTGAATGCGAAGGATGCGTGGGGTGGGACTCCTTTGCATGAGGCGGCTAACGAAGGTCACGAGGAAATCGCCGAACTACTCATCGCTAAAGGTGCGG
>JASLPY010000381.1:0-472 GCA_030744755.1 Kiritimatiellia bacterium | reverse complement strand
ATGTGAATACGAAGGATTATGCTGGCCGCACACCGCTAGATCGGGCCATCGATCGTAAACGCACCGAAATCGCGGCAATAAATGGCCTGTTCCTCAAACGATTAAGAATTACCGCCGACCTCCTTCGCAAACACGGCGGCAAGACGGCCAAGGAATTACCTCCCGCAACATTACTTGAAGCCGTCGATGAAGTAGATTTGCAGGGGATAAAAGACTTTCTAGCCAAAGGTGTCGATGTAAATGCGAAGGATGGTACACTGGCTCCTTTGCATCTTGCGGCTTTTAGAGGTTACACGGAAGTTGTCGAACTCCTTGTCGCCGCAGGCGCGGATGTGAATGCAAAGATTCAGGAAAGATTTTTCGGCGGAACACCGCTGACTCGGGCGGCTTATGGTGGTCACAAGGAAATCGTTGAACTACTAATCTCCAAAGGTGCGGACGTGAATGCGAAGAATGAGGATGACGAAACACC
>JASLPY010000380.1:501-735 GCA_030744755.1 Kiritimatiellia bacterium | reverse complement strand
AATAGCTCACTGGTCAAGCGGGCCTGCACCGAAAATATAACGGGGCTCAAGCCATGCGCCGAAGCTGCGGATTGTCTCTTAGGAGACAGTGGTAGGGGAGCGTTCCCCGTGCGGCGAAGCTGTGGTGGAAACCATGGTGGAGCGCGGGGAAGTGAGGATGTTGGCATGAGTAACGAAAATGCGGGCGAGAAACCCGCACGCCGAAAGTCCAAGGGTTCCTGGGCCAGGTTAATC
>JASLPY010000380.1:0-491 GCA_030744755.1 Kiritimatiellia bacterium | reverse complement strand
GGCACCTAAGGCGAGGCCGAAAGGCGTAGTCGAAGGAAAACCGGTTCATATTCCGGTACTTGCGGTGACGCGTGATGGAGGGACGCAGGAGGATAGGTCGGCCGGGTGATGGATGTCCCGGTTTAAGACGGTAGCCGGAAGCTTCAGGTAAATCCGGAGCTTCAACGGCGAGAGTCGATGACGAGAGGCTTTGCCTCACAAAGCGATTGATTCCACACTGCCAAGAAAAGCTTCTAAGCATAGCCAAGGCGAACCGTACCCCAAACCGACACAGGTGGACAGGTAGAGAATACCAAGGCGCTTGAGAGAAACCATGTTAAGGAACTCTGCAAATTAACTCCGTACCTTTGGAAGAAGGAGTGCCCACAAAGTGAAGGGGCTTGCCCCTGGAGCTTAGCTGGGTCGCAGTGACCAGGCCTGGCCGACTGTTTAGCAAAAACATAGCACTCTGCAAACTAGAAAGAGGAAGTATATGGTGTGACGCCTGAACG
>JASLPY010000037.1 GCA_030744755.1 Kiritimatiellia bacterium | reverse complement strand
ATCGGCTCCATCGTTCATGTGGGGGCGACGCCGGTGTTCGCCGATGTGCGCGAAGACCAGAACATCGACCCGGCGGCCATCGAGGCGGCCATCACCCCTAACACCAAGGCCATCATGCCGGTGCACTGGACCGGGCGCATCGCCGATATGGACGCCATCCTCGACATCGCCAAACGGCATGACCTATTGGTGGTAGAGGATTCGGCCCAGACCATGGGCGCCTATTACCGTGGCCGTCACGGCGGCACCTTCGGTAATGCCAACGCCATCTCCACCCATCCTTTGAAGAACCTCAACGCCATCGGCGACGGCGGCTTTCTTCTCACCGATGACGATGCGGTGGCCGCGAAGGTAAGGCTCTATCGCAATCACGGTCTTGAGGACCGCGACACCTGTGCTCTGTTCGGGGTCAATTCCCGGCTCGACGTGCTCAACGCCGAGGTGCTCAGCTTCCGCCTCGATCGGCTGAAATCGGTGATCGAGGGGCGCCGCCGCAACGTCAACCTCTATCGCGAGTTTATCACTGCCGAGCAGATGTATATCCCGCCCTGCAAGGATTACGAAGAAAACGCCTTCGTCATGTTCATCACCCAGTGCGACGGGCGCGACAAACTCCAGGCCCATCTGGGCGAGAAAGGCATCCAGTCGCTGATTTATTACGGGCGCTGTCTGCACCTGCATCCGGCGGCGGAGAAATTCGGCCACAAGAAGGGAGATTTCCCGGTGGCCGAGAATCAGTCCGACCGGGTGCTGGCCCTGCCCCATCACCAGTATCTGAGCGAGGACCAGATCGCTTACGTGGCGGAATCAGTAAACGCCTTTTACGGGGCGGCATGATCTCGTGACGGACACGTTACGGCCATTCGTTGCCGAAGATATTGTGGATATCCGCACGGCAGCGGCACTCTTGGTTACGCCGGACGGTCGGTATCTGATGCAACTTCGCGACGACAAGGCCGGTATCGTCCTTCCGAATATGTGGGCTCTGTTCGGTGGCTGTGTTGAAGCGAACGAGAACCCGGAAGCAGGGTTGCGGCGCGAACTGTTGGAAGAGCTGGAGCTGGAGCTGGAGCCGGGCAGTCTTGCCTATTTTTCCCAAATGGCCTTCGACGCCATTTATTCCGACGGTGGCTTTCGTCACAGATATTTCTTCGAGGCGTCCATTGATCCCGGTGTGGTAGACAGTCTCGTTCTTCACGAAGGGGCGGAAATGAGGCTGATGACGGCAGATGACATCGCCCGGGAGGCATTTCGTTTCGTGCCCTATGATTTTACCATCCTCTGTCTGCATATGCTGTTACAGCAGGACGGCGTCTTCAACTCGGATATAGGCAAGGCCAGTTGACGGACGCGCTTTCGATTCTTGTTATCGGCGCCGATGGTCAGGTGGGCCGCGTTGCGTATCAGGATTTGTTGAGGCGGGGATATGAAGTTTTCGGCACAACCCGGCGCACCGAAGGCGAGGCAAAGGATTGCTTGTTTCTCGACTTGAGCCTTGCGCCGAGCGAATGGCCCGAACTGCCACCCGTGGACGTGGCGGTGATCTGTACCGCCGTCACAAGTATTGCTGAGTGCGAGAACGACCCCGATGTCACGGCGGTGGTCAATCTTCATGCTCCGGTGGCGCTGGCGGAAAAACTAACCCGTCAGGGAACGATGGTCCTGTTTTTGTCCACCACCGGCGTCTTCGATTTCACCCGGCCCTTCCGCCACCATGACGACCCGCCCTGTCCGGTGACGAATTATGGGCGGCAAAAGGCCGAGGCCGAGGCACGTATTCTGGAGTTGGAGGGAAAGACAGTGGTCCTGAGGCTGACCAAAATCATTGGACCGGATATGCCGCTTCTCAACAGGTGGCAAACCGAACTGGCATCGGGGCAAAACATAACAGCGTATCAGGATACCACCATCGCCCCCATCACGGCGGTCTTCGCGTCACGGGTGATGCATGAAATTATAGGCTCCGGCACGGAGGGGATTTTTCACGCCTCTGGCGACGATGACCTTCCCTATACGGTGCTGGCCGAACAACTGATCCGGGCCATGGCGGTCGACCCGGAGAGAATCGAGGCCAGAACCGGGAACATGAAGGAATATCCGTCCGGAAGCTCACCGCGTTTCACGACGCTTGATATGTCCCGCGAGGGAGAAATGTTTGGGGTTCCGGCGCCCTCATCCCTGGCCACCATGAGAGAAACGGCGACCCGGATTGCCCGGGAGAATCTCGCCACCGGGGTGTGAGGAACGGCCATTTTTCCATGGACGCGCTTTTCTCCCGAAGACGAAAATGAAGACAGATAGATCGTGAAAGAACGGAGCCTCAAAAATATCCTGATTTTCCCGGTGCGCATGGCGTGGCGGGTTTTCAGCCGCACTGCGACGGCGGTTCTCCTGCCTTTTTCGGGACTGGTCTGGGTGGGGCGGCATTTTCCGGATGATGAAAGGAATATCTTAGGGTAATGGACGAACTGACCAAAGCAATGAAGCAGAATGGTCTCAAGACTATTGAGGATTTTCTATGCTTTCCCAAATATCTTCAAATCGAGACGGTCTCCACATGTAACGCGCGATGCATCATGTGCCCGGTTGAAGAGTGGGAAAGAGACTCAAAATTAATGAGCGATGAACTGTATGACAAAATTCTGAAAGAAATAGAGCCATTTGCCGACTGGATAGAAATGATCACGGTCCAGCTTGATGGGGAACCCCTGATAGACAAAAAGTTGGAATCGCGTGTCCAGGCCTTGAAGCAAATAGGTATCAAAAAAGTCACCATAAGTTCGAACGCTTCGCTTATGACACCGAAGAGGGCTGAAACCATACTTCGCAGCGGTATGGACGAAATCACATTCTCCATCGACGGCGCGACAAAGGAGACCTTTGAGCTAATTCGCATAGGGCTTGATTACGACGAATGCATATCCAATGTGATTTCATTTATCTCCTTGAGAAACAAACTGGCCCCAGAAGTTCCGGTGCGAATCAGAATGGCGATCATGGAACAGAATATTGATGAGTTTAATCAGTACAAAGATTTCTGGCAGAGCCATATGGGGCCACTCGATATGGCCTATGGTCGGCTTTCCCACAATTGGGCGCGCGGAAGCGATAATTACAGCTTGCCGGATGTTCAGGTGGAATCTGAACTCAATGGGTTACCATGTCCCTCTCCGTGGACATCCCTGGTGATCCTTTGCGATGGGCGGGTCCCGCTATGTTGTATTGATTTCAATGCGTCCAAGAAATTGGGGAACGTTCTGGACTCTTTAATACAATCGATTTGGCAGAATCAGCTCATGGCAAAAATTCGCGACAGCCATGCTAAACACGGCAGGTCGTCAATGCTGATGTGCACAAACTGCAATGTTTGGGACGACTCATCACGTGTTACGGAAAAAATCCCGGTGCCATTATGAGAAATAGGGATTTCATAAATATATCTGGTAAAGGTAAAAAAAAGTTGTCCGAGATGGGCGTTATCTGTACAGAGAACGTGGTTATTGGTCTCGATGTTGAGGTGGAGCCGCCGGTTTGTTTTTATGAATGTTACATCGTCGGGAATATATCTATTGGAAGGCATACATACGTCAGTAATTACTCCCATGTATCGCAATTAACAGATATAGGTAGGTATTGTAGTATTGCTAATTCCTGCACTATTGGGGGGCAGCCACATCCAACTACATGGCTAAGTACAAGCCCCTTTCAATACAGAAATTCTCCCATAAAGTTTGAAACGGAGAAAACTCAATTTTCTTTGAAGAATACCGTTGTTGGGAACGATGTTTGGGTCGGATCCAATGCTGTTATTTGTGCGGGGGTCACGATCAGTGACGGTGCGGTTATCGCTGCCGGTGCTGTCGTCATATCTGATGTTCCCGCTTATGCGATTGTTGGGGGAACACCGGCCAGGATTTTAAAATATCGTTTTGACGACAAGATCATAAAAAGTCTCCTACGTATAAAATGGTGGGATCGCGATCCGGAACTTATCCAGAACCTCCCCTTCGATGATGTAAACGGCTGCATCGATATTTTGGAAGGGGCGGATAATGAGCGTGAATAGAATTTTCGAACTATCTAGTATAATCTCAACACAACTAAATGGTGATTTAGGATGATAAAGCTGAGTGAAATGAACGAACTATATTCCAAAAATGGCTGGATGGTTCTCGATTTAACGCATCCCGAGACCGTGTTTGAGGCGAGGGATGCAATAGTCGCCTTTTTGCGAGAGTCCTTTTTCCCCACCTTGGAGCGGCTTGAAGATTTGCATGGGCATATTTCGGATGATGAGGCGTATATCAAGGTGCATCTCGCCCTGAATGGTTTTTTCCGTGAACGGCAGTTTGCCAAGAAAATTATCTCCTCCGAACTCGACGCCCTCCAGAAATTAATCAGCCCCGATCTGTGTATTCAGACCAACCCCTACCTACGCATTGCGCGTCCGGGTGTTGCCGGAGACAATATTGGTTTGCATCGGGATACATTCTACGGAGCCAGCCCCTATGAGCTGTCAGTTGTTGTTGCCTATACGGACCTGGACGAAGGTGGCGCCCTGCGTATTGTTTCGGGTTCCCAAAGGACACCCGAGAGCGAGACACGTTTCCATGAAGTGGATATCGACGGTGTTGAACGCGGGTCGCCCAGGCATCTAGCGGGCATTCCCTATATTGCTAGAATTGTTTTGCCGGAGATCGCCAACGAGGCCGTGCCGGTTCCCCTGACCGTGGGGCAGGTTCTGATTTTCGGCCTCGCCACGGTGCATGGGCAGGAGATCAACCAGGGGGCCGGCACGCGCGTTACTACCGATATCAGAGTTGTAAACGGCTTGGCCCCATTCATTGTGAATCGCACAGGGCCCGAAACCTATTACACACCTCTGTCCCAATCTTCCGTATCGGAACAGGCAGACCTTTATCTTCAGGCCAATCCGGACCGCATAATCAACAGAGGGCGAGGGGGATATTGATATAATCACAGTGAGACTCCCACATTGGGACCTGTGACGCACCTAACTACTTTTATCCTCGATATCACGCCAAAATCTGGGCGCGTTTTGCCCGGCTTATCCCCCGTAGTTCACTTTGCACTTTGTCGGCGCGCGACTGTCACCGGCGTGGGTGCGATCTCATTTTCAGAATATTACGGATAAGGCCGGATAAAGACACGCTCTCGGAAAGCTTTTGATATGAAAGTGAACAAAAACGAGGAGATCATCGCCCAGAAGCACGAAGCCTATATTTCCCGCTTCGACCGTTTCCGGTATACGGTCATTTTCGCACGCCGCTTCCAGGCGTTTGATTACTTTTTGCATAACACCCTCCTGTGCCAGCGGGTTGTCTTCGCGCTGCTTCTGCCGTTGTTTGTCTTCCCGTTCAGAACAGAGATGCTGGCCAATAAGGGGGGGGTGGAGTTTGGGGAGCCTTAAAAATATCCTGATTTTCCCGGTGCGCATGGCGTGGCGGGTTTTCAGCCGCACTGCGACGGCGGTTCTCCTGCCTTTTTCGGGACTGGTCTGGGTGGGGCGCTTGTTGTGGCACTGGCGTGAGATTCGCCATGCCGATGTGGTGGTCTTGATGACCTCGCCGACGAGTTTCGGGCACACGGTGATGGGGCCGGACGCCGTGCGCCGTATGCATCCTGGCAAGCGCTGCGTTTTCCTGATTGCTTCCTGGCGTCATGAATACAATCCGGTGGTGAAGGACCTTTGGTCCGATATCCGTGTGATCTTTATGCCCCGGTTCATGATCACGATAGCAAGAAACCACAGGGTTATCGCCCTTCCTTTTCTGAAGATTCATGACCGTATGGCGAAATGGCTCACGGGGAAGGTTATCAGGTCGCTCGCCGGTTCCAACGTTGTCTACTGCGGCCTTCTGGAGCTTTACCGGGACATGATCGTCAAAGAAGGCGTTGATAAGATTTTTCCCGTCGGCGCACGTGCTTGGGGGGGTTCCTTCGAGCAGACGGCGGCCCTCACCACCCTCCAGGCCAGCATATTTGCTCCGCCGATTCGCCTTCCGGAACTCAAGCGCAAGGATATCCAAGAGCGGTTGGCGCAGGCCTGGCGACGGAGCGGGAGGAAAGGCCCGGCGAAGTATTGCTGTCTCTATCTGCGTCATGAAAAGCGTGACGCCCCTTTTGCAAGGACAAGGAACGGTTCGGACGTGAAGCGGCATTTGCCTGCCATTAGCCTGTTGAACGAGAACGGCTATCAGGTTCTCCTCACCGGTGACCATGAAATCGATCCAGATTCTCGTAGCGATGCTGAGGGTGGGCTTGTCGACGGGAAAAATATCGGGGTTAACTCCAATATTTTCCAGCTTTATGCCGCAACGGAAGCGGACATTTTGATGGGTAATAACGGCGCTGGCATCTGTCCTGGGTTCGGGCCGGGCAAACCCAAGCTGCTGCTCGACTGGTACCCCTTCTATTCCGGCATGTCGAATTCGTGGGTGTATTTTAAGGATGCGGTCGACTGGGAGGGAAAGGCCATCCCCGGTCAACGTATTTTCACCGAGCTTCTCCACAAAAACCCGAACGAGTATGGTGACTTACGGAATATGAGCGGGGAGGAAATCCTTGCCGCCGTCGCGGATTTTATCGATGATGTGGCGAATCCCGGCAGACCCGATCCACACGCGGATATAGCCCGGCTTCTCCCCGCCGATTCCATTTTTCATTATGTGGGGGCGCGGCTATCACCGGCCTGGGTAAAACAGAACGCAATGCAATCCAATCCAATCAGGTTCTGAAAGTCGGATAACGATACGCCCCCGGAAAATTTTCCATATGGAAGCGAGTAAAATAAAAACGGCCTCCGCCAAGACCAAGCCGGCGAAACAGGGTGCGTCGGAGAAATCGGGAGCGGTCCCCCGGCTGAATACGCGTATTGCCCCTGAAGATATGACGACCATCGTTACGGTCTTCACCTCGGGGCGCAGCGGCACCAGCCTGATGGCGTCGCTTCTCGACGCCCATCCCTGGATTGCCTCAACACCAGACTGCGTCTTGATGGGCTTCTACGTCTTTTGGGAGGAGTTCTGCGATCTCAAATACGACGCGCTGATTGAGGCGTTCATTGACCAGTTCGGGTCGCTGTTCGATGGCGCGGCGCCCCCCAAAAACCCCAAGAGCTGGGCGTGCTACGGAGAGCGCATCGGGTTCACAACTATGGGCGAGAACAGGGACCAGACCCTTTCCGCCGATGCCGACGTTTTTCGGCTCTCCCTGCGGGAGATGCTCCCGCAAGGGAAGACCGTTACTCGGCGGCTTTTCATTCAGGCTCTGCACCTGGCCTATGCGGACGCTATCGGCCACCGGCTCGAAAAGGGCGCCGTCATTCTGCTCGGACTGCACGGTCCATCGCGCCCGGCCGTAACCGCCGTGACCGAGGATTTCCCAGACAGCCGCCTTCTGCACATGGTTCGGGATCCGATCCAGACCCTGGGTTCCCACTTCCGCATGCACATACTTGACGCCAAGGCCCCGATCCCGCGAAGGCCTTTAAAGGTGGTTCGGGCCCGGTTTTTGAGCGGCTGCCCGGCCCTGGAAAATGTAAAATTCCAATCACGGGCGGTGCGTCTGGAAGATCTGCATCAGGACCCCAAGAGAACCATGTCGGCCGTTTGCGGGTGGCTGGGCATTCCCTGGGATGAAACGCTTCTGCAATCCACCTTTAACGGGCTGAAGTTCTGGAACGACAAGGCGTCGGCTCATCAGACAAGCGGCTTCAACGAGGAGATCATCGCCCAGAAGCACGAAGCCTATATTTCCCATTTCGACCGCTTCCGATATACGGTCATATTCGCGAGTCGCTTCCAGGCGTTTGATTACTGTTTGCACAATACTTTCCTGTGCCAGCGGGTCGTTTTTGTGATGCTTCTGCCGTTGTTTGTCTTCCCGTTCAGAATAGAGATGCTAGCAAACAAAGGGGGGTGGAGTCTGGAGAGCCTCAAGTATTTTATCAAATTTCGGCTTCTGGTTCTCCATTACACGTTCAGTCCGCCCGACACCGTTCCGGTGCTGAGGCCGAACGCAATCGAGAACTGACCTTCAGGGGGTGCAATTTTATGGATACCGGCAAGGCGAAAAGCGTATGAGAATAAAAAGTCCATCCTGTTATGCCAATGAATGCTTATCTGATGTTCCATTGGAGTATTTTGTGTGGAGCGCCATTGCCGTGACAGATCTGCCGGGACGGGGAGGCGGGACGGCAAAAGAAGCTCGGAGTCGTTAAATGAAAACCGCCGTCAGTTTCTGTGATTTGGCGCATGAGGGGCATTCCTGTAATTCGGTCCCCCTCGGGGTCTCCATGGTGGCGTCTTATTCCTTGGAAAAATTCGCGGGCGAGATAAACCTCGAAATTTTTAAATACCCGACGGAGTACATTTCATATCTAGAAAAGGAAGTGCCCCGTATCGCCTGCTTTTCCAACTATATCTGGAACTTGAATCTGTCCTATGAGATCGCCCGGTCAATCAAAGGCCGGTCTCCCGGCACCGTGCTGGTATTCGGCGGCCCCAACTATCCCCTCGACCCGGAAGAACAGGAAGCTTTCCTGTCCGCGCATCCGGCCATGGACTTCCATGTTTTCCGCAATGGAGAAATTCCTTTCTCTCTGTTGTTCGAGGCGCTCCGCCAATACGATTTTGATGTCGAAAAGCTGAAGGCGGACAAGGTGGTGATCCCCGGCTGCCATTATCTCAGCAACGGTGAATTCATCATGGGCGAAGAGGTGGCGGCCATGAGGGAACTCGACGAGATACCCTCCCCCTATCTGACCGGGCTGTGTGACAAGTTTTTGGCCAATGAAAAGTTGGTGCCCCTGATGCTGACGGCGCGCGGCTGTCCCTTCAAATGCACCTTCTGCCAAGAGGGGGACGATTACTTCAACGTGGTGCGCAAGTTCTCCTTTGACCGGGTGCGTGAGGAACTGGACTATGTGGCTAGCCGCGCCCGCAATCCGGATCTGATCTATGCCGATTCAAACTTCGGCATGTACAAACGCGACGCCGATATCTGCCGCGAAATCGTCCGCGTCCAGGAAGCCCATGGCTGGCCAAAATATTTCGTTGGTATCATGGGCAAGAACAACAAGGCGCGCGTGCTGGAGGCCGCCGAGATCATCCGTAGCGGCGTTTTTGGAGGTGGGTCCGTGTGGCTCAGTTCCGCCATCCAGTCCACCGACGAATCCGTTCTGGAAAAGGTCAAGCGTTCGAATATCAATGCCGACACCATGGTCAAGGTGGCCAACGAGAGCGAGGCCCATGCCGGCAACCAGTTCTCCGAGCTTATTCTTGCCCTGCCCGGCGATTCACTGAAAGCCCACTTCAAGTCGGTCTGTGATCTGATTGATACCGGTGTGAACGTGGTGCGTTCACACCAGTACATAATGCTCGGTGGCTCCGAAGCCGCGACTCCGGAGGGGCAGGCCGAATATAGCCCTCTGACGAAATTCCGGGTGACGCCCCATACCATGAATACCTATGAGTTGTTCAGCGAGACCATCTTCGCTCCGGAAATCGATGAAATATGTGTCGGCAATGACACCCTGACCTTCGAGGAATACGAGGAATGCCGGATGTTCGACCTCACGGTGGAGGTGTTCTACAACAACGCGCTGTTGCTGGAACTGTTCAAGCTGTTGAAGGCGCGCGGGATCAGGATTTCAACCCTGATCACCCGGATTCATGAAAGGGTGACTTCCGCCGCCAGCCCCGTAGCGGAACTCTATGAAGGGTTCCGGCGTGAAACCAATGAATTGTTTGATAGCCCCGAGCAACTGCATGATTTTCTTCGCCGGGAGGGCGTGGCCGAGCAATATCAGGCCGGAAAACTCGGCAACAATGAACAACTGATGTACAGCGCCCTGATGGTGTTCCGGTATATGCGGGATGTGCACGACATCGCCTATGACGTGGCGCGGGAGTTGTTTCAGGAAAACGGCGCCTATGAGGACTGGGTCGCCGGTTATCTTTCGGAATTGATCGAGTTCAGTCTGTTGCGCAAACAGGACATGCTTGCCACCGACCAAGTGGAAACTAGGCATTTTCACTATGATTTTATCGCTCTGGAGCAGTGTGGTTTTAACGAAGGCCCAAGGGACCATGCCTGTCCCGGCGGCGTTAACATCCATTTCGCCCATGATGATGTTCAGAAGGAGTTGATCTCTGGATATTGTAAGGCCTATGGCATCTCCAACAGTGGCCTGGGCAATATTTTCGGCATGGGCAAGAATGTCAGGAGTTTCTACCGCAGAATCGAGACGGTTCCCCACACGGATGTTGTTCCGGCTGAACTTACATAATGGATTTCTTGGAAAATAAAATCAAAACTGTTGAGGCGCTTGTGAGTGTTCTCGCCGGGGAACAGGCGGCGGGAAGGACTGTGGTTATGGCGGGAGGTGTCTTCGACCTGTTTCACTATGGGCATATGAAACATCTTCAGACCGCGAAACGGAAAGGCGATATCCTGGTGGTGCTTGTCACCTGTGACGTCTATGCGGGAAAGGCGCCGGGTCGTCCGGTATTTTCTGAGCATATGCGCGCCGAGATGGTGGCGGCCCAGGGAATCATCGACTGGGTGGTCATCAACCCCCATCCTGGGGCCGAGCAGATTATTGAGGCGTTGAAGCCCGACGTCTACGTAAAGGGCTCCGAATACGCCAATCCCGAAGACGATATTACGGGGCGTATTGTCACCGAGCGCGACTCCGTCGAAAAACACGGCGGCAGGATCGTTTTTACCGAAGAGGTTACGTTCAGCTCCTCCAACCTGATCAACCAGAATCTGAGGGTTTTTGATCCGTCTCTCAAAGAGTATCTCCACGATTTACGCCAGGATGGTGGGCTGGAGCGTGTGTTGAATCTCATTGAAGGGGTGCGGGACTATCGGATTCTGGTGGTCGGCGACACCATCATTGACGACTATGTCTATGCCAACCCAATGGGCAAGTCGCCCAAGGAAAACATCATCGCCACCCGTTACGAAGGAGGCGAGATGTTCGCCGGTGGCGTGATCGCGGTCGCCAATGCGCTGGCCAGCATTTGTGAATCGGTGGATGTGGTGACGATTCTGGGGGCGGTGGATTCCCACCGTGAACTGGTGGAGGCCAGTATCAAGGAGAACATCACGCTGACGGCCCTTGAGCGTCCTTCGGCGCCAACAACTCGCAAACAGCGTTTTATAGAATCTGCCTATGTGAAAAAATTGTTCGAAGTCTACTTCATGGACGATTCACCCCTGCCGCCGGAAGTGGAAACTCAACTTAATGACATTATTTCCAAACGCGCGGCTGACTATGACCTGGTGGTGGTGACGGATTTCGGCCACGGCATGCTGTGTCCTTCCACCATTGCCCTTCTGGTCGAAAAGGCGAAATTCCTTGCCGTCAATGCCCAGAGCAACAGCGCCAATCTGGGGTATAACCTGATCACGCGCTATCCGCGCGCCGACTACGTCTGTATCGACACTCATGAGGCGCGGCTCGCCGTGGGGGATAAATTCAAAGAGGTCGCCGACATCATCTCGGAAGACCTTTCCAGGAAGATCGATTGCGACAGAATTATGGTGACGCTTGGCATGGAAGGCTGCATTACCTTCGAAAAAGACAGCGGCACTCACGAAATTCCCGCCGTTGCCGGTTCTCCCATCGATACGGTGGGGGCGGGTGACGCCTTCTTCGCCATTACCGCGCCGATCGTCGCTTCGGGCGCGGCCATGAAGGATGCGGGCTTCATCGGCAACATCGCCGGCGGACTGAAGATTAATATCGTCGGCCACCGCCTTACCATTGGAAAAGCCGGCCTGGTGAAGACGGCCACGGCACTTTTGAAATAGCGCCAGGAAAAACGTCATGTCCACGCCTGTCGATGCTTATTTTGCCACCCTTGGATCGCTTCCTCGGTTGGTGCGGTGTCGTGACGGCAACGGAGCCGACCTCTCCCTTGATGACGCCATCGGGACGTTTGGCGCCTTTGCCAAGGGCGCCCATGATGCCGGGAACAAGATCATGTTTATCGGCAATGGCGGCAGCGCCGGGATCGCCAGCCACATGGCCATCGATTATTCGAAGAACGGTAACCTGCGCAGCCAGGCATTCAATGACCCGGCGGCGCTGACCTGTCTCGGCAATGACCTGGGCTATGAGAACGTGTTCGCCAAGCAGATCGATCTTCACGCCCGCCCCGACGATCTTCTGGTGGCCATCAGCAGCTCTGGAAATTCCGAGAACATTCTGGGCGGCGTGGCCGAGGCGCGGAAAAAGGGCTGCGAGGTAGTGACATTGAGCGGGTTCGAGGAAGACAATCGGCTGCGCAGCCTGGGCGACGTCAATTTCTATGTGCCCTCGGGAGAATACGGTTTCGTGGAAATCACCCATCTGGCTCTGTGTCACGCCGTGGTGGATTTCGCCATGGGATGGAAACAGCAAGACTGAGGTGCCGGCTGCGCTCTGTGAGCAGGGCGTGTTCCGGAGAATGCTCCCCGTATATTCGATTATGAACCGCGAATCTAAAGATAGGAATACCGAGACGTCATACCCCTCCATGGGGGGCGTAACGGACCAGTGCGCCGATCTCGAAGAAGTCGAGGGCGTCCTTACCCGCCTGTTTCCGGAACGGCAGATCGCCAAGGTTTTATTGATTAATCCACCAGATTCTCACGCCGAGCTGTTCCATTACGATACCGCCAGGCGGGGCCGCTATACCAATTATCCGCCTTACGGCCTGATTATCCTGGCCCGCAACCTGCGTGAAATCGGCGTTGAGGTGAATATCTGCAACCTCAATCATGAGGTTCTCAAACAGTGTCACGCCACGGATACGGTTGATTCCTTCGATTATGATGTGGCGTGGGAGAAGGCCCTTGATGCGGCGGTGGCGGAGATCACCCCTGATCTGATCTGTGTCACCTGTATGTTCACCATGACCCATCTATCGTTCAAACGGGTCTGCGAAAAGGCGTCTTCGCATGGGGTTTCCCTGGCCATCGGTGGGGTCCATGTGAGCAACGACGTGGAGCGTGTGCTCGACGATATTTCCTGTGCCCGCATGGCGTTTCTGCACGAGGGCGAGCTCGCTCTTAAAGGCTTCGTGCAGGTTGTCAACGGTGAAGCCGGTGTGGATACGCTTGCCCAGATCATTATCGACGAGGGCGGAAAGCGGCTCCGTTTTCAAAAGGAAAAACGGCCCACCGAGGACGACTGCAATCTTCTTCCGTCCTGGGATCTGGCGGGACCGGAGGAAAATGCCCGCTACGGGACCATTGGTTCTTTCTATTATCTGAAACCCGGGGACACCCGGTTTGCCACCATTCTTTCCAACCGCGGCTGCCGTGCGCAATGCACCTTCTGCTCGGTGCGCAGTTTCAACGGCGCCGGGGTACGTATGCGCGATGTTTCCTCAGTGGTGGATGAGTTGGAGAGGCTGGAGAACGACTATGGTGTGAGTCACGTCATGTGGCTTGATGACGACCTGTTGAAGAATGAATCCCGCGCCGTTGCCTTGTTCAACGAGATGGTGCGGCGCGGGCTGAAGCTGACCTGGGACGCCACCAACGGCGTTATCGCCATTTCCTGTACCGAAGAGGTGGTGGCGGCCTGTGCCGGAAGCGGCTGCATCGGCATGAATATCGGCATGGAATCAGGTAATCCGGAAATCCTCAAACAGGTGCGCAAGCCGGGCAAGGTGGCGAATTTCCTTAAGGCCGCCGAGGCCCTGTGTAAACATGAACAGATCTACGCCAGCATTCAGTTGATGGTGGGGTTTCCCGGAGAGACCATGGGCATGGTGATGGACACCATCGAGGTGGCGCGGGAAATGGACCTCGACTGGTGCCGGATTTCACCCCTGCAGCCGCTTGCCAACACGCCCATCTATGAGTCCATGGTGGCCCAGGGCCTGATCGATGATGTGGGGAGTTCCGAGGTGCGGTTCGCAGCCGGGGCTTTTGGCAAGCAGGCGGAGATCGAACAGGGTCTGCGCCTAGCCACGGCGGATTTTGAGGAAGCCTTCTCGGTCATTGGCCTCGATCAGGTTCCCGACGCCGACCAGATCACCGATATCTGGTTCTATATGAATTATCATCTCAACTTTCACCGCCTGTTCCATGAAGACCGCCCGGCCAAGGTTGACCAGCAGATTGCGACCCTGATTAATCTCAGTGACGTGGTGGCGCCCGAAAACGCCTTCGCGCTTTATTTCCTGGGTTTTCTCGGCCAGCAGAGGGACGGGACCATTCCGCCATCGGTCATTGAGCGCCTGAGCACACGCCTCGAGACATCCGAATATTGGCAGAGCCGGTTTGCGGCATTCGGGTTATCCGCCGATGATCTGCGCCATAACGATTTCAAGAACAAACATCTTCCCAGGCTTCTGCCGAAGGGCTACTCGAACACGTGGGCGGCGTGACCGGAGGGAACAGAGCTCCCGTTAAGGTCGGCATGGTGGGGGTGGGCTATATTGGTCAGATCGCCCATCTTGCCAATTACGCCGAGATGGAAGGTTGCGAGGTGACGGCCATTGCCGAAATACGTCCCAGCCTGCGTGACGCCGTTCAGGCCCATTACGGCATTCCTCAGGCTTTTACGAGCCACCGGGAGCTTCTCGATAATGCCGATCTGGATGCGGTGGTTGCCGTAACCAGCCGCCACCACACCGGTCCCGTGGCCCTCGACTGTTTGAAGGCAGGCAAACACCTGCTCACCGAAAAACCCATGGCGGCAACTCTTGGACAGGCCGAAACCCTTGCGGAAGCGGCGAAGGCCGCCGGGGTCAAATACGCCATCGGCTATATGAAGCGCCACGACGAAGGCGTACAGCTGGCCAAGGGGCTGATTGAGGGCTTCATGGCCAGTGGCGAGCTGGGGCCGCTGACCTTCTCCCGTTTCTATTGTTTTCAGGGGGATGCTTTCTATGACCCCGCCCTGCCCGTGGGGCTGAGTGAGGGGCGGCCGGAGGGTCTGGAATCATGGGCCGTGGCGCCCGACTGGCTGCCTCGGGAACTGCATACCGACTATGACGATTTTATGAATGTCTACGCCCATGACATCAATCTCATGCGCTATCTTCTTGGCGCCACGCCCTCGGTGGTTCATCTCGATTACCGGGCCAAGGCCGGCGGTGTTGCCCTGTTTGATTTCGGTGGTTTTCCTGCTGTCCTGGAGTTTGGGATGTTCGAGCACGGCAACTGGTGCGAGGGTGTGGAAATATTCTTCCAGCGCGGACGCCTGACCATCGAACTGCCGCCGCCGTTGCTCAAGGGCACTCCCGCGCGGGTGACGCTTCAGCGTGGAGGTGACGGAAACGAGATAGAGACCTTTGAGGTGAAGCAAGGTTGGTCGTTCCAGCGCCAGGCAAGGGCGTTCGTTGATGACCTCAGGGAGGATCGCGTGCCTCTGGCCAACGGTGAGGATGCGGTGGAAGACATCCGCCTCGCCGAAACCATCTGGAAATGCCTTATCAAGTGAGCTCGAATAGCATGAGAAAATCTGAAGCCGCAAACGCCTCTTTTGTCAGCGCAGGCAGCGAGGTGCCGTTTTGGATGACGGATATTGGTGAAAACGAAATAGCCACCGTCGTCGAAACCATGGCGGCGAGATCCTTCAGCATGGGCGCGGTAACCGCCAAGATGGAAGCCGAGATCGCGAAACAGCTTGATGTGCCGTATGTCCTGTGTACCACCAGCGGCTCCATGGCCCTGATGATGGGGCTGATGGCCGCCGGCGTCGGTCCCGGCGACGAGGTTATCGTGCCTACCCGCACCTTCATCGCCACCGCCCATGCCGCCTCTCTTCTCGGCGCCAGGGTGGTGCTGGTGGACAGCCGCAGTGACAGCCCCAATATGGATGTGGCCGAGGCGGAAAAGAAAATCACCCCGCGCAGCAAGGCCATCATGCCGGTCCATCTCAATGGCCGTGTGTGTGACATGTCGGCGATCCGCGTGCTGGCGGAGAAACACGGCCTTGCCGTGATTGAGGATGCCTGTCAGGGGATATTCTCGCGCGGTCCCGACGGATATCAGGGCACGCTGGGAGACTGCGGATGCTTTTCCTTCGGCATGGTCAAACTGGTCTCTACCGGCCAAGGCGGGGCCATCGTCACCCGTGATAAGGCGATGTACGAAAAACTCGCCGCCATGCGTAACCACGGGGTCGCCGATGTGGTCTCCCACACCTATCTGACCACGGGGCATAATTTCAAGTTCAACGACCTTCTGGCCTCCATCGGCCTGTGGCAGGTGCGGCGCGGTCCGGAGAAGGTGGCCCATGTGAACGCCGTATATAAGAGATACCGGGAGGGGTTCGAGGGGCTTTCTTTTATTGAATTGGTACCAGTGGGCGTGGAGTGCGGCGAGGCCGCCCTGTGGACGGAAGCCGTCAGTGAGGAACGGGATAATCTCATGGCTTTTCTGGCCGGAGAAGGCATTCAGACCCGGAAGTTCATTCCCTGCGTGCACACCGCGCCTCATTTTGACAGCGGCGAGCGTTTCCCTAATTCCGAACGCTATAGCCGTACCGGTTTCAATCTTCCCTGCGGGCCGGATATGCCTCTGGATTACGTGGACAGGACAATCGAAGTTCTGAAAAAGTATGAGAAAGCCTCAATAAACCCATGATGGTTGCTGATCATGCCTATAGCCATATGGTATTTAAGTCTGATATTTGTTCCCGCTCAGGGGATATTTGTTCGCTATCCCCT
The DNA here is from genome assembly GCA_030744755.1 of Kiritimatiellia bacterium. Lineage (GTDB taxonomy): Bacteria > Verrucomicrobiota > Kiritimatiellia > UBA8416 > JADHWI01 > JASLPY01. The sequence continues at coordinate 32,201 of JASLPY010000037.1, read as the reverse complement.
TTTCCAGCAAGAGAGAATCAGGCGCGAGAGTCTCTCATTCCGGCCCGTTTTCAAACGGTAAAAGGTCAAGAGAAGGTTTATTTATGCCAGTAAAAATCAGTTTTGCCGACCTCACCCATACCGGACAAACGGTTCAGGCCAATGTGTTTCCCTTGGGCATCTCCATGGTTGCGGCCTATGCCTTGCAGGAGCTTGGGGACGAGATCGAGACTGAATTGTTCCGTTATCCGGACGATTTCAACTCCTATCTTGAGACCAACCAACCCCGGATTGCCGCGTTTTCCTGCTATTCCTGGAACATCAATCTGGCCTGCCACTTTGCCCGCAGGATCAAGGAAAAATGGCCCGACACCGTCACCGTCTTCGGCAGCGTCAATTTTCCCTCGGGAAAAGAGGAGCAACAGGCCTTTCTGGCGGCGCGCCCCGAAATTGATTTTTTCATAGAAAACGACGGCGAGCGCCCCTTCGTGGCCTTTTACGAGGCGCTTCGGGATGTGGATTTCGATGCCGCGAAATTAAAGGCGGCGCGAACATTGGTGCCCAGTGCGCGTTACATTGCCGATGGTGAACTGGTGGCCGGCGAGATGATGGAACGGATCATGGACATGGACACTATCCCTTCGGTCTATCTCAGTGGTCTCTCTGACAAGTTTTTCGACGGCATTCTGGCGCCCATGATAGAGACCGCCCGGGGCTGCCCCTATGCCTGTACCTTCTGTGTAGACGGTCACCGTTATTCCAATAAGACGCGGCGTTTTTCCCAGGAGCGCATATATGAAGAACTGGATTACATCGCCCCACGCACCACGGTGAATGAATTTGTCATTTCCGACCTTAATTTCGGCATGTTCAAACAGGACGTGGAAACCTCGCGTTATCTCGCCAAGCTTCAGGACAAGTACAATTTCCCCAGATATCTCGTGCAGTCCTCGGCCAAGAACAACAAGGCTAATATTATCGAGATTTCAAAAATCATGGGCGGCACCCTGGCGCCCGCCGCCTCTATTCAGACCACCGATGAGGAAGTACTGCGGCTGGCTAAGCGCAAGAATTTACCGGTGAAGGATCTGGCTGAGTTGGCGGCAACCAAGGAATCCGATGACGCTACCTTTCTCTCGGAAATCATTATGAACCTGCCCGGGGAATCGAAGCGCAGCCATTTCAAGACCGTTTTCGACATGCTTGATGCCGGCTCCACTTTGTTCCGCAGCTATCAGTTCACTTTGCTCGAGGGTACCGAGGCGGCAAACCCGGAATCCCGTGAGAGGTTTGCTCTGCAGACCAAGTTCCGCGTCCTGCCGCGCTGTTTCGGTAGCTATGTCATCATGGGTGAAACAGTGGACGTGGTGGAGACCGAGGAAATCTGCGTTGGCAGCGGCACCATGACCTATGAGGACTATCGGGACTGCCGCACTCTCGACCTGACCATGGAAATTTTCATCAACGACGCCATTTTCCATGAGCTTCTCATGTTCCTCGACCGTTACGGCGTATCCCGCACCGAGTTCGTTAAGGGGGTCCATGCCCGCGCCGTGAACGGCGACAGCCTTCTGGCCGCTTTCTACGGGGCTTTTGCCAAAGACGAGGAGGAAAACCTGTGGGACAGTCCGGACGAAGTGGCGGCTTTTGTCGCCCGACCGGGGGTCATTGAGGGCTACATAGACGGGAAGCATGGCACCAACGAAATTCACAAATACCGCACTAAGGCTCTGATCGAACACATGGATATTCTTCACGAGATTGCCTTCGGAGTGGGGCGCTCGCTTTTGGGTGAGGCCGCCGAGGACGAGGATGTATCTCTGTTTCTTTCGGAACTCTGTGATTTCAGCCGGATGCGCAAGGACCAGTTCCTCGATCCCGACAAAACATATTCTCAGGTTTTCCATTTCGATTTTATCAAACTCGTGGCGAGCAACTTCATCCTCGACCCCTTCTCGGTCATGGTTCCGGATGGCGTGCATATGGAGGTTGTCCACACGCAGGATCAAAGCAGGCTTATCAATCGCTGGATCAGCCAGTATGGCAGCAGCGGTAGCGGACTCGCGCGGCTCTTGTCCCGCTCCCAGCTTAGCGCCATGTACCGTGTGGCCAGGGCCGGGGGACAACCACGGGCGGCTTCCTTAGAACAGGGAGTGGCGACGGCAGTCTGATATGCCGGTAAAAGTCAGCTTCGCCGATCTCACCCATATGGGGCAAATGGTGGCCGCCAACACGTTTCCGCTTGGCATCACCATGGTGGCCGCCAATGTGGGGGAAGAGCTGGGCGACGAGGTCGATTTCGAGGTCTTCAAATATCCCGGAGAATTCAGCGCCTATCTCGATGACAATACGCCGCAGATTGCCTGTTTTTCCGCTTTTTCATGGAATGTGCGTTTGGGCCATGAATACGCCCGTCGCCTCAAGGAAGCGTCGCCCGAGACCATCATAGTTTTCGGCGGCCCCAATTTCCCTTCCGGCCACGAGGAACAAAAGGAACTCCTGGAGAAATATCCGGCCATCGACTGCTATTTCGAGTTCGAGGGTGAAATTGCCTTCGTCACGTTTTTCCGGACCATGCAGGAGATGGATTTTGACTGGGAGAAATTCAAACGGGAACGCCGCACCGTGCCCAATATTCGCTATGTTGTAGATGGTGAAATGATTGCCGCCGATTTGGCGCCCAAAATCAGCGATATAAATAAGATGCCGTCGGTGCATTTGACCGGCCTCTGTGACAAATTTTACGACGACGTGCTGATCCCCATGTTCCTGACCACCCGGGGCTGTCCCTATCGCTGTACCTTCTGCTGGGAAGGCGGGGATTATTTCACCAAGACCCCGCGCTACGACCGGGAACGCATTTCCCAGGAACTGAACTACATCGCCGAACGCATCAAGGCGGGACGTGTCAAGGTGCAAGACCTAATGCTGGTGGACGCCAATTTCGGCATGTTTAAGGAAGACCTGGAAACCGCCGAAGAAATACGTCGCCTGCAACAGAAATACGACTGGCCCAAGACACTTACCGTCGCCACGGCCAAGAATCACAAGAAGCGGACCATGGAGATCATTGAAATTCTTGGCGACACCATGCCATCCACCTCGGCCGTGCAGACCACCGACGAGGAAATCCTCAAGACCATAAAACGCAAAAACGTGCCCATGGACCAGATGGAGGAAATGGCGGCGCTTGCTTCGGAAAAGGGAGGGCAGAGCGAGGCCGAAATCATCCTCTGTCTTCAGGGGGACACCAAGGAGAAGCACTTCCGCTCCGTCTTCGATATGCTCGATGCCGGCATGAGCTATATCCGCCTGTATCAGTTCATCATGCTTCCCGGCACGCAAGCCGCCAGCCGCAAGGATCGCGAGGAATACGGTTTTAAGACCAAGTTCCGCGTCCTGCCGCGCTGTTTCGGCACCTACACCTTCCGCGGCGAAACTTTTCCCGCGGCGGAAGTGGAGGAAATCGTTGTCGCTAACAAGACCCTGCCCTTTGGGGATTATCAGGCGTGTCGCGCCCTGCATCTGACGGTGGAGGTTTTCAATAACGATTCTTTGTTTATTGATCTCATCCGCTTTCTTAATTTCAACGGTGTCAAACGTTCGAAGTTCATCGCCGCGGTTCACGAACGGATCGTGGAATGCGGCGGCGAGCTGGCGAAGCTCTATGCCCAGTACAACGAGGAAGAAGACAGGAACATGTGGAGCGACAGCAATGAGGTGGAGAGTTTCGTGGTCGAGCCGGGCGTTATCCAGCGCTATATCGATGGCAAATACGGCACCAACGAGCTCTATAAATACCGCGCCACGGCTATTTTTGAACATCTCGACGTTCTCCACGAGACCGCCTATTCGGTGGCCCGGGAGCTTTTGGAAGATGAAATCGGCGGTAACGAAATGACGCAATCCTATCTAGCAGAGCTTCTGGAATTCAGCCTGTTGCGTAAACGCGACGTGCTGGAAACGGACCGCCTTGAAAAACGGACCTTTCATTTCGATTTTGCCGCACTGGTGGATGGAAAATTCCTTCAGGACCCACTGTCGCTGGCCCGGCCCGAGGGAATCGAGATGGAAATGTTTCATAACGATCACCAGAGGGATCTCATCTCCGGATATGTGACTCAATATGGCTCCGACATGATCGGCAAGGGCCGGATTCTCGTCCGCGCCAATATGGACAGGCTCTATCGCAGCGCCCGGCGGATCGGCGATGATGAGGATATGCGAGCCATGCCGCCGGGTAATGACGACCGCCCAGGAAATGGTGGGCTCAAATTCAACGTGGGCAACTAGGGACTTTCGGCCCGTCGCTGCACGGTCAGAACTTCCATGCGTATCGGCGTTGATTTTGATAATACCCTTGCCGGCTATGACCATCTGTTCGCGGAAGCGGTACGGGGGCGTGGTTGGACGGACGTGCCGCTGGATCAGGGCAAGCAGGCGTTGCGTGACGCCCTGCGCGCCGGCTCCGATGGCGAAAACAACTGGCGCAGCCTGCAAGCGGAGGTCTATGGCGCGCGCATGGCTGAAGCCAGACTCCTCGACGGCGCGGCGGATTTTTTCGGGCACTGTAGGGAGCGCGGCGTCACGGTTTCCATCATCAGCCACAAGACCCGCTATGCCGCGGCCGATCCCGGCGGGGTGGACCTGCGCGCGGCCTCGCTGGACTGGATGACGGCACAGGGGTTCTTTCGGGAAGAGGGGTTCGGACTCGACCCCGCACAGGTTTTCTTTGAGCCAAGCCGGGCGGACAAACTGGCGCGAATCGCTGCTCTGGACTGCACCCATTTTATCGATGATTTGGAAGAGGTTCTGCTGGCTCCTGAGTTTCCCAAGGGTGTGAAACGCTATCTTATCGGCGCAGAGGTGGATGCGCCGGGACTCACTTTATGTGGGAATTGGCGGGACATCACGGAGGGTATCTTTGGCCGGGAATCTGATTAAGCCGGACGAATCCGGGCTCACCCGGACGGTGGCGGCGCTGGCCGATGCGGAGGTGCTGGCCCTTGAGGCGGTGAAGGGTGGTGGCAACAACCGGGTCTATGGGGCGGCTCTGGCCGATGGCCGCAGGGTCGCCGCCAAATGTTATCCCTCCCAGAAGGAAGACCCGCGTGACCGTCTCGGGGTGGAATTCGGAGGGCTCGGCTTTCTTGCCGATCAGGGAGTGGGGTCTGCGCTTCCCTGTCCGTTGGCCGCCGACCGCGAGGCCGGTGTGGCGCTTTATGAATGGATCGAGGGCGAGGCGGTATCGGCTACCGACCCCGCCGCCCGTAGGCCCGGCGATGTGGATCAGGCGCTGGGATTGCTGGCAAAACTGCATGAGTTACGCCTGACGCCGGGCGCCAAGGAATTACCGCCGAGCTCCGATCCCTGTTTCAGCGGCGCCGATCTGGTGGCGGGAATCGCTGGGCGCAGGCTGCGGCTGGGCGAAGTGGCGGAAGACAACGACTCCCTGCGGGCGTTTTTGTCAGGGAAATTCGATCCGGCCCTGGAAGAAGTCACGCGAAGGGCTGCGCGGGAATACAAGGCGGCGGGCATGGATTTTGATTCTGCCATTCCTGGACGGGAGCGTACCCTGTCGCCGTCCGACTTCGGATTTCACAACGCCCGGCGGCGCGAAGACGGCTCGCTGGTGTTTCTCGATTTTGAATATTTCGGCTGGGATGACCCGGCAAAGCTGACGGCGGATATCCTGATGCATCCCGGCATGGTGCTGGGTGCCGAGGAAGAGGCGAACTTCCGCGAAGGGCTGGCGGATATTTATCGAGATGACAAGACCTGCGGGGCGCGGCTCTCTGCTCTGTGGTCCCTCTTCGGCTTGCGATGGTGCCTGATACTGCTCAATGAGTTTTTGCCCGAGCGCTGGTTTCGCCGTGTTTATGCCGATGGCGGGCGGGACCGCGAAACGGTGCAGGCCCGGCAGCTGGATAAATCCGAGGCCATGCTGCTCCGTGTGGAAGAAGGAAACGACGGAATTTAATGACTGCCACGAAGACAACAAAAACAGATCAGGCCGCGGGGAAGTTGGACGCCCGTTCGCGCATGTTGCGCGGGATGGTGATCGACGCCCTGGACGGCGGTGGGCGGGGCCATCCCGGAGCCGCTTTGTCTCTGATCGAGATCGTGCGGGTGCTCTATGATGATGTGCTGCGTTATCGCGCCGAGGAGCCGGACTGGGCCGAACGGGACCGTTGTATCCTCAGCAAGGGCCATGGCTGTCTGGCGCTTTACGCCATCCTCGCCGATAAAGGATTCTTCCCGGTGGAGGAACTGCACCGGCAATGTCATCTCGACGCCATGCTGGGGGGGCATCCCGAAGCCCATAAAATTCCCGGTGTCGAGGCCTCTACCGGAGCGCTCGGTCACGGCCTGCCCATCGGTGTGGGCCTGGCGTTGGCGGCGCGGCTGCAGGGGCGCGATAGCCGCGTCTTCGTCATCATGGGGGACGGCGAGATCAACGAGGGCTCGGTCTGGGAGGCGGCCATGTGCGCGGCCAAACATGGGCTCGACAATCTGGTGGCCGTCATCGACCGCAACAAGCTGCAGTCTTATGGTCCCACCGCCGAGGTGCTGGACTTGGAGCCGCTGGCGGAGAAATGGTCCAGCTTCGGCTTCGCCGTGCATGAGGCCGAGGGCCATGATGTGGATTCGCTGCGTGAAGGATTTGCCGCCCTGCCCTATGAATCGGGGAAGTCCAACCTGCTGATCTGCCATACGGTGAAGGGACGCGGCATTGCCGAGGCCGAACACAATCCCAGCTGGCACCACAAAGCGCGGCTCAGCCCGGAACAAGTGGCGGAACTGCGCAAGGCGCTGGAGGAAAACTGATGCGTGGCGCTTGTCTGGAAATGGTTCACGAACTGGCGCGGCGCGATCCCCGCGTGGTCTATGTGGGCTCGGATTTGGGGGCAGGAACCCTGGACGCCATGAAGGCGGAAATTCCCAAGCGCTTTTTCATGGAGGGTGTGGCCGAGGCCAACATTATCGGCATGGCGGCAGGGCTCGCCATGGAAGGGTTCATTCCCTACGTGCATACCATCTCCACTTTTATTACGCGGCGCGCCTTCGAACAGGTGGCGGTGGATTTGTGCCTGCATGATCTGCCGGTGCGGCTGATCGGCAACGGCGGCGGTCTGGTTTACGCGCCGCTGGGCCCCACCCATATGGCGGTGGAGGACATCGCCGCCATGCGCAGCCTGCCGGGCATGACCGTAGTGGCCCCCGTTGACGCCGAGGAAATGCGCCGCTTCATGCCCCATACCATGGATCATCCAGGCCCCATATATATCCGCCTCGCCAAGGGCTATGACGACGTGGTGTCGCGTGACTCCGACGGCTTCGAGATCGGCCGCGCCATTACCCTGCGCGAGCTCGGAGAGGTATTGTTCGTCACCACCGGGGTCATGGCCCAGCGCGCCCTTGCCAGCGCCGACATGTTAGCCGGTGAGGGCATTGAGTGTGGCGTGCTGCATATGCATACGGTGAAACCGCTGGATGCCGATACTCTGCTGAAACTGGCGGGCCAGGTGAAGCTGGTGGTGACGGTGGAGGAACATACCCTGATCGGCGGGCTCGGTGGCGCGGTGGCGGAACTCTTCGCCGACCATGACTGGAAGGCTCCGCCGCCACGGCTCAAGCGGCTCGGCCTTCCCGACCGGTTTATCAGCGATTACGGCTCCCAGAATTTCCTGCTCGAACGCTGCGGCCTCGATCCCGCCGGTATTTCGGCCACGGTGCGTGGAGTGCTGTCGTGAACGATACCGCCCCCATCCGCTACGTGGATATGGCCGCCCAGTTTGCCGAACAGCGCGACGAGATCATGGCGCGCGTGGAAGCGGTGCTGGCCGAAGGCAAGCTGGTGGGTGGGCCGGATATTGAAATCCTCGAAAAGGAAGTGGCGGAGTTCTGTGGCGTCGCCCATGCGGTGGCCCTGAATTCTGGCACCGACGCTTTGGCCCTGGGCATGATGGCGCTGGGAATTGGCGCCGGCGACGAGGTGATTCTGCCGCCCAATTCCTTTATAGCCTCGGCCGCCGCCGTGGCCACCATCGGCGCAACCCCGGTTTTCGCCGATGTGCGCGATGACCTGAATATGGATCCCGAAAAAGTAGAGGCGGCCATCACGCCGCAAACCAAGGCCATCATGCCAGTTCACCTTACCGGCCGCATCGCGGACATGACGCCTCTGGCGGAAATCGCCAAACGCAACGGCCTGTTGGTGATCGAGGACGCCTCCCAGTCCTTCGGCTCACGCTATGAGGATCGGCTGGCCGGGTCGTTCGGAGATGTGGGCTGTTTCTCGGCCCATCCGCTGAAGAATTTCAACGCTGCGGGAGATTCGGGGTTTCTCACCACCGATAACGGCGAGTTGGCGGAGAAAGTGGCGCGCATGGGCAATCACGGGCTCATCGGCAAGGGGCTGTCGGAATCCTTCGGCCATGTGAGCCGCATGGACACCCTGCAGGCGGCCATCCTGCGCTACAAGCTGGAAGTCCTGCCTGGCGTTATCGAACGGCGGCGGGGCAATGCCGCCCTTTATGGGGAATTGTTGGACCCGGCCCATGTTTTCATGGCCCCGGAACGGGAGGTAGAATTCAACACCTATCACACCTTCGTCATCCAGGTGGACCGGCGCGATGAACTGAAAGCGTACCTGGCGGAGCGGCAGATAAGATCGGCCATCCACTATCCGGTGCCGATTCATCTGCAGCCGGCGGCAAGTCATCTCGGCCATAAGGCGGGTGATTTTCCCATGGTCGAACGTCAGGCGGAACGCATTCTCTCCCTGCCGGTGTATCAGAATCTCACGCAAGACGAGCTGCGCCGCGTGGCTGATGCCGCGAACGGTTTTTTCGGATGATTTCCGGGCCTCTGTTCCCATATCTGTTTGTAAGTTCGTGGAAGGAAAAAACTACGTGACCAAGCTCTACAGCATGCTGAAGCCGTTTCGCTTTCCCGAGCGTCTGGAGGCCATCCGCGAACGCCGTCTCGAGGCCCCGGTGAACATCCGCATCAAGCCCGTGAACCACTGCAATCATGACTGCTGGTACTGCGCCTATCGGGTCAGCAATCTGCAACTGGGTGAGGATATGGATGTGAAAGACCTTATCCCCACCGACAAGATGTTCGAGATCGTCGACGACATCGTCGAGATGGGGGTGCGCGCGGTGACCTTTTCCGGCGGCGGCGAGCCCCTGATCTACAAGCCCCTGCCGGACGTTATCGAACGTCTGGCCACGGGCGGGATCAAGGTGGGGGCGCTTACCAACGGCTCCAATCTCAAGGGCAAGGTGGCCGACGCCTTTGCCGACCATGCCACCTGGGTGCGGATTTCCATGGAAGGATGGGACGGCCCCAGCTATGCCGAGGCACGGCGCATCGGCGAGGACGCCTTCGACAAGCTGATCACCAATATGCGTGATTTCGTGGCGCGCCAATCCCATTGCGTGCTGGGGGTGAGCCTCATCATGGGCCACGACAATTACGAACATGTGTCGGAGCTTGTGGCGCTGCTCAAGGATGTGGGCGTCAACCATGTGAAGCTGGTGGGCGCGGTGGTGAGCAATGACGGCGCCGAATTCAACGCCTATCACCAGAAACTCAAACCACGCATCGACGAGGAAATCGCCCTGGCCGAGGCTATGGCCACGGAAACTTTCACCGTCCTCAATCATTATCACGAGATGGAGGAGCGCTTCGACCGCCCCTATGCCATTTGCCCCAACATCCAGTTCAACCCGGTGATCGGCGGCGACTGTGTGGTCTATAGCTGTCACGACAAGGCCTTCACCAAGGGCGGTACGCTGGGCTCCATCAAGGACCGCTCCTTCAAGGAATTCTGGTTTTCCGAGGAGAACCGCGAGCGGGTCTACGCCATCGACCCGTCCAGGGACTGTTCCCATCACTGCGCCGACCATGTGAAGAATCTGGGGATGATGGACTATCTCGCCGTTGACCCCGAACACGGACAGTTCGTCTAGCCGGAATTTCAGAGACATGACCGAGATCGATTTCCTGGGCAGCCTCCATTCCGGCACCAAGCGTGACTACCTTGGCCGCGTGAATGAACGGGACAAGGCCGAATGCGCCGAGTTGGCCAAACGCTGGGACCGCGACTACTGGGATGGTGACCGCGCCACCGGCTATGGCGGCATGCGGTATGATGGGCGCTGGCGTCCGGTGGCCGAAAAAATGGCGGCCCATTATGGCATCAAACCCGGCTACAGAATCCTCGACGTGGGCTGCGGCAAGGGATTCCTGCTCTACGAATTCACCCAGGTGGTGCCGGGAGTGGAGGTAGCCGGGATCGATATTTCCGATTACGCCATCGAGCACGCCAAGGAAGAGGTCAAGCCGGCCCTGAAGCGGGGGCATGCCAGGAAGCTGCCTTTCGAGGACAACAGTTTCGACTTCGTGGTTTCCATCACCACCCTGCACAATCTCTATCTGTTCGACCTCATGGAATCGCTCCGGGAAATCGAGAGAGTGGGGCGTGGCGGCAAATACATGGTGGTGGAGTCCTATCGTAATGAGCGAGAGAAGGCGAACCTGCTCTATTGGCAACTGACCTGCGAAAGCTTTTTTACCCCAGAAGAATGGCAATGGGTATTCGACCTGTCCGGCTATTCGGGCGACCACGGATTCATCTGTTTTGAGTGAGGGAAAAATTCTCGTTCTCGGCGGATCCGGATTCATCGGCCACCATCTTTGCGCCCGTCTCGCGGCCCGGATGGGGGAAGACCGGGTTGTGGCCACCTATAACGGGACGTTCTTTTCCGGCGGCTTGAAATTCGATGCGCGGGCAGAGAGCCTGGTTCAGGCGGTTCCCAGTCTGGAAACCTTTTCCCACGCCGTGATCCTGCTCGCCAACGCACATCCCGATGATTGTGCGCGAAACCCCGAAGCGTCACGGGCGCTCAACGTGACGGCAATAAAGGCCATCATCGACCAATTGGCCGAATCCGGCACTCGTCCGGTCTTCGCTTCCACCGAGGTGGTCTTCGACGGGTACAAGGGCGGCTATGTGGAAAGTGATCCGGTGAATCCAATTCTGCTCTATGGAAAACAGAAGGCCGAGATCGAGGAATGTCTGCAAGACCACGTTCCCGACGCTCTTGTTCTGCGCATCGCTAATGTCTACGGTTCTAACCCGGCGGGCGGCGGGGTCATCGCCGGATGGCACAGGACGGTGGCAGGGGGCACGGAAACCGTGAGGTGCGCCCGCGATTACACGGCATCGCCGGTACATGTGGACGATGTGGCCGAGGCCGTGATCCGTCTGATGGAGGAGGGGGCGACGGGAATCTATCACGTGGCGGGGCCGCAGCCCTTAAGCCGTCTGGAGATGTTCGAAACCCTTCTGGGGGAAATGCGCCGCTCCGGCCCCGTGAACGTGAATGTGGTTTCGTGCAGCATCGACGACTTTCCCACCGAGGAGAAACGGCCCCGCGATGTCTCCATGAGATCCGACAGGCTGATGGCGGCCACGGGCCTGGAAATGCGGACTCTTCGTTCCGCCTGTTGTGATCTGGTGGCCGCGGCATCCTGAGGAAAAATATGGATAAAAACAGATCATCTCTAATCCGTCTCGACGATGACCAAGCGGTGGGTCTCGGCGACAGCAGGAAATCCCCAGCCTATTTTTGTCGCCGCAAGCCTGTGGCGGTGACGCGGGAGCTGGTCGCCGAGTTGGTGGCCAAGGGTAAGGGAACCGGAAAGGGAATTCGGCTTTGTCTTCACGAGGGCCCCGACGCGCTTTTACATGACATGATTGTGGTCCAGTACGCGGGGCAGTGTTTCCGCTCCCACAAGCATCTGGAAAAGGACGAGAGCTATCACATGATCGAGGGTGAGATGGGGGTGGTTATCTTTGACGACGAGGGAAAGGTGGTGGATGCCTGTCGCATGGACACGTCCAACACCATGGTCTATGGCGTCGGCACTGGCATGTATCACACCAATTTCCCGCTCACCGACGTGGTGGTCTATCACGAAAGCCGGCCCGGCCCCTTTTCTCCCGGGGACAGCGTGTTTCCTCCCTGGGGGCCGGACGGGGAGAACGAAGAGGCGGTGCGGGAGTTTGTGGCGGAACTGACGCGATTGTTGCCGTGACGCAGGGGTAATCCCGCTGTCTCTTAATTTAGAAACCAATCATTCAGGGAATAGCTAGTGCCGATATTTTTACAAAAGTCGAAGGCCTGGACGATCCATTTCATCGGATGGGGCCTGCTACCCTTCAGCCTGTTGTTCTTCACCCTGCGTATTCTGTTGTTTCATCTCCCCAGTCTGCGGCGGGCTGACAGTATAGAAGAATCCACGGCAATAGCTGGAACGGAAAGAATGTCAGGCTTTCATTTTGAGAGGTCAAAGAACGTCACATGGTGAAAACAGTACTTTGGGTCGCTTCTGTTATTTGCCTGCCGTTGATCGTGCTGCGGTGGTCATGGAGCCTGAAAAGCATTTTTTCCGACTTGCGGGCATCGGAGGTTATTTTCATCCATACCCATGCCATCAATTACGGGCAGGGTCTGATGTTTATTGATGCCATCCGACGTGTTCTCTCTGGCAAACATGTTACGGTTGTTCTCGTATGGGAGCCTGGCGGAACACAGAACACAAAACTGGGTAGAATTTTCACCGACATTTCCGTTCGTTTCTTAAGAAGTCCATTTTTCCTTTTTTCCCTCTTTGGGAAAAAGTTCTGCTTGCCGGAAAAGACAATAGGAGAACCGGTTCTGAATAAGGTTACATACTGGCTGTTTCGGATCCTGACCTCTGGAACTGAACAACGGAGAATACGCGATATCTACCATAACCTGCCTATTCCCGCGGACCTCTCGGATGTCGTCCCCCAGGATTACATGAATCACGAAGATACGCAGATTCCTCCTCAGTTCTACGCTCATGTTCTCTGGGGTTCTTCCGTTGCCAAGGGCGACCCCGCGCCGCTCCCCGTGATGCCGGAACCCGAAAAGAGCGAAATCCACGAAAAACTGCTTCAGGTGCGTGGAGGACGGATGGTGAAATTGTGCATGATGCACAACAGGGTGGAAACACACTCAGACGGCAAAGCGCGTGATGGTTCGCCTATGGAAGCATACCTGCCGGCCATCAGGCTGTTGGTGGATTATGGTTATCAGGTGATGCTTTGCGGCGACCGAACACTTGAGGATGAACAGTTCGACGATTTTTCCGGTATGGTGGTCGATGCCCGGAAGCTTGGCGTTGAACTTGATCTGTTCCGGCTTTTTGCCCCCATCGAAGCGGACATCGTGATTGGCGAAGGCGAGGGCGGCATGATCCTGCCCGTGATTATGGACAAGCCCTCCATCGCATTTAACGTCTATGGGGTTGTTGCCATGCCCGGAAAGTGGATCTACCCGAAACGGGCAACGGATGAATCTGGCAATCCGGCACCTTACAAAAACGTCGTCGAGATGGACGCGTATGGCTATTACGTGCTCCAAAAGAAATACGCCAAGGCGCTGGTCTACCATAAAAATACACAGGAAGAAATTTGTGAGGGAGTAAAATGCTTTCTCGAAGACGTGGAAGAAAGGGGCTTGGGGAGCGATGTCGGAGCTCTGGAAAAGGAGATTTTGGACGCGATTCCACTTGTGTCCTTCTTTCACGTCCTTGGCGCGCGTTTTTCTCCGGCTTTTATCTGTCGCGACCGCCAGGCTCAGACAGCCGTGGAAACTCAGGGAAATCAAGGGAACAACTGAGTTGCTTCCCCGCGCCTGGGAATAAGCTGCGCTCAGGAAGAGACGGCTATGGGCATTTCCTGACGTGTCCACTTCATTACTTCGACAAGACTCTCCATGGAGGGAGCCATACGTGCTGACTTTTCTGCGACTTCTAAAGACTCAGACGATCCATTTCATCGGATGGGGCCTGCTACCCTTCAGCCTGTTGTTCTTCACCCTGCGTATTCTGTTGTTTCATCTCCCCAGTCTGCGGCGGGCTGAAGTGCTTATCCTGCCCGAGAAGATCAACTTCGGCGGAACGATTCAGATCCCGGATTTTTGCCGCCACCTCTTTCCCGATCGGCATGTTGTCTTTATGACCTTCCGGGAGCCGTCCCATAATCCGGTTGTGCCTGTTATCTGGCATGACGTGGAGAATGTGGAATTTATAACCCTGCCGCGATTCGTTTTGGATTTTAATTTCCGCGGGCGCCGCGCCGTTATCCCCCGCCGCCGCTGGCATGACCCTGCGGCGAGGTGGATTCTGTCACGCCTGGCGTGCTGGCTGGGTAACAGTCCTGTCCTGCAGACCTACGCAAAAATTTTTAAAGGGGCTCCCCCTCCTGAGGCCTGCCTCAAGGCTCTCAACGAAATGCTGGCGCGAACCCCCCGGGATATTTGGGCGGACGAGTGGTCAGGCGATATAAGGTACAGCATGTATTTCCATCTTCAACGTGATCTCATGCTGAAGAAACCGTCCCTGCCCCCGGAACTGCGCGCAACGGTGGAACATGCATTGACACGGGCGCGGGGGGATCGTGCGAGAGTGCGCCTGTGCGGGCTTTATCTCAAGAAGAGATCCAGCGAGACTTCTTTCGCGATCAATTCTGACGGAAGTTCCTTTGAGACCTATCTGCCCGCCATACGTTTTCTGGTGTCGCGCGGTTATCAGGTCCTTCTCACCGGGGATCGCCCCCTAGTCAGATCGGTGGCGGAAGAATTTGAAGGCATGGTGGTGGACAGCGAGACGCTGGGGCTGGAGCGCCACCTCTGGAGAACCTATGTGGCGTTGCACGCGGATATTCATATCGGTGATCAGGGCGGCGGCACCATGTCCGCTGGACTGGTCACGGACCGTCCCACGCTTGGTCTCAACGTATTCCAATTCAGCAGCGTTTGCAGCAATACGTGGCTCTATTACAAACACGCTTATGACCATGAAGGGAACCATATTTCCTTCTCGGATGTGGCGGGAAGATATGCGTTCTCGATCGATGTTCTCAGTGCCTTCACCATAGAAAACAACACGGCGGACGAAATTCTCGAGGCCACACGCGATTATGTGGAGGAAATGGAAAACCCGGGCAGCAGTGGGATTGACCATGATCTGGAAGACCTGTGGCCGCCCTATTCGGGGTTCAAGTTGGCGAATGCCCACTTATCACCGGCCTATGTACGTAACTACTATAAAAAGAGAAACATCGCAGCCGCCTCCCGGCCCCTGAGCAAGGCAAGCTGACGGACAATGCCCGTTTAAACAATCCCACAATCAGAAAGGATTGGATCAATGAATAGAAATATTCTAGAAATTTGCAGGAATAACTACGCACATGCAATTGAGCTTGATAGGTCAAGTGTCCCTGGACAAGAAAACCGGGAAAGCGAGAGAAGGTGGGACAAATATAGAGTCACTTTTAGTGAAGTAATAAATGCTGTAAAAAACGAACAAGATGCAATATTTTGGGCACAATGCAAATCAAAGGCGTTTGACAGCCGCAAACCCATTGGGGCGCTTGGTAAAATACTTAGATGCGACGCCATCAGATACCCCGGACGGCTGTTAAAGTTCTTTCTTCCGAATATATCAATAATTTATTTGTATGAAAAGATTCTCAAGCACTCATTTCCTCATTTTAGTAAAGAGATAGATGGTTTTAGTGATGTAAACGTGTCTTGGAAGGAAACCCTTTTAAAGGTTAAAAATGGAAGAATATTAAGCAATGTTCTTTTCTGGCACGCATATCATATTTTAACTTGCGCAACCTACGTTCGTGACCGGGAGATTAAGTCAGTTTGTGAAATTGGTGGTGGGTATGGAAATATTGCCCGCCTATGGTTTAGCAATACAATTGTAGATATTGATACATATTTAATAATAGATATTCCAGAATCGTTGTTCTTTGCCGAGGTATTTCTAAGATCTACGTTAAAAGATGTAGATGTAGTGTATATCAATAGTATCTATGATATAAATAATGATAATAATAAAAAAGTAGTTTACTTATGTCCTGTTTATCTTCACGAACTTACTTCTAATTTAAATTTTGATATTATAGCCAATTCGGAATCAATCCCGGAGATGGGAGATGACTGGACACGTTTCTGGAAAGATTGGTTGAACAATCAAAATGCATCGTATTTCTATTCGCATAACTTTGCTATTCACAGAGGCGCGCACATGCCTACTAAGGAAGAGTTTATTTCTCCGCTGGTACCTCCCAAATGGGAAGCACATTTTGTTCAGGTAAATCATCCAATGGTTATGCTTTACTATCGCAATTTCACTATCGCAACGATTTTATTTAAAAACCTGAAAGTAGATGATTCTGGAAATTCAAATACGAATAATAATATTGAATATATATTAGAATTAAGAAAACGAGAGATTATAACGCAAGATATATTCATATATTATGTATATGGGCTTTATTATTCACAAAATATTAATGAAATTTTGAATTTTGTAAACATGTCGATACGTGATCTTCATTTTTATCCAAAAGAGCTTTATTATTTCATAAACATACTTTTGCGTGCGGAAGAATCAGGAGAGATAAAATTAGAAAATAAAGAGATGTTGGCTGAAATTGCCAGAAATTTGCGTCTCCCCGTAGATGGAAAAGAACCATTATATGAAGCGGTCCCGGAAAATCGGACAGCGGGCTAAGGTGTATCCAGAACTTGAGAAAGGGATACGACATGGCGAGACGGCGGAACTTTACGGATCAGTTTAAAGCGAAGGTTGCGCTTGAGGCCCTGCGTGGCGACAAGACTATTCAAGAGATCGCGGCGAAGCACCAAGTGCATCCGAACCAGGTGAGCACATGGAAGCGTCAGGCCGTCGAGGGTATGGCGGATGTCTTCGCCAAAAAGGGGGGGGCCACCGGCCCCACGGAAGCCGAGATTAAAGAGCTTCATGCCAAAATCGGGAGGCTGGCGGTAGAGAATGATTTTTTGTCTCAAGGGCTCAAACGATGAGCCCCGCCGAGAAGAAGTCGATGATCGCCGGAGAACATCCCGCACTCAGTATTGTTCGGCGATGTGAACTGCTAAAGCTGAGCCGCTCCGCCTTCTACTATACGCCCGTGGGGCTCGATGAAGAGACGCTGGCGATCATGAAGGCGATTGACCGCGCCTTCACCATAGAAAACAACACGGCGGACGAAATTCTTGAGGCCACACGCGATTATGTGGAGGAAATGGAAAACCCGGGCAGCAGCAGGATTGACCATGATCTGGAAGACCTGTGGCCGCCCTATTCGGGGTTCAAGCTGACGAATGCTCACGTGTCGCCGGCCTATGTGCGTAACTATTACCGGAAGAGAAACATCGCAGCCGTCTCCCGGCCCCTGAATAAGGCAAGTTGACGGACGACACCCGGCAATCCGGCCAGTCCAGGAGAAGATCACGAGAGTTTCCATGAGAGAGTGGATTTTCTGAAGAAGGTTTCTCCGCTTACATGTTAAAAGCGCCGACATGCTCTCCATTATTGATTTTTTCGGCTTTCTCCGGTTATTCAGGAATAAATCAGGTGAGGTAAAATAATTTTATTTGGAGTGCTCGCGAAATATTAATTCTTTAAATAAAAGGGTTAATTAAAGAGTCATTACTTTAAGTAGTGTTATTAGGACAAATTATTGAACTGTTGTCCTTCTGTTTGTAGTATTCCCGCGGCTTGGGTTTCGGTTTTTTCTGGAGACCTTATGGGCGGCGGCAAGTAGGAAGTTGATCGGTGGAACCCACGGCAAAGAAAATTCTTCTCATCACACCAACCAGCAGCAAATCCCTTACAGGGTTTTCGTATGCGGGCCCGCATCTGGGGGGTCTCAGGATGGCCGGGTTCCTGGCTGGCCGTGGTCATGATGCCGAATGTTTCGATACCAATTTAAAAATGGTAACGGGAGAGGGCCCAACCCTGGAGGAAAAACTTGCCGAAAAGCCCTGGGACATCATAGGTGTTTCCTTCCTCGACGAGACGCTGGAACGGGATATAAGCAATCTCTACCTGGCCAAGAAAATCTGTCCGTTTGCCAAGCTGGTTGCGGGCGGGATTGAGGCCCAGTTCAACTATCAGGCCATTCTCGACAGTTCCCCATGCAACATCGTCGTTCAGGGAGAAGGGGAAATCCCTCTGCTGATGCTGGCCAATGGCACCCCCCCCGGTGAGATTCCGGGCGTGATATCCAAGAACACCGCCAAGGCTCTGGACGAAGACCTGTTCAACGAGGCCACCAGCGCCATTGGATGGGAAACGATCAATTATGAATCCTATTGGGACCATTGGAAAAATTTCTACCAGGAGAATGGCCAGTATACGGATCTGGTTGAGACGGAAATCCACACGGCCCGTGTTTTTGCCCGCAACAGATGCCCCATCGGCTGCAAATACTGTAGTTCCACCGGTCAGTTAACGGCGGCGACGGGTGAAAATGTGCCTGTAATCAGCGGCACCGATGAAAATCTGATCAATGTGATCGAACGGATCGTCAAGGCGCATCCCAGGGTAAGGACCATTTATTTTACCGATGATGATTTTTGTATCAACAGGCCCGCGGCCATACGCCTTGCGGAGAAACTTGCCGAACGGGATTTCGGCGACCTTACCTTTATGTGCTATGCCCGCATCACCGATATCACCGAAAAACTGGCTGTTGCTTTCAAGAAGGCCAATTTCCGGCTTCTCTATATCGGTGTTGAAACCTTCTCGGAAAATGTTCTCGAAGAAATTGGAAAAATGTGTTCAGCGGAGCAGATTCATCGCGGATTGAAGATTCTGAAGGATCTTGACCTCAAAACTTTTTTCAACATCATGCTGACGACGCCGAAAAGCACACTCGCCGATGTTCAGGAAACCGTCTGCTGGGGGTTAAAATATCTTGGGGATGATTTTTACGGAGGGGGCATAATTCCTGCGATTGAGCCCCTGAAAGGAACCGGGCTTACCGCCATGCATTGGGACTATAAATCAAAGATGGTCAAGGTCGGGGATACGGATCATTATCTCCGCCGCGATTTCCTGATCTGGCCGGAAGACCCCTATGTCCGGCTTGCCCTGCAGCGTTATCTGGACGGTGTGGACAAAGAGACGGAGAAGCTGGCGCAGCAGGATGATATCGCTCATCAACGTCCGCAATCTATCGCCATTTATCAGCTTCGTTACATGAAGCGGCTGCTTAAAGAAATAGGTGAAGAATTTCCCGAAGCCGCGGGGCATCTTGCACGGGCGGATTCCTCCCCAAGGCGTCTCAACGCCGCCTTCCTGTCCGGGATATTGTCCCACCCTTAATTTTTTACCTCCTCGCAAACCGGAATATGCCCAAGAAAGTTTTTTTATATGTAGGCCTGCCTAAAACGGGCTCGGCCTTCCTGCGCCAAGAAGTGTTCACGAAGCTTGATGCGTCGCGGGTATGCATAAATCCGGAAGGCGTCACCAGGGCATTTCAGGAAATGCAAGCCGCGCAATTTTCTTCCGCCTGCAAAGACAGCGTGAAGAAAATGATGGCGGAGTCATTTTCCAATATAACCCAGGATATCGTGCTTATTACGGGCATGGGCCTTGTGGGGGACGCCGAAGACAGCTTCAAACAGTTCGACAAAATCACTCGTTTCTTAGCGGAACTGTTCCCTGATGCCTCGATAATCATCACATTGCGCAATCAGGTTGACTGGCTGCTGTCGCTTCATAAACATCTGACGCAGGGTCTCGGCGTATCGATTATAAAATTCCTTAATTTTTCCAATGGGAAATTTTGTCCAAAGCACAGAGAAGATTTTCCGAATGTGGATGCCCTGGGATTTGATTTCACGGAAAAATGTGATCGCTACGTCAAAACGTTTGGGAGGGAAAATGTCCATATTCTGTTTTATGAGGACATGGCGGCAAACCCCGAGAGTTTTGTGCGTCAGGTGGGAGGTATATTCGGATGTGATGTGGTCGGGGACGTGAATTTCAGAATGGAAAATAAGAGTTTCTCCACTTTTGGAATCCAACTCACCTTCTACAAGGAAAAGCTGGTGAAGTTGCTGGGCCGTGGGGAGGGCCTGGGGAATGAAAAGAAAATCCTCTACAGAATTATTTCATGGTTGTCGCAATATGATCTCGGCAAGGAATTGTGGCGCGACGCCATAAGAAAGAAAGGGGCGCCATATGCGCTCGCGATTATCCTGAGGAGGTTTTTGCTCAAACTGCGCTGGGAGTATTTCATCAGAAATGTTCTGGACCGGATTGTCTATCTGGATTGGGATTTGATGGGCAGGGAAAGGCGAGAAATACTTTCCCGGCATTATTCGCGCCTCAACGAGGGACTTCGCCCCTATTTCAGGAATCGAGAAACGGAAAGTCATTACATTGTAACGGCCCGGGCGGAGTCACAACCAAACGGTTAAGGCGTAAATAACCCCGGGAATCGTTAAGTGCCCGGGAAGAGGGAAATAACATCTTCATAAATCGGAAAAAGTTTTTCAGCCTTCTGAAGCTGATTGAATTCAGCTATTCCAAAATGGCCGTGTTGGTTCTTTTGGATATCTCGCAGGTGGCGTTCGAAGGCGTCAGCGTGGCCATGTTGCTGCCCATCTTCGAGCTGTTTATCAGCGGCGGCGATCCTGCCAATCTGGAGAATCCTTCCATTTTCTGGCGGGTGCTCAATGAGGGATTTGCTTATCTCGGTCTCGATGTTTCGTTGCGGACCATGAGCATCGTCACCTTTAGCGCTATCGTCATGCGCCAACTGTTCAAATATGCCAGCACCGTATTCCGGGCGAGACTTCGCAATAATTATATCCGCGACGCTCAGATGGCTATCATCCGCTCGGTCTTCGGTGCAAATATTTCCTATTTTGATCGTGGGTCCACGGGCGATCTGATTAATGATCTGGTCAATGAATCAGCCCATGCCGTAGGAATAATTTTTATCCTGATTGCTTCTCTTAATACGTTCTTTCTGCTCGCCGTTTACGGGGGGCTGTTGACCTCTTTGTCCTGGCAGTTGACGGCTATGTCCGCGGGAATTTTCGTCTTTGTTTCCCTGCCCATGCGCGGGCTTATTCGCAAAAGCCGTGAATCTGGGGAAAATCGCCTTGTGGCCTCCAGGGGCCTCACCTCTTTTCTTGTGGAACGCCTCCGGCTCGTGAGGTTGTTACGCCTCTCCGGGAGCGAAGATCGGGAGACCGAACAGGTGCGCAACCTGTTCACTGCCATCGCGGATCACACCACCACCATTCAGACCCTGCGCGCCCGCATTCCCTTGTTTATCGAGCCAATTGTTATTCTCCTCCTCCTCGGCTTTATCGTCACAAGCCAGGATATGTTCGGACTTAAGCCTGCGGTGGCGCTGATCTTCGTGGGTATGATGGTGCGGCTGGTTCCGGTCCTCCAGCAGCTCGCCGTCACCTATCAGGGTGCGATGGCCACATTGCCGAGCGTGCGCAAGATTTCTGGCCGTGTAGAAAGCCTGGCAACCGCCAAGGAAGTGGATGCCGGGACTGTTTCCTTCACCGGGCTGGAGCGGGGAATTCGTTTTGAAGACGTTTTCTTTGCCTATGAAAGCGGCACGGTGCCTGCGCTGGAGGCCATCAACCTTGAAATTCCCAAGGGAAAATTCACGGCTTTGGTGGGGCCTAGCGGCGCCGGGAAATCTACCCTTATCGATCTTCTGCCGAGGCTGCGGCGGGTAAGCAGCGGTCAAATCTGGTTCGACGGTCACCGGCTGGAAGATTTTACGCTGGAAAGTCTCCGCAACGGTGTCGCCTTCGTCCCCCAGTCTCCCGATGTCTTTAATGTCACGGCGTCATCGCATATCCGTTACGGCCGCCCGGAAGCCACCGATGCAGAGATGGCCGAGGCCGCAAGGCTGGCCGGGGCGACGGCATTTATCGCCCAGCTTCCCCAGGGCTATGACACGCTGGTGGGAGAGGATGCGGGTCTGTTGTCGGGGGGGCAGCGGCAGCGCCTTGACCTGGCGCGCGCCCTGTTGTGCCAATGCTCGGTTCTGATCCTGGATGAACCCACCAGCGGCCTCGACGCCGATTCCGTGGAGGTCTTTCAGGAAACGCTGCTTCGCATCCGGGAAGAGACCGGCACCACTATCATTCTCATCGCCCACGGATTTTCCAGCGTGGTCAGCGCCGATCAGATTGTTGTTCTTGAAGGAGGGCGTGTTTCCACCATCGGCACTCATGAGGAGCTGATGAAAACCGATAACTGGTATTCCGGGGCCTTCCGTAAACAGCATCGGGCGGCGCTGGCCGCCGATGCGGGATGAAGTCTCTCCATCCGTCCACGGGACATCTTTTTTAACAATGCCCGCCAACACCCGCATATTTGAAAATGTCGGCATGGAGATTCAGCCTGCCCAGGTATCGTTGGTTGTGCCGTTGGCGCGCCTTCTTAAAGAGCGGTATGGGACAAAGCTCCATCTCTATGTTCGCAGTCATGAGGAAGAAGAGACCCTCCGCAGGAATAATGCTGACGGATTGTGGGACTCGGTAACCAACGACAGCATTCATCTTCAAGCACTGCGGGCCGAAGGGCTCATCGAGGAGGAAGTTGTCGCCAGGGCTCGATATGTGGAGGAACTCACCGGCGAGCCCATCAACCGGCTGGCGCTCGCCACACGGCAAACGGGGCACTCCTTTTCTCCTGGCGCCTGGCGTCATCCCAATTCACCCTTCGCCGAGCGCGCCTCTAATCTGCAACTGATGCATGCTATCACCGAATCGATAGCTTTCTGGGAGAAAGAGATTGACGAAAAGGGGCTTCGTCTCGTTCTCGATGGCAACAAGTTCATGGCCGCTGCGGCGCGGGCAAAAGGGGCAGCCTACCGGCGGCTGACGCTGGCGCGTTTTGAGACCTATTTCTATTGGGCCGTGAATGAATATTTTGATCATCCTGACCTCAAGAAAACCTACGATAACCTTGCTAGCTGGCCGGTGGCAGAGATCGGCGGCAGCTATGCTTTTGCAGCACAGAAATACAAAATGGAAAAAAGCCTTTTTTCCTGGCGCCGCATCGTCAGGACTCTGCCGGAAAGCATTCTTTATCATTTCTATTACAAGGTGCGGGGAATGGAGAAAAGGTTCTCTACCAACCTGCTCCGCTTGATCGCTCTTCCCTTCCGAATTCGCCACGCCCATTGGCATCTGGCCCGGCTGGCCACCACCAGTCTCAATGATCTGGAGAACAGGCAATTCGTTTATTACCCGCTTCAGAAAGAGCCGGAGGTGACCATCATGCAGTCGGCCCCGGAATGCCTCAGCCAGCACGCCACCATCCTTTCCCTGGCCCGCGATCTGCCTGCGGGCGTGCTGCTGGCGATTAAGGAGAATACTTCGGCCATCGGCCGCCGCACGGCGAGTTTCTATGACCAGATCGCGGCGTTGAAGAATGTGGTCCTGTTACGCGCCGACACTTCCTCCATCGGTGCCATCAAACAGGCCGTGGCCACCGTCACCATTGCCGGCACTGCCTCCATGGAGGCGGCGATTCTGGGTAAGCCCACCCTCACCTTCAGCGAACATATTAAATGGGGGTTTCTGCCCCATGCGCGCGTCGTGAAGTCCGAATCGGAACTGCCGTCATTGTTGCGCTGGGCGGTGTCCGGGCCTTTCGACGCCGATCAGGCGCGCGAAGACGGCGCTCGTTTTCTCGCCGCCTTAAAGGATTCATCCATGAATCTAGAAGGGTTTCGACGTGATGGCAGAGGACGCTATCACAGTGACGAAGAGGATATTGCTCCTCTATATGCCGGTCTTTGTAAAAGCCTCGACGTGACGCCCATAGAGGCGACCCCGGAAAAAATCAAAGCAAAGGTAGCATGAGCCCCGTGACCCTGTTTCCCGGCATCGAAGGCTGCGCCGTCATCGCCGAGGTGGCGCAATCCCATGACGGCCACCTCGACACGGCCCACGGCTATATCGACGCCATCGCCGCGGCCGGCGCCCATGGGGTGAAGTTCCAGACTCATATGGCCGCCGCCGAGAGTACGCCCCATGAACCCTGGCGTGTAAAATTCAGTGCCCAGGACGAAAGCCGCTTCGACTATTGGAAGCGCATGGAATTCAGCGAGGAGGAATGGGCCGAGCTGCGCGCCCATGCGGCCGAGAAAAACCTGCTCTTCCTCAGTTCGCCCTTCTCCGATGAGGCCGTGGACCTGTTGGAGCGCGTCGGCGTGGAGGGCTGGAAGATTGCCTCGGGCGAGGCGGGCACTCTGCCCATGCTTGAAAAAATCGCCGCCACCGGGAAACCGGTGCTGCTGTCCACCGGCATGTCGCCGTGGGCGGAAATAGACACCGCCGTGGATATCCTGCGTACAGGCAAGGCCCCCCTCGCGGTGATGCAGTGCACGTCCATTTATCCCACGCCGCCGGAGAAAACCGGACTCAACGTGATTTCCGAATTGCGCCGGCGATATGACTGCGCCGTGGGTCTGTCGGACCATTCGGGCACTATCTATCCGGCGTTGGCCGCCGTTGCCGAAGGCATTGAGGTGCTGGAAGTTCACGTTACCTTCGACCGCGAGGACAGCGGACCCGATGTGCCGGCCTCCGTCACCTTCGAGGAACTGCGCCAGGTCATGGAAGGCATCCGTTTCGTGGAAACCGCCCGCCGCCATCCGCTGGACAAGGATGCCCAGGCCCGCGAGTTGGAAGACCTGCGCGCCATCTTCACCAAGAGCATCGTCGCCGTTGCCGACCTTGCCGCCGGGACCGTACTTGAACC
Source organism: Kiritimatiellia bacterium (assembly GCA_030744755.1). Taxonomy (GTDB): domain Bacteria; phylum Verrucomicrobiota; class Kiritimatiellia; order UBA8416; family JADHWI01; genus JASLPY01. Next base: position 7,541 of record JASLPY010000037.1, on the reverse strand, counting down.
GGGCCATCTGTGTCTGAAAAAGCCGGGAAGCGGCCTGCCCGCCGCACGTCTGGAGGAGATAGTGGGGCGTACCCTGAAGCGGGACGTGGCCGGGGATGAACTGCTGTCCGAGGATGATCTCTCATGAGCGGTGTGCGTATTCTCAATGCGGAACCGAAGGGCTATTCGCCAAAGGCGCGGGAAATTCTCAACACTCTTGGCGAGGTAACGGAAAAGAGCCTCGACCGTGCCGGCCTTCTGGAGGCGGTGGCGGAGTGCGAGGTTCTGATCACCCGTTTCGGCCACGCCATGGACAAGGAACTGTTCGCCGCCGCGACACATCTGCGGGCGCTGGTGAGCGCCACCACCGGGCTCGATCATATTGATCTTGAAGCCGCCGCTGCGCGCGGCGTGACGGTGTTGAGCCTGCAGGGCGAGACGGAATTTCTTAAAGATTTGTCGGCCACGGCGGAACTTGCCTGGGGGCTGCTGCTTGCGGTGCTGCGCCATATTCCTCAGGCCGCCGATTCGGTGAAGAATGGGATGTGGGACCGCGACGCCTTCAGGGGAAACGAGCTTCGCGGCAAGCGTCTCGGCATCCTCGGCCTCGGGCGTCTCGGGCACATGGTGGCGGAATACGGCCGCGCCTTCGGCATGCCGATGGCGGCCTATGACCCCTATGCCTCGGACTGGCCCATGGGTGTGGAGATTCGCTCCGCCGTCGAAGACCTGATGGAGGATGCACAGGTGCTGAGCCTTCATGTTCCTCTTAATGACGAGACACGGGGGCTGATAGAGGGAGAGATGCTGGCGCGGCTGCCCGCGGGCGCGGTTCTGATTAATACCTCGCGCGGGGCGGTGGTGGACGAAGCCGCCCTGCTGGCGGCGCTGGAGTCGGGCCATCTCGCCGGGGCCGGGCTGGACGTGGTGGCCGATGAACTTTCAGGCGGCCCGTCACAGGCTCTTCTGGCTTACGCGCGAGATCACGATAATCTGATCATCACCCCGCATATGGGCGGGGCCACGGTGGAATCCATGGAAAAGGCGGAGGTATTTATGGCGCAAAAACTGGTGCGGTTTCTGGAATCAGGAGAGGGACGGGAATGAGCGAAGTTGAAGCCCGCACCGGTCGCCTGTTTGGCGATCTCTGGCACAAGCTGGACGACGAGCAGTTCGAGCAGTCGGTGGCGCTGTTCGCCAGCCGATTCGAGGCCAACGGATTCGATCTTTCCTGGCTTAAGGGAAAGCAATGCCTGGACGTGGGTTGTGGTGGCGGCCGTTATACCATCGCCATGAGCCGTCTTGGCGCGGGCCAGGTGACGGGATGCGACATTTCAGATGACGGTCTGGCCAATGCCCGTCTCCGCGCGGAGGGGTTGCCCAATGTAAATTTTGAAAAAGCCAGCGCGCTCGATCTTCCCTTTGATGATGAAAATTTTGATTTTGTCTTCAGTTCCGGCGTTCTCCATCACACCACCGATCCCGATAAGGGACTCGATGAATTAACCCGGGTGTTGCGCCCCGGAGGGTATCTTTATCTCATGCTCTATGGGGGCGGAGGGCTGCGATGGGCCGCGAGCATGGCCGTTCGTCCCTGCGCCCAGGATCTCGGCGTCGATTTCATAGATAAAGCCATAGGCAAAACCGGCCTTCCCGCCAACAACCGGAGGCATTTCCTCGACGATTTCTTCGCCCCTATTGTCGAATTCGTAACCTGGGAGTCGCTTCTCGCCAAACTTGAGGCCCGCGGATATGGCGAGATCAACCGCTGGGGCCGCGACGATCATGACGCCGAGGCTAATCTGAAAGACGTGTCAAAGATGGTGATGATTTTCTCCCAGGCCGTTGAACTTGCCAAATCCGCCGACCCCGAAACGCTTAAACTGGCTGAGGAGGGGTTAGCGACGGTGACCGGTTTTCACCATCAGATCGAAGGAATCATAGCGGCATGCGAGCGTGGAGACATTTCCCACCAAACGGTGGTGGATAAAATCATCGGAGAGCAAATTGATGACAACCATCGTGTTGTTGCAAGAAAGGCCGGCACGTCTTGACATCCGGGTGTCCGGGAATGAACTCGAAAAAATGATTTGGGAACGGGAATGAGTAATAAATGCCGAAAAATCTGTGTCGTCATCACCGCGCGGGCGAGCTATGCGCGGATCAAGACGGTTCTTGAGGCGATTAACGGCCAGGCTGGTCTTGAGCTGCAATTGGTGGTGGCGGGTTCGGCGCTGCTGGAACGCTATGGGCCGGTTATCGACGTTATTCGTAAAGACGGATTCAATCCCAGCTCTACCGTTTATATGCAGGTGGAAGGCGAGAACCTCGTCACCAGCGCCAAGTCCACCGGCGCCGGGATCGTCGAGTTGGCGACGGTATTTGATAATCTCTCCCCCGACATGGTTCTCAGCATTGCCGACCGTTACGAGACCATCGCCACCGCCATTGCCGCTTCTTACCTTAATATTCCCGTGGTGCATGTGCAGGGCGGAGAAGTTACCGGCTCCATCGATGAAAAAGTACGTCATGCGGTGACCAAGCTCGCCAACCTGCATTTCGTGTCCAACCAGCAGGCCGCCGAGAGGGTGATCAGGATGGGCGAAGACCCCGAGACCGTGTTTATCACCGGCTGTCCTTCCATCGACCTTGCGGCGCGGATTATGAAAGAGGAAGAGGACGGCTTTGACGTTTATGGCGTGGCGGGCGGCAGCGGGGTAGGCCATACCTTTGATATGTCAGAGGGGTTCCTTGTGGTCATGCAGCATCCGGTGACCACCGAACATGATGCCGCCGCCGAACAGGTGGAAAAAACCCTGCATGCCATTCATCATATGGAAATGCCCACATTCTGGTTCTGGCCCAATGTGGACGCCGGGTCCGATGCCGTCTCGGCGGCCATTCGCCGCTATCGCGAGGCCCACGACCCCGACCACATCTATTTCCTGAAAAACCTGTCGCCGGAAAATTTTCTGAGATTGTTAAAGCGGTCGCGCTGTATCATCGGCAATTCCAGCGTTGGCATCCGCGAATGCTCGTTTATGGGCGTGCCCACGGTCAATATCGGTTCGCGCCAGAAGCGCCGGGAACGGGCGGAAAATGTCATTGATGTGACCTATGATGAAAAGGCGATTATCGGCGCCATAGAAAAACACCTTGCCAACGGAAAGTTCCCGTCATCGGAACTGTACGGTGATGGGGACGCCGGGAAACGCATCGTGGAAATTCTTACCACCATCGAGCTCGGTCACGACAAACAGATCGCGTATTAAGCCGTTATTTCCTTGGCTATGCGAAGAGATATTTCCATATATGAAATGGCGGGTGTCCTGCACGAATTTCCAATTTCAGACGTTGACGCATGAAAATTTATCTGGCTGATCTTGCCTATATTAACCCCACGATTACCCGGCAGCCGGTGCCGTTTAACGTGGCCTGCGTGGCCAGCTATGCGCTCAAACATCTGCCCGAGATCGAAATCGAGATATTCAAGCATCCCGATCTGCTTCTCGATGCCGTTGAGAAAAGCCCTCCCGATGTGCTGGCCCTTTCCCATTACGCATGGAACTCGAATCTCAATCACGGGATCATGAAACGATGCAAGGAACTGTACCCCGATATTGTGGTCATCATGGGCGGTTGCAATTTCAACGACTGGGATCACGAATGGATCGAATGGTTTTTCCGCAAGCGGCCTTTCCTGGATATCCATATTGCCCAAGAGGGAGAAGGCGGGTTTCTTAAAATCATCCAGCTTCTTCATGAAAACGGATGTGACCTGAAACAAACGAAGGTCGAGGACTGGTCCTCCAATATTTTCGGCTATGACCGTGAGGCGGGGAAGCTGATCCATAACCCCGGGAATCCCATGGCGAATATCGATCCCGCCACATTGCCCTCGCCCTATTTGACCGGCCTGTTGGACCCGTTTCTCGCCAGTGAAAACCTGTCGCCCATTATCGAGACCAATCGCGGATGTCCCTATGCCTGTTCGTTCTGTGTCTGGGGGGGCATGGGCGCCAAGCTACGTAAATATGATCTTCAGACCATCATCGACGAGGTCTATTACATTGCCCAGAAAGCAACGAACCCGACGAAGGTGCTCTATATCGCCGACTCCAACTTCGGCATCCTCAAGCGCGACCGCCAGATCGCCGAGGCCATCATGGATTGCCGGAGCAGGTATGGGTTTCCGCAACGGCTTTCCCTTTATTCCCCGAAAAACCCCACGGCCCACAGCATCGAGACCTGTGAGCTTATCAGTCCGCTCACAAGCATGAGCATGTCGCTGCAAAGCGCCAACGAACAGGTGCTTGAAAACATCCGCCGCTCCAATATCAAGCACGACAGATATGACGATCTGCGAATCGAGGCGGAAAAGAGGGGAATTCAGACCGATTGCGAGTTGATCTACGGACTTCCCGGAGAAAGTTATGAGAGTTTTCTGCGGGGGATGGTGGGGATCACGCGCAGCGGCCAGTTTGTTCAGCTCTATGAACACACCATATTGCTGGGCGCGGAATCCGCCAATCGTGAATACCGTGAAAAGTTTGGAATCAAATCAGCCTTCAGATATGCCTATGACATCGAAGGCACGTACAAGAATATCTCCTCGATCGAATTCGAGGAAGTTGTGATCGAAACCAATGCCATGCCGCAAAAGGATTATTTCCGCCTGCGCCAACTTCATTTCCTCGTCGCCACGCTTTCCGCCCGTCTTTTCCAGGAATTCCGCCACGCCTTGAAATACAACGGGCTTGAGATTGCCACCCTCGCCGGAAAAATCATGGAGGATGAGGCCAGCTGGCCGCAGCGGTGGCGCAAGATCATGCTTCAGCTTCAGCAGGCCTGCCGCGACGAACTCCTGACCACCGATGTGGATGAACTCAGGACCGAATTTTCCGAAAAAGACCTCGCAGAGGTCAGAAAAAAAGCGCGGGCGTTGATTCCCTCATCCATGTGCACCCTGTTCGCCAGAGAGAGTAATATGAGAGAGCTCAGGGATTATCTTGTGGGTTCTTTCCCCCGGTTCTTTCCCGCTATCCCCGAAGACGATCTGGAGGATTGGACTGCGGCCCTGGATTTTTCCATGGACCGGGCGTGCTGTTACGACGAATTGAAGCAAACCAGGGTTGTCACATACGCTTACGATCTCGATGCCTGGCTGGGTTCCGAGGGGCAGCCCCTGAGGGATTATGCCCTGCCAGAGCCGGTTGCCTATTCCATCGAACTTCGTGACGGCGTGTGGGAGGCCTTCGAGAAAGCTAAGGCGGCGGGCTCCGATCTGGAAAACACCGTTTACCTTCTGAAAATGAAATATTTCCCGAGTTCCCACGACCGTATCTATTATTACCTGCGGCCATCTAAAGATGGCGCCGCCGTCAACAAGGACGACGAAATAGAAAGTAAACGCGAGACCAGGCTTCCCCTCTACAGCAGTTGGAACGCGGGTGGTGAGGCCAAGCCGGAATCGGCCGAGACCTGAAGGCGAAGCGCCTCCACAGAACAGATAAAGCCCTTCTTCCCACCTTCCAATCCCATGAACAGTACCATCACCGCCGGTAACGCGGGCGACCTAGGCGTTGCCGCCGAAGACCTGTGCCGTTTCTACGGCGACAACTGGAAGCGCCGTATCGCCCTTGAGGTGCCCTCTTTCTACCGCTGGCAGTTCATGGAGGCACCGCGCAATGGGGGCCATGACAGATGCTGCGTGGTGGTGGACGGCGGCGACATTCTGGGCGTCATGGGGCTTAACGAACGGCCCTTCCTGCTCGACGGTACAATGAAAGAAGGCGCGGAGCTCACCACCTGGGTGGTGAAGAAAGAAGCGCAGGGCCGTGGCCTCGGCAAGAGGATCATTGCTTATCTCCAGGACCGCTACGAGGTGCTCCTGGGCATGGGTATCACAAGCGCAGCCCTGCCTCTCTACCGCGCCGGCGGTTTTTCCTATATGCGCCAGATTCCCCGTTTCGTGCGTGTGTTCGATGCCGAGGCCATCGCGCCTTACGCGCAGATGGACCGTCTCGCCAAATCCCTCATCAGGAAATACCGTGATCCCGAGCGAGCCGAATACAAGGCGCAAGCCAAACCGGCCCGTGATCTGGCCGCCATCGCTGCCGGTATGGAAAACCGCTTCAACCATTTCCTGCGTGACGGCGATCACCTGCGCTGGCGTTACGAGGACCATCCCGTCTTTTCCTACCAGGCCTTTGAGGTGCGCGGGGAGGGAAGTGGCGCCGGCGTGGTCTTTCGCAGCGATGAGGTGGAGGGCATGAGGATCGTTCACGTGATGGACTGTTTCGGGGACGATTCCGACATGCCCGCCGTGTTGACTTTCATTGACGATTATTGCCGCGAGGCGGGCGTCCATGTGGTGGACTTCTATTGCACCAGCGGTCACGTGAGCCGCCACTTCCGTGCACGCGGCTGGTTCTCGATCCAGGACGATGAATGTTTCCGCTTCATCCACCTTTTCCATCCGCCAGAACTTCGCGAGCCCCCCACCACCTCGCTGGTTTATTGGACAGGCGGGGACATGCCCTCGTTGATGGATAGCGACCGGCTTTACGTCACCAAGCAGGATCTGGACCTCGACCGGCCCACGGCGGCGACTTATGAAACACTTGAGACGGCCAGGGCGGCGCAGGCGTCTGGAGAATCCGGGGCGGCACAGTGATGAAAGTTCTCTATTATCATTACGTGCGTCCAGCCCCGGCGGACATGCCCCATTTCCGCTATCTCCACCTGGAGGACTTCCGCGCCCAGCTTGATTTCCTCGGCAAACATCATGGCTTCGTCGAGCGCGCCGATTTTCTCGAAGCCGTACGCGATGGAACGGATTTTCCCCAGAGTATGTCTCAGGGCGTGGTAATGACCTTCGATGATGGGTTTCGCGACCATGTGGATTACGTGCTCCCCGAGCTGGAACGGCGGGGGTTGTGGGGCATGTTCTTCATTCCCACCGGCATGTACGAAAGCGGCGAGCTTCTGGCTCCACACCGGGCGCATCATCTTCTGGGAGTCCACGGCGGGGTAGATATGCTGGCGGCTCTGCAGGAACGGATTACCCCGGACATGCTGGTGAACGAACACCGGAAGGAATTTAGCGAGAACACTTATGCCGGCCAGGACAACGATTCCGCCACCAGTGAGTTCAAGCGCATCCTCAATTATTTTCTGGAGCCTGCCGCGCGTAAAGCCACACTCGATTCCCTGATGGTGGACTATTGCGACGAGACGGCCCTGTTCGAGACACTCTATATGAAGCCGGTGGAAATCCGCCTGCTTGCGGATAAGGGCATGATCGTGGGCAGCCACAGCGTCAGCCACCCCGTTTTCAGCACGTTGTCACCTAAAGAGCAGGAGCGGGAAATCATCGATTCTTTCGATTTTCTTGAGGAGGCTTCGGGGGGGCTGGGCCCGCGCACATTCTGTTACCCCTATGGTCATTCCCATACCTATGACAGCGATAGCGTGCGGCTGCTTGGGGAATCGGGCTGCCGTCTTGCCTTTACCGCCGAGCACCGTGATGTGACGGCCGACGACATGACGGATGCACCGCT
>JASLPY010000379.1:265-737 GCA_030744755.1 Kiritimatiellia bacterium | reverse complement strand
GCTAAGGTCACTCCTCAGGAGATTCTTCATCGGTATCAGTCTCTGATTCTTTAGGTGTTGAGGAGGGCAGATGCTTGAGCAGTTCCAGTGCAACCCATGACCCATTCAACGGCAAGCTGGCGCAAGTCGATGTATGAGGATGTTACGTAGGCGCGTCCTCTCTTATCCAGTCTAATGTTCGTACCCGCGGGAAATCATCATTCCACAATTCAGGAAACATTATAATGGGACTTCTACGCGATTTCTGGCAAGATTGCCACAAGCTAAGGGAGGCTGATGCGTCATCTCATGTCTTCGCCCACACCAGTCAACCCTGCCAGAAGCGAGAGTGGACTGCATAATCCACGGGCACGGAGTGTGTCTGGAGCCGCTTGTCCGGTGACTCGCGACGTTCTGCGAAGGAAGATGGATAAGATATGAAACCACGAGAACTGTTCGGCCTCATTGTTCGCGTCACCAACCACTCAGAAGC
>JASLPY010000379.1:0-255 GCA_030744755.1 Kiritimatiellia bacterium | reverse complement strand
ATGAGACAGAATCATAAAGAAAAGGGCTGCAGAACAAGAGAGTGGACCCGATTTCAGTATGGCCGCGGACGGCCACACTGACACGTCTCACTCACACGTTGGGGTCAAAAGAAAATGAGTAGATACATTGTTATCTTAAGCTTAATCGTACTGGTTAGTGGTTGTGCATTCGACCGCCATCCCGCTGGGTTGACCAGAACCGACCGTGATGTCCTCAAGAACTACTTCTCTTCACCCCAAGCAGTTCAACAAGCT
>JASLPY010000378.1 GCA_030744755.1 Kiritimatiellia bacterium | reverse complement strand
GTCGTGCAGCGTGTGAAGCAGCCTAGTGATGGAGTTGTGGATGCTGCACGAGTGAGAATGCAGGCATGAGTAGCGAATGACGGGCGAGAAACCCGTCCGCCGAATAACCAAGGGTTCCAGGGTCAAGCTAATCTGCCCTGGGTAAGTCGGGACCTAAGGCGAGGCCGACAGGCGTAGTCGATGGACAACGGGTTGATATTCCCGTACCGGCGAAAAACCGCCCATGCTGAACAGGGGACACTAACCGCCCGAAACCTGCCTGACCGTCCTTCGGGGCGGAAGGGTTTTGGTGGAGCGCGGGACCTGATCCTGGGAGGCAAGCGTATTAACAGGTGTGACGCAGGAAGGTAGCCGAGCCGGGCGATGGTTGTCCCGGTCCAAGGATGTAGGGCGAACGGTAGGCAAATCCGCCGTTCATGTGCCTGAGATCTGACGGGACTCCCGTAAAGGGGGGATTCGGTGATCCTATGCTGCCTAGAAAACCTTCGTGAGCGAGTGCTAGAGCCGCCCGTACCCTAAACCGACTCAGGTGGTCAGGTAGAGAATACCGAGGCGTTCGGGTGAACTATGGTTAAGGAACTCGGCAAAATGCCCCCGTAACTTCGGGAGAAGGGGGGCCATCACTGGTGAGAGGACTTGCTCCTTGAGCTGGGGGTGGCCGCAGAGACCAGCGAGAAGCGACTGTTTACTAAAAACACAGGTCCGTGCGAAGCCGTAAGGCGATGTATACGGACTGACGCC
>JASLPY010000377.1 GCA_030744755.1 Kiritimatiellia bacterium | reverse complement strand
TCTATGCTGACCAGGGATGTATGGAAATACGAGAAAAGGACCATTTCGATCGACAACATGATCGACGTTCAGATTTCGAGGCTGCGTGAGAAGATAGACAAGCCGTATGGGAAAAAGCTGCTGCATACGGTTCGAGGGGTGGGCTTTGTTCTGAAGGAGCCTGGTGAAGCCGCCTAAGGTCCGATATTCTTGGAGATGAGCCCTGATTACGCAAAGAACCCTCCCCGTCTCGACCTACGGCCGATCCACCCCTCCAGAGGAGGGGATCTGGGGAAGACCCCTGCGCTCACCTGTTCAAAGATCCCCTCCTTGGAGGGGTGCTCCCGCGAATGCGGGAGTGGGGTGGGTTCCCCCGGATTATCAACGGGAAGTCATGTCCTTTCAGAGATCTCTCTCCTCGCCTGTAAGATACTGCTCCAAGATCCGTCGTAGCTCCGAAGGCTGAATCGGCTTTGGCACATGCTCGTTACAGCCCGCGGCCAGGCATCGATCGATTGATTCCCTGTCCCTGCTTGCGCTCACTGCCACGATGGGCGTACCGGCAAACTGCGGCATCGCCCGAAGCTTTTCCGCAGCCGTAAACCCATCCATCACCGGCATCCGCAGGTCCATAAGGATCAGGTCTGGGTGATGGTACCTGGCCATTTCTATCGCCTCCTGGCCATCAGCGGCTATCATCGTTTCGATGTCGTGCCTGTCAAGAAGATCGATCAAGACGGCCTGGTTCGCAGCATCGTCTTCA
>JASLPY010000376.1 GCA_030744755.1 Kiritimatiellia bacterium | reverse complement strand
ACACTTCATGGGGGCATGGAGCCTTCACCAAGGCCCTGCTCGACGGACTTGACGGCCCCGCCGACTACGACCGCGACGGGGTGATCACCCTCAAGGAGCTCGACCTGCACGTAACCCGCAGCGTCAAAACCCTGACGAAGGGCCAGCAGCGTCCAACCACCACCGTTCCTCCAAACTTTCCGGATTTTCCGCTGTTTGTGAGATGAAACGCACCCTCCTAATCCTACTTACCGCCCTTCTTCTAGCCCCCCTATCATCGCTTGGGCAGACAAACTAAGGGTATCTCCAAAACAAGCCCAGAAACGACCTCTGGAGGCCCCAGAACCGCCCTGGTGAAGGGTCCGCCCTCGATACATAGGAATCCTGGCCTGATCGAGATGCAGGAACTGAATTCCGGGATAGGCATCTCATTAAAGTTTGGACCACTTTCAGCCTTTTATATAACTAATATTATTGATCGAGGCTTAAAAAGGGATTTTGGTAAAATGTTTTTTTTGTTGACATGAATCGAAGATTGGTCTAAGTAAAACTTAGTATTCATCAAATCTTTGATGCATTCAGTCTGCTGATGAACTGAACGTTTCGCTGGAATCATTAAGACCACCCTTTTAGGAGAGAGGAATGGTCCATATAGTCCCAGTCGTCTTTTTCGGAAATAAGACTTATTCCGTCCCGGGTAATCCGTTGTCCTGGACTGATTGTAGCACATCGTCTTTTATCCTTCAGTTGTGCTCCAGTGCTGC
>JASLPY010000375.1 GCA_030744755.1 Kiritimatiellia bacterium | reverse complement strand
ATGTAATTCGCCCTGTTTAGTGTTACTTTAGAGGGCACATATGTCAGCTTTTCGTAGAAAAGCTGACACTTACAATTAATGGAGTAAGTATGAAGTCAAAATCAAAATCTGACAGCACTGTTCGTGATATTCGAAGGCGAACGAGAAAGAAATATTCAGCCGAAGAGAAGATCAGAATCGTTCTCGATGGCTTGCGTGGCGAGGATTCAATCGCAGCGATCTGTAGGCGTGAAGGCATTCACGCTAACATGTATTACAAATGGTCGAAGGAGTTCCTTGAAGCTGGAAAGAAGCGGCTACAAGGCGATACAGTCAGGGAAGCCAACAGCTCTGAAGTTGTAGGCATCAAGGCAGAAAACAACCAACTGAAGGAGCTGGTAGCAGAACTGTCACTTAAGAACCGTGTCCTAAAAAAAAGTCTGAATGGCTTGGATGCAGAGTTGGACGATTGATGCGCTATAGTCAATCCGAAAAGATGGAGATCATCCGTACTGTTGAAGCGTCTGAACTGTCAGTCAGAAGAACACTGATAGAGCTTGATGTTCCCCGCAGTACCTTCTATAGCTGGTACAGGAACTATCTTGAACACGGATATGATGGTCTTGCTGATCACAGACCAGGACCAAGGAGGTTCTGGAACCGCATACCTGACTGTGAAAAGGAAAAGGTCGTTCAGATAGCCTTGGATCGACCAGAACTGACATCGCGTGAACTCGCCTGGCATATCACTGACAGGGAGCATTACT
>JASLPY010000374.1 GCA_030744755.1 Kiritimatiellia bacterium | reverse complement strand
CTTTTCGACGGCAAGGTGAACATCCTGGTCCTGGGCAGTTATTCTGAACTTGGCAGCCCGAACACGTCTAATAATCTTAACCAGTTCTGCGACCACCTGGTCGCGTTCTTTCGCGGAAAAGAGGCGTGGCCTGATAGGAACGCGCGACAGCATCGTGACATGCGCTGCCGACCCAATGCAATCCGCCTCGGCAAGCTGCAGATCCAGAACGGCATCCTCCCCCGCAGTAAAACTCAGAACTGCCGGGTCTACCGATCCAACTATTGTCTTTCTAATGCCCATTGTTGCCAGTCCCTTATCATTCAATCTCGATGATGTCACCTAAACCTACAGACACCGTTCAGTTAATGTCATCCCGAGCTTGCCGAGGGATCTAATGGCCTGTCGGGTACCTCAGATCCTTCGGCTCCGCTACGCTTCGCTCAGGATGACGAGCGATTCGTCAGAGAATCTCCCGAATTGTCTCTTTTACGGTTCAGCGTTCAATCTTCTCTGCAATGCCCGCGCTTCTTCGAGCAGTTTCCCTGCCTTGCGTTCACTTCCGCCCTTCTGCAGAACGGAAAGAAACTTGCAGTAGGACTCAATTACTTCCCTGGCCTGTACGTTTCTCCCCAGTGTCAGAACCCTCAGGTCGGTTGACTTCTTCCGGCAGAAACCCTCTATCCAAGGCTCTTTCCGTCGTTCAACCAGTCTTTCCCATTCAATTGCACTGTAAGGATGGTCATTCAGTGGAATATCAAAAAGTCCT
>JASLPY010000373.1 GCA_030744755.1 Kiritimatiellia bacterium | reverse complement strand
ATTCTTCTCTTAACTTAGGGCCATTGGAGGGTGCTTCGTTAATCCGTGAATGATAACTCAGGCGGCACGCGATTTTACAGCCTGTCCCTCCCGAAAACTCCGTTCGCCTTTCAGGAAAAGGAAGAGCTGAACACCTTGATGTCCTTCAGATTCGATGTCCATAGGCCCGGTCTGTAGCACAACTGAGTGTGGATGAATCTACCGTTCTTTCGGATGACACAGCGCATGCTCCGCTTCTCCGTGCTCCTCTACCAGAGCTAACGGTTGCCATGAGTCGCGGTGTAAACCGTCGCCTCGATGGCTTGGTTGGGCAAATCTCTCCGGCCCATTGATTCAATTAGCATTGACCGTGACAAAGGTCGTCTCTTCATTATTTTCTCTTTTTCGGAGCAAAGAGATGGAATTCCCAGATCGTTGGCACGTGGATCGCTTCCGGCATATTCAGGCGCACGTGCCGCGCCGTAACCGGAGGGAATGTAGCGGAGAAGTCCTCGCCGATCGTTGTGCCTCTGAAGAACGTTTGCCACGAATCACCCTTCTTCATCTGCAGCTCGAAGCTCCGGACCCGATCCCAGCCCTCACTGATGAATACGCGGTCGAAGATCTCTTCGTTCCCCAAGTCCACAGCCAGCCAACCTGACTTGGTGTCGGGTGCACCGCCCCAGCGGGTAGACACGTCACCATCGAGAGCTTTGGCCGCACTGTAGGGAGTACTCCACTCACCCGATGCCTTCA
>JASLPY010000372.1 GCA_030744755.1 Kiritimatiellia bacterium | reverse complement strand
GAAGGATCCCCGTTTCTACGATTCCTGTCTCGAAACGTACAGCGTGCCCGAACTCATCACGGGTCCAGTGAGAGTCGACAGCCGCCAGCTCACCCTTGCTGCTCGTGCGGCCGTATCCGTGAAAGTTGACATGCCGATCACGACGGCGACGCCAGACTCCTCGAGAGTGGAGACATCGGAGCCCTGGCAGGGAGGCAGGAGAAGATAAGAACTGTCGCGGGTGCCGGTTCATGGACAGAATTCAGGGCGTAGATCAGCTAAATGCACGTCCAACGGCGGGAGGGGCAGCGGCCTCGCTGCCCGTCGCGGCTTTGAGTGCTACCGATATCCCGAATTTGCGTGCTCCGCACAGATCGGGATTGGGCTTGTATTCTACGTGTCTTTTAGCACGGTCGGCGGGGCCGCCGACCCTCCCTCACTTTTCGCTTTTTTCGCGCATTTCGTAGTGTCCCATCCCAACTCCCCTGCCCCACCTGCTTATTTCTTCTGTTCGAAGAGCCAGTCATACACTTCCTGGTTGTCGTATGTCTTTGTCCAGGAATCGTGATTCACTCCAGGGTATTCGGTGTATCTGACTTTGCTGCCGTGTTTCTTCAAGGCTTCGACCATTACCCGCGATCTATCAACCGGCACAACTTTGTCCGCATCCCCGTGAAACACCCATATGGGCAAATTCCTGATTCTCTTTGTTGCCCCGGGATTGCCGCCGCCACAGACCGGAACTGCTGCGGCAAACTTGTCGGGAAAGGATGTAATC
>JASLPY010000371.1 GCA_030744755.1 Kiritimatiellia bacterium | reverse complement strand
CCCTATGGTTATAGGTGTGGAAAAACACCGTCATGGGTTTATTCAGGCCTTCGCATACTTTTTCAGGGCCTCGATTGTCCTGTCCACATAATTCAGAGGCATATCCGGTCCACAGGGAAGATTGAACCCGGTGCGATTATAACGTTCGGAATTAGGGAAGCGCTCGCCGCTGTCAAAGTGAGGCGCGGTGTGCACGCAGGGAATGAACTTCCGGGTCTGAATGCCTTCTCCGGCCAGAAAAGCCATGAGATTGTCCCGCTCATCACTGACGGCTTCCGTCCACAGGGCGGCCTCGCCGCACTCCACGTCCACCGGTACCAATTCAATAAAAGAAAGCCCCTCAAGCCCCTCCCGGTACCTCTTATATACGGCGTTCACATGGGCCATCTTCTCCGGGCCACGCCGAACCTGCCACAGACCGATAGAGGCCAGAAGGTCGTTAAACTTGAAATTATGCCCCGTGGTCAGATAGGTGTGGGAAACCACATCGGCGACCCCGTGGTTACGCATGGCGGCGAGTTTTTCATACATCTCCTTATCACGGGTGACGATGGCCCCGCCCTGGCCGGTGGAGACCAGCTTGACCATGCCGAAGGAAAAACACCCGCAATCGCCCAGCGTGCCCTGATACCCGTCGGGACCGCGCGAAAACATCCCCTGACAGGCGTCCTCGATCACGGCGAGGCCATGTTTCTCCGCCAGCGCGCGGATCGCCGCCATGTCACATACACGGCCATTGAGATGGACCGGCATGATGGCCTT
>JASLPY010000370.1 GCA_030744755.1 Kiritimatiellia bacterium | reverse complement strand
ATATTAATCCTATCTTTGCCTATGCCAGAAAGGATGGGGTATCCATTATAGGCGGCCATGTTTATCGCAAATACACGAACTCTCCATATTATGGAGTTTATATTTTTGGCGATCATCAATCGCGACAAATTTGGGGATTAACTCAGAAAAACAGGATTTTAAACAAGATAATGAAAATTGGAATGGCACCTCAGAAAATTGTTTCATTTGCAAAATCGGAAAATGGCGATCTTTATCTCGTCGGATACGAAGGCACTATCTATCAACTTGATTTTGAACAATCAGGATTCAGTTTTCACCCTTGAACCATCCTTTCTCCGTATTGGCATGCAATTAATAACACACTGGCTAGATTTGGCTTTTTGGTGCAAAAAACCGAAACTGTAGACCTCCTCCGCAAACACGGCGGCAAGACGGGTGAAGAATTGAAAGCTGAAGGGAAATGAAACAGAAGGCGCATCAAAGTCTAAGCTTTCAATTCAAAGATGGTGCAAATCGATTTAGCGAGTTATCTACTGCGTATGCAATTTTTTATGCTGCGGTTTTCTGCACTTCTTCGCGGCTTGGTTCAAACGCGTACTGAAACCCCAACGCGCACCTTCAAACTTTGTGATCATCTTCGCCGCCGAGATGGGCTATGTAGATTTAGACTGCTTTGAATCGAAGGACATTATCACGCCATGAACATCACCTCCGGCCCGTACAAAGAAAGACCGATTCGTTTTTTGGAGCTTTGGACATCTGCTGGGTGGCGGCTCAAGG
>JASLPY010000036.1 GCA_030744755.1 Kiritimatiellia bacterium | reverse complement strand
CCCTTGTGCTGTGGGGTAAACAAAATCTCGTACCCCCGTTTCACCCTGCCACCGTTGATCTATTTCACAACGCAGATAGCTCAAGAAAGAAGGCGACTGAGTGACTGAACAGGGGCTAAACGGGGCTGAAACTGGGGCAGTATCAGTTCTCTGGCTCTATATGAACAACGACATCCCGAACATCGCTTACTTCCCGAATCACCCTTCGGCTTATAGTGCTGGCAATCTCGTGGGCAGCATCCACCCTCATGGATGCCTCCACAAGTGCGTGCAGATCAATGTGCAGGTGAGAACCAACGTAGCGACTCCGGAACCCGTGGACCTCTTTGACTCCCTCAACGGCTGCGGCTATCTCGGTTATCATGGCACGCACCTCGGACGGCGCACCGTGTTCGGTGATTTCACTCAGGGCCGGCCAGATGATCCTGTATGCCGCGTGAAGAATGAATACGGCTACCACAACCGCGCCCACCGTGTCCAGAAACTGCCAATCAGGGAAGAATAGCGCGCAGGCAACGGCGGCAGATGCCGGAATTGAACTGAACGCATCGGACCGGTGATGGAGTGCATTGGCCTGCAAAGAACGGCTCTTGAGCTCTTTGCCCCGCTTCATCGTCAAATGATAGAGCAACTCCTTGCACACGACGGAAAGCAGCGCGGCCATAAGGGCAATCAGGCTGGGGGTATCCTGGTCCTGAACCCTGAAACTGAGTATAGCCCGCCAACCGACTCCAAGGCCTGCAACAAGAAGGACACCGCCGACGAATATGGTTACGAGCGTCTCTATCCTGCGATGTCCGTAGGGATGATCGGCGTCCGCGCTCCTCGTCCAGTACCGGGCGCCAACGATGACCGCCACGTCGGTAACCGAATCCGAAAGACTGTGCACGGCATCAGCTACCACGGCCTGGCTCCTGCCGGCGGTACCCGCGACGAACTTCACAGCGCACAGGGCAAGGTTCCCCAGGAGGCCAACCCACGCAACCCGCTGCACCCCGGAGCTTTCAGCTGTCGATTCATCACTCATAACACCAGGTCATACAGACCAGACCGCCATCGCTATACCTCGACACGCTTGAGTGTCTTGAGTACCAGCCAGAACAATACCCCCACCATGGCCAGAATAGCCACAACCATCATTTTCTTCCCGTCCAGCCCAATTCCCCTTCCAGTCCGGAAACCAGGGTTCTCTTCCTGCTGTCCGAGGCGATACTTCACAGTTTCCGCATCCTTGGCCTTTGTCAACACGCTCCCGATGTCATACTTGGGAAGCGAGGCACCGGCAGCACCGTAAAGCGCATGGTACTGTTTGCCGGGGGTTCGATAGAACACCAGTTCGTAGGCCGGTCCTTCGGCGCTGACCCCCAGGATGAAAAGCGCCGGATTATCGAGGTTGTCGATCGTAAGACGGTAGCGCCTGAAACGTCGTTCGCCACCCAGGTCAATTGCCGTCTTCTCCTGCCGGAAGCTCCCGAGACTGATTCTACCAATGCGCGTGGACAGAATTCTCCGCCACTTGGGCCTGGCATCTTCATCATCCGATCCCTCAATAAGAATCGCACGATTGAAGTTCGCGCTGTCGACCTTGACAGAAAGTCGAGTCAGTGGCGTTCTTGCCGTGTCAAAGGTAA
This sequence comes from Kiritimatiellia bacterium, assembly GCA_030744755.1. Taxonomy (GTDB): domain Bacteria; phylum Verrucomicrobiota; class Kiritimatiellia; order UBA8416; family JADHWI01; genus JASLPY01. The sequence goes on along the minus strand of JASLPY010000036.1, from coordinate 48,937 downwards.
CGACGCTCTGCTTCTTTTCGTCATCAACTTCGGAAAGGAGATTCCCGGTGCTGTACCCTCGCCTGACATCCGCATATCGCGTTGATGTCTTCTTCTGTATCAGCTCGATATCTTCAATACGAAAGTCACTCCTCTGAAAACTGGTTCTCTCTATCTCCGAAGCCAGGGTTCCTCCCGTCGTTTCCTTCGCAATCCGCGTGAGCGGGGACTGGTGAGATTCCGATATGTTCGTGATCTCGAGCTTGAAGAAAGCGAAAGCGGATGGCTTGAAGTCTATACGTTCGTTCCTGACATCTATGAAACGTGAGTAGTCGAATATGGGCATGTTCTTCGTGATGAGTTTCCACGTGCGCCCATCGTTACTACCGGAGACGCTAACCTGTTTCTCGAAGTTCCTGACCCTCGACTTAAGCACCACGGCCGTCGCCGCTGGATTTCCTTTCTCTTTGACCCTGAGTCTGATCTCCACCCTGTTTGTGGGAAAGGTCTCAAAACTAACGGTTTCTGAGCCAATAGCTGCCTCATGACCGTGCTTTCTCGCCGTCGCACGCCGGCGAACCACAACCGGCACATCACTGTCATTGTCGTCCACAACCCTCAGGTTGACAAAGCCGCGCTCCACCTTGGCGAAGACCTCTTCGTCGATCTCGCTTGATCCCAGCTCGCCGCGAGCCGTCTCCTCTCCTGCCGGTTCGAGAAGCTTCCGAAACGGGTACTCCGGGGTATCGAGGCCGGCGTTGACAATGCCGGTGAACCCAAGGCACGCGAGAAAGAGAGTCGTAGCGGCATACCTCGATACTCGTCCCCTCCCCACGCGGATTCCAGTTCTCATCTGCCGTCTCCTCAACTTCATTTCTCTTGCCCTTCAGAGCTCTCTGTTCCCGATTCGAACTTCCGGCTCGAATGAATGTAGGCGAATGCTCCCAGCATGAGGGCAACACCGACAACCATGAACGCAATTACCCTGTAAATCATCTCCATGTCACTCAGATCGACAAGGAACACCTTGCCCACCACGATGCAAAACAGCACCAGCCCGATGTAACGGAGTGCCCTCACACCTTTCCATATGCCCGCACATATGAAGCAAATGGCGAAGATTGCCCACAGAATTGATACTCCGCCCTCCTGGAAATCCGTGAGACACCAGTAAAGCAGACTATTGAGCTCCAGGGTCGCATACATGAAGAACAGCACCAGTCCCGAATACCCGAACAGCAACGTGACTTTCCGCGAGCTTGACGGGTTAAGCTCCTTGAAATCCGCAGATGACGAGAGCCACCACCAGACCGTAAACAGAAGAGCCATGATGACCCCATAATCCAGCAACCTCGCACCGGCATATGCGAGACTGTACTCCATCTGGTAGATGAAGCGTCCACAGAAGCCCCATGCAGCAAGGTCAAAGGAAATCAGCTTGATAAGGGCAACAATGAGGAAGATGGATCCCACGGCAAACAGCCCGGTGTCAGCACACTTACCATCAACGAACCGCCACAGCAGCCAGGCCGCCATCCCACACCACAACACGCTCAAGACGGGCAACCGCAGCGGGGCGCAGTACATGAACATGGAGTTCAGCTCGAGATGAACAAACGCGAAAGCAAGCAACAGCCCCGCCCAGAAGAAGGTACTTGAGCCAAACTTGCGATCGACCGAAGTGCCAACATCGTTCGCCGGCGGCACCGCCAGATCCTCCTCGGGAAGGGATTCCTTGCGCTGAAGGATAAAGGCCGCCAAAACGGATCCTATCGACGTGCCAAAGGTCCAGAGCCGCTGAAGCATTTGCCGCCAGTACTCCGATGCCGGCACTTCCTCACCGTACATGAGACCGAAGTTCCGCGGCAAATCCAGGAATGCCAGGCGGTAGAAAATGGCAAGATACACGAGATAACCGAGCTGTTGAATAAAGTTGCTCTGCATCTTCCGTCCAAGCCACAGGAACATGAACGCCAGAAGGGAGAGACTGATTGTCAGCGATTCTTTTTCCAGCACTAGAGGAAGAGTCCAGGTAGTGAATGCCCCCGCAAGAGCAATAAGCGTCACGAGCAACTTGCGGTCAATCAGCTTCCTATTCAGAAACATGAGAATGTGGCACATGTAGAAGACGGCGACGGCGAGCGACATGATAGATGGATAAGGTCTGCCGTAAGCACCGGATATCAGCCAGTAGCCGGCCCAGGCCAGCATCACGGCGTTCGCGACCAAGTGAATGACTTCAAGCGTTGTGGATGTTTTGCCCCTCAGGATGTTGTATACGTAAACAGTGGCGGAATGGATAACGAAAAAGGCCGCAAGAAAAGATACGGCCACCGGAAAATCAGACACCGTGTATACGTTGAGAGACCTGTAAAACAGGACGTAGGTAGCGATGAAGCCAAGATAGTTCAGCAAACGCCAGTTCCTGGCCCGGGCAACACCGAGAATCCCAACAGACAAGATGAGCATGTACCCATAGAGCGCGGACAGGCCAAGGTCTCCCGCCGGCAGGAGGACAGGAGTCATGTAGCCACCCGCTATTCCCAGGATCGCGCTCAGCATGGAGTTTACGGAGACCGACATAATCCCGGCCGCAACGGTAACCACCACCATCAGGGAGTACGCAATGGGGGTACTCACCAGTTCATACATCGGTCCCATGGCAAAGACACTGAAGTACAACGTCAGTATTCCACCCCCGAGAAGTCCCTGTCCGATCAGATGATACTTCTTATCGAGTAATCTCATTCCCAAAATCAGCATGCCAACGCCGAAGGCGATGGCCACGGCCACACGCCCGGCGGGGCCAATCAGATTCTGGTCAACGGACCATTTCAGGAAGAAAACAACACCGGTGACAAGGGCAACAATACTCACCCGCAGAAGCCAGGTACTTGCAATGGCATATTCGGCACTTACGTTCTTGGGCCGGTGTTGCTCGCCAACCAGTATCCAGTTCCACATCGAAGCCAGTACTTCACGAACAGATTCGACAACCTTTGAAGGCTTGCTTTCACTTAGAACCGGCGCGACCCTGGCCGCAACCTTCTTCAAACGGGCGGAGGCATCGACAGACGGGAAAAGAGCTTTGCGGGGAGGTGCAGGTTTCCCATGCACCGGCGGAGCAACCTCCACCTTCTTCTGCACCGGCGCCTTCTGCGCAACAACTGCCGGCTTCGGGGGCTGTGCCTTCACCTCGACGGATGATCTTACCGGGGTCTTTTCAATGGCAGCAGTTAATCGATCCACCTTGTGCGACACCTTGTCGTGATCATCATGCAACCGCTTCAGACGGCGCTTGATGCCAATGATGAAGCAAAGGGATACAACTGGTGACAGAACCAGGCCAATCGTCAGCAAGGTCAACAACAGGAATATCATCACTTCTTCGTCCATCGTACTCCTCTCAGTCCTTCCTCGGCGGCATCCTACTTGTCCCCGGCCACGTTCTCTGCAATAAAGGCCGCGAAGGCTGCCCGGTACGCCGGGTCGTTATCCAACCCTCCGGTATTGTGTTCGCCTGTCGTCTCTATAAACATCTTGGGCTCACGTGCGGCTTCAAACAGCTTTCTCCCGTGCGCAAAAGGAATCATCTCATCCAAGGGGCTGTGGGCCACCAGGACGGGCATGTTGACCTTGTCGATTTTGGAAACGGAGTCGTACTTGAACCTGCAGAGCATTCTGCAGGGCAGATAAGGAAACATCATTTTCGCCATGTCCGGTGCGGAGCTGAATGTAGACTCCATCAAAAGGGCGCCCGCATCCAGCTCAGTGGCCAACTCACAGGCAACCGCTGCCCCGAGCGACCTTCCGAAGAGAGCTATGCTCCCGGGGGGGATTCCCCTCGCGTCCGTAAGATAGCGCCAGGCGGCCCTGGCATCTTCGTAGGTTCCATGCTCACTGGGTTTCCCCGCACTATTCCCGTATCCACGGTAGTCAAACGCCATAACGTTGAATCCCATATTATGGAACGTTTGCAGCGAGTAGATACGGTCTGCAATATCGCCCGCGTTTCCGTGGCAGAACAACAGCGTCCGGCCCTTCGCAGCGGAATCACCGGCCGCGGGCACAAACCAGGCATGGATCGATACGCCGTCGCTCGTCACAAGGGGCACGTTCTCAAAAGGCATACCCGCATCCGCCGGAGTGCCGGTTACCTGCCTGTCAGGAAGATAGATATATCCGGATTGCTTCGCGAAAACGAGCATGCACAGTCCCGCATAGGCTGCCGCACCTATTTTCAGAATAGTCAAAACAGTTCCCGTCATCGGAGACACCTTTACCTGCTGTCGTTTTCGTTCTATCTTCAATCAGTCGTTACTCTTGTCGCTGTCCTTTGTCCTCATGAGCGGAATGAACAGCAGATCCAGGTTCCGCCCGTCCTTGTTCTTCTCGTACCTGAACATTCGCCATATAAAACTCACCTTCTTGAATCCGTCCGGCCTGCTGTCATAGGTAATGAACGGAAAGGTATCTACACTGACCTCGTCGTTGGACTTCTCGTAATGCCAGATACGCCACAGGATTCTTTTGCGAGTGTATTCGTTCAATTCCTCACCCGGTGCAGGCGGCAGGACCTCCCGCTCGTAGTCAAAAAGTTTCAGAAGGACCGAACCGCTGACAAACTCTTCAGCGCCATCTTCATTTCTACGGCTTTTGTGACTCCACAAAGGGAAGAAGCCGTGCTTCTTGATCCGCATGTGGACCGTCCCTTCTTTCAAGGCGCCCTTCCCAAAACTGTTCAGCGTATTCTGATACCAGCAGGCAGGCAGGCACCAGAAACGCTTCCCGTGCTGCGAAAACCCCGTCACATCACGATCAGCCTTGTCGATATCACCCATATTCCTGTAGCCGAACAACGGAAACATCTGGCACCGGCTTGTTTTTCCATCGGAGGAGTAGCCGCCCCAAAGGAAAGTATCCTTGCGACTACCCGTCTTCTTATCCCTGCGGTGGGAATAGAATGGAAACAACCACCCCCCACTGTATCTCTCGCCAGTCCTGACTCCTGCAAGCGGGGTCAACGGATAGAAGAAGCCGTCCCTCTTATCTTTGTTCCATCCGAAAAGCGGCGTGTAGAAGACCTCATCCTCGTCGTAAAGGTAGAACGGAAGCATGTGACCTGATGACTTGCCGCTCTTCCGGTTGGTCCTGTTCTGGAAGAGACCAAGCAGCGCCGCAATACTGAACGTTGTACCGTCCTCCCAGTAACCGGAGAGAAGAGGAGGAAATACAGTGTAGTCTTTGTTTTCGTCCTTCCATTTCGCTATCAGAGGCGTAACCATCGTGCCGGTGTTCGGGTTCTCATAGAAGACGGGAAACACGTGCTGCGCACCACGCTCCTCACCCCAGCTCAAATGCGCAAGTCCGCCCCCCATCCACAGGTCTTTTCGCTTCTCGCCGCCGATAAGCCATGAAAGAGCGGGAGGAACCACCGAAACTTCACGCCCCTCGTCAGTCCGCCATCGGGCGGCAACCGGAGAAACGAATGTCCCCGTTTCACGGTTATTGTAGAAGATTGGCAGCACGTGCTGCGACCGGATATCCTCGCCCCATCCCAGGTGAACGAGTCCCGCTGCGCTCCAGATCTCCTTCGTGTCTTCGTCGGACGAGACCATCGTCAGGGCAGGAGGGATCAGCGTGTTCTTCTTCCCGCTCTTTCCTTCCCATTTAGAAAGCAGCGGTGAGACCAGGGTCTCCTTCTCCCCATTCCAGTAGTAAAGGGGCAGTACGTGGTGAGAGGACGTCTCTGCGTCCCATTTCGCGTGAACCATGGGAGCAAAGGCCCAGAACTCGCGGTTCTCGTCCTTTCTATTTCCCCATGACAGGAGCGGATAGATCATCCATCTTTTTCCGTCAGGACCTTTCCGCACTCCTCCGAGCAGTGTCGTGAACAGTTCCCCGTCGGGATCTGTCCTGCGGTAGTAAAGAGGCAGAACGGTTTGCCAATCACTCTCTTTCGATGCGGAGCTTCCCCTGGCATAAAGCGGCGTGAGCAATGTCTCGCCGTCGCTGTCCTTCGTCTTGAAATAGACGAGTGGTGAGAATTGCCATGATTCTCCCGAAGCCCGCTCTGAGCTGGACCACGGCAGGGAAAGAAACATGGATCCCTCTGGCTTCTCCGACTTGAGATAGAACGGGAACACGTGATGCTGCCCCTTCTGGTCGCCCCATGAAGCATGAGCCACCGGGCCGAGCATCCACGCCTCACCGCCGTCCTTCCCTTTTTTGCCGCCGGAAAGCAGGGGAAACAGCATCCAGCCCATATTGCTGCCCTCCTGGGATGAGAAGCCAAGCAGGGAAGCGCGAACCTTGCGATCTCCGTCGGCAGACGCGAAGTAGACGGGAAGCAGCAAGGACCATTTTCGCTTGCCGTCGCTCGACTCTCCCGAACTGTAAAGAGGGGTAAGAAGAATCGAACCATTCTCACCTTTGGCGTTGTAGAACAATGGAGGAACCAAGCGCCAATAGTCGCCGTTCTGAGACTCAGAACACGAATAAGGCAGGGAGAAGAAGACCGATTCGTCAGGTCCTTTCATATGCGCGTAGAGGGGCAGCACAGCGCTTCCGGTCTCATCCGGTCCTGACCACCGGTGCCCCAGGGGCCACAGGGCAAACGAGTAGCTATTCTGTCCTCTGGAATAGCTACCCCCCAGCGGCCAGACTCGCCCTCCTTTCTCCTCGGGGCGATCCTTAACATTGAATACCGGCCACATAACATGGGTATTGTACCCGGATCTGTCTTTCGAATAGGACCACAGAGGAACAAGCATGTCGGACACACCGTCCACTTGCGGCTTGCGCTGGTGCCAGTAAAGAGGCAGAACGAATGCATAGTTCTTGCCCCAATACACCGGAAAGATCCGGTTCTCGCCCGCATCGGTGTCAAAGCGGGCAATCGGCCACAACACGTTCACAACCCTGTCATCACCGTCCAATCCGTAAACGGAACATAGCGGTCGAAGTGCAAAATGGTCTTCCGTGAGTTCCATCAGCGGCCAGAGAACCGACAGTGCAGGATCTCGAAAATAGAGAAGCGGCCAGATATTCACCCTGTCCTCGACTGGCCCCTGACGCACCTTGTACTCACCGCTGTAGAACGGAGTTCCCTTCATCTGCGGAGAGGCACAGCCGGCCAGCAGGACCAGGGAAAGAAGAAGCAGTGGGATAGCGAACCACCTTGCCAGTACCCCTGAAGAAAGCTTTCTTGTCGCGACTCTTCCAGTAGTCATCCCCGGGCTCCTTTCTCTACGAACTCGTTAGCTATCACCTTGATTCTCTTGAGGTCCAGCTTTCCGGATCCCAGTACCGGCAAACTTTCCACCTTGAAGTAGTTCTTGTCCCTTGGTCGCCACAGATTCGGCAGATCACTGTTCTTGATACTCACCTTGAGCTGCTCCAGGGGGCCCGCATCATCCGTATACAGAACGACAAGCTGCTCGCCCTTCTTCTCATCGGGTACAGAGGTCACGCACACAACGTTTCCAACAGCATCAATGGATTGCGTGATCTTCTCTTCTACTACCAGGTGCGGGACCATCTCTCCGCCGATCTTGCTGAAGCGTGAAAGACGGTCCAGTATGAACGCGAACCCGTCGTCGTCGAGTTTGGCGATATCCCCAGTGTTGTACCACCCGGCCCTTAGCACTTCGGAGGTCTTGTCGGGATTGCCGAGGTACCCCATCATCACGTTGGGACCCTTGACCATGAGCAGACCCTCTTCGCCCATCGGCAAGTCCTCGCCTGTGTCGAGGTCGACAACTTTCATCGCAACACCGGGAATAGGATGACCTATGCTCCCCTCCTTGGTTCCCACTTGCTGTACCCCGCCGACATCAACGTTCGGAATATTCAGGGAACAGACGGGGGAAAGCTCCGTCGTTCCGTAACCTTCGAGGGGGCGGAACCCGAATCTCTTCTCAAAAGCATCGGCAACCTTGGTGCGCAGTTTCTCAGCACCCGTCACGACACCGCGCAGGGTCTGAAAATCCTCTTTCTTTGCCTTGCGGATGTACGCGAGGAGAAAAGTAGGCGTGGATAACATCGCCGTGAGACGATCCTCCCTGCACATTTCGGCCACTTTGGATCCATCGGCCGGATTCGGATGGTACAGCACATAGAACCCCCTGACCAGCGGGGCCCACAGAGTTACCGTAAAGCCGAAAGAATGGAAAAACGGCAGAATGCCACACACCCGGTCGTGCTTGTCGAACCGGAAGGCCTGGGCAAAGGATTCAATATTGGAAATGATGTTGTGATGGCTCAGCATCACACCCTTCGGCTCGCCTGTGCTGCCCGAGGAGAATATCACCGTAGCAAGATCGTCCGGACCCCGTTTCTTGAAACGCATCAGCATCGATGCGGGAAGAAAGACCGCCTTCAGCCAGGCGCAGACCTTAGCACCCTTACCTATACGGACCACGATGTCTTCCACGAACACCGTTCCCTCCGGGAGACTAAGCTTGTCCATCTTCTCCATGAACACCCGGGAAGAAATAACCGTCCCTATCCCGCACTGCCTGATGGCGGATCGAACGGATTCCGCAGACGCAGTGTAGTTCAGATTGACCGGCACTCTACCGCGCAGGGACAGGGCAACATTTACGAGCGCTCCTCCAGCGGAGGTCGGCAGAAGCACTCCGACCTTTTCCTGGTCTCCGACGATGCGGTCAAGCTGTTCAGCCATAGCAACGGAAGAAACCAGGGTTTCTCCAAAACTGAGTCTCTTCCCCGATGTATCTCCCATACAAGGCCTGAACCAGGACGCCCGTGCCTTTCCGATGAAGGCCCGGGGCAGTGAACGTGCCGGCGTCTTCCTGGCCCCGAAGGCCTTTTCCGACAGCTCCATAACGGCCTGACGCACTTCGCGCGTCGAAGATGACGATGGCAATCGCTCGCCAAAAGTAACAGAGACCTCGTAGGGGACGATCGCAGGCAACCGCGAGAGGATTTTCCCGTGATAATAACTGAATATGCTTCCCCATGCACCGCCGATATAGACGGGAACGATCGGGCAGTCACATCCCTTCGCGATCTTTTCAAGCCCCGGCCTGAATGCCCGAAGGTTGCCGTTACGTGTGATGGCTCCCTCCGCAAAAATGCAGACAAGGCTTCCATCATTCAGCGCGGCCCTCGCCTCGTTAATGGACGCGACAACACGACGGGGTGGATCATCCGCGGAAATCTGGATCACTCCCATCAACCTGAAAAGTGGCTTCAAAAGCAAACCTTCGTATATCTGCCGCGACATGATGAACCTTATTCGCCTCTGCTGAGTGGCGGATATGAGTAAAGCATCGACCCAGGTCACATGGTTTGACACGAGCAACGCAGGCCCGGATGACGGCAGGTTGTCGAGTCCGTAGATCTTCACGCGGTACACAAGCCGAGTGATAACCACCACGACAAAACGGACAAGGAAATCCGGCAGGATCGCGATGGCGAGGACGGCTAGAATGCCCGTGAGAAGTCCGACCACAAGAAAGGACATGCTTGAGCTCAGCCCCAGGGCCGTCACGAGCAGCTTAAGCAGCCCCATAGCAAGCCCAACACCCAGGAAACTGAGGAAATTCTGACAGGCAAGGATCTCGCCCAGGCGGTTTCGGGGAGCACGCTCCTGGACGAACGCGTTGAGCGGAACTATGAACAGGCCACTGCTTATACCGACGAAGAAAGATATGATCCCGGCGGAGATGACAGCGCCCTCTGGAATAACGGCATACAGGATGCATGTCACTGTAAGCCCCATTGCACCCAGGGGCACCACGCCAAACTCGATATTCCGTCCCGACAGCTTACCGGAAAGGAGAGCTCCAAGACCGATCCCAAGGGCCGCCACCGGAAAAAGATACCCTGCCTGCTCACGCATGAGTCCGAGATGCTCGCTTCCATAAAGAATCAAGTTGAACTTTATGAACCCGCCGAGAGCCAGGAAGTAGGCTGAGCCCAGAACAGTAAGCAGCAAGTAGCGGTCGGTCCGGAGACGGTAGAGGGTCTTGAAGATATCTACGAAGAAAAACGGCGTGAATGACCTCCGTTCACCCGCCGCAGGAGTCTCGCTTATTCGAAGACAAGCCGCCAGCCCCAGGAAGGAAATTACAACGCAGAATCCGGCCAGCGCGATGTAGTTACCGGGAAAAAGGCGCGCCACTACATAAGACGGCAGAAAGGTTCCCAGGATTATCGCCAGGTAGGTAAGGCCCACGAGGAAACTGTTTGCCTTCGAGAGCTCTTCCCTGCGTACCAGCTCGGGGATGATCCCGTACTTTGACGGTCCAAAGATCGTGCTCTGAGTACACATCAGGAAGATCATCGCATACAGGATAGTGGGAGAACCGGGCCCCGAGTGTAGCACCGCAACGAAACCGCCAGCCATTACTACAACTTCGAGACACTTCGTGAAGACAATAATGTTTCGCTTGCTGAACCGGTCGGCCAACACGCCTGCGGCGTGAGAGAAAAGAAGAAAGGGCAGGACAAAAACAATGCCCGCCGTGCTCATGATACTTGCCTCTACATTCCGGTCCGCCTTGAGTAGATATCCCAGGAAGAATATCACCAGGAGTTGGAAGACGTTGTCATTAAGTGCTCCAAAGAACTGGGTAACATTCAGCCAAAGGAAACCTTTTGGTATGTGTTCTTTTTTTTGCATAGCTTCGACGCGCCCCCTTACGGGAAAAGGCTATACACAGCCCGCAATCGGGTCAAGTTGCAATAAGCGTGCCAAGCAGATGGCCGCATCTCACTTCAAGCAACCCTCCCTCGAGGCGTTCACTACAAACATTCGTAGTCAACGCCGTAAGGCCGGTTCCTTGCAGCAATTCCACACCTCAAGTATGGATGCCCCACCTCTAGCTGGAATTCCCCTGTAGACACCGCACGGACATGCAGTGTACATTTTATGCACATGTTGTTTTGAGGACCAACAACGAGGGATGAGTTATGGAAAAGATCTCGCTGCAGACGGAAGAACAGGAGTTTCTGGAGTTGGTGTGGAAGGCTGCATTCTCCAACCCTTTCAGCGATAACCGGCGGAAGTTGGACGAGGCGATCTCTGGAACCGGAGACGATAAATCGGATACCGAACGCCATCGCGCCACGCACAGACGTGTGGGTGAATTCCTGGCAAAGCTTCAACAGGGCGGCAAAGGCAGCATCGGTTCGTTCTCGGGACGGGACAAACTCATACTCCAGGGAGCGCATCTGTTCGACGTGTTCCACGAGTTCGTCGATCCACTGGATGCGCTGATCAGTAAGCAGGTTGAACTTGGCGAGGCGCCCTGCCCCGTCAACTTTGCAAAGGATGTGCTGGACATGCTTGCCTCGCGGGGATTATCCGATGTCGAGGCCTGCCGTTACTTTGCTCTCTTCTACCAGCTCCGCAGGGCTTTCTACTTCATTGCCTCATCCCTCGTGGGTCAGTGTTCGTCGATGCAGCATCTCAGATGCTCACTGTGGGCAAATGTCTTCACAACGGATATGAACCTGTACAACCGGCATCTCTGGAACCGCATGGAGGACTTCTCCACGCTTTTCCTTGGCGAGACAGGAACGGGAAAAGGCGCGGCCGCTACGGCTATCGGAAGATCCGGCTTCATACCGTTCGACACCAGGAGGAACTGTTTCTCAGAGAGTTTCATGCGGACGTTCATTTCCATGAACCTTTCTCAATTCTCCGAAGCCTTGATTGAGTCCGAGCTTTTTGGACATCGCAAGGGGGCATTCACGGGGGCCATAGAAGCCCATGAAGGAGTCCTGTCACGCTGCAGTCCGCATGGCGCAATATTTCTGGACGAAATAGGCGACGTTTCCGCCCCGGTTCAGATCAAGCTTCTCAAGGTACTGGAGGACAGAACATTCACACCCGTTGGAAGCCATGAGAAGAAGCGATTCCATGGTCGGATCATAGCCGCCAGCAACAGGTCCATTGATGAATTACGAACGGAAGGCGCATTTCGTGATGATTTCTTCTACCGGCTCTGTTCGGACGTTATAGAAGTACCTCCGCTGAGACAGCGGATACAGGAAGACGAAAACGAACTCAAGGACCTTACCAACCTGATCGTGCAGAGAATCATCGGAGAGCCGTCTCCGGAGATCGTCAAACTGGTTGGTGATGTCATCGAAAGGGACCTGGGTGGCGACTACCACTGGCCGGGCAACGTCAGGGAACTGGAGCAGTGTGTACGGCAGATTCTTCTCCGACAAGCCTACAATGGTGATCGGGGGCATGACACTGGAGGCCTGGAGGAGACAATCGAGAAGGGCGTTCAGGCCGGCACAATAGAGGCACAGGACCTCGTTGCAGCATACTGCGCTCTCCTCCACAATCGTCACGGTACTTACGAAGAAGTCTCAAGACGAACAGGACTCGACCGGCGAACCGTCAAGAAATACGTGATGCAGGCAGAGGGGAGTCCAGTCCCGTAGCTGAATCCATGAGGATTCAGAGGTGCAGCCAAGAACGCGAATGTTCAACAAAAGATCTGAATTCTAACGAATCCAGCTACCGGATACACAATCTTCTCACGTAGCTGAATCCATGAGGATTCAGACAAATCCCGTTTCGCGCGAGACGCCCCTTAATACCTGTCGCGACCTGCCGGCTACGATCCCACTGCCTGGCTGAGTTGGAGTACCGGAAGAAGAACGGATAGTGTCACCAGCAGGACGAATCCCCCGATGGCAATGATCAGAATGGGCTCCAGAAAACTCAGGCACCTCGTTATGAACCTGTCCCACCTGGCCTGGTAACGTTGCCCCGCACTGTCCAGCAGCTTCGCAAGGCCACCGCTCGCCTCACCGATACGGATCCAGCCCGGCAGTGATTCAGCCAGGGGTGGAATCCGGGCAACTGCGTCGGAAAGCCGTCCGCCGTGCCTCACGGTTTCAGCCTCTTCGGCCGCAATTCTCGCCACCCACGGACTGCCGGTGGCGCGGCCGGCAAGCACAAGACCATCTATCAGGGCTACTCCTCCCTTCAGCAGAACAGACAGCGTCCTGCAGAACCGCAGGCTGGCAAGCATAGCGTACCCCCTGCCAAACAGCGGAAGCGAAAAAGACCGGCGATCCATGGTTTCCCTGAAACTTGAATCGCGGCGGCAACGAAACACGGCCCATGCACATCCCGCAATGGCTGCAATCAGGACCAGCAGCCCCCACGAGACGAGGAACTGGCCCAATCCCATCATGAACTTCGTGAGACCGGGCAACACAACGTTGCTCCGCACCAGGAGATCGCGTGTCTTTGGAACTAGGAGACCAAGCATGACCACCGCCACGCAAATCCCGACACCGACAACAATGGAAGGGTAGATCAGCGCCGACTGGATCCTGCCCCGAAGGTCTTCCTGTTCCTCCAGAAAGTCGGCCAGCCTTCCCAGCATGGGTGCCACTGTAGCCGATTCTTCGGCTGTCTCGAGGATAGCACATTCAAACGTGGACACTGATCCACTGGCGTTCCGGAGCGAGTCAGCCAGCGACATCCCGTCTTTGACCCTGTCCCTGGCGCCTGCCATCAGCAAACGTGAATCGCTCATCTCCGGCGCATCGATCAGGAGGTCCATCGCACGAACCAGTGTCAAACCGGCATCCAGCAGCGCAGCGAGCTCGCGGTAGACAACCGCCCTCAGGGATGCAGGAAACTTCGTGCTTCTGCCAGTCAACACCAGGCGTTCGGCAAGTATGCCCTCGGCAGAGAGCTTCGCGCGCGCATTCTTGATGCTGTCGGCCTCCACGATGCCCTTACAGGCGCCCCCGCGGCCGTCAAAGCCCTTGTACTGATATGTGCTCATGCAGATACCACGTTCATGACTTCGGAGAGGCTTGTTCCGCCATCCATAACCTTGGCCACGCCGTCATCAAGCAGAGTGGTGCCGCCCCTTTCTCGAACGAGCGCCCTCAGCGCATCTCCCGCGCCATGGCCATCGCGGATTATCGACTGCATGTCCGCATCCACCGAAAGCAGTTCGAAGAGGCCCATACGTCCCTTGAAACCTTCCAGGCACTCCGGGCAGCCGACCTCGCTCCAGGACTCGTGCCCAACTAGCGCAACTCCCTTTTCGCCAAGATCGGCTACATCTTCGGAATCCAGTTTTACGGATTCTCTGCAAGCTGGACACAGCCGCCTGACAAGCCTCTGCGCCAGGGTCCCCCGCAGGCACGAAGCCAGGAGAAACGGCTCGATCCCCATGTCCAGAAGCCTGACCACCGTTCCGGCAGCGTCGTTTGTATGGAGTGTCGTCAGGACCAGGTGCCCGGTTAAGGACGCCCGGAGAGCTATCTCCGCGGTCTCCGGATCCCTGGTCTCTCCCACGAGAATAATGTCGGGGTCCTGCCTGAGAATGTGGCGAAGCCCGTTCGCGAAGGTAAGGCCGATCTTGGGTTTAACCTGTATTTGCCCTATATCGGCTAATTGATACTCAATGGGATCTTCAATGGTCAGCACGTTCTGACGCGACGCATCAAGATGCGACAGCGCGGCATAGAGCGTCGTTGTTTTCCCGGATCCAGTAGGACCGGAAACGACAATCATACCGTTGGCCTCCGAAAGCAGTGCCCCCATTCCTTCGAGGGTTTCCCCTGACATACCCAGACTGGTAAGCGGAAGAAGAACCGACTTCTTGTCCAGCAAACGCAGCACCACGCGTTCGCCCTCCGCAACAGGAACGGTCGAGAAACGAATATCAATCTCCCTTTCACCCACCCTCACCTTGGCCATACCGTCCTGCGGCAACCTTTTCTCCGCAATATCCGCATGGGCCATGACCTTGAGCCGCGAAACAAGAGCTTCTTCCATGTGTTTGGGCGGTGACGCCTGTTCGTACATGATGCCGTCTATTCGGTAGCGAACCCGAAGCTTGGACTCGAAAGGCTCAAAGTGAATGTCCGATGCCCCGCGCTTCACGGCTTCCAGCAGTATAAGATTCACGAGCTGGGTGACCGGTGCCTCGGTGGCAACTCTCAGCAAGTCGTCGCTCCTGGGCCTGATCGCCACGCCATCCTCCGCGGCATCCTCGATGTCCCTTATAAACTCCCCGGGGGAATCATCCTTGCTGTAATAACAACGCTCGATGCACTGGGCAATGATGTCTCCCGCCGCAAGGACGGGACGCAGATCGATTCCGAGGAGCAGCGCAACGTACTCCTGCTTATCAACGGCTCCGGGATCCGAGGTCAGAAGACAGGTTTCCCCGTCGAGCCTTATGGGGAGAAGGCCATTGGAACGGGCCCATTCCACGGGAAGCTCGGAAACAAGAGAGGGATCCAGCGCATCGTCGGGAACAGTAGCGAGGAAGGCCATGCCATACTGCTCGGCAAGGTCACTCAACTCCTCGACAATTCCAGCGCCGGGAGAATCAGAAGGAGACTCATTTATCTTCATCGGGCACCAGACCGGTTTTCGTGCGCCAATCATTCATGAGCCCTTCAGCCACGCTCATGTCGCTCACGATCTGCGGAGTAACAAGAATAAGCAGGTTGGTTTTCTCATTGTCATCGACGGTGCTGCGAAACAGCCAGCCGAGAATAGGTATGGATCCCAGTATGGGAACACGCCTTTCGATCGTTTTCTGATCCTCGCGCGTCAATCCGGCAATGACTATGGTTTTTCCATCGGGCACGGTAACAGTGGTCGAAACGACCCGGCGGGCGATTGTGGGGGTAAACTCGACAGAAGACGATCCCTCATCTATCACCGCTTCAATACTGGGGTTGAGGTCCATCTGGACATGCCCCTCGGGCACTATATGGGGAGTGAGCTTGAGCTTGATCCCGACCTCCACTCGCTCGATGTTCTGGATAACGTCCTTTGCCGTTCCCGATCCGTCCTCAACAGTTGAAGTCAGGATTGGAATCTCGTTGACTATGTTAACACTGGCTTCACGGTTGTCCTGCGCCTCAAGTGATGTCTCCGATACGATTTCGAGACGGCCGTCCTCTCGAATTGCCTCGATGTTAATGACACCGGGAAACCCCATGGATATGTTGCCTTCATCGTCAAGGCTGGCGCCTTCCCCTACCCCGAAAGTTATACCATTTGGAAAGATACCACTTTGAATTCGGCTCATGAGATTGTCTGCATCGTTGTTGAGAAGGCTTCCGCCGACAACAACGGTCTCGCCAACTTCCCCCGCGGCGGCAAGGCCCGCCATTTCCGCCCCAAAGGTGAAATCATCGCTTATGGTCAGTTCGGCAATCTGAACGCTGATATGAACCTGTTGAGGAATCTGATCGAGCTTTTCAATAAGACGCTGGACAATCTCGAAATCGCCGGTACTGCTGTCCACCAGCAAGGCGTTGTTAGCGGGACTGGCCTGTATCGCTATGCTGACTTTCTTGGGCCCGCCATCTTCGGCTCCTGCGGTCTGTGCAAACAACGCGGTCAGGTTTTCTGCCGCTTCCTCGGCGGAGAGGTACTTCAGAAAGATTGCATTCAATCTTCCACGTCCCGGCGGAGCCTCCACGTCCATCATCTTTATCAGGCGTTTCATCTCTTCAATCTGGGTCGTGCTTCCCACCAGTATCAGTTGATTGGAATGCGGTGAGGGAACAACCGTCGCAACGCGGCTCGAGCTGACCCTTGTACCCGAGGTAGACGGAAGCCGGCGGCGCAGCTGCTCTCCACGGCTCTCGCTTTGGGCCATCGCGATATTCAGCTGGTCGGAAAGCTCGGTGGCGGCCACGAACTGGAGAGGCACCACCTCCGTTATTCGCGCAAGGCCGGGACGATCTATCTGAGCAACAATCTCTTCTATGCGGCGGATGCTGCTCGCGGTGTCCGTAACGATCAGGTGGTTGGTCTCTTCAATGGCGCCCACCGACCCCGCACCGCCGCCACTTATCTTGGCTTCTATAGCCTGGCTCACATCGGCAGCGGACACGTGTTCTAGATGTATGATCTTGGTAAACACACCCTCGGACGGAACATCTTCTTCAGCACCCACAACCGGAGCCGATATACCTTTGCGCTCCGGCAGTTTAACGACCCGGTAAATACCTGCATTCTCCGCTACAGAGCACCCTGACGACTCAAGAATGGAAACGAAGAGCGGAAACACTTCGGCTCGCTTGATTCGCGGTGCGACAACTGTGATCTTGCCGTCAACATCTTCGTCTACAATGAACTTCCGGCCAGTCATGTCCCCCACCAGCTTGACAAACGAGCGGACACTGACCTGGTCGAAACTGAAGTTGACAGATCCTTCACCTTTGTCGGTCTGGCCGGGAACCGGGCTGCTTGTCAGAAAGAGCAGCGCGACAAGCCAGGGAATCGTGACGGTTATTCTCATTGTCCTGTCTCCCTTCGGTAAGTGCTACTTGATAATACCGCGTTGGGACGCTGACACAAATGACAAAAGATGCTCGATCTCAGCTGAAGATTCGACTTCCGCCTTGATCTTCTCGACCGCGCTACTGGTAGAGAGATCCGACCTGTAAAGACACCTGTACGCTTCCTTCAAGAGCTTCAGGGCCTTGGCATCAAACCCTTTTCGTTTGAGGCCAACGAGATTGAGCCCTCTCACTGCAGCGGGGTGGCCATCCACCGTCATGAAAGGAGGGGCGTCCTGGGTAATCTTGGTACATCCTCCAATGATGCACATGCGCCCTACCCTGCAGAACTGGTGGACTGCCACGAGCCCACCCAGAATAGCGTCGGCCTCCACGTCCACCTCGCCGGCAAGGGTAGCGCAGTTTGCCATGATCACGCGATCGCCCACAGTGCAGGCATGTGCCACATGCGAGTATGCCATTATATGGCAGTTGCTGCCCACGCGTGTCGTCTCTCCTTCATTGGTGCCGGAATTCACGGTCACATATTCACGGATCGTGGTCTCGTCTCCAATCTCTACGAAGGTCTTGTCCCCCTTGAATTTCAGGTCCTGCGTCTGCTTACCTATGCAGGCAAACGGAAACACCGTGCAGTTCTTGCCTATCGTTGTATGACCATCCATAACCACGTGCGACATGAGCCTTGTCCCGTCCCCCACGCTGACGTCCGGACCTATCACGCAGTACGGTCCGACAACCGCTGAGGGCCCTATCTGTGCGCCTTCACTGATGACTGCCGTAGGATGAATGTCGATCATTCGCCAGAATCCCGTGGAGCAATCATGCACATCATTTCTGCCTGAGAAACGACAGCATCGTCTACCTTTATCACTGCCTTGAACCTGGCTGTCGTGACTCTCGAATTGGTAATTTCAACTTCTATGCGCAGCTGATCCCCAGGCTTTACCACCTTACGAAATTTGACCTTATCGATAGACATAAAATAAGGAATACCCGCGTTCTCGCCGGCCAGTATGGTAAGAAGGATACCCGCCGTCTGGGCCATGGCCTCAATCTGCAAAACGCCCGGCATTACGGGTTTTCCCGGGAAATGCCCCTGGAAGAAAGGTTCGTTAATCGTAACGTTCTTGATCCCTATGATGTGCTTCTCGCCATCGCACTCAATAATCTTGTCCACGAGGAGAAAAGGATACCTGTGGGGTAAAAGCTCCATGATTTCTTCAATGTTAAATTCTCTCATATGCCGTCACCCTCCGAAGTTCATGTATAACTGTAGCTTAGCAGCCACATCAAGTTTCTACGCATAACACAACACCCATGGATTGGAAAGAAAACAATAAGGCGAGGCCGGCGTGAGCACACCACATTCACAACATGTTGCCCATATCAACGACGGTCGCCGAGGACCGCGCCCCTCAAGCCAATGGAAGCGCCGGCGACCCGGGGGGGTCGACGGGCGCGGCGCCCGCTGTACAATGCCATTGCAAATCACCGCCGCGATTTGGCCCCTCACCCCCGCGGGGGCCGCCGGGGCCCCCCCCCCCCCCCCCCGGGCCCGCCCCGCCCGGGGGGGGGGGCCCCCCGCCCCCCCCACCGCTGTACAATCCAAGTGCATATCTCCGCCGCTAGTTGATTCTTTCAACCAGTCGTACGCCGAGGATCACGGATAGCATGCAGGGAATCCACACGATGATGTGGGGGAGTGCTATGGGCTTGTCCGACATGGACTCGGCCATGATGATGAAGAGATAGAAGTTGAAAACGAGAAAAAGGCTGATGCCCACGCCTATGGACGACTCTTTCCGGTTGGCCTTTACCCCCAGTGGGATGCCCAGCAAGGCGAAAGCTATACATCCCGCGGCGAGCGCAAGACGCTTGTTGAGTTCAACCAACAGTTCCGTGACTTCCAGGCTTCTGTCCGCGCCGTTCAGATGAGGGTAGAAAGCAGAGACGTTCTGTATCCTCTGTATGAGTTCAGCGCCCGTCATATCCTTCTCACGCTTTCTGTACTTCCGCCTCCTCAACGCGTCCTCGATACGAAGCGGCAACTTGTCGCAATAACCGGGATGTCCGTCTACGAGCGGATCCACGCGCACGTCTTCCAACTCAATCACGATATCCTTTCCGTCACCGCTTTCACGAATCCTGCCCCGCGCAGCTCTGACTTCTCGACGCACACCATCGGTTCGCAGGTCGTATATTCTGACATCCTGCAGATCTGCCCCGTTCTTTCTTGAGATATAGACGGTCAGGCCGGGAAAATCCTGAATAAACCTGCCCTCCTCCAACAGGTCCACTACAGACTCGGCCCCGAATTCGGTCAGCATGCTCCGGCGAGCGAAATGACTGCGGGGTGAGAGGTCGTTGTTAACATAGAGACACAGGAGCGTGAGCAATGCCGCTACGGCCAGCGGACCGGCCATTATACGCCACATACCGATACCGCAGGCCCTCATGGCAGTGATTTCCCCATCGGCCGAAATCCGGCCGAAAACCAGTAGGCTGCTGGTAACAACCGCGACAGGGATCGAAAAAGTCAGCGTTGCCGGCATCCCGGATGCAAGGAACTTGAGAATTGTGACCCACGAGATCCCATGACCCAGCAACTCCGTTGCCTTGAATACCACGCCAATCGTCATGACGAACGTCAGGATTGCCAGGGCAACAAAAAACGTTACCAGGAAATCTAACGTGATATACCGTCGAATCGTCTTCACCGCTGAGCCCTCTACTGGGCGGCGGCCTCGGCACCCCGGATGTAGATCTCAACACGGCGGTTATCGGGATTTCCGCGCTCCGGATCGTTGGGTGCCTTGGGACGTTCAAAACCATAGCCTACTGCCTTCATCCTTCCCTTGTCGATGGCTGCGGCATCTGCCAGGTAATTGAGTACAGACTGTGCCCTGCGCTGGGAAAGCTCCTTGTTGTAATCGGCCTTCGAGCCCTTAGCGCGGTCCGCGTGTCCTTCGATGCGGGCCGTGGACTTCGGGTTTCTGCCGAGTACCTTGCCGATCGTGTCGAGCTGCTTGAAGTACTCGGGCTTCAAAACCGCCTTGTCATAATCGAACTTGATGTTCAGCTCAAAGAGCATCAGGTCATCCGAACCGTCCAGCGGGTTCGTCTTGTCCTCGACGACCTCGTGTCCGTCGGCAACACCACCATTATCCGTGTCGCGTTTCGTGGGGTCTGTACCGTACTTCAGGACCTCATCCTTACCATCGGTAAGTCCGTCCCAGTCGGTATCCGGGTTCAGGGGATCGGTCTTGTACTTGAGGACCTCCTGCCCGTCAGTCAGGCCATCGCCATCGGTATCAGGATTGTCGGGATCAGTGCCGTACCTATCGACCTCCTCAGCATCGGAAAGCCCGTCACCATCGCGGTCTGAAGGTCCGCCAACCGCCCTGTAGTCTTCGGGTACGCGTGCGCCCCAGGTCCATACTACACCGGCGTCGATGATGGCGTTTGCCTCGGTATCCGCGCCCGCAATAAACGTTCGACCGTCTAGACGAACAGCCCACTCGTCGTTGAAATGATACATCACGCCGCCACCGGCCCGGACAGCCGCATCGGTCTTCCCGTTCCCCAGGTCCTCACCGTACGTGGTGATTCCGCCGCCGAGGGTGAGATATGGGTCCAAACGTTCCCAGCGTGTAAAATGGAACAGGGCGTCTACGAACAGGCCGAGAGCATAAGTGTCATGAACGCCTTCACCGGCACTTTCCTCGAGTCGCGAGATTTTCTCCCCGTAGGAGTTCCTGAAGTTCTCGTCGAGCTTCGGAGCAATGAAAAAGCCGCCTTCAAACGACCACCATTCCGAGTAGTCATACCCGATACGCGCTGTCAGAAGGAGACCGTCCTCAACTTCTTCGTCGCCTTCGTACTGCATTGCACCCAGGCCAGGGCTGACGTACCACCTTGCCTCTATGCCTTCTTCAACCTGGCCCAGGGCCGGCAGAAGTGATGCGATTGAACACACAACAGCGCAGCCCATGATTGCTGCAATCCTGAAACGCCATACGGATGATCTCATAGTCTGTTAATCCTCTCCTTTTGTGATTTAACCGAAATACACTCCCCTTTGCCGGCTGGTGCCGCCAACCGGATCGCCTTGCAGAACGGAGTCTTAGTAGCGATACGTTTCGAGCTTGTACGGTCCTTCCTTTTTGATTCCAAGATACTTAGCCTGTTTACGGGTCAGTTCATCAAGCTTAACGCCGAGCTTGCCGAGATGCAGACGTGCAACCTTCTCGTCGAGCGTCTTGGGAAGAACGTACACTCCGGGAAGGAGCGTATCTTTCTCCTCGTAGATGCCCAGTTGCGCCATCACCTGGCAGGTAAAACTATTAGACATAACGAAGCTGGGATGTCCCGTTGCGCATCCCAGGTTGACCAGCCGGCCCTGCGCGAGAATTATCAGCTTATTGCCGTTTGGAAGCTCAACCGTATCTACCTGCGGCTTAATGTTCTCCCACTTGTATTTCATCATCTTCTCGATCTGAATCTCGCTATCGAAATGACCGATATTGCAGACAATGGCCATGTTTTTCATTTTGCGCATGTGTTTCTCAGTTATCACATCGCAGCAGCCTGTCGAAGTAACGAAGATGTCGCCCAATTCGCAGGCTTCGTCCATCCGCATGACTTCGTAGCCCTCCATCGCCGCCTGCAGCGCGCAGATCGGATCGATCTCGGTAACGATAACTCGCGAGCCCTGCCCCTTCAGAGCCTGGCAGCATCCCTTGCCGACATCGCCGTATCCGGCAACCACCGCGATCTTCCCTGCCAGCATCACGTCGGTGGCCCTGGCAATACCATCCACGAGTGAATGCCTGCAGCCGTAGAGGTTGTCGAACTTGGATTTCGTAACGGCATCGTTGACGTTGAATGCAGGGAAGAGGAGTTGCCCCTTCTCGTGCATCTGGTAAAGCCGGTGAACTCCCGTCGTCGTCTCCTCGGAAACGCCGATGAGCTTCTTCGCTATCCTGTGAAAGCGCTCCGGATCGCGTTTCAGCGATTTCGCTACCTGCTTGAGCAGCACTGCCTCTTCCAGACTTTCGGGCTTCTTCTTCAGGATAGAAGCGTCTTCCTCGGCCTTGTAACCCAGGTGAACGAATAGCGTAGCATCACCTCCATCGTCCACGATTGAGGTGGGACCCTTACCGTTGCCCCAGTCAAGAATGCGGCCGGTGTACTCCCAGTACTCCTCCAGGGTCTCGCCTTTGACAGCATAGACGGGAGTGCCGGTTGCGGCAATGGCTGCCGCAGCGTGATCCTGCGTAGAAAAGATGTTGCAGCTTGCCCAGCGAATCTTGGCTCCCAGCGCCTGCAGCGTCTCGATCAGAACAGCAGTCTGAACCGTCATGTGCAGCGAACCGCAGATTCGGGTGCCCTTCAACGGCTGCTCGGGACCGAATTCCCGACGGATCGCCATGAGGCCGGGCATTTCGACTTCGGCGAGATCGATTTCCTTGCGCCCGAACTCTGCCAGCCCCATATCGGCTACAACGTAGTCGTTGAACTTCTTCTTGCGCCGTGTCCTCGCTGCAGTCTTTGCTGTCTTCTTGCGCTTCGTCATGCTCTCTCCTCTATTCCAATCGATTGTGTGGCACCGCCCTGGTGCGGCATTCTCACGCGGATGACGCGCTAGTTGAGATTTATACCGATGCCGCGAGGGCGTCCGCCTTGTCGGTGCGCTCCCATGTGAAACTGTCCAAGTCCTTGGTTCTTCCAAAATGACCATAAGACGAGGTCGCCTCGTAGATTGGGCGAAGCAGGTCAAGCTGCTTCACTATCTGCGCAGGTTTCAATCCGAACACCTTCTTCACTGCCTTCTCAATCTTGTCATCCGACACTTTGCCGGTTCCCATCGTTTCAACGAGAACCGATACAGGCTCCGCAAACCCTATCGCGTACGCCAACTGCACTTCGCAGCGGCTGGCCAGCTTCGCTGCCACGATGTTCTTGGCAACATACCGCGCCATGTAAGCGGCACTACGGTCAACTTTCGACGGATCCTTACCCGAGAAAGCGCCGCCGCCGTGCTTGCCCATGCCACCGTAGGTGTCCACAATGATCTTTCGTCCGGTCAAACCGCAATCTCCCTGCGGACCACCAACGACAAAACGTCCCGTGGGATTGACCAGGTAGCGGGTGTCGCGGGTGAGAAGTTTCTTGGGTATCTGCTTTTTCACGACCTCATCGATGATTGCCTTGCGCAACTTGGCATGAGAAACGTTGGGATCATGCTGTGTTGAGACCACCACGGTATCAACGCGGGAAGGCTTGCCGTTTTCGTACAGGATCGAAACCTGGGATTTCCCGTCTGGCCGAAGGAAAGGAAGTTTACGGTTTCTTCTGACCTTCGCCATGGCCCTTGTGAGGCGATGGGCAAACATAATCGGCATGGGCATAAGCTCACGGGTTTCGTTGCAGGCATAACCGAACATCATGCCCTGGTCGCCGGCGCCCTGTTCTTTGAAAAGTCCTTTACCGGAAGTCACGCCCTGCGAGATGTCCGGAGATTGACGGTCCAGCGATACCATGACTGCACAGTTGTTGTGGCCAAACCCAGGATCCTCGCCCGTATACCCGATTCTCTTGATCTTCTCCCTAACCAAGTCGGAATAAGGCACGACGGCATCACTGGTAATCTCACCGGCCAGCACGACCAGACCGGTGCTCACCATAGTCTCGCAAGCCACACGTGATTTAGGGTCCGCTGCCAGGTGAGCGTCCAGAACGGCATCAGAAATACCATCAGCCATTTTGTCTGGATGACCCTCTGTGACCGACTCCGACGTAAATATATAGCTTCTCGATGCCATTCCAATTTCCTCTTGAGCTTTCTTTCTGATTAAGCCGTGTTCGACGGCACAATTTCACAATCGCGTAATGATGCTAGGTTTAAGCCTCTCTAGTCAAGTTAGCTTTTGACTAAAGAGGTCCGGTGCTGTGGCGCCGAGACAGGGTTTCAGTTTTCAGGTTTCAGGTTTCAGATGTCAATCCGGCCATTCCAGGACAGGTGGGGACACTTGCCCTACGGAGAGAAACCCCGGCTTTCCCAGAGGAAGTGAGTGCGACTCAGAAACAAGGCCGGGAGAGCTCTGTGCCCTCCCACTCGTATGGAGGCAGATCCGCAAGCCGCCCCGGAGAGGCGCCCGGTCACTATATCAATTCCAGCAGTTCGGGCGCCACTTCGGCGGTTAGATCCCGGCAGAGTCCCAGCACTTCTGTTGCCGATTTGCATTTGAGTGCGGCTGCTGTGAGAGTCTCCGCCCTGGACTGCTCTATATTGCGAATAACGTCCTTCACTACCGGCACCGCGGCCGGAGCCACACTCATCTCGTCAACTCCCATACCAATAAGAAGGGGCGTCATCAGGGGATCAGCGGCCATCTCACCACAGATTCCGACCCATACTCCCTCCGCATGCCCGGCATCAACGGTCGCCTTGATCAGTTTCAAAACCGCCGGGTGCGTGGGTTCGTACAGGTACGCCACTCGTTCATTCACCCGGTCAACCGCCAGGGTGTACTGCACGAGGTCGTTCGTGCCCAGGCTGAAGAAACTGACATTCTTCGCAATTACCGCTGCTGTAAGCGCGGCGGCCGGAGTTTCTATCATGACACCGACTTCGATATCCTTTTTGAATGGCACACCATCCCGGGTCAGTTCGTCCCTCGCCTCGTCCAGTAGCGCGTTTGCCTGTATCACCTCGCGCGCATTGCTGATCATAGGGTACATGATCTTGACGCAGCCCTTTACACTTGCCCTGAGAATAGCCCTGAGCTGCCGTTTGAAATGATCGGGGTACAGCAGGGACAAGCGTATCGAACGGCATCCCAGAAACGGATTTGTCTCTTTTCTGAAGCGCCCGCCCGCCAGGAACTTGTCGCCACCAATGTCCAGCGTGCGAATTATCACGGGGGCCGGTGCCAGGCGCTCGGCGATATCAGCATATATCTCGGCCTGATCATCTTCCCCGAGGCTGGCGTTGCGGGAAATGTACAGGTACTCGGATCTGAACAACCCTATTCCTTCCGCCCCGTACTCTATGATGGCATCTACCTCTTCCGGACCTTCGGCGTTTGCGGAGAGAACAATCCGGTGGCCATCTTTGGTTTCTGCAGGTTTGTGCTGCAGACTTGTCAAGCCCTGCTGAATGCTCTTGCGGGCCTCGGCCAACTTGCCATATTCATCAAGGTCACTCGCCGTGGGATGGATTATGACGACACCTCTCGTGCCATCCATCACGATCTTGTCGCCTGTGGAAACCCTGGCGCTGATGTCGCGCAAACCCACAACGGCGGGCATCTCCATCGCTCTTGCCATGACGGCCGTGTGAGAAGTGGCACTGCCCAGATCAGTCGCTACACCGAGAACGGTATCGCGACGAAGGCTGGCCGTTACGGAAGGAGGAATGTCCTCGCCAATGACAATGCACTTGTCCTTGAGATCGGCCAGGGTGGTTTCGACTCCTCCGGAGAGATTCTTGATTATACGCCTGGCGACATCCCTGATATCCGCAACGCGTTCCCTGAGGTAATCGTCCTCGACCGAACCGAGAATGGCCGCGTACCGGTCGGACGCTTCCTTGACCACCGATTCGGCGTTGCGGTATTTGTTTCGGATCTCGTTGACGACCTCTTCGATGAACGCCCTGTCATCAAGCACCATGAGGTGGGCGTCAAGGATGCTGGCATCGCCCATGTCGGTCCTTGCCTCGAGATCCTTCTGAATCATCTTGATCTGGCGGCGGGTTTCGATCAGCGCGTCTTCGAGGCGGCAGATCTCGTGATCAATGGATTGCGGCGCAACGCGCCTCTCGACAACTCGCGCCTGGTCGGACGCCATCACGAAAACTGGCCCGATCACGACACCAGGAGACACACCTATCCCCTTCATCCGAATCGGTGTTTCCGCCGTTGTTAGAGAGTCGGTCACTTATCAGTCCTCGCCGAACCTTCCGCCAATCAGTTGCTCGAGCTCATCGAGAACCTCTTCGGCATCGGGGCCATCGGCCACCACAAGCAGCTTGGTACCGCGGGATGCCTCGAGCGTCATCAATCCCATGATGCTCTTGCCCGAGACACGGTTGCCATCCTTCTCGAAAAAGACATCTGACGAGTAGCGTGTAGCCGTCTTCACTATCATCGCAGCCGGCCTGGCATGAATGCCATACTGGTTCTGGATTACAAGCTTGCGGCTTAAAGTAGCACTCTGTTCGCTGCCGTTACTCACTACCTATTTTTCCCCCGGTCATCAGGTCCATCAGACGTTCATCCAGCTCCTTGGCGGCATCGTGCCCGAGTCTGCGCAGTTTCTGATTCAGGGCAGCGGTTTCGATTATGTCCCCAAGATCGCGACCGGGGGCAACGTTGACAAGTACCTGCGGTATTTCAACACCCAGGAGGTTTCTCGTCGGTGTCGCCTGGCCCGAGCGGTCCAGTTCCTCTACATCTTCGGGAGTGGAGAGCGTAGCTACGAGATCGAGCTTCTTCTCCTGCCTCACCGATGAGACACCATAGAGACTTGGAACATGGATAATCCCGACACCCCTGATTTCCATGTGATAACGTGTGACATTCACCGGTGATGCGATGAGGTTTCCCGCACTATCAATGCGAAGTGTCGTGATATCGTCCGACACGAGGGCCGCACCCTTGTTGATCAGGTTAAGGGCAGTCTCGCTCTTGCCCATTCCCGGCTTGCCGTCGATCAGAACGCCGATCCCCATGATCTCGATCATCGTGCCCTGCACCTTCATTCTTGGCGCAACAAGGTTCTGCATGATGATAGTCGCCGCGTTGACGAAATCCTTCGTTACCATGCGGCTGCGGAAAACGGGAATGTTGTATTCCTCGGACAGCGCCAGCACATCGGGAAGCACTTTCTGGTGTCTCGTTACCACTACACAGGGGATCTTCTGATCAAAGAAAGCACGCATGCGTTTCTCGCGTTCTTCCTGGGGCAGCGATGCAACATACGCGCTCTCCGCAAAACCAACCACCTGTATACGCTTGTACGCGAAATACTGAAAGAAGCCGGCCAGGGCAAAGCCCGGACGGTTTATCGCAGCCTCCCCTATCCGGCGCTTCAGTCCAGATTCGCCGGCCACGAGATCGAGTTTCAGCTCGTCCTTACCTGTCTTCAGGAAATCAGCAACTGTTACTCGCACCTTCTTCACTGAACTGCCGGTTGTAGTCAAAGGACGCCTCCTTCAAATTCTTCCGCATCTTCACCCTCCCTGGTTTCCTTCACCTTGGCGGGTTTCGGCCTGTGTTCCTGAACCTTGTCCCGCAGTTTCCTCAGCTGTCTTTCAGCCTTCTCCGTTGCAGCATCGATGGCTGCTCGAAGATTCTCAGCCGCTTCCTCGGCTTCCACGCGGACATGGTTCCTTGCCTGCACTACCACTGAAACGACCTTGTGGCGTTTCTCACGATCTATGATCATGTGCACATGCTCTATCCTGGGAAAATCCTCAGACAGTTCCTCTGCCTTGGATCTTGCATAAGCTTGGATTGTATCCGACACGTTCATGTGCCTAACAGTTACTTCAACAGGCATAGCTACCTCCTTCTCACATTTTGAATTCCCGTCCGAGATACAGCTCCCGGCTCATTTCATCTTCTATAAGAAACGAACTCTCTCCCTCACGAAGCACTTTTCCTTCGAACAGCAAATAGGCCCGGTCCACAACGGCAAGCGTCTCGCGAACGTTGTGGTCGGTAATGAGGATGCCGAGGCCGCGGTCGCGAAGGCCCGTGATTATGCTCTGGATATCGCTTACCGCTATCGGATCCACGCCGCTGAAGGGCTCATCAAGCATCATCATGGTCGGATTGCTCACCAGGGCCCTCGTTATTTCAAGCTTCCGCCGTTCGCCCCCGCTCAGCGTATACGCCTTCTGCTTGGCCAGCTTGGCAATTCCCAGGTCTTCAAGAAGTTCCTGCAGCCTCTTCTTTCTTTCCGCCCTGGAGATGTCCAGAGTCTCAAGAATCGCCATAACGTTCTGCTCCACTGTCAGCTTCCTGAAAACAGATGGCTCCTGGGCGAGGTAACCTACCCCCCTGCGTGCACGCTTGCAGACCGGAAGGCGAGTGATGTTCTCTCCCCTGAAAGTCACGCGCCCGCCATCAGGACGTATAAGCCCCACGATCATGTGAAAGGTCGTGGTCTTGCCGGCACCGTTGGGCCCGAGAAGGCCAACGATTTCTCCGCTCTTCACATTCAGGTTTACATCGTCAACGACACGCCGCCCGTGATAGGTCTTCTCCAGGCCATGGGCTTGTATCAGTTTTTCTTTAGGAAACACCATTTGATACTTTCTTGTGTTCAATTCTCCTTCACCCGGCCCATTCAGGGCTGAGTCACTTCTTTTCTTTTCGCGGGTGTTGCCACACTGGGAAGCAAGCCCAATCCCGGCAATAGCTTATCGTTACCGCCCTTCCCCTTCGTCGGCGCAATGATCAACTGCCCTGGGGTGCATTCCATTCTGTCATCGTTCAGCCAGAATACAATGCGCTCACCCTTTACAACATCCTTGCCCCTGTAAAGGGTAGCATTCCCCGTGAGCACTATTTCCCCTACGCGTGCAACGTAAACAGCCTTGTCGCAAGTTGCCTTTTTGTCCTCCTGAATCATCCGTACATTCCCCAGGGCAGTCACGGCCTTCACCTGGTTTGTTCCGTCAAACATCACGGCAAGCTTGTCACACTCGATCCTGACCTGAGGATCAACCGCTACAACGTCGTCCTTGAATATTGCCACGGATCTTCCGTAGTCGAATGTAAGAGATTTCGAGGTTATTACCGTGTTGCTTTCAGACAACTCTTTTTGCGCATACACCGGGGCCGGTGCGCCCAGTAAGACCGCAACGGCTATCATCACTATCAGCGCCGGTACTTTACTTCTTGTCAGCATTCTTGCGGCCCAGCTCCTTTATTCTTCGATTGAAAACAACCCTGCAATTCTCATGAATATCAACAGTCTGCCCGTTGGACTCCCAGGTAAAACCCTTACCGCTTATCAAGAGCCCCCTGGCGGCAACTTTCACATCTTCAGATGACTTCGCCGTACCGGCCTCACGGTCGTAGGAGCATTTATCCGAGATCATGATCAGCTCAAGCGCTCCCGTGCGATCGAAACACTCTACCTTTACCTTCCTCGCGTCGATAGGGCCCTTCGCCGGAACCCTGGCTACTCCCGCCTGCAACTGTCTCTTCACAGTCCCGTCATCGTAGAACTCCAGCGGCAAACGCAGATTCTCGATCCTGGGAGCTTCCTGCTCTCCAGTCGCCACGCGCACGGCGGCAAACGCTATGAGCACTGCAACTGACGTGATCAGTATTTCAAGACACCGTTTCATCAATCTTCCTCAGCATACACCAAAGTTTTCGCATTTTGGAGAACGGAATGGCATTTTCCTTGTCCGACAATGCATCCTTAGGAGACACGTGGGTTTCAATGAAAACCCCGTCACATCCCGTCGCAACGGCCGCCCTGGCCAGGTATGGCGCCCATTTGCCGTCTCCCCCGGAGTATCCTGCCGCCCCACCTGGCCTCTGCACACTGTGCGTAGCATCAAAAATCACCGGGTACCCGGTTTCCGACATGGCAAGCAGGCTGCGCATGTCGGCTACAAGGTTGTTGTAGCCAAAAGAGCTGCCCCGTTCGGTCAGCAGGATCTTCCTGTTCCCCGTGCTTTCCACCTTGCCGACCACGTGCCGCATGTCTTCCGGCGCAAGAAATTGGCCTTTCTTTATGTTTACCACCTTACCGCTTTCGCCTGCAGCCACCACCAGGTCGGTCTGCCTGCAGAGAAATGCCGGAATCTGAAGCGCGTCGACTACCGACGACACTGCCGCCACCTCGGCTTCACTGTGAACGTCCGTAAGTACCGGCAGCCCAAGCGTTTCCTTGATTTCCGTCAGTATCTCCAGGCCCTTGGCGATACCCGGCCCCCGGTACGATCCGCTGGAGGTCCTGTTAGCCTTGTCATAGGAGGCCTTGAACACAAGCGGAATGCCCTCTTGCTCAGCCAGCCTGGCGAGGCGCCGGGCCAGGCCCACACAGCCTTTTCGCCCCTCAATAACACAGGGGCCGGCTATAAGAGCCAGGGGCGCCTTTCCCCCAAACTTCACGTCGCCGATGCAGACAGTTCGTGACATTTTTTGAGTTCTCCCGGGCATGGACCGACGAAACATCGCCGTTTTCTATCGTCAGCCCTGCCTTTCGCTAATTACTCGCTCAACGTATTTTACGTCCGCGGGAGTGTCAACGCCAATCCCCTCGTCAGATGTTTCCAGTACCGCGATCCTGCCGCCGATGTGCAGGGCCCTCAATTGCTCCAGCTTTTCCGCCATTTCGGTTGCACATGGCGGTGTTGCCACCAGGCGCTGCAGGAATGGCTCACTGTACGCGTAGACACCTAGATGACGCCAGTGGAGTCCGTCCATTGCCGAAGCATCGCCGTCCCTGACATGAGGTATGAGAGATCGCGAAAAATACAGCGCGATTCCCTCCTGGTTCTTCACAACCTTCACAACGCCCGGATCGTCAAGCTGCGCGCTCTGGGTTATCGGCGTGGCCGCCGTAGCCATCTCTGCCCCACCACTCTTTATGGCCTCAACAAGACGGTCGATAAGAATGGGATCAAAAAGAGGTTCGTCTCCCTGGATATTGACAACTACGTCGGCGTTTCTTCCCTCGACAGCCTCCGCAACACGATCAGTGCCGGACGGATGGTCGGCCCGGGTCATAACACACCCTACACCGGAGTCTTCCGCCGCCGCGAATATCCGGTCATCGTCGGTGGCCACCAACACCTCGTCCAGGCTGGCAACGCGCAACGCACTTTCCACCACCCACTGGATCAACGGTTTACCGCAGATCGGTGTCAGACTCTTGCCCGGGAACCTGGTAGATCCCCACCTGGCGGGAATAACGCCGATAACCGTCATAGAATCTCTTCCTTCCTGCAGGACGCCGTTCCAACCTTGCCGACGACTACTCCGGCAGCCCGGTTCGCCAGCTCTGCCGCTTCAATCTGTGATGAACCCGAAGCGAGCGACATCAGGGCCACCGCGATGACTGTGTCACCCGCACCCGAAACGTCAAAGACCTCCTGGGCCTTGGTGGGCAGGTGCTGGGGCTCCTGCTTCCTGCCGGCAACGTACATGCCGTGCGAACCCAGGGTCACTATGATAAGCTCGGACTCCCACTTGCCAAGCAGGCGAGTTGCTATCTCCTGCATTCGCCCGCCCTCGGCAAGGTCATCAACCACCTCACCCACCGGCAGCCCTGCAGCATCGCAGGCCTCTACGTAGTTCGGAGTAGCCAGCTTAATTCCGCTGATCTCAAGGGCGTGATTGTCTTTCGGGTCCAACCCTACCGGTACACCGGCATCGGACGCTGCAGCAAGTGCCGCCTTCACGACCTCGTCACAGATCACTCCCTTGCCGTAGTCCTCGATGATTAGCCCGGTTGACCCCACAACCAGTTCGGCCATACGATCACACAGGCCCTTCACAACCGTGGTCACCTGCGGAGCCGGGTCCTCCCGGTCCACCCTGACCACCTGCTGGGTTTCGGCCATTATCCGGCTCTTCACCGCAGTCTGTACGGCCCCGTTCGCCAGCACCCCATCCACGGAAATACCCCGGTCCACCATCGACCCGATAAGATCTCTGCCCGCCGAATCATCGCCCACGATTCCCGCCACCGTGGCGCTTCCGCCCAGCGACTGAATGTTGAGGGCCACGTTGGCCGCCCCTCCGGGCTGGCGAATCTCATCCCTCACGTGCACTACCGGTACCGGGGCCTCCGGAGATATTCGATTCACCTTGCCGTACACGTACCGGTCCAGCATCAGGTCTCCCACAACAAGTATTTTCTGGGCCGCATAGTTGTTCAATACGGCTTCGCGTCTCTGCTTGTTCATTGTTCAATGGCCTCCCAGAAGCCTCGGTTTGAAGCCGGCATCTCCCGGCTGGATGCATGCAATTCAATGTAGTCACTATCGTCCGATGACAGCCACTCCCTTTCCACGTCGTGAACCTTGCCCACGTGCGGGTCCACCGCATTATAAACCGACAGGCGGTAATGATACATCCGCCACCCCTTCACATTCGCCGGCTGCATATCAAAAGAAATCCCGGTTGCCGAGGCAAGTGGTACTCCATCCGCACCCAGCCAGTGGATCGCACCGTCCGAGATGTGCAACAAGTGGCGCTTCCTCAATTTTGCGGTAATATGAGACACTTCCGCCAGGTTTTTCAGCGGCAGATCACCCAGTCTTGCAAAAGCTCCCGGAAGCCACGATTCGTCCGTCTGACGCACCAGGGTCAACACCCCCCTGTTGATATGGAATTTCATGCCGCCTCTCAATGTGGGCGAAACCCTCACTTCCATGGCCTTGAACCCCTGCAAGTCACCATCGTCCAGGCCCTTTGCCTTCACTTTCTCCAACACCAGCACGTATGGCCACCCGACACGAGAGTTCTCGATCGTCACGCCGGTACCAAGCAACTGCTCAAAACGGCCCTCCAGGAAGGAACGGCAGCCTTCTGACCTTGAAACAAAGAGACCGGCCACCATCACAATGATGAGAATAACCAGCGCCGTCGAAAGAAACCTCACAACGCCGGAAAGCACACCGCCACCCGACGATGATATCCGTATCTTCCCTCGAGATTCTTCTTCGGACTTACCCATGACTCTCCACCCCTGGAAGCAAGCTTTGCCTGAAGCTCCATGTTACATCTGCGTCAACAAAAGCGTTTTTCAACGTCCAACGTCCAACGCCCAACAACCAACATCCAAGGTGGGAGTTGAACGGGCGAATGGATGGCCCTTAGACAGGAGATTCTCAATTGGAATACTTGGACATTCAATCCCCTCCCTCTCAAACTTGGGCGTTGGGCGTTGGGCGTTCATCCCCTCCCTCTTTTCCCAAAAAGCACCGTCCCAAGCCTCACCCACGTCGCCCCTTCTTCAATAGCCACCTCGAAATCGCCGCTCATGCCCATGGATAGATGCTCAAGGTCAAACCCCGAGGCATCCCGCCATGAACCCCGCAAATCCCTCAACTCGGCAAAATACCGCCTGGCGTCTTCGGGATCCGGTGAAAATGGCGGAATCGTCATGAGGCCCACGACGTCGACATTCATCAACGAAGAACACCTCTCAAGCACGCCCGGCCCGTCCGCCGGCGCCATCCCGAACTTGCTGCCCTCCCCCGAAACGTTCACCTGCAGGCATACCGGCATCACCACCCCATGCTCGCCGCAAGCCCTGTCTATCACATCCAGAAGCTCAGTGGAATCCACCGAATGGATCATTCTGAAAACTCTTACGGCATGCTTAACCTTGTTCTTCTGAAGATGTCCGACCATGTGCCACTCCAGCCCACCCGGACACATGGACTGCTTGTGTATGGCTTCCTGGACACGGTTCTCACCAATTATCGTGACGCCGCAGTCCGCAGCCTCCCGCACACGCTCCGGACCGTGATTCTTGGCAATCACCACGATCGAAACGTCATCCCGGTCCCTGCCGGACCGGTCGCATGCTGCCTGCACCCGCTCACGCACCCCGTTCAGTCTCTGCTCGAACGTGTCTTCGCTCATCTAAGCAATACCCCCTGCTTCATCAGAAAGCCTGCCTGCCGTCAATCGCCCGCTGCAACGTCACCGGATCGCTGTAGGCGATTCCACTGCTGGCCGGTAACCCAAAGGCCAGTCGTGACAGCTTGACGTTCTTATCCTTCAGCAAGTCGGCAATAAAGCTGGCAGTTGCGTCGCCCTCTACATCGGTGCTCGTGGCAAGTATCACTTCCGTGAAACCCTCGGCATCGATACGTTCCAACAGCGACGAAAGCCGCAGGTTGCGCGCGCCCTCGCCCCTCATTGGCGAGAGCTTGCCCATCAATGCATGGTAGCGTCCCCTGAACCCGCCGGATTTCTCTATGAGAGCAATGTCGTTGGGATCCTCCACGATACAAACAACGTGCGTATCACGGCGAGGACTTGTGCATAGCTGGCACGGCTGCTGGTCAACGGATGTGATGCTTCCACATTTCGAGCAGCAGCACAGGTTACTCCTCGCCTGCTCCAGGCTCATGGCAAGACCGGCCAGGATCCCGTCCGGGTCCCTTACCAGTCTGGTAGCCATTCGTTCGGCGCTGCGTCTTCCAACACCCGGCAGCCTTGCCAGGCTGGCGACAAGTTTTTCAAATGCTTCCATTAGCTAGACCACATCCGAAAAGGTTTCTAACCACGGATGGGCGCACAAACTACCCACCGAGCAAATCGCCGAGACCGGACCCGGCCGTCAACTTTGACATCTCGCCACCAGCCTTCTTCTTGGCAGCCGAAAGAGCACCGTTTACAGCCATCGTGATCTGCTTTCCGAGCTTCTCGGGATTTGCTCCCTCCAGCACTCTTGCATCGATATCTATGGACTCGACAGTCATGTCTCCCCTGGTCAGAACAGTGACCCCCGCGTTCGTGAACTCCACTGTCTGCTTGGCCAGTTCTTTCTGAATCCGCTTCATTTCTTTCTGCATGGAAGCGGCCTGTTTCATCATCTTCAGCACATTCGCCATATGTATTCCCTTCTCCTTTTCTTTTTTACGTCAAGGATTCTGCCCCATCACAGGCCTAATCAACACTCTCTCAACAACCTGTTGCGAAATGGTTGTCTTCCCTTTCTCAACATCCAATATCCAACAAGGAACTCCCAATTACCAAGTGAGAATGGTTGGCCTTTCCGCAGTATATTTGCTTTTCTCTCCTTCTTTCCTTGGTCATTGGATATTCCTTGTTGGATATTGGATATTCACTCCCTCCCCAATCAGGCACGCACGTCTATAATGGAACCGTTGAACATCTCCAGAACTTTCTCCACCTCTGGGACATTCAGCCATTCTCCCATCGACTTCAGTGCCGGCGATACATCCTCCCGCTTCTGGTCTGCCACCGCTACATCCTGCGAAGGCGACACATCCAGCTCCCGCGCTTCAACGGCCTGCTCTTCAGCGACCTCCGCGCGAATCTCCGCCAGTTTACACTCAACAGCAACTCCCCTGCCAAGGCTTCCGGCAAGTACATGCTCCAGGGCCTTGCGGTTGCGACCGCTCTTGAATTTGCCGAGATCCTCCTCAAATTCCGGATCGAAACCCAACACCACGCGGTCTTCCAGCACATCTATGGGCCTGGCATCCAGCAAAGGGCTCCCCGCCATAACGGCAATCTTACCCACCCGGTGGCATATTTCACGCCACTCCTTCAACAGTTTCGCCAGTTCATCAGCGTTGCCCGCAGTCTTTCGTGGCTTCGTCTCGAACTCGGCCCTGCTCTCCGCAACAATCGGAACCACGGGTGTCACAGTCTCCGCCGATTTCTCAAGGGCCATCTCCCCCTGGTCTTCACCCGCGGTCTCTTTCTCAGGAACCCGTCTCGAAGCCTTCACGGTACCGGAGGACGGGCCGCCGCCGCTTCCGCCTGCCGCTGCGCCTCCCGATTTTCGAAGCTCGTTGATCTGCGCCAGGATCTCCTCAAGCGAAACAACGACGGCGGCACGCGCGCACCTTATCAGGGCCGTCTCGAGCAGTGTACGCCTGGATAGGGCAAATCGCATGCCATCCACCGTCTCGCCCAGAATTCGCGTGAGCCTGAGGACACGGTCCGTATTCGTCAGCTCGGCTTGCCGGGTCAACGCGGCAACCTGGGCCTCGGCAAGATCCAGTCCGGCCGACACTTCCTTCACGTTCAGAACGATCAGGAGATTCCGGAAATACTCCATCAGTTCAAGAACAAGACGCCGCAAATCCTTACCCGATTCGTCCAGTCGGGCTATCAGCATCACTATTCCCTCGATATCGCCCGTTAGTATTTTCTCGGCCAGTTCCTCGAGAAGCGCCCGCGATACCAATCCAAACACGGAAAGCACGTCCTCTTCGGATATCTTCTTCCCCTTGAAAGATATCAGCTGATCCAGGGCCGACTCCGCATCGCGCAGCCCGCCTTCGGATCCGCGCGCTACCGCAAGCAGTGCATCGTCGTCAATCTTGACCTTTTCGTCTTTTGCTACGAGCTCAAGCCTTTCCACGATCTGTGGAACCGGGATACGGCGAAGATCGAAACGCTGGCAACGGGATATAATCGTTGGGAGGATCTTCTCCGGTTCAGTCGTCGCGAAAATGAACTTAACATGCGGCGGGGGCTCCTCTAGAGTCTTCAGAAGCGCATTGAATGCAGCCGTACTGAGCATGTGTACTTCGTCGATGATGTATATCTTGAACTTGCCCCTGGTCGGTGCGTACTTGACCGTGTCGCGAAGATCGCGCACCTGGTCCACTCCATTGTTGGACGCACCATCTATTTCCAGAACGTCCAGGCTCGTACCTGCCGCGATCTCACCGCAAGAACTGCATTCGTCGCAAGGCGTGGTCGTGGGGCCTTTCTCACAATTCAGGGCCTTGGAGAATATCCGGGCGATCGACGTCTTGCCGATACCTCTTGGTCCAACGAAGAGGTAAGCGTGCGCCAACCTGTCGTTCTTCAGGGCATTCTTGAGAGTCTCAGTGACGTGTGCCTGTCCCACAACGTCATCAAACTGCTGCGGCCGCCATTTTCGTGCCAGAACTTGGTACGCCATACTACCTCTTCTCCAAGTAATTCCAGTCGTCCCAGAACCTTCACCAACAATCAATATCAATACATCTTTCCCTCAATTTGACAAGGATATTGGGAGTGGATGAGAGGGGAAATTCAACCACCCGCGCTCCCGCGCTGGAGTTCCCGAGGACACGGAGGTTAGATTAAAGAAGGAGAGTTGGCCGAATATGTGTGAAGGAATGCCCCATTTCCCAGCATTCCTTCACACATATTCAGCCAACGTTTGCTCATAGGGAGAAAGAAGAGAAAGAACTGCTCTAACGCACACTCCTCCACAACCCTGATCCTCCTACTCTCTCTCAAAAGGCAAACGCGGCATGAATTTGATGATGGTTCAGTCAATTCTCAGTGAATAGGCGGCCAAACGGAAGTCACAAGGGAACCATCGTCAACTTCATGACGCTCTCCAGAAGCTGAGTCTCCTCATCCCTTTGACCTCTGTGACCTCGGGCCCTCGAGCGCGGGAGCGCGGGTGGTTGAATTCTCCCTCCCCATGATGAATAACATGCTTGATTCCTTCGCTCATGATTGATCTATTCAGATGTCTAACGGCTGTCAGCAGGAGAATCATGCACGAGCAATACATGGACATGGCGATTCGCGAGGCCAGGAAGGCCATGGAGGAGGGAGAAGTCCCTACAGGCTGCGTGATAATCGGCCCCGGACAGGATGACCCGTCAAGGCGAATGGTCCTCGGCAGGGCACACAACCAGGTCGAACTCCTTAAGGACGCCACCGCACACGCCGAAATGATAGCAATCACCCAGGCCGCCAGCGCACTTGAAGACTGGCGCCTGACCGACACGGTCATGTACGTCACCAAGGAACCATGCATAATGTGTGCGGGTGCCATCGTCCTGGCCCGGATTCCCCTCGTAGTCTACGGAACCCCCGACCCCAAGCGAGGCGCAGTATCAGTATTCGGCGCTCTGGACCATCCCCAACTGAACCACCGTTGCGAAACCATAAACGGCATCCGCCAGGAAGAATGCCGCCAGATGCTCCAGTCTTTCTTCGCCGAAAAAAGAGCCAAAACCTGAGCGACGGCTCGGCAAGAGAAGATCATAAAATGAGGCAATTCAGACGGTTTAGCCTATGTTATGCCAGTTCTGTTCACTACCATCCCGGTAAGCCTCGACAACATCCAGGAACACCTGGAGAACCCGTTCGACCAGATAGGAGAAGACGATATAACCATCAATGCGGAGAGATTTGTTGAGCGATTGGCACTGCAGTAGAAGCGCGGAACAACACGAAAAAAACTCTTAGCTGAACGTTATCCCAAAAGGACCTGTGCCCTGAAAGGGCAATATATACTAGCCCAGGGCAACGCCCTGGGTAACACGGAAACGAACACATGAGCCCTGAAAGGGCGAGATATGATAAGCTTGTTTATACACCGCCGTATATCCCTCCCCTTCGGGGCTTTTCGGTTGGGGTCTAGTTCTGTACGGGAAGTGAGTCTAAGACAAAACACATGTGGTTGAGGAGCGTATGAAGAAACACAGAAACATCACTGGACGGATAGTCAACAGTCTTCGCATCGTTTGCATCTGGACCATCGTTATGTCCAGCTTCAGCGCCGAAATCGCCAGGGGCGATGATGTTGGCGCGACATGGGACAAACAGTACCGTGAACTGCAGTCGGATATCAGCGCGGTAAAAAGCAAGCAAAGAGGCGTATCACCCTTCCTGCTTGATCGCGAATCCGCGGTGTATCCGGAGGATCGTTCACCGACAGGAATCGTGCTGCGCCGGACAACCGCACTCTTGAAGCATATGCGCAACCTGCGCGGCGCTAACGGTCTCGAGGAAGTAGAAAGCAAGCTGGGCGACCTCAAGAAACAATACGCCGCAAGCGAGACCGAATCGAAGGATCTCTACATGGAAGCCTGCAGGTTAAGGCGCGAACTCTCCCTGTCCAATCCCCTCCTGGATTTCGACGAGATGATCTTCCTGACCAAGAGCGGTAACAGGGAAGGCGTCCTGCAATGCTGGAACTACGGTTACCACGTAAGACCCGGAGGCGGGCTTTTCAGGGTCTCCGGCATAAAGGATGGAAAACCAGCGATAAAGAACATCCTCGAGAACTCCGAAGTAGAAAGCGGACGGCTCAAGGGCCGCAAGCTCACCGCCCCGGGCGCCTTTAACATTCCGGCACTAGATTATGACGGGAAAACCATCGTCTTCTCGTACGTGGAAAGAACGGGCATCAGGCCGCCATGGCCACGCGATGTTTTTGAAGCCTTTACCGAAGAAACCTGTTTTCACCTCTTCAAGGTCAACGCGGATGGCTCAGACCTCGTACAGGTTACCGACGGAAAGAGAAATGACTATGATCCCTGCTTTCTCCCCAATGGCCGCGTGGTCTTTGTCTCCGACCGCCGCAATATCATGGACCGCTGCCAGGGCGGAGCGCCCTTCAGGGAATTCTCGCAGCCCTGCGGCACCATGCATTCCATGAAGCGTGACGGCAGCGACATGATACCCATCAGCTATCACGAGACAACCGAGCTTCAACCCAGCGTCGATAACGATGGAATGCTTGTCTATACGCGCTGGGACTACGTTGACCGCGATTTCTCCGCGGCTCACAACATGTGGATATGCTATCCCGACGGCAGGGATGCGCGCGCACCGCACGGCAACTTCGCTTATCCGCACCACACGTTTGATGGGAAAAGCTGGAAAGATGGCCGCGCCGACCGGCCCTGGGCAGAATACTGCATCAAGGGAATCCCCGGATCTCGCCGGCACATCGCAGTCGCCGGAAAGCATCACATAAGCGGACCATGGGGCACTCTCGTGCTGATTGACACCAATATCGAAGACGACAACAAGATGTCGCAGGTGACACTCTTCCACAATTACGAGATGATGCAGGAGTCGCGCGGCTACGCCGGCGACCATGACAAGGGATTGCCGCGCTCTCCCGAATTCACGGATCCGTGGCCTCTCAGCGAGGCATTCATAATCGCCGCCCGGAAAAACCAGGTTTACCTTCTTGATAAGTTCGGCAATGCTGAGCTGCTCTTTGCGGCATCCTCTTCCTCCTGCGGCGGAATCGATCAGGTGCGTAGACCTATCCCGCTGAGAGCGGAGAAAAGGCCACCCGCGCTTCCGACCATGACCAACCAGGGCGAACGATACAAGACCGCGGGTCACAAGCGCGCAACGATATCCATAATGAATGTCTACGAGTCGGATTTCGAATGGCCCCCGAACACAAAAATCAGCGCAATTCGCGTAATGCAGGTGTTCCCGTATCCATGGCACAGTCCGTTCGAGAATCAACCCCGCATGGGCCCCGGAAACGGCGTCAGTGCCAGGGCGGTCCTCGGCGTAGTGCCGGTGGAAGAGGATGGCAGTGCGTACTTCGAGGCGCCTGTCGAGAAAGCCATATACTTCCAGGCACTTGACGAGAACGGGATGGCCGTGCAATCCATGCGTACGGACACCTACGTTCATCCGGGAGAACAGATGACATGCCTGGGTTGTCACGAAAAGAAAGGAAAGGCACCGGCACAGAACAAGAAACCGATGGCAATGAAACGCGCGCCGTCCAAGCTTGTACCGAATCTCGAGGACGGATCGTGCCCCATGACGTACGCGCGCCTGGTTGAACCGCTTCTCAAAAACAAGTGCAATCCGTGCCACGTGAAGAACAAGAAACCCGTACCCGACCTCAAAAAGTACCAGTTCTTCTATCACGGTACAGGCGGACACTCGGGCGTACAGCCAATTCACGGCGGCTATCGCACAATAGCCGGCAGATTCGGGGCCATTCAAACAGGGCTCGCAAAGAAGATGCTTATGAAGCATCACCGCAAAGCGCTCACCATGGCCGAAATTAACCGCATCACCCTTTGGGCGGACTCAAACTCCAACGAGCTTGGCGCCTACTACGATGAAGCAGGACAGCGTGCAGGAAAAGTTGTATGGCCCGTGATCGACATGGACCCCCTCAACCCCGCCGGAATCGACCTCATGCCGGGGCGCCCCGCACCGCCGGCACCTACCGCATCGACCCCGCTCATGAAACAGAGCGAAGGGATCATCAAGAAGTACTGGCCGGCCCCAAAGAAGACCACGCGCCGGGAGAGAGGCAACTCAAAGCCCGTATCCATGGGCGAAGCTATTAAGAAGTTCGCACCCGGCTGGAGTGTCAGATCTTGTGGCAAAGAAGAGCACCCGGGGCTGCGTGCGGAATGGGCCGGGCGCAAGAGCGTCCTTGTGACCCATCCGCTTGATCGACAGACCGGCTGCGTTCTGAGCCGTGAGATATCTGTTTCTGCAGGCAAGAAGACATCCCTGCTGGTTGATGTCGCCCACGATCCGAAAGGAGACTGGACGCTTGTTGCGCGGGTCGACTCCAAGCAGATTATCAGCCGGACGATAGGTGGAAGAACCGCCGTCGATAGATGGACCACCGTGGAACTTGACCTGTCGCCCTATGCAGGAAAAAAGGTCAAAGTCGAACTGGTTAATCAGCCCAGCGGCTGGAACTGGGAAACCGGCTACTGGGGCTCGATCAAGCTTGCGGAAAAGTAAGCTAAGCCCGGCAGCACCCCACAGGGGTGCAATGGGAGGGGCAGCGGCCTCGCTGCCCGCGGACGCCGAGGCCGGCGTCCCTCCCGTCAGAACGCAACGACGTAGCCAGGGGACTCTGACCCCACACATAGGATAGAGTTTCAAGGAGCGAAATGAGAAACACGACATTCATCGCCCATGCAGTCATAACCATCAGCATCTTCGCATCCATCATCCACGCGGCAGATAACAAACCCTTTGGAGGCAAAGGAATTGTCGCCCACTGGACGTTCGATGAAACTGACGGCTCTGGGGTGAAGGACTCAAAGGGCTCCGATAATGACGGCACCATGAGTAGTCCGAAGGCGTTCCTTCGGGTTGACGGAGCGTTCGGCGGAAAAGCCGCGGCTTTCATAGATCCCCGTCACAAGATCTCTGGACGTGACACAACGTTCCCCGCCGGCAGACAGCCGGGATCAATCAGCCTCTGGTTCAACGTTCTGCCCAACACTCGCGACATGGTCCTGTTCTGCTACGGAAGCTCGGAAAGTGGACGCTGCCGTGGACTATGGCACGACACTAACGGCGGCCTTTGCTTCTACTTCTGGGGCCATCCCGATGACTTTCATGCGAAACCGGCCGGAGGTGTTACCCCCAACCAGTGGCACCACGTTGCAGCCACTTATGACGGAACTTATGCAAAGCTGTATTTCGACGGAAAGCCGCTCGGCAGCAAGACGGCCAACATCGACACGAAACTGAACGGGCGTTACCAGTTCGGTGAGAACCTAACAAAGGACTCGAAGGGATTTCGGGGGCTCATAGATGAAGCAGTGGTGCTTGATCGAGCCCTGTCGGCAAAGGAGATCGCAGACTATTACCGTTCGCATGCGGCAGATCTGAAGCAGTTGCCGAAAGAAAC
Organism: Kiritimatiellia bacterium; assembly: GCA_030744755.1. Taxonomy (GTDB): domain Bacteria; phylum Verrucomicrobiota; class Kiritimatiellia; order UBA8416; family JADHWI01; genus JASLPY01. The sequence continues at coordinate 6,538 of JASLPY010000036.1, read as the reverse complement.
GATAACTGCGTTCGGGCAGAATACGACTGTAATCCAGAAAAACGCGCCACCCCCTCTCAGGGAGCAGTTGAGGGACGCAGATTTTGAAGAAATCGTATTCGCCGTGCGCCAGCCGGGACGGGACGGACACTGGTACGCCAACTTCAGTCACCGCTGCGAGGATCCCGCGAGAATCCTCTACGGTGACGGTGGACGCCTGGACGCGCTCAATATCAAGACAGGAAAAGTGCGCACCCTGCTGGAAGACCCGAAAGGCGGGGTCCGGGATCCGCAAATGCATTACGGTGGCGGGAAGATTCTCTTTTCGTATCGCAAAGGCGGACAGCCCTACTACCATCTCTACGAGATCAACGTTGACGGCTCCAACCTGAAACAGCTGACCGGTGGTCCACACGACGATTTCGAGCCGGCTTATCTGCCTGATGACGGAATCATCTTCTGCTCAAGCCGAATCAATTGCAATGTCCCGTGCTACTACACCCGGGTGGCTGTTCTTTACAGGTGCGACGGTGACGGTGACAATATCCGGAGGCTGTCGCCTAACGTCGAGCATGAAAACACTCCCTGGGTCCTGCCCGACGGGCGAATCGTCTACCAGAGATGGGAATACGTAGACCGGAGCCAGGTCAAGTTCCACCACCTCTGGACAACCAACCCCGATGGCTCGGGTCAGATGGTCTACTTTGGCAACATGCACGGTGGAGGCGCCTTCCTTGATGCCAAGCCCATCCCCGGCTCCGAAGAAGTGGTCATGATCCACTCTCCGGGTCACGGACGGCGCGAGCACGAAGGGTTTGTGGAAATCGTTGATCCCGGAGATGGCCCGGACGACAAGGGTAATGTCAGGCGCGTTACACCCGGGGCCAGTTGGCGGGACCCCTACCCTCTCTCGAGGGAGGCATTCCTCGTCGCCGGACCCGGCGCTCATCAGATCAGCCTGCTCAGAGCTGACGGCAAAAGCATTCCCCTGCTCAAGCTGGAACCCGGGGACACCAAGTCCAACATGTGGATACACGAACCACGCCCGCTTCGCGGCCGCCCGCGAGAACGCATTATCCCTCCGCGAATCGATCTCAAGAAGGCCACGGGAACAGTCGTATTGCAGGATGTCTACGTCGGCAGAAACATGAAGGGCGTCAAACGTGGCGACATCAAGAAACTGCTGGTCATGGAAGTCCTGCACATGCCGGTTAAGCCGAATCGCGACTGGCAGCAGATGGTATCGTTTGATGGCGGCACGGGGGGATCATTTGCCCTGGAACGAGTCATCGGCACAGTTCCGGTGGAGGAAGACGGCTCAGCCCATTTCGAAGCGCCCGCGCTGCGGCCCCTGTTCTTCGTGGCCCTCGATGAGAACGATCTCTCCGTCAAGCGTATGCAGAGTTTCATGACCGTCCAACCGGGCGAATCCGTGAGCTGCGTGGGGTGTCATGAAGAAAGAGTGGGCACACCGGCGATCACCCGGCCCCTGCAGGCCACGAAACGGAAGCCGAGCGTAATCCAGCCCATTGAGGGCATCCCTCATGTGTTCGACTACCCGCGTGATATCCAGCCAATTCTCGACAAGCACTGCGTGGCCTGTCACGGATACGAAAAAACGAAGCAAGGTGGCCCCTACGCCGGCAAAGTGCTGCTGAGTGGCGATCGTGGCATTTTCTACAACCAGAGTTACGCCGCGCTGCGTTCAAAACGCCAGGTGGCCGACGGTTTCAACGGGGATGGCAACAGGGCGCCCCGCACGATAGGCACGTCGGCCAGTCCATTGATGCAGAAACTGGACGGCAAGCACCACAAGGTGAGAGTATCTGCTCAAGAGAAAGATATGATCCGCTACTGGATTGAAAGCGCGGGCACATTCGCAGGCACCTACGCGGCATTGGGTAAAGGATTCATCTTTCCGCGCAGGGCAGTGGTCCCCGGCGATGTTAACAAGAATCGTTGCGCTTCATGCCACAAGGGCCGCGGTTTCCCTACGAGCAAAGACGATCCCAGAACGCATTGGTTCTACAACCTGGATCATCCAGAGAAATCAGTAGTACTACTAGCCCCCCTGGCGAAGTCGGCAGGCGGCTGGGAATTGTGTGGAAAGCCTGAGGGCGGAGACCTGAAACCTGAAAAGGGGAACGAGAAGAGTCTTGAACCTGTGTTTAGAAGCAAGAACGACCAGGATTACGAGAAGATACTCGCAGGGATAAAGGAACTCGCCACACAGCTTGACAACAACAAACGTTACGACATGGCAGGCTTCGAACCCCACCCGGCATACATCCGTGAGATGAAAGCCTGGGGCATCCTTCCAACCGATCACAAATGGGGTGGATACGAGGATATGTTCAGAACCGACAAAGCCTACTGGAAATCCCTCCAATACCACCCTCCCCTTAACCAGTAACTCACGCTCAACCACCCTCGTCTTTACCCTCGTCTTTACCCTCGTCTTTACCCTCGTCTTTACCCTAATCTTTACCCTTGTCTCACTCCCCTGAGAATTCCCTCGCTATCTTGTCCAGCCATACTTGTGGGTAATAGAAACCCCACAAGTATGGCCCGAGAAAACAGAGGCTTCAGATCTCAGGTCTCATCCCTCATCCTTCTCCTACACTCCCCCTCTACCATTCTCCATCCCTTCTAAATCCGCGCAATCCGCGTAATCCGCGGTTCATCCCTCCCCCATTCCAACATTCCCTCAACATTATAATGGAACTTTCACGCCATCTCTGACAAACTGGATAAAACTGAGGGAGACGAGGTCCGTCATGCATGACCTACCAGAGTCAAGCTCAACAAACCATAAGCAGAAGTGGACCGCATAATCCACGGGCACGGAGTGTGTCTTGGTGGGAGATGGTTAATGGTTGATGGTTGATGGTCATTGGGAAAAGTAGATCGGCTCTCCGAGCTGATCATCCCCCTCATGAGCTTTCACACACACACGGTTCATCTCGATACTCAAGGTTTTCAGGCTTGATAGGATCTGAAACGGGCCACTGCGAAGAATGCTCCATGCTTGTGTGTATCAAACACCTGAACTACAATTCTCCACGTGCGAAGCTACCCGCCTCGCGTAAGGGAGACTGAATCATGAAACTTCTCGACCAGCTTCGAGCTGCCATCCGGCTTCGTCATTACTCAATTCGTACCGAACGCACATACTGCGACTGGGTAAAGCGTTACTGCCATTATCACAACCTGCGTCATCCTAGAGAAATGGGCGCTCCCGAAATCAACCAATACCTCACCCACCTCGCCACCGACCGCAACGTCGCCGTCTCCACCCAGAACCAGGCCTGCTGCGCCATCGTATTCCTCTATAAGCACGTCCTCGGTAAAGACCCCGGCGATTTCAGCGATGTCATCCGCGCGAAACGCCCCAAGAAACTGCCCGTAGTCCTTAGCCTCGACGAAACCGCTCGCCTCCTCTCGCACATGACAGGCACGAAACGAGTCATGGCCGAACTCATGTACGCCACCGGCGCCCGCATCATCGAACTCATCAGGCTACGCGTCAAAGACATCGACTTCGAACGCAACCTCATCACCATTCGCGAAGGGAAGAACGCAAAAGACCGCACCGTACCTCTGCCATCCGAACTGGCTGAAGATTTGCGACAGCAGCTTGCCGAGACAAAGGCACTCCACGACAAAGACCTCGCCGAAGGCTTCGGAGAAGTCTACCTGCCGCACGCCCTCGAGAAGAAATACCCCAACGCCGCCAAGGAGTGGTGCTGGCAGTACCTGTTTCCGTCCGTCAAACGCTCCATCGATCCCCGCTCCGGCAAGGAACGACGCCACCACGTCTATGAAAAGGTCCTCCAGAAAGCCATCCGCGACGCCACCAGGGCCGCCGAGATCCCCAAAATGGTCCATGCACACTCCCTCAGACATTCCTTCGCAACGCACCTGCTTGAAGAGGGGCACGACATCAGGACCGTGCAGGAGTTGCTCGGACACAGCGACGTGCGTACCACCCAGATCTATACGCATGTAACTCTGCAAGGTGCCCAAGCCGTGCGAACGCCGCTCACCCGCGCACGCGCGGCCATGCAAAACATGGAGACGGGAGCCCCGGAACCCGCGCCTCCCGAGCAACCAAGCGTCGCGGAAGCCTTTGGATTGGCCTTCACCTTGCTACGGCAGAAGATCGCCACCCTCATCGAAGGGAGGGGCAAAGACTGTGCCGTGTCACAATAGTGTCTTGATCACTGCGGTGTCATCCCGAGCGGAGCCGAGGGATCTCTGCTCTCCTGGAAAACACAGACTTCAGTGAATGCCCACTATGCTCCTTCTTGTGCGTATAGTGCATAGTAGTCGAAACAAACGTGTGACCCAGCAGTTCCTGGATCCTCCTGATGTTATGCCCCAACTCCAGCATATGTGTGGCAAACGTGTGACGCAGCACATGTGGCGTTACCGTTTTCGTGATCTCCGCCAGCGCCGCCGCTTCAGTCAACGCACGAGCAAAGCGATTCCTGTCCAAGTGGCACCGTTCGGCACGCCTCGTACGCTGATCCAGTTTCAGCCTGCTGTCAGGAAAAACCAGGAACTCGCCCCAGCGCAGCCCCGGATCATGCAGCACATCCTCATCAAACAGCTGCCGCACTTCAGCCAGGTGCTCCTGCAAGGGCTCAACCAAGATCTCGTCGAGAACCGTAATCCGATCCTTCTGCCCCTTGCCCCTGCGCACCCGGAGCGTCAGGTCATCGAAATCCAGGTCACGGACCTCGAGACTGAGGCACTCCTGGATCCTGAGGCCCGAGGCATAGAGCAGAGCCGCGATCAGCCAGTTGACGCCCGAGAGCTCCGAGAGCAGCCGCTCCATTTCAGGAAGATTCAACGCGTCAGGTACCCGCTGGGGAGTCTTCGCACGAACGAAGTCACTGAAATCACCCGGATCGCGCCCCAACACCTTGGTATAGAGAAACACCAGCGCATTCAGTGCCTGGTTCTGCGTACTCGCCGAAGCATGGCGGACCTCGACCAGGTACGAGAGATACTCTCCGATCCGCGATCCCGGAATCGATGCCGGATCCTCCATATCGCAGAATACAAGGAAACGCCGTGCCCAAGAGACATAGGCCCCTTCGGTACGGGGCGAGTAATGCTGCAACGCAATGATGCGCCGGATGCCCGCGAACACATCCGGATACTGCCGCTCAACCACCCGCCCAGACCGGACCCGGTCGGAAAGACCGTCGGGATCTTCCCGCTTCTCAGGCAGTTCCGCGAGATCCATCTTCAAATGGTCACGGTAGAGGATGGCAATCGCGTCACGGGCCTGGTCAACCAGCCACTCGGAAGTCCCATCGCCCCTCAGATCAGCCACGAAACAGCGGATATCGCCGAGAGACCGATCACGGAGGGGGACGCCCTTCAGCCAGAGTGCAAACCGATGCCCCCAGTTAACGTAATGCTCAATTCGTGCCTCAGCGATACCGCTTCTGGCCACCGTTTCCGCAAAAGCCGTCCAGAACCCATTGACACTACTGTTTCTCTCAGCCATGATCATCCTATCGGGCCGGGGTTAAGGCAGATGCCTTACGGAGCGAAGCTCTTTGCGCTGCCTAAAGGGTTCTAGTCACAAGAAGAGAGAAAAGCAATCATATTAATGCTCGCAAGCAATAAGATACGTATTATTGCTCACAATAACTAAGAGCTGTTGTGCAGGGGAGTAGAAGATGAAAGAAAACCACTCATTAGCGCTAATTGTTGCCTATTATCTGTCGAAGTTCGACAAACTCGCATATGAGAAACTCGGCTTCACCACCAGTACGGCGACTCATGCAGAAGTTGGTCGGATGCTCGGAGTTAATCCTAACTCCGTAAAGAATATGCGAGATGAGTTTGACCCCTTGCATGATAACCCCAGGGCGGGATGGTACCAGCGACCCTTGCGCCCAAGTCGAGCCAAGGTCGTAGAATCATTTCAGGACCTCTCAGAAGAAGAGCTTCGCGACGTTGTACTGGAAATCCTAACCAATCCAGAGTTTGTGTCATCAGACGATTTTAGCGATGTAGTAACACCTATTTCCAAGCGAGAGAAGAAGCGCAAAGGCAAGTCTGTCTTTATCGTTCGTGGTCCTACTGGAAGAAAAGCAGAAGAACATTTTATAGCTTACCATGCAGCTAACGGAATACCGGAACCGGGTGAGTTGCAGGATACTCGTGATCACGGATGCGGTTATGATTTTGCGATCATTACCACAAATGGGGAGCTCCAAGTAGAAGTCAAAGGACTGGATGGAGACTCCGGAGGAATAACATTCACAAGTAAAGAATGGGACACAGCACGGAGCAATGGTGACACCTACTACCTGATGATCGTCAGGAATGTTTCATCAGAACCGGAATTTCAACTGATCCAGAACCCGTACAAAGTTCTTTCTCCGAAAAAGTCCGTGTTCACAACAGTTCAAGTGAGATGGAATGTTACGGAGTCGGAATTGCCAAATATATGACTTGCACAACAACCATTAAGCCCGGTCGATAGCAAACACAAAAACGCCCCTTGAACGGATTTTCTTTCTTCCGCCTTTTCCGT
>JASLPY010000369.1:425-763 GCA_030744755.1 Kiritimatiellia bacterium | reverse complement strand
GTTGGCCGGTGATCTGACAGCCGGAAGCCTGGCCGACGTCACCATGTACTGGGGACCCACGGACGGTGGCGACACCAGCTCTGCATGGGCAAATACCAATACCCTGACGGATGTTTCCCAGGGCACGTTTTCTTCGGACAGTTCGGGCGGTCTTACCTTCGGCAAGACGTATTTCTTCCGCTGCTACGCGACGAATGCGTTGGGTGATGACTGGGCAGATTCTACCGCCACTTTCCTGACAGCGCCGACGGAAATCCCAGCTTACTCCAATGGCCTGCATCTTTATGGTTATCACATCAACAATGACAGCCTGGCGATGGATCTGGACAACAACGGAG
>JASLPY010000369.1:0-415 GCA_030744755.1 Kiritimatiellia bacterium | reverse complement strand
GCGAAGTTGATAGACAGGCTGCTTCTCCCGTGGCGGCACTCCCTCCTCGTTCCAGAATTTCTACGGGCGTGCGGTTATAACTTCCGGCCCGGGCGACCGGGGCCTTGACTTCAATGACGACAACGACTTCAAGAACACCGGGGCGATCAATCAAAACGACAACTACAGCGATATGTTCTTTGGGTACTTCGCCCCGGCTGAGACCGGCACTTTCGGGTTCCGCAATGCCGGCGATGACGATAGGGCCGGTACCTGGCTTGACAAGGATCGCGACGGGATATTTGAGTCAAGCGTAGCTGGGCTGGGAGACAATCGGGGCGAGCAGCTTTCCTGGGAGAATACCGGTAACAAGACTGTCACCCTGACGAACGGCTTGATTTACATGGTCGGTTTCACTCACAGGGAAGGTGGCGGC
>JASLPY010000368.1:244-772 GCA_030744755.1 Kiritimatiellia bacterium | reverse complement strand
TCCGAACTACGGCGGGGCGCAAGTCCTTTCCGGCGGCGACAATACGCAGGAATTTCTGTTCCGCTACAACCCAGGAAAGTTGCGAGTAACGGAGCCTACGTACAAATACAACCATGACTTCGGTCTTCCTGATGATAAGCTGAAGAACGGCTTCGTGCACCTGAGGACGTCTGACAGGACGGATGAGTTTGGGCGACGAATGCTCTTCATGGAGGAGATACAGTCAGACATGCACCAGCCAATACAGCGCGCACTGCGCGAGGCGGAAAAGAAAGGCAAAAAATTAATATCAGGATACGCGAATCGTGCGGACAAGGTCGTCGTTGACGATAACATGAAGCATCTTATGTCCATAAACTCGCGCATAGAGGAGATACTGTCCGTCAATCCAAAATCACCGGCGTTGAAAAAACTGTACGAAGAGCGTGAAAAGGTGAGGGCTATCGTGGAGTCTACCATTGGAAAAGGCGGCGGAAGCGTTCCGCAGGGGCCATTCCAGAAGTCACAGGACTACATGGAATTCGTTTC
>JASLPY010000368.1:0-234 GCA_030744755.1 Kiritimatiellia bacterium | reverse complement strand
AAGTACCTAGTGCGCATGGCGAAGGACGGCAACTATGACGGAGTCGGATTTTCGACGTCCGCCATCAAGAACAAGGGATTGTATCCAGGCGACCGAAGTTTCCAGGGAAACCTTGAGGCGTACGGAAGCATCCTTCAGAACGCCCTGAAAGGCGTGGCGAAGAAAAGTGATACAAAACTGATGGAATCTGTTATAAAGGACGGTGAGGGAAGACCATGGAGAATACCGTTCTTG
>JASLPY010000367.1 GCA_030744755.1 Kiritimatiellia bacterium | reverse complement strand
CCGCTCACCGCCTCGATACCCTGTTGCTAAATTAACATGGCAAAGAATTGGTTTTTCATTAATCATCAAAATCGTTCATTTGATATAAAGTTCCACAGTACGGACAAAAAGTTTGTTTGGATTCCACAGTTAGAAAAACTCTTGGATGGGCATCCCAATCATCATATTCTGGCATTGGACAAGATAGGGGCAGATCTTGTGATGTGATTTCAATCAATTTTTCTTTATTGGTTGTCATTGTTTGTTTATTTATGATCTTCCTGAACAATGATAGACCAGCCCAATGAAACACTAAAGTTGTATCTGAAAGATTATTAAAAAAAAGCCCTGCGACAGCAGGGCTTTAATTGTTTTGGATAAAGGTTGAATTACATCATACCACCCATACCACCCATACCACCCATACCACCACCCATATCAGGCATTGGTGCAGCTGGTACATCTTCCTTGGGTGCTTCTGAAACCATGGCCTCAGTTGTTATTAGAAGACCTGTAACAGATGCAGCATTTTGCAAAGCATAACGTGTTACTTTGGTCGGATCGATGATACCCATCTCAACTAAATCACCATACTCTTCTGTTGCTGCATTGTATCCATAATTTCCCTTGCCTTTGACAACATCATTAAGGATAACGGATGCATCATTTCCAGCATTGCTAACTATTTGTCGAAGGGGCTCTTCCAAAGCTCTTTCTAGAATTCTGATGCCAACATTTTGGTCATCATTATCCCCTTTCAAGCCTTTCAGTGCACTCCTTGCTCTGACAAGCGCAACA
>JASLPY010000366.1 GCA_030744755.1 Kiritimatiellia bacterium | reverse complement strand
GTGGTCGACAAGCTCAACGAAATGCCGAACGAATCCATATATGACGATGCCGGGCGGCTGGCACAGCCCGACGAAGTCTGGAACTACGGCCGGGGCGATGGTGCCGAGAAGGCGATGTTGCTTGCGAGTATCCTCAGGGCAAGACATCCCGGTGAACAGATGTCCTTAGCAGTTGGCCCGGAGCAAGTAACCCTACTGTCAGGAACCAAAGAATACACATTCCACTCAACAAAATGTCTGGCAACCCAGACCTGGGATATACCGCAACAGACCAACGGGCAGTAACGATGAGCCGGGTTGTTCTTCCGACCGGCAAATACACCATCAACCATTAACGATCAACCATAGGGATTTGCGCGCTCGGCGCAAATCCCACCCACCCTCTCTCCCACCCTCTCTCCCATTCTTTGACATTGTGTGCACGCCGCCATGTGCGTTATGCTTCGCCTCCGTGATTTGTTTCGCGAAGATCCTGAGTTTGTTTACCGGAGGATTTGCTTTGAGACTTTTGATGATACTCGTTATTGCGTGCCTGATGGGCGGCTGCAGTGGCTGCCATATCCCGTCCGAGCGATCCATGCATAAACAGGCTTGCAAAGCCATCAAGACCGCGCCCGGTGTGCCCGAAAACGCGAAACCTCGCCCAATTGAAGATGCCAGGTTGAGCATCGGTAAAAACGCGGCGATCATTGATCTACCGTACGACTATGTCGATGCAGGCGGGAATACGGTCACGGCATCCCAGACGATACACTTCAAACGTGTGGCACGAACATGGACCGTG
>JASLPY010000365.1 GCA_030744755.1 Kiritimatiellia bacterium | reverse complement strand
AATGCTTGAAGGACGAAACAAGCGGCCGAGATTATGCAAACGCCGTTCGCGAGAGCCGGTTTTGGCCGTGATCTTCTTGTTCATCTTTACTTCTTAACGGTTACGTTGAATCAGAAACCCACCGCCGCGCAAATTCTCACATCTGTCCCATAGCTACTGACGCCAGATAACGAACAATGTCGATTTCATAACAGGAGGATCCGGGCTATTTTGTCAAGCCAGTGAATTAACTTCAACGCCGCAGGTTGTTCTTCAGATCTGGATCGCGTATCACTATCCTCCAGCGCTTGATGACGGTGCACTGAACGACCCCAATGGTAATCAACGGATAGACCGGGGCCAAAAGATATAACCTTTAGCTCTCAGGGAAGAGAGGTAAATAAAGGAGGGCAGATGTGATGAATAAAATGGAGCCCGCAGACGGATTCGAACCATCGACCTGCTGATGACAAATCAAACGGGGTCCCTTTAGCTATCAATAGCTTACCGTATTTGCGTACCTAGGGGTAACAGTAGGGGTAACAGTTGTCGTTAGAAAGCTACGTTGATTATCTGTCGGTGTGACGACTAGGTTCTAGATCGCCTTGCATGCTGATGCGCTATACGCTTCTAAGGGCAGAGGATTTGGTTAAGCGGTTGGGGTAGATATTTACCCATAAAAAAGCGCCCTACGGTGTAGGGCGCTTACAATGATCAACCGCTTGGTGGCGTGAATTGAACATTCTTTGCGACGCCCCGTATTTCGTCAATATCAACGGCCTCGAGAATAACGGGGCTAACAACGGTTCCG
>JASLPY010000364.1 GCA_030744755.1 Kiritimatiellia bacterium | reverse complement strand
CGTGGATTGTCTCGGCTTCCGCCGCGGCGCGGAAGAGCTTTGCAACCTGCGGTTTCCCATCCTGTTCCGCCTTGTTTGCAAACGCAAGATACTTCCTGTTGGCCTGGCTTTCCCCCGCAAATGCAGCCTGTAGATTGTCGATCGTTGCCATGAGTTCCTCCTTTGGCTTTTGTGGTTTCTGCCCGCCTGCACCGAGCATTTGTGAGCCCATTTTCACTTATATCCCTGTAAAGTCAACCAGTAAGCGGGCCTACTTACACTTACGAATAGTTCAGCGAGGATAGACGCAGGAAAACTGTCATCCTGAGCGAAGCGCAGCGAAGTCGAAGGATCTAATGCAATGGGTGGACCATAAGATCCCTCGACAAGCTCGGGATGACATTAACTGGACGGTGACAGAATGTCGCCTAAGCACCAAGCGCAGTCAACACGCTGGACACGATGGAATCGATGCCCCGGGCGCCGTCTATGTCGACGATCAGTCCGCGTTCGGAATAGAAGCCGATGAGAGGCTCTGTTTGGCGTGCATACACAACAAGGCGATTCGATATGGCCTCCGGCTTGTCGTCATCGCGCTGGTAGAACTCATCTGCCGGAACATCCGCGGGCGGCTGTGGAACGCCGTCGGGATTGACGTTGAAGATGTTGCCGGTCGGGCGATGGATTCGCCTGCCGGACAGCCGGTGAATGATGAGCTCGTCGTCCACCTTGAAGTTGACCACCCTATCGACTTCGACGCCGGCTTTTTCAAGAGCTTCCGCCTGGGGAATCGTTCTCGGGAATCCGTCAAGAA
>JASLPY010000363.1 GCA_030744755.1 Kiritimatiellia bacterium | reverse complement strand
CGGCGTTGCATCTGGAGAACCTTGCTTTGCGCCAACAACTGGCTGTCGTGCACCGGAAATCGCCCCGACCCTCCCTCTGCACGGCCGACCGCCCGTTTCGAGGGAAGTCCGCGACCTCATCCGTCGGATGTCCCGCGAGAATCCGCTGTGGGGCGCTCCGCGAATTCATGGGGAGCTGCTGAAGCTCGGCTTCGATGTTTCCGAGGCGGCCGTGTCGAAATACCTGACGCGCCATCCGACGCCGCCGTCGCAGACATGGCGGACGTTCCTCAACAACCATGTCCGGTGCCTCACCTTGATCGACTTCTTCGTCGTGCCGACCGCAGCGTTCACGTTGCTCTTCGTATTCATCGTGCCGCGCCACGAACGGCGCCGGATCGTGCACTTCGACATCACAGCGCATCCGACCGCGGCGTGGACAGCCCAGCAGATCACCGAAGCGTTCCCCTGGGATACGACGCCGCGGTACATGATCCGGGATCGGGACGGCGTTTACGGACACAATTTCCATGAGCGCATGGAAGCGATGGGTATCGAGGAAGTGGTGACCGCGCCGCGTTCTCCGTGGCAGAACCCGTATGTCGAACGTGTGATCGGCTCAATCCGACGCGAGTGCCTCGACCACATTATCGTCATGAACGAGCGACATCTTCGTCGGATACTGGCCTCTTACCTCGACTATTACCACGGCTCCCGAACGCACCTGTCGCTGGCCAAGGATACACCAGACGGGAGATCGGCCCTGCCGGTGGGTTCCGGGGAGGTCATTTCCTTTCCCGAGGTCGGTGGCCTTC
>JASLPY010000362.1 GCA_030744755.1 Kiritimatiellia bacterium | reverse complement strand
CTTATTCAACTGGCATGGAAAAACTTTCCTACCCGAAACGGTCAAGCGGAGAATAACGGCCCATGTGCGGAATTTTCGGTTTCATAGGGGCAGACGGAAGCCCCCTTCCCCCGAACCTTCCGCAAACCACGGCTGCGGCCTTGCAGCACCGTGGCCCCGACCATACCGGGCACCACAAGGACTCCCACGCCCTTCTCGGCACTTGCCGTCTGGCCATTATCGACATCGCTTCCGGCAACCAGCCTATCTACAACAAGGACAAAAGCCTGGTCATCGCCTTCAATGGCGAGATTTACAATCACCGTGATCTGCGCGCCCGTCTTGAAGCCAAGGGGCACACCTTCCGCACCCGGTCCGATACGGAGGTTATTCTCTGCGCCTTTGAGGAATACGGCCCGGACTGTGTCACCCATCTCAATGGCATGTTCGCCTTCGCCATCTGGAACCCCCGTGAGCAAACTCTGTTCCTGGCCCGGGACCGTCTGGGCATCAAACCCCTTTATATGGCGCGCCCCGGGAGCGGGTTCGCTTTTGCCTCCGAACCCGGAGCGCTGTTGGGCTGTCTTGGCCACCCGCCACAACCCGACTGGACGTCGCTGCATCATTTCTTCTCCCTTGGCTATTTTCCCCTGGAAGACTGCGCTTTCGAGGGGATCAGTAAATTCCCCGCCGGTCATTTTGGCCATGTCACCAACGGTAAGCTGACAACAACCCGCTACTGGAAGCCTTCCTATGGCCAGGGAGACTCCCTGTCTCTTGCCGAGGCTGCCCAGCGTGTTTTGGAACTCTCCGCAAAAGTG
>JASLPY010000361.1 GCA_030744755.1 Kiritimatiellia bacterium | reverse complement strand
AGCCTAACAGGATGCAGAGGGCTTTCCCATTTCTTTATCGGCTCATTTAAAGAGAATCATGAATAATCCGCGCTAGGGCTGCTCGATAATAGCGTACACGGTGTCGCCTGCATCATCTGTCACGATCACCGCGTTGTCACCTGAAGTGCCCCTCTGATATACACAGCCGGAACTACCTTCCGATACTATGCTTCCCCTATATACGTCTTGAACAGAGTACGAGTAAGGTGAGGTACCGCCACTCACGTCAAACGAAGACATATCGCCATCGTTGTCGAGTTCCACCGTATCTGGCGATACAGTAAGGGGGTCGGCAATGGTTGCCCCTTCATCGTCATCCGCATAAGGGTCAGTACGCGCATCCGAAGTAGACCCGTCATCGAAATGAGACGAGACATCGTCCGTATCAGCGTCGTCCTCGCAACCAACCAGCCCGAACAGGGCAACGGCACACAGCAGTCTCACAGCGAGCGAGATCATAAACCATTTTCGCATAATTGCTTCCTCCACAGATTCTGAGAAACGCCATTCAGATCATCAATTATCGCCAACCAGGTCCAGCATGCGAAACTTTGGCACGCATACGGTTCCTGAGCTGAACTCTATCACAGCACTTTCCCAACAGCAAGAATCATTCCCGCAATGCATTGAGGTACCATTTCATCCGTCGCGATCTATCGTCTTTGAAGCTTAGTCTACAATTCAGAGCCAACTTTGCAAGCGGAGAGTAACTTGAGCGTTCTGCGCGGGTGCAGGTCATGGATTTTCATATTCATGCAGCCAGGCGGTATTCTTGCCGTACATTA
>JASLPY010000360.1 GCA_030744755.1 Kiritimatiellia bacterium | reverse complement strand
GGATTCCAAATCATTCACCAAACTAAAAACATTCAAAGTTCTTTGAAGAAGATTTATTCATCATGACGCAACCTCTTTTAGAGCCACTTGTCTCCCATCTTCCTGCCACAGCTTCCTCTCGTCTATTGATTGAACAGGGTAATGACTATCGGGAAATTTCTCCCCAGTTGAACAATGAACTCCAGTGGTTATGTCAGCCTGAGTCAATTGGTGCTGATAATCAATCTGGCAGATGGCATCTGGAGCAAAGTGGATACGCAGAATGGCTCAAAAACGCAGAAGAGGATGATTTCGTCAGGATGGCAGGAGTGTTGTAGTTACTCCTGGACACCGCTTCTGCTTTGGGTGAAGACGAGGATGAATGAGTTTGACACTGCTTGTCATTCTTGGGGTACTCCTTCGGCTTCGCGTTCAGAGTGACAAAGTGTCTTTTTCATGTCATGCTGAGCTTGTCGAAGCATCTCGCCTTAGCGATTTTGATGGGCATCAGTGAAAATGTCCCCTCAACAATACCGATCATTGAGCCAGGGTTCGGCTGTGTTCGAATACCCCCGCTGTTCCCAATAGCCCAATTCGTCCTTATTTCGGAATTCAATCTCACCGATCCATTTAGCTCCCTTCCAAGCATATAATTGAGGCGTGATCATTCTGACAGGGCCTCCATGCTCTCTGGTCAGCGGTGATCCTTCCCACTGGTGGACCAGCAGGACATCATATTTCATAGCCTCTTCCAGCGGCAGATTCGTGCTGTAAGCGTCATAAGCTTTGATGTAAACAAACTTTGCTTCTGGAAGAATTCCACAATGAT
>JASLPY010000035.1 GCA_030744755.1 Kiritimatiellia bacterium | reverse complement strand
GCGCTGTGGGGCAAACAGAATCTCATGCGATCAAATCACGCTGGCAGTGTTGACCGAAATCACAGCGCAATTGGCTCGGTGTCAGCCCCAATGCCGTTGAGAAGTTTGGACCGCACCTTCTGAATCTGGAGTAGCAGGTGCGACTCTCCAGTTAGTAACCCCGGTAGGTGTTGTCGGGGAGTTGCACCATCCGGTGATCAGTTGCCCCCGAGCCGTACAAACAGATCGGGGCGGTTGCTGTCCCCGCAGAAAGTCACGCAGGTGCGACTGCCGTCGGGGATGTAGTACACGACAACATTCTCGTTGCCGGGGGCCTCTGTTCTCGCAACCATCCAACCCTGGTGATTGGACCAGAAACCGTTGTCAATGGTTGTCCCGCGAGGTGCCGAGATCGTCTTGGCTAATTCCTTTGTCTGCCAGTCCCAGATCACAACCTGTGAGTGATCCCCGCGGTTCCGCATGAAGAAATTCGCATCCGGCGAGAGCGAGATAGAACAGCCCCGCTTTATTACCGGCACTTCGCTGACGGCGAAATCGTACAGAAGCATCTTGTGGCCCTTGATGCTTGTTGCCAGGCGGGCGCCGTCTTCCGAAATATCCAAGACCCGGTAGTCATGGCCGCTTACGAGTGTTCTTACTTCGCGAGTGTCTATAGTGACGGACTTTATGGCATCTCCGTCGGTAAAGAGCACTTCCTTGCCGTTAGAGTGGTAGCAGATGGCCCATGGGGCTTTCACCTCGGCGAGGCGGCGCTGCCATCGGCCTGAAGAGGTCATTATCATGACCTTGTTATCCCGCAGGAAGGCGATTCTCTTGCCGTCAGGAGACCACCGCGGGTAGTAACCGTTCTTGGCAAGACGAGTGGCTCTTGTCTCACCGATTACGGTTTTGCATATCCGGGGCGGGCGATCTTTTCTCTCGCGCTGGAACACAATCACACCGTCAAGTTCCTTGCTCAACGCCGTGATTTCTGCAATCTGTTCGGGAGTGCATTGGAATTCATACACCCTTTTTCGGGTCGATACCGCGATTCCCGCGGCCAGTGCTACCAGCACGATAATCACGACACCAAACTGAATCCGGCGGCTCTTTGCTTTGCCGAGAAGTGTCTTCATTGTTTTTTCGGGGCAGCGTCCATTGCCGCTTTCAGAAGTTTCGAAATCGCCAGGTGCCCGTTGTTCGCCGCAAAACTCTGCGCCGTGTCGCCATCAGTATCTGTCAGCTTGGGGTCTGCCCCATGCTTCAGCAGCAGCCTGACAATTTCTTCGTGGCCTTCGGCCGCGGCAAACATCAGCGCAGTCCAATGTTCGCCCCCGTCGATAAGGTTGACGTCCGCCTTGTGTTCAAGCAGAAGCTTCACGGTATCGATATTCGGGCCTGTGGCGGCAAACATGAGGGCGGTTCGATTCATGGACTCACGATGATTAACGCGTGCGCCTGCATCCAGCAGTAGGCTGACAACTTTTGTGTGACCGTTAAACGCGGCGAGCATCAATGGCGTCCGGTTCTCCTCGTCGAGAATGTTGCAGTCGGTTCCCGCCTTGAGTGCGTTTCCAATCTTTATGGCATCACCATTCAGCGCAGCTTCCATGAAGACTGCCACCGGTAGCGGTTCAGGCTTTACTGCCTGCGGTCGAGTTGGTTTCGGCGCAGCCGTTTCAGTCGTCTCCTCGCTGGGTGTGTCCTTTTCGGATTGCGCGACTTGAGTGTTCGAGCCACAACCAGCAAGCATCAGAACGGACGCCGCCAAGATAAGATGTATGGGGTTATTCATCATCCAGCAGAGTGAAGGCCAAAAGGGCTACCGTGTCGAGAAATATGTGCCACCTGACAACGGAAGAAACAGAACCCCGGAGCATTATTCCGCGGCTGTGGGTTTGGCCGCATCTACTTCGATTTCGAAAAGCAAATCATCGCGGCAGATATCACTGTGAGCTATGGCCACGGGCATAGCCGGCAGATCGTTATCTTCACAGTACTTGTAAAGCAACGGCGCATCTTGTACGTCCTTGAAATACGCGATTGCCCTTGTTGTGTCTGTCCATGACATATCCCTGGATTCAAGAATTGCGTCTGTCACGCGCATTGTGAGCTCAATCTGTTTCGCGGTATCGTCTATGTGCACGGTGGCACCGCCTGGCTCAATGCTTGCCGTACCGGAAATCAGCAACTGACGGTGATCGGGGAGCTGTATCTCCACCGCCCGGCTGAAAGAGCTTTTGTAATCCAAGGCAGGACACTGCAATGGAGATGGAACGGCAAAAACCTTAACCCGGTCCGTCTTTGGCTTGATTGCGAGAACGTCCGTGACAAGAGCTGCTCCTGCATGGTTGCCAACACCTATACCGGTGCTGGCCGGAACCATTCTTTCAAAAACCCCGCGCTCCTTGAAGAACTGCGTCCTCACCTCGTTGAATTCATCGTACCATTCCAACAGTTTATCAAGATACATCCAGGTCCGGACAACGTGTGAGAAATCCATATCCGCCTTACCAAGGATAACTTCCATTCTCTCGAAGGCTTCACGTGTCTGGTCTTCTCGAGAAGCAGAGGTGTCCTCAGGTCGAAGATCACCAAGAAGGCAGTACTTGGCATCATCATCTTCATATACTGCACCTACGATATTCCCGCTGTCCAGAATCAGCTCTGCGTCGTTGCCGGTAATTGCGTAAGCCTGTGTTCCCGTGAGAAGATCGCCGGAGGCCCCGTCACCCTGGATCCATGTTACAGGCCAGCTTATCGGCCCACAGGTTTCTTCAATGGCCTTAATCCCGTCGCCATGAAGTTCGGTGCCGCCAAAAACGAACTGCTGAATGATCCGTGCGCCTTTCTCGGAAACGCACTGCGCAAGATCTCTGAACATCGAGTAAGGACGATGGTTCGACGGGTGGGCAGTAATATATAGCTTTTCAAAACCCGGACGAGATATCGCGACAACATCCAGGCCTTCCATCCCGGGTGGTGTGCCGTCAACAGGCGGCAGGCCGGGGCCGCTGAAAAAGATACGAGTTTGCTCATCCTTACTGCTTATCACATCTTGTCTCCCGTTATAGCCCCCGAGTACTTCTAATTGAACCCTCCGGTAGTGATCCGCAGGTTGATTAGAACAAATCAGCAGAAACCATACCAGCGATAATGGATCAGATAAAGGAGGTTCGCAGATTAGATTAGCCGTTGCAAAGTGCAACGAGAAGGATCCCGATACATGCAAAGTGCAAGGTCATGTTTCCGGGATTTGGAGCCGGGCATCCTCGGCCGGAGAAGAACTGAGGGAAGATGAGAACACCGCTTATGTAGCCGGCTTCAGCCCGGAAAGCCAGCCTGAACCTACATGTTTTTCTCCATTGTTGCCCGTCAGAAGCGTTGTCATTCAGCCTTTCGTGGCTTATCTTTATTGACCAGATGGCTAATGAAAGGAAACTTGCCATGTTCCGAGTGACTGATGATGTGCGCATTGATGCTCTTAAACCACTGGTGCCGCCTGCCATTCTTATGGAGGAATTGCCCATTACTGATGAGGCATCGGAAACCGTTGCCCGCACGAGACTCGAGATAGCCGCGTGCCTGCATGGCCGCGACAAGCGCCTGGTGGTAGTTGTGGGCCCTTGTTCGATTCACGATGCTGAGGCAGCACGAGAGTATGCGGCAAGGCTCAGGAAACAGGCCGAGCGTTTTGCAGAAGAACTGTTGATTGTTATGCGGATGTATTTTGAGAAACCGCGCACGAACATCGGTTGGAAAGGGCTTATTAATGACCCGTTCATAGATGGCAGCTTCAGCATCAACAAGGGCCTGCATATCGCACGAGACCTTCTTCTGGACCTGGCAAACATGAGGCTCCCGGTAGGGTGCGAATTCCTCGACACGATTATGCCGCAGTTTATTGCCGACCTTGTAAGCTGGGGAGCAATTGGGGCACGCACCACCGAAAGCCAGGTCCACCGTGAACTTGCCTCCGGACTTTCCTGTCCAATTGGATTCAAGAACGCCACAAACGGAAATGTGCAGATCGCCGTCGACGCCATTGAAGCGGCCCGCTATCCGCATCATTTTCTGTCGGTAACAAAGCAGAGCGTGGCAGCGATCGTGGCGACCCGGGGAAACGAAGACTGCCATGTCATCCTGCGCGGCAGTAATGACGGTCCAAACTATGGGTGCAAGGACCTGGAAGCCGCCACCGCATTGTTACAGCGCCAGGACCTCCCCCACCGCTTGATGGTTGACTGTAGTCACGGCAACTCCCGTAAGGATGCAGCGAATCAAGCCAGGGTTGCCGGCGACATTGCCGCCATGCTATCAAGTGGAGACAACTCTATCTTCGGGCTTATGCTCGAAAGCAACCTGGAAGCGGGACGACAGGATGTTGTTCAGGGTAAACCCCTGCGGTATGGCCAGAGCATCACGGATGCCTGTATCGGCTGGGAAGATACTGTCCAGATCCTTGAGGCCCTTTCAGAAGCCATGAAACAGAGCCGTAGCTAACACAGCTGTTGCGGCCATATGAGCCCTTTTCTCGGGCTCAACGAGCAATGAGAGGATTGGGAACAATGGTTGAAATAGATATCAGTTACGACGGCAATCTCAGGTGTACGGCGAAACATGCTCCTTCGTCAGGCACACTTATTACCGATGCCCCCACAGACAACCAGGGTAAGGGCGAGACTTTCTCCCCCACGGATCTGGTTGCCACGGCGCTTGGATCCTGTGCGCTTACTATTATGGGTATTGTGGCCGAACGGCACGGCATTGATATCAGCGGGGCGACTGCCCACGCGGAAAAGGAAATGTCCACGGATAAACCCCGGAGAATCGTGAAACTGCCCGTGACCGTGCGTATTCCAAGAGAGCTCTCTCCCGAAGAGAAGACCCGAATTGAACGTGGAGCACTCCACTGCCCCGTCCATAAGAGCATCCACCCGGAAATCGACGCACCGATAACTTTCGTCTACGGCGAGTAATACCAACCGTAGATTCCCGTCTGTACTGAATGAAGTAGGCACCTATCTCCGAGAGGTGCCCCGGTGTGCGCCACCGCCAGGGCGGTGCAAGCTCGGAGCTTGCCGCGCCCCCGGCGTGGATGCGCACATACTTGGGTTCTGTTCCTATCAGTATGGTTTGAATCTTCGGGACGTTTCTGTATAGTCCCTCCTCGTCCCAATTGGAGAACAGGTAATGAGTTTTGAAAGTGGATCTGTAGGTTTTCGGGCATTCTATATGCCACGGGCGCTGCCCGAGGATGCCGTTGAACGGTTTGCCCGGCACGCCGTGCCTCCAATCAACACCCTGAGCAGCGGCGAGATTGCGGGCTGGGTCACCGGAAGACATCTTCTGGATCGACTCATAACCGCCGATAATGCGCATTATGGCGGTTACCTTCGGCTCACGTTGATGAAGGCTGAACGGAAGATCCCCGAATCACTACTCCGCGCGGAATGCCAGATCGAAGAGCTGGCGGTGCTGCAGGCAGAAGGACTTGCGTATTTGCCACGTGCGAAACGTTCCGAAATTAAAAAGACGGTCAGGGAACGGCTGTTGCCCGAAATGCCTCCGTCGCTGACCGGAATCCCCACCGTCTATGACGCCAACAATGACCGTCTCTATGCCGGGGCAATGAGCGACAAACAGGTCGACGCGCTGGTGCTGAGTTACCGTGACACGACCGGCATCTCTCCGGTACCCATGACGGCGATTACTGCGGCTATGAAACTCAAGCATTTCGATGCCACGCTCATGCAACCGACCAGCTACTCGCCCGAGATGGAGGACCCGCTTGCCGGAAGCTCGGTGGGACAGGATTTCCTCACGTGGCTGTGGTTCTATTCCGAAGCACGCGGCGGAATGCTCAGCACGGAAATTGGCCGTTACGGAATCATGATCGAAGGCCCGCTGACATTCATGCTGGAAGGCGACGGCGCTCATGTCACGGTGTTGAGAAAAGGGGCCCCTGAAGTGTCGACCGAGGCCAAGACGTGCCTCTTGGGCGGCAAGAAACTGCTCAAGGCGCGCTTGACCATCGGAGCCGAAAACGAATCATGGACAACAGCGCTGGATGCGGAAGATTTCATCTTTCGCGGATTCAAGATGCCCAAATTCGCTGACGTAGATGCAATTTCCCGCTACCAGCAGAGAGTGCTTTCGCTGAACAGATTCATCTCCGTTTTCGAATCCTTCTATGAGAAGTTCCTTTCTGAACGTATCGACAAGGGCACCTGGCCGGTGGTACAGAAAGAGATCCACAAATGGGTCGCAGGAAGAGAAAGCAAGAGATAGCCCGGACGAATCATGGACACCCTGACACAAGGTCTTTCAAAATCCACAAACATCCGTTTCGCGGCAGCGGATGTGACAATGACCGCAAAGGCGCTCGAAGCCAGGCACTTGTCCGGCCCAACGGCAGGATGCGTTCTCGCTGAAGCAACGGCAGCGGCTGCTTTGCTGATCCTCGATTCTCCCAAGCCGGAGGAGGCCGTTTCTATCCATGCAAGGACATCCGGGCCGGTGACGGGTTTCCTTGTCGAAGCAACCGGGACAGGCGACCTGCGCGGGTTCACTTACAAGAAGGTTCTGAACGAAATGGATGGGGATGAGCAGATCGACCCCCTTAAAGCCCTGGGCGAGACAGGAACCGTACAAATAATGCGGACCCTGCCCGGCAAAATCCTGAACCAGGCACAGTTGAAAGTCGACCCGCCTTCGCCCAGAACCATCCTTGCCCGCTTTTTCAATCATTCCATGCAGATTCCGACGGCAGTCGAGATCCTGGCGCATTCCGACAGCGGCGGTCTGGGTTTCGCCAGGGCAATCATGGCACAGCGAATGCCTGATGGTGACGTGACGGCTTTCGTTAATGTACTTGAAGCCTTTTCCGGAGCAGGGATACGTCAATGGCTGGCAGAGCCTCATGACACAGGATCTTTCGACGAAGTCGTAGGCTTGGGTGATATCGAAATGAACTCCACCACGGAACTGCGGTTCCAATGCCGTTGCTCCATAGACAAGATCGAAGAAGTGATAAGAACCCTTCCGCCTGAAGAACGCCGGGATATGCTTGACCAGGACAAGTCCCACAGCGTGACCTGTCACATGTGCAGCGAGGATTATACGATCAACTCCGACCGCCTGAGGGAGCTTGTTGAGGAAAAATGACGGTCCACCAAGCCCCGAGAGTGATGTCTGCACCTGCTGAAGCGCGGCAGGCCTCCGCCGTTGTGGAGCAAAGAAAGGGTATAGATGTGACAGAATTGAACGAAGCCTTGGGTGTGACAGGCGAATGCGCAGCTATTGCGCATCCGACGGTGGCCCCTACTTCGCCAAGGCTATGTACGGCAGGCCGACGGGCTCCAGGGTCTTTTTCAGGCTGCCACAGAACTCTCAAAAACTTGACCCAGGTCAAGGATCTGATTTCGGATTTCAGGTAACTTGCCTGCCGTATTCAGCAATAAAACCACGAAAGGAAGAAATAATGAGTATGTTTTGCTACCAGTGTGAACAGACGGCCCAGGGAACAGGTTGCACCAAGTTCGGGGTGTGCGGGAAAGACCCGGAGACTTCTGCGCTTCAGGACCTGCTGGTCCATGCGGCTAAGGGTATTTCCATGTACGCTCATAGGGCGGGGGAACTCGGCCACCATGATCGTGATATCGATGTGTTCGTGGTTGAAGCTCTCTTCACGACTGTAACCAACGTCAACTTCGACGTCGCGCGGCTGGAGAACATGCTTCGGTCGGCCTCCGAAATCAAGGACAAGGCCAAAGCGCTCTACCACGAAGGCATCCGCAAGGCTGGCAATATCGAGGAAGAACTGAGCGGGCCCGCCTGCTGGATCCCAGCCTCGTCTCATGAAGACCTTGTTTCCGAAGGCCAGGAAGTCAGCATCAACGAGAGACAGAACGGCAAGGCCGACGACATCGTCGGTCTCCAAGAACTCGTTCTTTACGGGTTGAAAGGCATGGCCGCCTATGCGGACCATGCTCTTGTTCTGGGCAAGGAAAACCGCGATGTCTTTATGTTCTTCCATGAGGCATTGGATCTTCTGGCCGAAGAGAACCCCACCGCCGAAGCCCTTCAGACAATGGCATTCAGGTGCGGAGAGATGAACGTGAAAGTCATGGAGATGTTGGATTCGGCCCATACGGAGACCTACGGCCACCCAGTACCGACCCCCGTACGCACGACTGTGGTAAAGGGCAAAGCCATCCTTATCTCGGGCCATGATCTTAAGGATCTCGACGCTTTGCTCAAACAGACGGAAGGAAAGGGAATCAATGTCTACACGCATAGCGAGATGCTGCCGGCCCATGGTTATCCGGAGTTGAAGAAGTACTCGCACCTTGTCGGGAATTACGGCGGAGCCTGGCAGGACCAGCACAAGGAGTTCGATGAATTCCCGGGCGCCATCCTGATGACAACCAACTGCATTCAGCGCCCGCATGATTCCTACAAAAACCGCATCTTCACCCGCGGCCTGGTAGCCTGGCCCGGCGTAGCGCACATCGCCAATGATGATTTTGCGCCGGTCATAGAAGCCGCCCTCGAGGCCGAAGGTTTCCAGTCCGACGAACCCGAGAAGACCATACTCGTTGGTTTTGGCCACAATGCGGTTCTCGGAGTGGCAGACAAGGTAATAGAGGCAGTGAAGGGCGGACAGATTCGCCACTTCTTCCTCGTCGGCGGCTGTGACGGCGCCAAGAGCGGCCGGAATTACTACACCGAGCTGGCAGAGAAGATTCCGGATGACTGCGTAATTCTCACGCTAGCCTGCGGCAAGTACCGGTTCAACAACCTCGAGTTTGGCGACATCGGGGGCATTCCCAGGCTGCTGGACATCGGACAGTGCAACGATGCATACTCGGCCGTTGTCATTGCCCTGGCCCTTGCGGATGCCTTCGACTGCGGGGTCAACGACCTGCCGCTGTCACTCATCCTCTCGTGGTACGAGCAGAAGGCCGTTGT
Organism: Kiritimatiellia bacterium; assembly: GCA_030744755.1. Classification (GTDB taxonomy): domain Bacteria; phylum Verrucomicrobiota; class Kiritimatiellia; order UBA8416; family JADHWI01; genus JASLPY01. The sequence goes on along the minus strand of JASLPY010000035.1, from coordinate 43,011 downwards.
GATCCTGTTGTCACTGCTTCACCTGGGTATCAAGAACATCAAGCTTGGCCCAAGCCTGCCGGCATTCATTACTCCGGCAGTCCTCAACGTCCTGGTAGAGAACTTCGGCATCGCGCCGATATCAACCCCGGACGAAGACCTGGCGCAGATTCTGCCGGCAGCAAGCAGCAACTAAATGTCAACTGCCTACAAGGCATGAAGAGAAGAAGGCGCCCGGTGTTCACCGGGCGCCTTTTTTTGCCTTTTTTTGCTCACTGTTTGTGATGGAAGACCAATGGTATTCCTGCCAAGATATCAGCTTTCGGGAGGGGCATTGTTGTTCCAAAAGGAGCGCAGAGTGCAACATGGTCTCAGAATTCTAGGCGTCTTTATCATCCTGGCCGGCGGCCTGCAAGCGGCCGATCCGGATCCGTTGTGTGTTGCCGAGGAATGTCGAATTCGAAACGGGCTGCCGAATCTGTTTGCGCGTCTTGAGCAGGGCAAGGCTGTGAATGTTGCCTACCTCGGCGGCAGCATTACTGCTGCGCCGGGCTGGCGGCCAAAATCGCTGGACTGGTTCAAGAAGACCTGGCCCAAGGCCGAAGTTTCCGAAATCAATGCCGCCATCGGTGGAACCGGATCCGACCTGGGGGTGTTCCGGCTCTATCATGACGTGCTGCAACATAAGCCCGATCTGGTGTTTGTCGAATTTGCCGTGAATGATGGCGGGGCACCGCCGGACCGGATACATCGCAGTATGGAGGGCATCGTCCGGCAGATCCGCCGGGACAATCCCGAAACGGACATCTGTTATGTTTATACCCTTGCACACAATATGATCAGGGACCTGCAGGCAGGCAAGTTTCCCCGCGCCGCGAGCTCCATGGAAGCCGTGGCCGATCATTACGGTATCCCCTCGGTGCACTTCGGCGTTGAAGTCGCCAAACGGGAAAAAAAGGGAACCCTGATCTTTAAGGGCAAGGGCAAAGAACAGGAAGGAAAGATGGTTTTCTCCGGAGATGGAGTTCATCCTCACGCCGACACGGGACATGAAGTCTATCGCGAGGTGCTGGCGCGGTCGCTGTTGAAGATGAAAGGGCATGGAGAAGCCGGGCCATATGCTTTGCCTGAACCGCTTGTGGCAGATAACTGGGAAAACGCGACTATGATCCCGCTCGACAGGCTTAACCCTGGAAAAGGCTGGAGCAAGATGAATGACGGTTTGGCGAAGCGTTTTGGGAAACGGCTCCCCGGACTCTGGAAGGCGACCGATGCCGGCGCCAAACTCTCGTTCACCTTCACGGGTACGCGTGCCTCGATCTACGATCTGCTGGGCCCGGATTGCGGAATGGTGGTGGTGAACGTAGATGACAAGGCCCCGGTGACACGTCCGCGTATGGATGGTTACTGCACGTATCACCGGCTAGCGACCCTGGTCGTGGCGGTTGGATTGGAGGATGGTGAGCACCGGGTTGAAATTGCGTTGCAGGCGGAACAACCGGACAAGCGAAAGATCCTGCACGATCACCGGCGGCCGGATTTTGACAAGAACCCCGGGAAGTACGACGACAACGCCTGGTATGCCGGGGCACTGTTGTTGTTGGGCGAGTTGAGCGAGTAGTATTAAGATGGCGAGACACCTGAATCGCAAGAGTTTGATCGGGGCAGTAGGCGCAGTAATATGTGCCTTCTGCGTACCTTGGAATGGCCTTGCCGAGAGCCGGTTGCCCGAGGCCACAAGGCCCAACATCCTCTACATTTTCACCGATGATCAAAGCATTCGAAGTGTCGGTTGCTACCCGGAGGCACACGAGTGGGTGAAAACGCCGAACATCGATCGACTGGCACAAGAGGGAGTCAGGTTTACCCACTGCTATACGGGAGCATGGTGTATGCCCTCGCGCGCAACCGCCCTTACCGGGAAACTCCAGCACGGGATTGAATCGATGCGAATGGTCGGCAGCTATCCCGGCAGTACCTATGATCATGACAAGTGCCCGTTCTGGCCGGAGGTATTTCGCAAGAACGGGTATTACACGGGGATGATCGGCAAATGGCACACGGGAGCCGACACCGGGCACGGTCGCGACTGGGACTACTCTGCCGCCTGGGATCACACACAGCCGAAGATCTACGGCGGATACTACAAGAATCAGAAGATCAGCTTCAACGGCGCACCCCCGAAATCCGTCGGAGGGTATTCGACGGATAATTACACTCAATACGCTGTCGACTTTATATCCGAGCGAGCGAAGGATACAGGCAGGCCGTGGTACCTGTGGCTCTGCTATGATGCCGTTCACGGTCCGTATACCGCCGCGAAAAGGCATGATGGCGATTACAGAGACACCAAGTCGGTTACTGTTCCCAAGGACATCTTCCCTCCACGGCCTACCAAACCGGCATATATGAAGAACTACGGAAAGTGGAAGAAAGGCAAAGATGGCAACCCGGTTGGCCTGGATTCGGCCGTCCAGAAATATAACAGGGCGGTGCGTGCATTGGACGAGGGGGTTGGCAAAGTCATCGAGACGCTCAGGAAGACCGGCCAGATTGACAACACGCTGATCGTCTTCACGTCTGACCAGGGTTTCGCATGGGGGCAGCACGGGTTCAAGTGGAAGTACGCCCCCTACGATGCAAACCTGCGCGCACCGCTAATCATTCGCCTTCCAGGAAAGTTCGCGGAAAACAAGGTCTGTAAGCACGCCGTTGGCGGGCAAGACTTGATCCCAACATTCTTCTCTATTGCCGGGATATCACTCCCCTGGGAAATGCACGGTCACGACATCTCTCCTATTCTGAAGAACCCGGAGTCCAAATGGGATCATCCGGTTCTGATGGAGAACACGAAATACTATTATGGAAAAGACACCGAAAAAGAGGACCGTCCCGGCTGGGGCGGTGTTCCCTGGTGGGTATTCCTGCGTAAGGGGGAATACAAATACATCAGGACACTGGTCGAAGACGAAGTAGAAGAACTTTACGATCTCGAAACTGATCCTGAAGAGCTGATCAATCTCGCTCTCAATCCCGCGCACCGGGATACGCTCATTTCGTATCGTCAACAGCTGCTGGACGAACTACAGCGGACCAGGGCAGGGATGTTGAACCGCCTCCCTGCAGTAAAGGATCTGTCCAAACGATGAAGGAGCAATTGAAAGGGAGGTCTAGATGTCAAAGCACAAGCGTCTCATGCAGATTGGCTGTGGCAGTTGGTTGGTGGTAATTCCGATCCTGATCTTTGTCGCCTTTAACGCGGACATCTATAATCAGGACATGACGCAACTTGAAAGTGAAGAGTTTATGCAGAAACTGTGCACCATCCTGCTGGTTCCGGGTGCGGCTTGTTTTATCTATGGTCTGTGCCGGTGGAAAGCCAGGGAGAATCGGGATAGATAACGGCTGGATTCATCAACATATGAGAAAACACCTGTATAGATCATTGGTCGTTGTCCAGGCAATAGTGGTCGCGGCCGTCTTTGGCTGTTCTGCTTTGGGGCAAGAGCATTCCGAGTTGTGGGGCAAGAATGGCGAAGTGTGGACCCCGCAAAGCCGCTTACCCGATTTTTCCTTTGCTGGATACCATTTCGGCGAGGACCCCCTGCCAAGACCGGAAGCCGTTACCGACGTGCGCAGCTTCGGGGCGAAGGGGGATGGCAAGACCGATTGCACCCGGGCATTCATCAAGGCTGTCGAGGCAACCGATAAGGGCGCCATAAGGATTCCCGCCGGACACTATGTCATCAGTGACATAATCTGGATAAAGAAACCGAATATCGTCCTGCGCGGGGCCGGGCCCGGCAAGACCGTGATCCATGTTACGGCGGAACTCGAAGATGTAAGGCCAAACATGGGCGCGACCACCGGTGGGCGCCCTACATCAAACTACTCGTGGTCGGGAGGTTTCATCTGGATCTCCGGCCATTCCGAACAAAGAACAATTTCCGCGATAACGTCGGAATCAACGCGTGGTTCGAAGGAGGTGACCGTTCAGAAATCCGAGGGTTTGGAGCCCGGACAGCGGGTCGCGGTTGCCCTGGTGGACGACAAGACGAAATCGTTGTTGAACTATCTCTATTCCGGTGATCCGGGAAACACGGGGAAGATCAGGAAACCCGTCAGCATTCAGATGGTGAGCCGCATTGCTTCCGTCCGGGGCAACAGAATCACCTTGGAAAGACCACTGCGGTTCGATATTCGGAAATCATGGACGCCTGTCCTGAAAGCGTTCAATCCAACGGTCAGTGAGGTCGGCATAGAGGATCTTTCCATCACTTTTCCCGTGAAGCCCTACCGGGGGCATTTCACCGAACGGGGCATGAATGGCATCGCGTTGAATGGCGTGTCGGATTGCTGGGTGCGCAACGTGAGAATATCCAACTGCGATAGTGCGATATACGTTTCGGGCATGTTCTGTACCGTTGACGGACTCGTTGTTGACTCAAGGCGTCCTGCCAACAGGGGGGTCACCGGCCATCATGGCATTTCGTACGGCACGGATTGCCTCGTCCAGAACTTCGACCTGCGAACACACTTTATTCACGATATCACCTTGAGCCATCTGCAAGCCGGCAACGTTACGAAGAACGGAAGAGGGATCAACCTGTCCCTGGACCATCACAAGGGGGCCCCGTACGAAAACCTCTTCTGCAACCTGGACGCCGGCAAAGGCACCGAGATCTGGCGGTGCGGGGGCGGAAGGGACCTTGGAAAACACTGCGGTGCCCGCGGCACCTTCTGGTGTATTAATTCACAGCAGGACATCAAATGGCCGTGGGCAAACTTTGGCCCCGACTCCATGATCCTGGTTGGCGTGAAGACAAGCGCCACGTCAACAAGAGATCCTAACGGTAAATGGTTCGAGGCAATTCCGCCCGATAAACTACAGCCGGCCGACCTGCATGCTGCCCAACTCTCAAGACGACTCGGAAAGAAATCCAATAACTGAAGAAATGAAGAACCGGAAAACGACCCCGTCTCGCCGACTGGGCATTGAGAGTAACGCCCCATGGGGTGCAACGGGAGGGGCAGCGGCCTCGCTGCCCGCGGACGCCGAGGCCGGCGTCCCTCCCGTCGGAGCGTAACGGCATAGCCAAGGGATTGTGATCCCTCTCAAAGGTCGTGAAAGGGGAAATGATGAAACACGGGTACAAACTATGCGTTGTGGCAAGTGTGTTCGCAATCTGCGTCTTTACACAACCAACCATGACCCTCTCGAAGGAAGCCGCAATCAACTGGGTCGGCGGTGTGGGAAACAGTTTGAATCAACCGCGTGAGTTCTACGGCAGCAAAGAAGCTCTTCGTATTGCCGAAACGGTGCTTTTGCACCAGCGGCAAAACGGTGGATGGTCCAAGAATTACGACAGGGCGCGCAGGATTACGTCTGGCGAGAAGAACAAGCTCCTCGGCCGGAAGAAGAATAACGACACAACCCTTGATAACGGGTCCACGCATTCGGAGGTGAGATACCTGGCAAAGGTCTACAACGCGAGTAAAGAACACCAATACAAACGGGCATTCCTGGAGGGTGTCGAATTCATTCTGAAAGCGCAGTATACAAATGGTGGATGGCCCCAATTCTACCCCAATCCCCGTGGCTATTCGAAGCACATCACGTTCAACGATGACGCCATGATCGGCGCCATGACCACCCTCAGGGATATCGCTCAGGACAGGTCGGCATACCCGTTCGTCGATGCGAGATTGCGCGCACGTTGTGTAGAAGCTGTTTCGAACGGTATTGATTGCATTCTGAAGTGCCAGATTGAAGTCGATGGCAAGAAAACCGCGTGGTGTGCACAACATGATGAGAAGAGCCTGGTTCCGCGAAAAGCTCGAACCTACGAGTTGGCGTCTATCAGCGGCGCCGAGTCGGTCGGCGTCGTTAGGTTCCTGATGGAGATCGACAAGCCAACCCCCGAAGTCATTGAAGCCATTCAAGGCGCCGTCACGTGGTTTAGCAGGGCGAAACTCACGGGAATAAGGCAAAGCAGGAAAGAGGACAAGTCTTCCAAAAAGGGATGGGACAAGATCGTCGTGGAAGATGCCGGCGCACCACCGATGTGGGCAAGGTTCTACAAGATAGGCACCAACAAGCCCATCTTCTGCAGCCGCGACGGGATTCCCAGGGATACGCTGGCAGAGATATCTTACGAACGTCGTAACGGCTACAGCTGGCTGGGGTACTATCCGGCGGGCCTTTTGGCCAATGAGTATCCTGCCTGGCAGAAGAAGTGGGCTCCCCGTGAAAACGTGCTTCAAGAGCAGGCAACGCGGTGACTCGCACCCGGCTTTAAGCACTCGGGAAAGGAAGAACCATGAAGATAACACTAATTGTACTGACCGTATCCATCCTGTTTTCCGGCTGTACGCATCCGTATGCGGAAGTAACGAAATCTGGCCTGTCACAAGCCTTCATTCTCAACTCATCCCCGACCTTCCAGGGATACTACTACCAGGGAAGTGATGCCACACACCACTATTTCCGCAGCCAGTGGAGATACGGACGCGACAAGTTCTTCAAGGTGTCGATCAAAGATCTGACACTCTCAAGGATTCAATCCCGGGATGAGAATGAAGTTCATCTGTCCCTGTTCTCGTCCGGCGGTAGTGCGCCTGTTCTGTTTGAGATAAACCGCCGCAAGATATACCAAAACGCCGATTGAGAAGGTCAGGGTGTTCACTATGAGAAAGAAGGCAAACCGGTTAACCGCAATACTGGGGGTGATGTGGCTGGCCTGCGTTGTCGCTTGCCCCGGGGCGGAGAGTTCAGGAGCGGCAACATTGGCACCACGCCCGCCAATGGGATGGAACAGTTTTGACGGTTATGGAGTATACCTGCATGAGAAGGCGGCCATGGCAAATCTTGAGAGTATGGCCGCGAAACTTAAGGCTCATGGATATGAGTACTTCGTGATCGATAACGGATGGTTTGGGGAATACGCTCTTCAACCGGGAACGATATATGCATCAGAAAAGCACGCGCATGATGTCGCGATCAACGAATTTGGTCTGTTTCAGCCGTCAAAAGTCTACTTCCCGCATGGGCTTAAACCTATCATAGACCGCTGCCATGAACTTGGCCTGAAATTCGGAGTTCACCTGATGCGCGGCATTCCGAGAAAAGCCGTGAAACTCAACCTGCCGATCAAGGGCACGGATCACCGGGGCCCTGAAATTGCGGACCAGGCTCCGGAACGCAACTGCAAATGGTGCACCTACAATTACGGCGTGGACATGAGCAAGCCGGGTGCCCAGGAATTCTACAACAGTTTGATCAATCAACTCGCGGAATGGGGGGTTGATTTCATCAAGTATGACGATATTGTTCCCTACCCCTTGGAGGTCAAGGCGGTGGCAAAGGCGATTGCCGACTGTGGGCGACCCATGGTTTTGAGTCTGTCGCCGGGAAACAATGCTGATCCGGAGAATATCGATGCGTTCAGAACAGCGAACATGCTGCGTGTCACGAGGGACGTGTGGGACGATCAGAAGGATATTGATGCCTGTTTTGATGCCTGGCGCAAGTGGTATGGTAAGGCGAAACCTGGTTTCTGGATAGACATGGACATGATACCTTTTGGAAGGCTGCAACTGATGTCTCCGCGCGGAAAGAATCCCAACCCTATGAAAAAGGGCGATATTGCTTTGTCGGGCAAGGGCACGACGCGTCAATGCCAGTTGTCAAAACTGCAGATGGAAACATTCATCACGCTCCGCGCCTTGTCGGCTTCGCCGCTGATGATGGGCGGCGACCTGCCGACGCTGGACGATTTTTCTCTGAAGCTCATTACCGATCCGGATATGATTGCCTGCAATCAAAACGGCATCATGGGACACGTGGTCTATGAGAAAGATGGCATTGAAGTGTGGAACACACCCCAGAAGGGGAAAGATGATGAGGGGTGGCTGGGCATCTTCAACCGGTCAGAAGACCCCGCGGAAGTGACACTGGGGACGGCGAACTTCGGATTAGCAGGTAAGAAGGCATACAAAATGAAGAATGTATGGCGCGACCGTGTGTTTCTTGCCGATAAGAAGCATAAGATCCCCGCCCACGGGGTAGTATTCATCCGATACGAATGAGGAGCGGATACGCTGATGAACGCGGGGCGCAAGAAAGCCACCGGGCGATCAATTACACGAAGACAATTCGCAAAGCAGTCGGTGGCCGCAGGGGCGGCCACAGGCTTTCCGATGGTCGTCCCATCGACTGTCTTCGGTGCCTATGACAAGGCTGTGGCTTAAGAGGTCTTCCAGAGGAGAAACAATGCAAACTGATCTCGGACTATTCCGCCCTCAACTGTCGGCCCTCCTTCTTGCGCTTTCCACCTTCATCTTGATCTCTGCCTTCGGATCTACAGCGGCAGCCGATTCGGTAATTCGTCACGTAACCATTGAAGCCGCAAGTGATCAGGCGCCACGTAGTGACACGGCTTCGGTTGCCGAGCTTTCGGACGGACGATTGATGGTGGTGTATCACAAGTATGAAAAGGGAAGGCACGCCGGTCACGACCATGGCACATGTAGAATCTGGTCAAAGGTCAGCAGCGACGGGGGCAGGAACTGGCAACGGCCTCGAATGCTTGTCGATGTGTATAAGGGCGACATGAATGTCCAGGCCCCTGCCCTTTTGCGCTCGAAGTCGGGCCTCCTGTGGTTGGCATGTCTGCGAGCACACAAAAGCGGTGGAAGCAGTACAATGTGCCTGTTCTCTTCGAATGATGAAGGTGAAACATTCTCACCACGTGCTCCGCTATGGGAACGATCCAAGGGGCAATTGCTGCAGGGCGGTGCGAGCAGTCTCATGGAACTCAAGTCCGGGCGTCTTCTGTTGCCACTGCACGGCGGTAGCGGAAATCAGTGGAAACAGAAGAACTCGGCATGGTGTCTAAGAAGTGATGACATGGGTGACAGTTGGCAGAAGTCCAATGCCGTCGACCTGCCCAAACGTGGGGCCATGGAGGCATCGGTCGCGGAATTGGACGATGGTGAGCTTATCATGTCCCTGCGCACTCAGCTCGGCGGCCCCTATTTGTCCCGGTCGACCGACGGAGGAATAACATGGAGCGAAGCTACCTTCAGCGGATTGGAGGGTGGAGAATCCTGTACCTGCCTGCGAAGGATTCCCGGAACAAATGAGATTGTGCTGTTTTGGAATAACAGCAAGTTCAACAAGAAGCACCATCACCTGGGCGAGCGAACGCCACTGACTGCCGCCATCTCCTCCGACAAGGGGCACTCCTGGCAGATCATCGGAACTATCGCCGATGACCCGAAAGCTGAATACGCCAACCTGGATTGTCTTTTCACATCAAAAGGCGACGCTGTTGTTACTTACATGTATGCCAAACCCGCATGGAACAGAAAACAGATCCATCTCAAGGCTGCTCTCATTCCGAAAACGTGGTTTAATAAGAAGTAACGCTCTGACAAACCGGATATGGGCGACGGTCCATGGAGACGTAAACAATAGGGAAACAACCCGATGAGCAATCAGAGGAAGCATTTAATCATCATGTTGGAAAAAGCAAACGCCTTTCTTGGGACAGCGTTAGCTTTTCTGATCATATCCTCGTCGAGTATTACGGCTGCCGCTGTCGACAACACTGGGGACGCTGAAACTTGGACTTTCGTCAGCATGCCGGACTTCTTGAATGTTGACACAACGTACCCCCAGCCAGGATGGGAGGATGCTCTCGGTTACGTGCTCAAAGCGGTCAAAGCCGAGAACCCGGATTTCGTCCTGGTCGCCGGTGACCTCTTGATGGGCCGATGGTGGAACGAAGAGAAGATCGAGAAGTTTGCCGCTATCTACTACCCGGACTGGATCAAGAGGATGAATGCCCATGGGTTGAAATTCTATACAGCCATTGGGGATCATGAAGTTGGTGACAATCCCTGGCCTCCAGACCGTGCAAAACTGGTGCCTTCTTTCAAGAAAGCTTTCCGTGACTACATGAAAATGCCTCTCAACGGCCCCGACCACATGAAAGGAACTGCATTCTATTTCACGCATAAGAACAGCTTGTTTGTTACCGTTGATGTGTTCGAAAAGGGCAAAGGTAGCCAGGGAGAGATCGTGGCGCAGGTCACAGGAGAACAGCTTGCGTGGCTGGACAAGACACTTACCGGCCATCCTTCTGTTGATCACGTTGTCGTGATGGGCCATACGCCGGTTCTGGGCCCGGTACGAAAACGATCTTCCAGCGGCTTGATGCTCGAGAAGGGCCGTCACTCCCCCTTCTGGCGAAGCATGGCAAAGAACAACGTCGACCTCTATCTATGCGGTGAAGTACACGCTATCACTTGTACTATGAAGGATGGGGTGCAGCAGGTTGCTCACGGGGGACTGTTTGGGTACAACCCGAAAGTCAATTATATGGTTGTCAAAGTGTCTCCCGGGAAGATGGAACTTGAACTCAAGGAACTTGATATCGTCTGCGAGGGAGAAAGACTCTGGCAGGAAGGTAGAAACCGCCCGCATGAATTCGTCACGATTTCCGAGCAGATTCAGAAACGCGGCTACATCAGTGTCGGAAAAATGACCATCGACAAGTCAGGTGGGAATAGGGAACCTCGAGACAAGACTGGCTACTTTGACGAGAAGAATAACCCGAAGAAGTGAGAGAAGAAATGGAAGTACTTCTGAGCGAGATTGAAGCACGTGTGCTGGCATGTCTTATGGAGAAAGAGGCCACGACGCCGGACTACTATCCTATGACAATGAATTCTCTCGTTTCTGCCTGTAACCAGAAGTCGAACAGGAATCCCGCCATGTCCGTTGCGGAACAGGACGTAACCGCGGCCCTGGACGAACTGAGATATCGTGATGGCGTTGCCTGGCAGGTGACCCTTTCCGGCAGCCGCGTACCGAAATACAAGCACGACATCGACAAACGCCTGCCTCTTGGTCCGAAAGAGCAGGCAATCATGTGCGAGCTGATGTTAAGGGGGCCGCAGACGGTAGGAGAACTCCGAACGCGAACACAACGCCTTTGCGGCCCATCTTCGGCGGATGAAATCCGGCAGGCCCTCGATGACTTGCACCAGCGTGATATAGGGCCGCTGGTTGTCAAACTTTCCCCGGGACACGGCCGCAGGGAGTCTCGTTTCGCCCACACGCTATGCGGAGATGTAGCGGAAGCCGAAACCATCGACGAGACAGCCAACACACCTGCCGCCGAACCCAAGCTATCTCCCACGCAACAACGCATCGCCGACCTAGAGGAAAAGGTTGAGCTCATGCAGGGAGAAATCAAGGTTCTGCGCGAGACGTTTGAGACGTTCAGGCACCAGTTCGAGTAGGCTGTTGTGCGTCACGCCCTGTCGTTGGCAAGAACGTAACATGAAACCGCGACAAGCTTGACAACATGTAGAAGGGGACAGGTACAATGGCGCATGGCGGTAAGATTGCCCTGATTGATGGTTATAACGTCATTATGAGGCATGATCGGTGGCGGGGGGTCTTTAACAGGAACCAGGACCAGGCGAGATCTGCGTTGCTGAGTTACTGCGCCGAATGGAAGGCGCGGCGCGGTGATATCTATGATTTCATTGTGGTTTTCGACGGCGGACCTGCAGTTATGGACAATGCCCGGCCTCATATACCCCATGTGCGAGCCGTGTTCACGCGCGGTGGTGAAACGGCCGACGACCATATTATCGCGATTTTGAGGCAAAAGGCTTATGGAGGGCGCCATGTCGTCGTTTCTGATGACCGGGAGGTGGCGGGAAAATCCAGAGCCCTGGGCGCCGAAACTGTCTCTGTGAGCGCTTTCTGCGCCCAACTTAGACCGCGGGCACAATCCGAAAGCCCTGAAGATGATAAGAACTACCTGTCCCCACAGGAGAAAAAGGCGATAAATGATGAATTGAGGCAGGTTTTTGGTATTGAATAGGCACTGAGCAATGCCCCTGTCCTTGACACCCGTTATACTATTGGTTTGCTATGAAATACCGAAGATTTGGCCGTACTGAACTACAGATGCCTGTGATTACCTGCGGGGGCATGCGCTTCCAGCAGTCATGGGAGGACATAGACCCGAAGGATCTTGATGCCAAGGGACAGGTAAACCTTGAAGAGACGGTTCGTTATGCATTCGCCAATGGTATCAACCATTTTGAAACTGCCAGGGGATACGGATCCAGCGAATACCAGCTTGGGTTTGTGCTGCCCACTCTTCCGCGGGACGAAATCATCGTTCAGACAAAGGTGACACCCAAAGACAGCGAGAAAGAGTTTCTCGAAGCCTTCGAGAAATCCCTCAAACACCTCCAACTTGATCATGTGGACCTGCTTGGTGTTCACGGCATAAACAACCTGGACCTGCTGGATAAGACACTTAATAAGGGAACCCTGGCCGCCTGTAGGAAGCTCCAAGATCAAGGTCTTGCAAAATTCATTGGTTTCTCAACCCATGCAGGCCCGGCTACCGTGACGAAGACTGTTCAGACAGGCGAGTTCGACTATGTCAACTTACATTGGTACTACATTGACCAATGCAACTGGCCCGCCATCCTGGAGGCCAAGGACCGTGACATGGGCGTTTTCATCATCAGCCCCTGCGACAAGGGCGGAAAACTTTATGATCCGCCCCAGAAACTCGTGGATTTGTGCAATCCGCTCACGCCAATGGGGTTTAACGACCTTTTCTGCCTTTCCCGTGACGAGGTGAACACAATCAGCATCGGTGCGACCCGTCCGACGGATTTTGATGCGCACCTTGAGATTCTCCCGTTGTTTGACAGTGATCCACTCGGGCACATCACCCCGATTCTAGATAGGCTGCAGTCCGAGTTCAGCTCCGTACTGGGAGAAGAATGGATGGGCTGTTGGGACCAGGGTTGGCCGTCCGCGGACGAAACACCGGACGAAGTACCCATCTATCATCTTCTTCGCATGTACAACCTGGCCAAGGCTCTCGATATGGTTGTTTTCGGGAAGATGCGATACAACATGGTGGGAACCGCAGAGCACTGGTTCCCCGGAGTTCTGCTCGATAAAACCGACCGAAAGAAACTCGTGGCCAGGGTTTCCGAACACCCAATGGCTGAACGTGTACTCGAAGCCCTTCAGGAGGGACACGACCTTCTCAAGGGGGAGGAGAAGAAGAGGCTGAGTGAGTCTGGATCATGAGACCTTCTACCGCTTCTGGCGGAATAACCATTCCCAGATATCTGAGGTCCTATCGCACCTGTCACCGGCGTACTTCGTAACCGCACCCGGAACCGTGTTGTCTCCCTTGAATGTGAAAGCAGGGATCCAGGCACTGTGGCCCGTGTTGGTGAATTCCGTGTACTTCATGTTCCCGTTGGCTTTCGTCAATCGATCAAAGATACTCCGCGAATGGCCGGGTTTGACAACGCGGTCCTTCCCGCCATGAAAACACCAGATGGGGATGTCCTTTACCGTCCTGGGTGACTTCAGTTCGGGCCACCCCCCGCAGACTGGAACGGCAGCCGCGAACATCCCCGGGCGATTGGCTATGGCATTCCAAACTCCAAATCCACCCATTGATGCCCCGATAATGTAGATGCGCGTTCTGTCGACGTTGTACTTGTCCAGCACTTCATTAAGAATTGCCAACGCCTTATCGAGTCCACCCCCGGGGATGGTGCCCAGTTTCTGTTTCGCCTTGTAGATGCTGTCGACTCTCCGATGAACACGGGACAGCGACAACAGCTCTTCGTCAGATAGGTTTTCCCAATCTTCCTTCATGTACCAGGGGCCGTCTGATTGTGGCGCAAGCACGAAACATGGATGTTCTGTTCTCCAGTCACGCGTGGCCATAACCTGGTTCCAGAAGCGCAACTGCGAGTAGTTGTTTTTTCCTCTGCCCCCCGCACCATGCAAGGACAGAACCAATGGATAGGAACGCTCAGCGTCATAATCAACCGGTTTCATCATCCGATAGCCGGTCTCTCCAAGGGAGCCCTCTTCATACAGGGACCTCAAATCACTGGTTGAAGAGGTGGTCCGAGCCTTCACTTTCCTTGTCCGAAGGGGAAGCTCTGACGAGAAGACACATGTGCAGGCAATCGTTGCGGCGATGTGCCCCAGCAGCAGACATTTAGGCGTAGATGTTCTCATCACTAACAGGAATCTACAGTGATATTCCGGAAGCTTCGCCGGGGCCCTACATTGCCCTGATCTCGGCCTGTTCCAGGAGCATCTCATCCAGCACCTCGCTGTCTGTATGCCCCTTTTCCACCAGGATACCTGCGATTCTGATGGCCTCGTCAATAAGAATACCCGCCTCACGTTTGCGCCGGATCTGCTTGTATACAAGGGCAAGGCCCTCGTAACCATCCGGACTCTCGGGCTGTGCGGCAATCAGTTGCTGGAATTTCAGCTCGGCCATTCCCATATCGCCGGCCTCCAGAAACTCAAGACCCTCATCTCCCCAGGTCCAGTCCCAGTCATCCTCGCCGTAGGGGCGAATGTCGGGAAACTGCTCTCGCAACCCCTTTAGGAACTTATCTTCGGGTATGTGCTCTTCGTTCTCCATGACGGTCGGCAGATTACACCTACCACCGACGAAATCAAGTGCCATTTGCGCTGTTCAGAGGCAGGCGGTCGGAGTATTGTTCTCAGGAGTGGCTTAAACCCGGAAGCCGGACACACGAAAAGCGAGGACGAGAAGTGGCCAGTCAGAAATACGAGATAACAGGCAAAGTTAAAGTGGTGATGGATCAGCAAACGTTTCCCAGCGGATTCACAAAGAGGGAATTCGTCCTCACAACCGAAGAGGATTATCCCCAGGATGTGAAGTTTGAGTGTATCAAGGATCGCTGCTCAATGCTGGACGGGGTTAATGTAGGCGATCAGCTGACCGTCAGCTTCAACATTCGCGGCAATGAGTATAACGAAAGGTATTACGTCAACCTGCAAGCATGGCGAATTGCCACGGCAACTGCAGAAGACAACCAGGCCGGCGGATCAACGGAAGACCAGATCGTTCCTGCTTCCGACCTGGAAGATCTCGAAGAAGTCGACGAAATCCCGTTCTAGATCGTTCCGTCGCGCGAAGCCATGATGTAGTTCATCCCGAAGTCGTCTTCGCCCATAAGCAAGGCTTTTGCGAGTTTGAATCCCTCCGCATCGGGATCCAGGGAGTTCAGTACATCTACGCTGATCTGTAGCGGATCAACAATGCCGCCATCGGCTCCGGCCTCAACGCAGAGAGACGTGAACACCTGGTTGATCAACCTTCGGTTCGGCATTCCGAACGAGATGTTGCTCAACCCGGCCACGTTGTGCACCTCCGGACCGTAAGTTTCCCGAATCGCCCGGCAAGCTTCAAAGAACCCGTTGCCGTTATTCCCGTCGACGGATATGGGAAACACCAAAGGATCTATGTGAATATCAGAAATCGCCAGTCCCGCGTTCTGAAGCTTCGGCATCAGCCGTTCGAGATTGGCCATGCGTCCTTCTGTCGTGGAGGGCAGTTCCTTCTCCCCGGCGGCTGATGCAATTACAACCGCCTCGAATTCCTCGGCGACGGGTATGGCATCCAGGCGTTCCAGAGAAACCGAGTTCACCATGGGACGCGCGCGGGATGAATCGCATGCCTCCAGGCCAGCCTTGAGGATTCGCGTATTGGACGAGTCAACGCTGATGGGGAGGCCGCTGGCCTTCTGGACGACGTCGACGGTCCATGCCATCAGCCCGACACGTTCCTCAACATCCGTGCTGAATTCGTCGACGTTGACGTCGAGGTACGTAGCGCCATTAGCTTCCTGCCGCGCCGCCAGGTGACTCAGGTAGTCAGCGGCGGCTGCCTTTCCGGCATCATCCCCGTAGTTACCTTGCCAGATCGCTACAGCACAGTGCTTAACTTTGCCGGCTTCCCAGTCTGCATTCTGCGTAAACGACTCCGGAACCGGAAGCTGCCGCGTCTCACCATCGACGTTGTATTCTATGACGTATCCGCCGTCGCCCTCCTTGCAGAACTTTCCCCCGACCTTGTATATCCTCGTACAATGAATGTTTTCGCCAACTGCGATGAACTCTGAGATGTTCATTCTTGACTAGCTCCATATCCGTTTGCCAAAGGTTCGCCTCTTTGGCTTGCCTTCAGGGTGCAGCGCCTTCTCAAAACTGCTTCCACATACTTGTCCCGCGACGGGCGCATGTCAATCAACAAAGCCTTCTATAGAGGAATCCTTTATCGAGCTTACTGCCGAGTTTCAGAGATACACTTCGTCTCAAGTCTCCCCGTGGCGGGATCGTTAGAATTCCGATAGGCGCAAAACCGGCACCTGTTTGGGCACGCCTGAATCCTAACGGATTCAGCTACGGGAAGGAGAACCAGGAGTGGGATAGGGTTCGCAGAGTAAAGGGGATCCGCCGCGCGGTTTTATGACGGACGCCTTGGACGAAAACGACCGCGCTCCTGCTCAGATTGTGCTTCTACAGTGTACCGTGCGTGCGGCAGGGCCTTGAGACGTGCCTTCGGGATTGTTTTTCCCGTCATCTCACATATGCCATAGGTATTGCTTTCAATCCGTATGATGGCTTCGTCAATCTCTCTAATAAGATCCTGTTCGTTTCCTGCTACGCTCAAGGCGAAGTCATGATCGAAGCTGTTCTCGTCTTCATCGTCCGGTCTGACCGGCTTAAGGCTGTCTTTGGTAAGGAAGGAGAAATTCCCGGTCGCGCTGGCTCGCAGCGAAAGCAACTGAGCCCTGAACACACTGATTTCTTCAGGCGAAAGGTGGCCATTCCCGCCACTCGCATTTACGTTGTCGGAACCGGTTGATGATCTGTCTGCATCAGTAGGCATGCTGCCGCAATCTCCATATCGGGTTTAAAAGAAGACGGGAATCTATCAAAGGCAAGCGACGGGGCAAAGTCTTTTTGCGAGTGCTACGGCAGGAAGTTCTTCTTCTTGAGTTTCTCCGGCAGGTAGGTTTCCTGCACGAAGTTCAATCCGTGCTTTGCAAATGCCTGTTGTTCTATACGAACGCCCATCTTGAGCATCTCTTCCAGGGTCTTCTGCCATTCCTTGTGATGCCTTATGAACGGATCGTTTCTCAGTGCATCCTTGGCCCGCTTAATGTCTACCGGCTCGAGCGGATGCGTGGCGTCTTCCAGGTTGTAGTCAATGATGTCCTGGGGAGTTACGCCCAGGTAGCGGGCCCTCGGAACACAGAAGTAGCGGTTGATATGTGCCGCCTGGCCGGATCCCACTTTCAGTGTCCTGTAGATGTTACAGTACCCGTAGGGATCACCATCGGTGAAAGCTACAACGGGTATGTTCTTGTCGTCCGACAGCCTGCGGATAAACCTGCGGCATGCACGGGTCGGCACGCCGCTCATCGAGACAAGAACGGCGTTTATTCTCTCGTAAAAGAGATGGTGTACAAGCCTCTGGAAAAGAGATGCGGTTTCTATGACCAGTATCATGTCTGCTTTGCATTCGAATTCAAGCTGTTCGACTCGCGACGGAACACTCCAGGCGCCCGTGCCCAGCTTCGCGCAATTGATGCGCACCTTTTCTCCTGTCGCCGGGTTGCGGTCTATCACCGTCAGCGGGCCGGCGACGTCTCCACCCCGCTCTTCGGGAATGTACCCGAGCTGTTCCCGGTTGACTCCCAGCATGGCTTCCATGTCGTCCAGGAGGCTGTCGCTTTCGGGCTGCTGTTCAAAGCGGCATTCTCCCCAGCTTTTGCTGTTATAGTAGATCTCGCGTTTTCCGGCGATGTCGTCTTTGTCCAGGAGATCACGCTTCGTCGTCGCCATCAGGCGCATGGACTGGGCAAACGTCTTAACAGTGTTGTACTTGAGGGTTCGTACGGATGTCTTCCCCTTGATTTCGAAATGGCCCTTCCGGGGATCATACTTAACGTTGGAAAGAGACCGCACGGGGAACTTCATGTGCGGCTTCTTTTTGAGTTTCACGATGTCTCGATAGACCTGCTTTCCTGCGTCCAGGATTCTCTTCGCAGCCTCTTCTTTGGTTACGAGCTTTCTGTCGGAAGCCCCGGTCTTTGCCGGGCGTTTTGTTTTGGGCGAGTTCTGTTTGGTTTTACGGGGCATTACTTCTCCAAGTGAGTACGTTCCAGAAGTTTGTGCAGGTTGTCCACGACTGCTTTCTCCTGCCTGTCGCTAAGCTCGAGAATCTCCTTCAACCCGAGAGCAAGGTGTGGAATGTAAAGGGTCATGTACTGCTGCTTGCGCTCGATCTCTGCTTCACGATGACGGCGCCTCAGGTATACAGAAAGGCGACGCCCGCATTCCTGGAGAGCAAAAGTTGTTTCCTTTATAATCTCGGGGTAATGGGCAACTGCTTCCTTGCTTTCGCTCGTAAACGGAACCCACACGCTGGCCATGTGTATCATCACAACCATCGGACCGATGGGCAGACTTCCGCGCGGCTGCGTGAGCCCATAGCTGCGCCACTTGACTCCGCTGACCGCCTTGGTTATTGCACATGCGCCGTTCATGTACAGAAGAGGTACACGGTTGGCGAAACGCATGACCCGGACTGGATCTTCGGCCCCCAAGTCGGCATTCTCACCCGGGCGGGCATATGCCAGGCCCACTTCCACCTGGAACGGGTTGCCGCGGTACACTGTTGGAGAGCGGGTCACCGCAGTGTAGAACGCCGCCGCGATCTCCTTCTTGAGACCAGCCACTATCTGCTCCTCGCCTATGGGTGAGAGGCAATCCGTTGGCGGGCGCATGAGTTTCGTCTGGCTGATTGCCTGAAAGAGCGCCTCGCTCTCGCGGTGGGCAATGCGCGTGGGACGGGCCTTCGGATTCAGGCCGGCTGCCTCGCATATTTTCAGCGCCATGTTGCTGCTTACGCGTGAGAAATCGTGATTCAGTGCAGCGCGAAGAGTCCGGGCCGACGTGTCTTTGAGCATTTGCATCAGCAGTCCCAGCTCGACACCGTGAGGGTGCGGCTTGATCTCTCCCGGTGGACTTGGGAGCTGTTTGTTAACGCGCTGAAACGTCGTCCATGGTTTCTCGTTGGTTTCTTCCTCTTCCAGACTCCCGGCGTCCTCTTTGGGCCCCGCCTTCCCTTTCGCCAGCAGTGTGACCCGGTAATGCAGGGACAGGTGCGGATTCACCACAGCGGTTTGCCGGAGGTATTCGTCAACGGAGAGACGCCCGCGAACATAGGATGCTTCCATCTCTATCGACACGCATGTGCCATGCCGCGACGTAATCGTTCTGCCGGGGGTCCCATCATCACGTGTTGGGGAAAACTCCGGGCGCCAGTCTACCTGTTCGTCCTTCAGAATTGTCGGCTTGTTCTTCCGCGCGTCTATTTGAACATGAATGCTGTGAGCCGCGCGTCCACTCTTGGTGCGCGAAAGGATACCGGTGGAACTGCCGGTGGTGAGTTGCCCGTACATGCCCGCGGCACTTATCCCTATTCCCTGCTGCCCCCTGGACATCCGGAGACGGTGGAACTTGGATCCGTATAGCAGCTTGGCGAAGATCTTCGGTATCTGGGAGCGGACAATGCCGGGGCCGTTGTCCGTTACCGAGATCTTGAACCTGCTGTCACCTGTCTGGACAATATCCACGCTGACCTCGGGAACGATGCCGGCCTCTTCGCAGGCATCAAGCGCGTTATCAACGGCTTCCTTTACCGTAGTCAGAAGAGCTTTTCTAGGGTTGTCAAAACCCAGTAAGTGTCGGTTTTTGAGAAAAAACTCTGATACAGATATCTCGCGTTGTTTCTTGGCGAGGGATTCTGCCGTTTCCTTGGTTGGTATCTGTTTAGCCATTGGGAAATATGAGTTTATTTGGCATAGGAATTCAAGCTGTAAGTCTAAACGAGAACCATTAGCTCTCGTCTTCAGGTGGAAGGTCCCTGGCGAGGGCGTCATAGAGGTAGGTCATGTTGCGCACGTAGGTCCGCTTTTCGCTGTACGGCGCGGGGAAGAAACTGCCCTTGAAGCCGGCAATAACCAGGTTTCGGAACTGGCGTCGGGTTACCGGCATGTGCCTTGCGACGAGGCCAAGTTCTTGGCTCACGGTGGTGTGAGAAACCAAGCGGTTGTCGGTACATATTGATATCGAGAGATCATGTTCCAGCATTCGGTGGAGGGGGTGTTCGGGGAACGTGGATATGGACGGTATCGTTTGCAGATTGCTGGTAAGGCATACTTCCATCGTTATTCGTTGACTGGCAATGTACTCGGCAAGCCGTTGGATATAATCCTCCGGATTTTTGATGCTTCTGTTCTTAATCATTTTCGTGGAGAAAAGGAATGTTCCGTGGCCAATACGGTTTGCGTGGCATTCGGTGATCGCCTGGAAAATAGATTCCGGGCCGTAGGCCTCTCCGGCATGCACTGTTTTCTTCATGAAATGGCTGTGAGCGTATTGGTAAGCTCTCGTGTGGTAAGCGGCCGGATAACCGGCTTCCTCTCCTGCCAGGTCGAAGCCCACAACCGGCAGACCTTCCTGGTCCCTCGCAGCCACAGTAAGTCGCGCCATTTCGTGAGAGGCAATAGACACCAGCTCCTTTTTCGTAGTTCCGGGGAGAACACTTGTGAGTTTGGAAAAATATGGACCCATGTTCCTGTTGAAAGTGCGCATGGCGCACACGATGATCCCAAAGACAAACGGGAGATCTTCTCCCTCTCTGACCTCCGGACGATTGTTGTGGGCCCTGCCGGCCCGTTCGAGACCTGAACCAACTGCACGGATAACATCTTTTGTGTCCACGCCGTTGCGAACATGAAGCTGCGGGGCGAAACGCACCTCTATATATCTCACGCCTTCCGCAATGCTGTCCTCGGCCAGCTCACAAGCAACACGCTCGATGCTCTCGGCATCCTGAAGAACCGCGGTGGTGAACATGAAACCGCGGAGGTATTCTTTTAAGCTGGCATAGCTGCTCTTGAACACCGACTCCTGAAGACCCGCCTCTTCATAGGATGGAAGCTTAACGCCCTGGGCCCTGGCGAGTTCTATCAAGGTCGAAAGGCGCAAGGATCCGTCTAGATGAAGGTGAAGATCCGTCTTCGGAATTGCCTTTATGAATTCGTCCGTAACTATCGGTTTCATTCTCCTGAACCCTCTCTCTTGTTGGGATTATGGTTATAGTGAGATGTCCTGTCGACAGCAAACCGTGCAGGGCGTAACCGATTAAATGCCTGCGTTCGGCGGAAACACGTGAGATATCCGGCGGCAAAATCAATTGACACTGCTGATCCGCGCAGTACAGAATTACGTGAGGTCATGGTATATTACGTGTCGCGACCTTCGTGGGGTAGACTTACCAGGCATCGTGTTCAATAGAACCAACAGGATTGCACTGCCAATGAATCCCGAACCGAACAGAGAGAATAAGGGCGGCAAGTCGCCTGACTCTGCTAACGGCCCGAACGGATCCAGCGATGCCGGCGGCCAGGCAGTTGAATCCCTGCACAGGCAGTTGTCCAAATCTTTACCCAGGGCAGTAGCTTCCAGTGCCAGGAAGAACCATCGCCTGGCCGAGGCGATGCGGCCCGTTGTCGAGAAATCAATAAAGATAAGCACGGATGCGGATTCATCCGTCCTTGTTGACGCTCTCGTCAGGGTCATTGGTCCGGCATTGCGGCGCGCGGTTGTGGACGGAATTGGACGCCTTGTGCTGCGGCTGAATCGTTTCCTTCTGGTTTCTATTTCCCCACGCGGAATTGCATGGCGCATTCATGCTCTCCGGGCCGGCAGAACTTTTCGTGACGTGGTTAGGGAACGCACGCACGCCAGACGTGTGAAGCAGGTATTCCTGATTCATCGCCGAACAGGGCTTTTGCTGGAGCTGGCGCGGCGCCAGGATGTGACAGCGCTTGACGGCGATATGGTTTCGGCGATGCTCACGGCCATACAGGATTTTGTCCACGATTCTTTCTCGGTGAAGAACGGTGAAAGGCTGGAGAGCATCCAGGTTGGCGGAACAACCGTTTGGCTTGAACAGGGGCGGCTGGCGGTCCTGGCGGCAATAGTGGATGGTGACGCGCCCGGAGAACTGCGACAGAACTTCAAGGACACTCTGGAGACGGTGCAGTCTGAGTTTTCCCAGGAGCTCGCCGCTTTCAATGGCGATGCTTCCGTTTTCGAGCCTGCGAAATTGTACCTGGAGGCTTGCGTCCGGACCCGGCTGCGCGATGCAGGCGAGAAACTCCTTCCCGTAACATGGTTTGTGCTGACGGCTCCTCTTCTGGTGCTCGCCGTACTGGGGTATTTCAAATTGAGAGAGTCGATGACCTGGAAGGCCTACGTGTTCGAGATCGCGGAACAGCCCGGTATCGTTGTTGTCGATCACGGTCGACGCGACGGCAAGTTCTATATAACCGGCCTGCGCGACCCCATGGCGCTTGACCCGGTCGCCATGTTGACGGCCATTGGTTTCGATGAGCGAGATGTTCTCAGCGACTGGGAGACCTACCAGGCTCTGAAGCCCGATCTTGCGCTGGCAAGAGCGAGGCAGCTCCTGAACCCGCCCGAAACTGTTACCCTGAGAATGGAAGGCGACGTTCTACACGCGATAGGCTCAGCTCCCCGCTGGTGGATCGAGGATGCTTCCAAGCTCACCAAGTCGCTGGTGGGCATATCCCAGTTTGAAACAGATCGACTTACAGATAGTGAGATCACGGCATCCGCGACATGGGATACATATATCGGTTCGCTTAATTCCAGGCCCGGCATTGTTGTCGTGAGTCATGGCCGTGAGTTCGGCAGATATCACATATCCGGTCTTCGAGATCCCCTGGCGGATGATCCCATGATTCTGTTGAAAGAAACTGGAATAGAGCCTTCAAAAGTCACTGCCAAGTGGTCGCCGTACCGCGCACTCGACCCGCCCCTTGTACTTGCCCGCGCCATTGAAACCCTGGATCCGCCGGGCACCGTTACTCTCGGGTTGCAGGACCGCGTCTTGGTGTTTAAGGGGAAGGCATCTCACCGCTGGATTGTGAGGGCTACGATGCTGACGCGGTGTATGGCAGGCATTGGCAAAACCGACACCTCGGATCTATTGGATGACGATATGACCCGATTCACCAAGGCACAAGCCGAGGTCGAATCTATGATTTTCCGCTACCTCGATACGGGAACAGATCTGTGGCGCGGCCAAGGCGGGAAGATGAATCGTTTAATCGCCCTTCTGTCGCAAGTATCCTCACAGGCGAGGCAGATGGGCCTGTACTACGAAATCGCACTCCGGGGTCACGCCTCCGACACCCGTGATGCCGACGCAAACATGATGGCCAGTTCGGCGATTGCCAGGCGCTTCCTTGATATCCTTCAACGGCAGAACGTAGAAGTCCACCGCTTTGCCGTATATCCCGCCGGCTCCAAAATGCCGGATCTCCCGCAAGGCTCAAAGGAAAGCGTGCCCAAGCGGTGCGTCTCGTTCAAAATCGTCTTCTTCGAGAACTGATCCGGGCGCGACAATTGTCTCTCGACCGTCTCACAGAAACAATATGCCCAGAGACAACACCCGAGACAACTTTGCGCCCGGCCACAGCGTCTTTTTTCTCTTGAGCACCCAAAACGCTCGCTCGCAACCACTTGGATTCCTTTCGCGGAACTTGTGACGGCCTGGGCCATCGTTGGCACGCTTCGTGCAATATAGCTAAGCGACCCCAACTGGTTTGGTACGAGAGGATCACATTTTAACGGAATAGAGATTTCCCTAGAGGAAACGAAAATTCCCACGGTCTAATGAAACCCTACTGGTTGACGGCCAACCGAACGACAACGGCCAGGTAGCCTCAGCGCTACCTGGCTTTGTTGTTTCCTCATCAGGGTTCCTGCATCCGACCCTCCACAATCCCGGCTGAAGCCGGGGAAGAGCTATCCGGGGGAAGTCGCGGTCCGCGAGGCCGCTGACCCTCCCAATTCTCGTGCAAAGTTATGCCCATCGGCGGGAGGGACGCCGGCCTCGGCGTCCGAAGTCCATTTGGGTAACAATCTGTCAATCCCCGCGTTTGCTTCTTTAATTGTGCTTGACCACAAAACCGGGTAAAAAAGTGGAAGAAACGCCGATGGGTAGACGTCTGTATAGGGAAAAGGAAAGGTGGTTCTCATGAAAGATAAGATACTTGCAGGGTGGGCTATGTCCACAATCCTCGTTCTCTTCGCCCTGGGTGCAGTTCAGCAGGAGCCCAAAGGACCATCGGCCCGACGTGACAAGGCCCGGAAAGAAATGGCCAACGGCAATTTCAAGGATGCCTACGAGCTGTTCGAGAAACTCGCCATAGACAATAACACGAAGCCCGACGCGGTCGGCCAAGACCTGGTCAACGCGATTACCTGCCTGCAGCGGATAAATCGCGTGAAAGACGTGGATGACTTCCGCGAACGGGTCGTCGACATGCACGCGAACCGGTGGCAGGTTCTCATGGCCGTCGCGGGCACCTATTTCCGAGGCCCCTACCACTATGGAACGATTGTCGCGGGCAAGTTCGAACGAGGTCATCACCGCGGCGGTGGACGTTACGTCAATTGTTTCGAGCGCGATCGTCTGCGGTCGCTGCAGCTCATGGATCAGGCCGCCAAAGTTGCGGCCAGGAACAAAGAGCAACCCTCGGGGTCGTTTTACCAGCAGTTTTCCTCTTTTCTGATGGGATACAGGGGATACCAGGGCGGGTGGCGGCTTCAGTACCTTAGCGACCTTTCCGAGCTGCCGGATTATGAGGACGGATACCGCCACCACCGGGGCGCGCAGGGCGCGCCCGTGGACCAGGATGGAAACCCCGTATTCCATTCCGTTCCGGATAGCTACAATAACGCGGCAACAGACGGGGAACGGTGGCGTTGGATGCTCAAGATGGCGGGCCAAACCGACCCCAACCTGAAGAAAACGGTGGACAAACAGTTGGCCGACTTCCTGTACAACCAGTTCGGTGTTCAGACCATGGCCCACTACGGGCGTTTCTTCTCTCGCAGAGATGACGGAAAAAAGGATGAGAGTGGCACATATGCCCTCCACACCCTGGGCGAAGACGAGACCATCGCCAAGCTAGCAACCGGCATTAAGCGGTTCGAATTGCCCGACGAATTCAACTTCGTGCGGATCTTCCGTGAACTGGGAGAGACTCGTACACTTGCCTCGCTCTTCGAAAACCGGCGCCAATACGACAAAGCCGCAAAACTGTGGAAGAAAGGCGGGAACAGCGACCGGGTCAGACAGATCACAAGCAACTGGGGGCAGTTCGAACCCGTGATGACCCATCCGGCCGGAAAAGCCGCTACCGTCGAGTACAAATTCCGCAACGGGAACAAGGTCTCTTTCGAAGCCCACGAAATCAAGATGCGTGAATTGCTGAACGATGTGAAGGCACATCTCAAAACCAACCCCCGTAAGATCGACCATAATAATATCAACATCGGCAACATCGGCTACCAGCTCGTTCAGAAGAAACAAACAAAGTATCTTGGCAAGCGTGTTGCCTCCTGGTCCCAGAAACTGTCGCCGCGAGACCTGCATTTCGACAAGCGAACCACAATCCAAACACCGCTGAAGAAAGCCGGTGTATACCTGCTGACCGCGAAGATGGCGGGCGGCAACACGAGTAAGATCATTATCTGGGTTAACGACACGGTTATCGTCCACAAGAATCTCAACACTGGGAACTATTACTTCGTTGCGGATGCCGTAACAGGCAAACCGCTCCGCGAGCTGGATCTGGAGTTCTTCGGTTACCGTCAGGAATCCACAAAATGGGAAAAGGCGATAGGACGCCGCTACAACGTTTTCACCAAGGACTTCACTAAGAAAACCGATGCCTTTGGTCAGGTCACTCCGAAACAAAGCGAGCTTGAGAACCGGTATAGCTGGCTCATCACCACTTCCGGCGACTCGGAACGGCTGGCCTTCATGGGCTTCCAGGGTGTGTGGTACGGGCGCCGGCACGACCAGGAGTACAATCGTACTAAAGTATTCACCATTACCGACAGGCCCGTGTACCGGCCGGATCAGAGGGTTAAGTTTAAGTTCTGGGTTCGCCACGCCAAGTATGACCGGGAGAACACCTCCGACTTTGCCAATCAGAATTTGACGGTGGACATCACGAATCCCAAGGGCGAGCGCCTGTTCACTACCACTATCAAGTCCGACGAATACGGCGGCATCGACGGTGAGTATCTTTTGCCGGATGATGCCGCGCTTGGTGTATATGGTATTTCAATCAGGAACAAGGGGGGTAGCCGGTTCCGCGTCGAGGAATACAAGAAGCCCGAATTCGAAGTCAACGTGGACGCCCCGGACGAGCCGGTCATGCTGGGGGAAAAGATCGGCGCAACCGTTGTGGCAAAGTACTACTTCGGGGCCCCGGTAACCGAAGCCAAGGTCAAGTACAAGGTGCTTCGTTCATCTCATGATGCCCGCTGGTATCCTATCGCTCCATGGGATTGGTTCTACGGCAAGGGCTACTGGTGGTACGCGTACGACTACACTTGGTACCCCGGTTGGCATCACTGGGGCTGCTTGCGTCCTCGTTGGTGGTGGTGGCCCACGCGGCACGAGCCACCGGAAGTAGTGGCGGAAGGTGAAGCAAAAGTCGACAGCGACGGCAGATTCAACATCCAAATCAACACGGCCATCGCAAAAGAACTGCATGGTGACACCGATCACCGGTATGAAATCACCGCCGAAGTCACGGACAAATCACGAAGAACAATTGTCGGCAAGGGAACCGTGCTTGTGGCTCGCCGGCCGTTTAAGGTGTACGCATGGGTAGATCGCGGTCATTACCGGATCGGCGATGTGATACAGGCGAACTTCTTCGCCCAAACCCTCGACAACAAGCCCGTACAAGGAAAGGGTGCCCTTAATCTCTTCAAGATCAGCTATCGGGATGGGAAGCCTGTTGAACATTCCGTTCAGAACTGGTCAATCGACACCGACGACGAAGGCAAGGCGCACGTTCAGCTCAAGGCGTCAGAATCCGGCCAGTACCGTCTTTCTTACAAAGTCACCGATACGGCAAACCACACGATCGAAGGGGGTTACGTCTTTTCGATTCACGGTGCGGGATTTGACGGCAAGCAGTTCCGATTCAACGAGCTGGAATTGATCCCGGAAAAGCGCGAGTACGCGGATGGTGAAAAGATCCAGCTTATGATTAACACCGACCGTGAGAACGGTACCGTTATTTACTTTGTACGGCCATCCAACGGGGTGTATCTCAAACCCACCGTACTTTCGCTGGAGGGCAAGAGCACGATCCAGGAGATAGGGGTGACAAAGAAGGACATGCCTAACTTCTTCATCGAAGCCCTGACTGTCAGCAACGGAAAGATCTACACCGAGACACGTGAAATCATCGTACCTCCCGAGAAACGGGTTCTGAACGTGGACGTGCTTCCTTCGGCAGAGAAATACAAGCCGGGTGAGCACGCGAAAGTAAAGGTTAAGCTGACAGACTTCTTTGGTAAGCCGTTCGTGGGTTCCGCGGCCATGAGTGTCTATGACAAATCTGTTGAGTACATCTCCGGGGGATCCAACGTTCCGGAGATCAAGGCGTTTTTCTGGAAATGGCGGCGGCGCCACAATGTGGCCACACGGTCCAGTTTAGACAGGTACTTCCGCAACATGGTAGATCCCGGAAAGCAATCCATGCACAATCTCGGCATATTCGGTCATCTCGTGGCTGATGAAGAAGGCATTGTGAATCAAGTGCGGGACGTGCAAGAGATGTCGAGCAGACAGTCAGGCTCGCTGAGAAAAGCATCGGCCCGATCGTTCAGCGCAAACGCTGTTTCAGCCCCCATGGCATCCATGGCGCTTGCCGACAGTGCTGTTGCTTCTGAAGCCGGGGAATCTGCGGAAGCAAAGGGCGGGGGCGCTGGAAGTGCCGGCGCGGAAGCACCACCTGTTGAACCAACCGTGCGGAAGGAATTCGCGGACACCGCGTTCTGGGATGCCTCCATCCGGACGGACGGTGACGGTATCGCCGAGATCGAGTTCGACATGCCGGAGAATCTTACAGGCTGGAAGATCAAGACCTGGGCAATGGGCCACGGCACGAAGGTTGGACAGGGCGAAAGCGAAGTCGTAACCGTTAAGAACCTTCTGCTGCGCCTGCAGGCCCCGCGGTTCTTCGTGGAGAAAGACGAGGTAGTCCTTTCCGCCAACATCCACAACTACCTTGAGAACCAGAAGAAAGTCTCAGCCGTTCTTGAACTTGACGGCGGATGTATACAGCCCATTGGTGGCGCCAGGCAGATTGTGGAAGTGAAAGCTAATGGCGAAGCGCGTGTTGACTGGCGCGTGAAGGTTGTTAAAGAGGGTGAAGCGGTCGTGCGGATGAAAGCGCTCACCGACGAGGAATCCGACGCCATGGAAATGCGCTTCCCCGTCTATGTTCACGGGATGATGAAGATGGAGTCCTTTTCGGGGGTAATCCGCCCACATGCGGCGGAAGGCAAGATAGAGCTGGTAGTTCCTGAAGAACGCCGGATTGACGAATCCAGGCTGGAAGTGCGTTACTCGCCCACGCTCGCCGGCGCAATGGTGGATGCCTTGCCGTACCTCGTAGAGTATCCATATGGATGTACCGAGCAAACTCTGAGCCGTTTCCTGCCTACCGTCATTACGCAGAAGATTATCAAGGATATGGGAATCGATCTCGAAGCGGTACGGGAAAAGATCACGAACCTGAATGCCCAGGAGATCGGCGACGATCTGAAACGGATGAAGGACTGGCAGCGGCTGTGCGGGACCAAGAGATGGGACGGTAAGAAGTGGGCGAATCGCAACCCGGTTTTTGACGAAGCAGAAGTCAAACGGATGGTACGTAAAGGAGTGAAGCGCCTGACCACGATGCAATTGACTGACGGCGGATGGGGCTGGTTCTCCGGCAGGGGAGAGAGGTCATATCCCCATACGACAGCTTACGTTGTGCATGGCCTTCAGATCGCCAGGCTTAACGGCGTTAAGATAGAGAATAATATCATCGCACGCGGAGTGAAATGGCTTGAGCGATACCAGGACGAGCAGGTCCAAAAGATCAAGAACTGGGAAAAGGACAAGCGCCCAAGGAAACGGCATGCCGACAACCTTGACGCGTTCGTGTACATGGTTCTGAACGACGCGGATGTTCGTAACGGAGAGATGAATGATTTTCTCTACCGCGACAGAAACGAACTGGCCGTATACGCTAAAGCTATGTACGGGCTTGCCCTGCATGTACAGAAGCAGCACGACCGGCGCGACATGCTGATACGCAATATCGAACAACTACTGGTCAAGGACAAGGAGAACCAGACCGCATACCTTAATCTCAATAATGGTGGTTACTGGTGGTACTGGTACGGGAGTGAGTACGAGGCGCATGCTTACTACCTGAAACTACTCGCTGCCACCAAACCGAAGAGCGAGCAGGCTGCCGGGCTGGTGAAGTACCTGCTCAATAATCGCAGACATGCCACCTACTGGAAGTCGACCAGGGATACCGCCGTTTGCATAGAGGCCATGGCGGACTACCTGCGCGCCACCGGCGAAGACAAGCCCGACATGACGGTGCAGGTGTTGGTGGACGGCCGCAAGATGAAGGAGGTACGCATCACGCCCGACAACCTGTTCTCGTTCGATAACAAGTTCGTTCTGTTCGGGGATGCCGTAGAGGAAGGAAAGC
This sequence comes from Kiritimatiellia bacterium, assembly GCA_030744755.1. GTDB lineage: Bacteria > Verrucomicrobiota > Kiritimatiellia > UBA8416 > JADHWI01 > JASLPY01. Next base: position 13,434 of record JASLPY010000035.1, on the reverse strand, counting down.
ACGAGGTAACGCTCCGGCGTAAGGGCAAAGGTCCGGTCTATTACAATGCTTACCTTTCCAACTTCACGCTTGAAGACTTCATCACGAAGGCCGGGTTGGAGATAAAGGTTGATCGAGCCGTCTACAAGCTCTTGCCTGAAGAGAAAACGATCAAGGTCGCCGGCGCGCGCGGCCAGGCGCTGGATCAGAAAGTCGAGAAGTACAGGCGGGTGAAACTCAAGAATCTCGATACGCTTAAGAGCGGAGACCTGGTGGAGATCGAGTTGGAGATCGCCAGCAAGAATGACTACGAGTATATCGTGTTCGAAGATATGAAGGCTGCCGGTTTCGAGCCGGTAGAGGTGCAGAGTGGCTACAATGGCAATGACATGGGTGCTTACGTGGAATTCCGGGACGAGCGGGTGGGTTTCTTCGTGCGCTCGCTGGCGCGCGGAAATCACAGCGTTTCATATCGGATGCGAGCCGAAATACCGGGTAGGTTCAGCGCGCTGCCCACCAAGGCACATGCCATGTATGCCCCCGAGCTGAAGGCAAACTCGGATGAAATCAAACTGAACATAGAGGACTGAAGGCTTCGGATCAGCGGTCAACTTGGCCTGCGTGGGATTCGCTCAGCCGGCGATTCGGATTCGCGTTTTCCTCGCAGAATGCCAGCCATGCTTTCAGGTCATCCAGCAATACCGGCTTGCGGAATATCCGGCACCCGAGAATGTCTGCCCGTTCCTCGCTGGTATCGTCCCAATACCCCGACATCAGGGCGATATTCGCGATGCGGCATCCCTTTTTCTGCAAACCGTCAACGAATGTGATCCCGCCTGTGCTGAGCATTTTGACGTCCACCAGGAGAACATCGCCACAAGTTTCATATGTGTTGCCATCTTTCAGGCAGGTCTCGCAGGAACAGAAACCCTCAGGATCAGGAAGCGCAATAACCTCGTATCCGCGTGACTCGAAAACATACTTGAAGAGCTCTAGAACTTCCTTTTCGTCGTCGAATATGAAAGCCCTGCCCCCGGCTTTGCGTTTGCCTCCTGGCGAATCGGACGAATCGGGGAGCTCCGGGGAGGAATTCTGAGTTCGGCTGTCGTCCATACATCGATCCTCATTCTTGTGCTGCAACCCGCCGGAGTCTCGCCGCCCAAAGACTCGGCCGTAATTGAACATATTATCACGCGGAGTTGTCAACAGCAAGGAAGGATCGGCTGCGCTGTGAGCGCAGAACGCAGTGGTTAGGCGATAGGCGTTAGCGGGAAAGGTCCGCCGTCCACGTAGCGATGCCTGCCTCGTATCCCACTCAAAACGGTGGGGTCGATTTGCGCTGTCCCAGAATCCTAGCTACTAACACCTAGCGCCTAACCCCTTGTGCTGTGGGGTAAACAAAATCTCGTACCCCCGTTTCACCCTGCCCCCGTTGATCTGTTTCACAACGCAGATGGCTCGGCTATCGCTGCATTCACGGTCAAACAATCGTTGTCCCGATCCTTATCACGATCCTTGTCGAACACAATCGTTGTCTCGATCCTCGTCTTGATCATCGTCGACAACGATCGAGACGAGGATCGAGACAATGATGGAAATCGACAACGATCCGGACAACGATCAAGACAACGAAATTCATCTAACCCTCAGATCACCGTCCAAAGGAAAATACCATGGCGTTCACGGTTGACAGGGCGGCAGGGAGCAGGATCACCAACCCATAAGGTGGCCAAGAATGCCGAAGGACAGTCCCAGCAGGAACTTGAAGGCCTTGATAGCCACGAATGCCCGTCGCGAATGGGCAAGTACGGGGATCATGCCGTGGCCGTCCTGAACGATGCAACTGGCGAGAAGCGTACTGAACGGAACGGCGTCCTGTGCATATAGCGTCACGAACACCATGTGAGGGCCCGAGGCGGGAACAAGGCCGATCAGGCAGGCGAGAAGAAGCATCGGGATTCGATGCGACTCCACCATACCAGCCACGTCTACCCAGAGAAGAACCGCGTGTGTTGCAGCAAGTGCGCACGCTGTCCAAAGGAAGATTCTGGGAAGATGAACCCGCACGATATGATGCCACAAGTGCTCATCAAGGAAGTGATCGGGAACCGTAATCACGACAGCCAGGCCCAGCAGGGTGAGAGCAACCAGCGTTATGCTTACCCAGTTCCATCCCTCTCCTCCGTGCTCGTCATGCTCACGGTGATCTTCTCCCGCGTGACCGGCATGGTCGTGAAGATGCTCTACCTGCACATCGTCCTGACCGCTCTCAGTGATATGATCGTGGCCGATGCGGCCCGAGAGAACGCCCGTCAGAAACAGTAAGAGCAGAACCGTCAGCCACCCTCGATGCGGGGTGCAGTGCTGCCATTGGGACAGTACTGTGCCGCGCGAGAAACTGATGCATTCTTCCTCTTCGTGGGTTGAACGATACTCCTGAACGTGTCTGGTCAAGCGCGTCCTGCGAGAGCGGAGAATCAGGTCCACAAGAACACCCGTGACGATCCCGCCAAGGAGAAGAACCAACATCAGCAGGAGTGCCGGTCCGGGAAACAGGGCCAGCATGATAAACGCCTCATCACCACAGGTTGCCACCATGGTCGCTGTGATGGTTCCCACCGTGACAATTCGATGGGCATAGAGACTGCCTATGGCAAAGGACCCCAGGCAACCCGGCGTGAATCCGAGGAAGGCGCCAAGCGCGGACTGCCCCAACTTGAGCTTGGCGATGAATCGGTCCCATTTGCCGCGTGTTGATACGTTCAGATACTCTACGACGAGCATCATGACGAACACAAACCCGACAATAAGGAATGTATGATTAAGAACTTCGTAAACCATGTTCCAGGCCCCGCCTATCCTTTCAGTCCGGTCATTGAAATACCCTCAATGAACGAGCGCTGGGTGAAGAAGAACAGCACGATGATCGGGATTGCCACTATGGTGCTTGCCGCCATCAGGTAATGCCACTCTGTTCCCCCCTGTTGACTCTGAAAGAACTGCAGGCCGAGGGCCAGGGTGAAATCCTTCTGGTCGGTCAGGTAGATCAGTGGCCCGAGAAAATCATTCCATGTGAACATGAACTGGAATAGTCCTACTACCATCAGTGCCGGGCGTGATAAGGGCATTATAATCTGCCAGAATATCCGAAACTCGCTGCAGCCGTCGATTCGTGCCGCTTCTGACAGGTCTTTCGGTATGGTAATGAAGAACTGGCGCAAGAGAAACACGTTGAAAGCCCCGGCAAAGAATGACCCAACCCACAACGGGCGCAATGTTCCGATCCAGCCGAGCCAACGGAACATACAGTAGAGAGGCACCATGACCACTGGGAATGGAATCATCATTGTCGCCAGGGCAACGAGGAAGATTTTGTTGCGCCCCTTCCATTCGATTCTCGAAAACCCGTAGGCCGCCAGGGCACTCGAGAACACGGTGCCTATTACGGTAAGAAAACACAGGAACAGAGTGTTCTTGAGGTAGAGAGGAAAGAACTTCATGGCCTTTATTGCTTTGCCGAAGTTCCCCCACCTTGGCGAGACGCGGCGGATGACTTCGGCGCCCGGGTATTCCGCGGCTTCGGCGCGGGTGATTTCCGTCTCCGCACCGTCTTTCTCCACGTACAGCCTGTAAGGCAGCCACGTGGGCGGCATGGACATGGTTTGTTCGATGGGCTTCAGTCCGGTAGACACCATCCACAACAGGGGCAGAAGGAACATTGCCGATCCCGCAAGGAGAAGAAAGTATATCAGGATCTTCTTAACGTATCGCATTCCCTACTCTCCAGCGTAGTAAATAAGCCTGCGCGTGGACTTTGTCGCCACCCACGTTAGAAAAAGAATGACAAGAAACAGCACCCACGCCATGGCGCATGCATATCCCATCTGTCTGTACTCGAAAGCGTTCTGGTAGAGGTAAACCGCGTAGAAAAGAGCCGACCTGTTGGGGCCACCGCCACCAAGCATGATATACGCCTGCGCGAAAACCTGCAGAGACCCTATTATTCCCATTATCAGGTTGAAGTAGATAACCGGAGATATCATCGGCAGGGTAATGTACCGCAGTTTCTTCCACGCGGTAGCACCATCCAGGTCCGCCGACTCATAAAGCGACCGGGGAACATCCTGCAAGGCCGCGAGATATATAACAATCGAGTTCCCCACTCCCCATACCGACATCAATATCAGGGATGGCTTTGTCCAGGATGGGTCCGCCAGCCACTGTGGCGGATGATTTATGCCAAGGCATTTAAGGCCGTGGTTCAGTAATCCGAAGTTACCATTCAGAATCCACAGCCATATCATCGAGGTAGCCACGACGGGAATGAGGGACGGCAGAAAGAATATCGCACGGAACAGGGAACGGCCTTTTACGGGCTGGTTGAGGAGAACCGCGACAAGCAAGGAAGTTATGAGCCCGAGAGGAAGCGCGATGACTGCGAAGAAAAGCGTGTTGTATAGGGATTTCCAGAAGACACTGTCCGTGAACATGTCGCTGTAGTTCAGGGTTCCTATCCACACGGGCCTGGTAAGCACATCGTAATCGCAGAACGAGTAGAACATCGATGCCACCACGGGATACAGCGTGAACATCAGGAAGCCCACGATCCATGGGCTTATGAAAGCAAGTCCCAGAAAGAGTTTTTGGCGCTCACCTCGCGTCATATTCACTCCACTCCTGTAAACGTTCTTTGCGAGTGAGATCCCAACGTCGCATCACTCGCCCGCATTTCCATTGCACGCGATCCTGTACATGGTTGGCGGCCGATTCTGGTGATGCTGTCAGCGAAAGCATATGGTCAGCCGCCACCTGCATTTCGTCGCGGTACTCCAGCCAGAACGCCAGTCTCGGAACCGTCTTGACATTGGGACTTCTTGCCAGGTTGATGAACTGCTCGATGTAGGGGTTCGGGTGGTCCCGCACAAATTCCTTGCTGGTTTCCGCCAGGGGGCTGAACTTTTTTTGCCCCATGTTCAGCAGTTCCATCCCCTCCTGTGACGCAACAAAGCACATGAACTCGAATGCCTCATTGACATGCGGGCAACCCTTTGGGAGCACCAGGATGTCACATTCGGCGATCGTGACGTTGGGCATTTGTTCTCCGTCCTCGGAAGGAAAAGGGGCCGCCGCCCATTCCAGGTGCGGCGCGTACTTATCTATGAAGTTGTGCATCCATACGCCCTGTAACACCATTGCCACCCGCTCCGATAGAAACGGGTTCTGCGGCGAAGAGAAATTACCAAAAGACGCCCCGAGGGACCTCAGGTTCTCAAGCCCGTACTTGTTGACCTGGGATTCTATCCATCGCAAGGCCCGGACGTTTTCCGAACTGTTGGCCGTTATCGTTTGTTCGCCGTCCCAGAGATCGCTCCCGAACCAGAAACCCCACATCTGTATCCACCAGCCCGGCTCCTGCGGCGCATGTCCAAGCTGTATGATCGAGAAATCCTTTGTGTCGCGTTCTTCTTTCGTAAGTTCGGCGAAACGAACGCTCTTCGACGTGCCGCTGCGGGTTACTTCAACTATTGTAAGCTTCTCTGCCATTTCATCGAGCTCAGCAAGGCTACGCGGCGGACGTTTCGGGTCCAGTCCCGCTTCACGAAAGAGACGTTTGTTGAAGTGCAGGGCGACCGTTGACGGCGTAGTCGGGATTGCCCACATGAATCCCCGGTGTTCACAGAGGTCCCAGAACACGGGAATGTATTGTTCGCGGGTAATTCCTTTTTCGGCGAGCAATCCGCTGATGGGAATGAGGGCCCCTTTTTCAGCGAAGTCGGGAACGGAATAGGACCACAATCCGGCAAGGTCAGGCGGGTTGCCGCCCGCCGCTGCCAGCATCAGTTTCTGGTCGACCTCGCTGACCGTCAGTTTCTTCACGAAGATACGGTCCTGCGATGCATTGAAAGCGTCCACGACCGCCTGCATCGCTTCGCCTTCGAACCCGGTCCACTTTTCCCAGTACTCAATTATGGTACGCCCGTCTGCTGTTCTATCATTCGGCTCACGTGCACATCCCGGGAAGAGCGTACTTACCGTCAGTAGTAATGCAAAAAACGCGGTTTTCATCTTTTTTCCCCGGTTCCCGGGAGTCATACCGTAACCCGTGCACGATTGTCACCACAACATACTCGGCAATTTCGTAATCGTCAAATCCGACTATTGGCGAGCCCCATCTGTCTGTTGGGGGATTCTCTGTATTGGCAAATCAAGTTCCGCGAGATATTGTATGGTTATGATAGAATTCGTAAGAGAAATGGAAAAGCTATGAGAAGAACGATGGGGCTCATGGTCGTGTCTCTGGCATTATACATCGTCGGCACTTCCGCAGCAGGAGCCAACCTGCTGGCCAACGCCAGTTTTGAGCAGGGAATTGACGGCACCAACTTCACTTCCTGGGTCCGCGGACACGGCGAAGAATTCCGCGAGACAACCAACGCCTGGGGGTATACCGATGGCGCTTTCCCGGATGGTGGCCGTGCGCTGAAGCAGTGGGGGCCGGATGCCGATTTGTACCAGACAAACATCAGTGTAGTGCCGCGCGTTCCTTACGAGTTGAGTGGCTACTTCTATCACAGCTCAACAGAAGACGCTATTTCCAATCACGTAAACAGCACTCGAATTTTCATGCATCTTGTCTGGTACAACGTGGACGACTACCTTCTGCGTCACGACTTTTCGGCCAACCACAATGGGACATCTCCCGCCGATACATGGACCGAAATATCGATGCAGATTACCTCTCCGCAAGGCGCTCATCACATGACCTTCCATATTGAAACGGACAGCAACGAGGGGGGCGGGTCTGTTTTCGGAGACAACTTTTCGTTCGATCTTCTCAACCTGCTGAACAACCCCGGCATGGAGCAGGGCAGTGGCAGCACTGTTATCACGTCGTGGACCCGTGGGTCTGGAAACGAGTACAGAGAAATGACAAACGCGTTCGGGTATACGGACGGTGAGTACCCGGACGGGGATTATGCACTCAAGGAATTCGGCGGGATCGCAGATCTCTACCAGGGCGGCATATCGGTTACCGGATCTGTCCAGTACGCGGCAGAAGGCTTTTTCTATCACAGTTCGACCGAGGACGCGATTTCGAACCATGTTCTCAGTACTCGTATGTTCATGCACGTGGGATGGTTTGACGCGTCGAACAATATCCTCCGCAACGATTATTCCGCCAACCACAACGGAACATGGGCCGCGGACTTGTGGACATCCATCGTGATGCGTGTGACGTCGCCGGACGATGCCGCGTTCGCCACTTTCCACGTCGAAACCGACAGCGGCGAGGGAGGAGGGTCCGTCTTCGGCGATCTGTTCTCCCTTCGGCAGGAAGAGCCGGTCTTTCTGCTCGTGCCGGGTACGGTCTTTGTATTTCGATAGAATTCGCGACGTCTTTTTCTCTGCTCTCTCCCTTTGCTCTTGATCGTGCGTCCGCGTCGGGATATGTTCGTGCGCCGATGAGATAACCAGGGAGGCCTGTAAAGAATGCTTCTTTATGCCAGAGGATCAGAGAAAGACGACCTGACCTCGCAAGACCTGAACGACGGTCTTGTCGCCGCCTTGGATAAACTGGGCCCGCGACAGAAGGTCCTGGCAATTCCTCCTGATTTCACCCGTTTCCATTCCCGGGCGGGTGAGTTGACTCGGTACGCGTACCAGTATTACGGGGATGTCATGACTGACATCCTTCCCGCCATCGGCACTCATGCCCCCATGACGGCCCCCGAGATAGAAGAAATGTTCGGCGATATTCCGATATCCCTGTTCAGGGAACATGACTGGCGAAACGGGATCACGACACTGGGAGAAGTTCCCGGCGATTTTGTCGCATCGGTTTCCGGCGGGGCAGTTGACTGCAGCTGGCCGGCGCAAGTTGACACGTTGCTGCAGGATGGTGGTCACGATCTGATCCTCTCGGTTGGCCAGGTTGTTCCACACGAGGTCGTTGGCATGGCCAATTTTAACAAGAACATCTTTGTGGGCACCGGCGGCCAGGACGGCATCAACAAGAGCCACTTTCTTGGTGCCGCTTACGGCATGGAGAAAATGATGGGGCGCGCCGACACGCCCGTGAGACGCGTTCTGAATTACGCGTCTGAACATTTGGCGCAGCATCTTCCCATCGTTTATGTGCAAACGGTAGTGGGGAGAGACAGTTTTGGGGATCTCAAGGTTCGGGGCCTCTTCATCGGCGATGACGTAGAATGTTTTGAACTGGCGGCCGGGCTTTCTCTCAAGGTGAACTTCGAGATGCTGGAATCGCCGCTCCAGAAGGTGGTCGTGTATCTCGACCCGGCGGAGTTTAGGAGCACGTGGCTGGGGAACAAGAGTATTTACAGGACACGTATGGCGATTGCGGATAACGGGGAACTGATAGTTCTTGCACCCGGCGTGAAGACATTTGGTGAGGACGCGGAGATCGACCGTCTCATCAGGAAGTATGGCTATGTCACAACGCCCGAGGTAATGAAGTACATTGAGCAGAACGAGGATTTGCGAAACAATCTCAGCGCCGCCGCTCACCTTATTCACGGATCCTCGGAAGGGCGCTTTAAGATTACCTATTGTCCGGGAGGGTTGACACGGGAAGAGATTGAGAGTGTCAATTATTGCTACGCGGGGCTGGACGAAATGGGTCAACGGTATGATATTACCCGGTTGAAGGACGGCCCGAATACATTGCCGGATGGTGAGGAAATATTCTTCATATCAAATCCGGCCATAGGACTCTGGGCTTCACGGGATAGATTCGTTGAGGGGAATTGAGAAATCTCAAGAGAAGGAAAGGAACAAAAAGATGAAAAAGAAAGCTGATATTGGCGTGGTAGGACTGGCCGTCATGGGCGAGAACCTGATTCTCAACATGGAAAGCAAGGGTTTCACGGTGGCTTGCTACAACCGAACTGTGAGCAAGGTTAAGAACTTCATTGGTGGCCGGGCTGCCGGCAAGAACATCATGGGATGTCGCAGTGTCAGACAACTGTGTTCCAAACTCGAACGCCCTCGCAAAGTTATGCTGATGGTCAAAGCCGGCGGGGCTGTGGATGCGTTTATTGAGCAGGTCATACCTTACCTGCAGAAGGGCGATATTGTCATAGATGGTGGCAATTCTCACTTCCCCGACACGATTCGCCGCACGGAATACCTGGAAAGCAAGGGTCTCCTTTACATCGGCACCGGTGTGTCGGGAGGAGAAGAAGGCGCTCTTCTTGGTCCGTCCATTATGCCCGGTGGATCAAAGAAAGCGTGGCGTTCGGTGAAACGCATATTGCAGAAGATATCGGCGCAAACCGATGCAGGGGAGCCGTGCTGCGACTGGGTTGGAGAGAATGGTGCTGGTCATTTCGTGAAGATGGTACACAACGGCATCGAGTACGGTGACATGCAGATGATCTGCGAAACCTACCAGATGATGAAGCGCGGCCTCGGAATGACCAATAAGGAAATGCACAGAGTCTTCTCGCAGTGGAACCGCGGCAAACTGGATTCGTACCTGATAGAGATCACGCGTGATATCCTCGGATATAAAGACGAGAACGGCGACGAAGTCGTTGACGCCATATTGGACACGGCGGGACAGAAAGGTACGGGAAAATGGACCGCGATCGCGGCCCTTGATGAAGGAATGCCCCTGACCCTGATCGGCGAAGCTGTTTTTGCGCGTTGTCTCTCGGCGATCAAGGAAGAGCGAGTTGCGGCCTCGAAAGTTCTTAAAGGCCCTGAAGGCAAGAGGATAACCGGAAAGAAGAAAGCGCAGATGGTCAAGGACCTTCAGGACGCACTGTACGCGTCGAAAATCGTCTCTTACGCACAGGGATACCAGCTCATGCGCGCGGCGGCAGCTACCTACAAATGGAAACTGAACTACGGCGGCATAGCGCTGATGTGGCGAGGTGGATGTATTATCCGCTCTGTATTCCTTGGCAGAATCAAGGAGGCGTTTGAGAAGAATCCAGAGTTGGACAATCTCCTGCTGGACCCGTTCTTCAAGCGTGCGGTCACGCGGGCACAGGATTCATGGCGTCGCGTCGTATCCACGGCTGTTGAACTGGGAATCCCCATGCCCGCCATCAGCGCGGCATTGGCGTACTACGATGGTTATCGGGCAGCCCGCCTGCCGGCGAACCTGTTGCAGGCCCAGCGGGATTACTTCGGTGCGCATACATACGAACGTGTCGACAAGCCGCGCGGCGAATTCTTCCACACGAACTGGACGGGACGCGGCGGTACGACCTCTGCATCGACATACGTTGTTTAGTCGCCGCAATTAAGACACAGCGCAGGCGGTGCGCCACGTCGCATCACAACAATCATTCTTCACTTCGCGGTCAGGTAGGGGAACGATACAACCAGCATCGCAGCTAGAATTCCTATTATTGCCCCCATTAATACCTCGATCCGGGTGTGCCCGAGAAGCTCTGCCAGTTTCCGCTCTGAGAAATGGTGCTCCTTGAAAAGTTCATCTATTATTTCATTAAGCAGCCTCGCCTGAAGCCCGGCCGCGCGCCTTACCGTCGAAGCATCGAACATTGTTATGAGGGCAAACGCCAGTCCCAGTGCGAAAATGGCAGAATCGAATCCGATAGTTATTCCGAGACTCGTTGCCAGACCGGTAGCAAGAGCGGAATGTGCGCTGGGCATTCCGCCGGTGCTGACGAGGTAGCTGAAATCAAGCCTGTGCGTGCGGTAAAATCCGCATAGCATTTTGGTGAACTGAGCGATTGTCCAGGCAATGCACGCCGCCCAGATCGAGGGATTAGAGAACAGCACGACCATGGAAGATGCCATGTTCTCATCATATGTCATGTCTTACTCTCCTTATGACCCGGGGAACTCCCCGGGCAGAAAAAGGGAGCGCCAAGTATCTGTTACGTTGTTCTCTTCATCAAGCGCAAACCGAAGGCATCGTTCAGTATGCGTTCTCCCGGGCGAAAAAGGTGCGGAGCAGGATTTTAAAATCGAACGCCGTGGACCAGTTCTCAAGGTAGTAAAGATCATACTTGATCCTTTCCTCTATGCTGGTGTTTCCACGCAGCCCGTTCACCTGGGCCCACCCAGTCAAACCCGGCTTCGAAACGTGCCGCCACATGTAGCTCCCGATTTCCTCTTTGAATTTTTCAACGAAGTGAGGGCGCTCCGGCCTTGGCCCTACCAGGCTCATCTCGCCCTTCATAACGTTCCAGAACTGGGGTAGCTCGTCGATATTCATGCGCCTAAGGAAACTGCCGACTTTCGTTACTCTCGGATCGTCCTCTTTAGTAAATACCGGGCCGGTTTTCGCCTCGGCATCCACGTACATCGTGCGGAGTTTTATCACGCTAAACGGTTTACCGTGTTCTCCGCATCTCTCCTGTTTAAAGAAGATGGGGCCGGGCGATGACCGCTTCACAATAAGCGCGGCAACGGCAATTACCGGCGCAGAGATAATCAGGCCGACGAAGGCACCCGCTAAATCTTCAAAGCGTTTCAACATCCTGTTCCAGAAGAGATCCAAGGGCCACTCGCTTACTCCGAGGAGAGGGATATCATCGATGGATTGAACATCCATTGATCCGGTCAAAATCCTGAATAGGTCGGGAACCATGTTAAAAGTAATAAGGTTTCGCTCGCACAGCATTATTATGTCGACTACTCGTTCGTGCGGAATCTGGGAGCTGGTCAGCACGATTTGGTCCACCCTGTTGTTCTCTATGAACGCGGGAAGGTCCTCCAGTGATCCTTTTATCTCCTCGTCGGATATCGCGGGGTTCGGGTCCGATGCATCCGTGCGCATGAAGCCGATGACCTTAAGGCGTAACATAGCTTCTCGGCGGAAGGTTCTCTTAAGGTGTACGGCAACCGAGTCCGTGCCTATCATCAGAACGTGGTTCATCTCCTTGGTATGTCGTGACACATTCCACTCAATGCGATAGAGGATGTAGCGTTCGAGAGTAACGAGAAACAGTATACAGAAGAATGCCAGACCAACGACGATTCGAGAGAAGTCCAGGTTATTTTGAACGACAAAGACCAGTACGGCCGTAGATAGAATCCCATACAGTGTGGCTCTCACCAGGCGCGGTATCTTATCCGGGAACCGTCCCGTCTGTGGCCGCATGAACAGTCCCAGTGAACGGAAGATCAAAAGGTAAATCGAAGTGGCTACCGCAGCGCCGGTCAGATAACGGGAATAGAGCGGGTCTGGCCCTTCCTGGGCGACTGGCACCCAGTCGGGCAGCCAGCCGCTGTCGAAACGGATCCAGGTTGCCAGCATGAAACCGCCGAAGATCGCGCTGGCGTCGCAAATTACCGCCACCAGGCTGGCCAGAACATCGGAAGTGTCTCTCTTAGGCATAACAGCAGTCTATAACCTCTTGCTCGTCCTACACTAGCGTTTTTTCCCAGCGAACGTTCGTGCTGTTCTTGTATGCCCCGCCATTACCCATCTACCATTAACGGTGGGATTCTCCATTACAACGAAAAATGCCCCAATTCCTCGCTTGACGCCCGGCATGGAAAAATGTGGTATTCATTTCAGGAGGTGGAGAAATGACGGGAAAGACGGGTAGGGATGCCGGCAGGCATGCCATGGTGTTTGGCAGCCCGGGCGAAAAGGCCCGCCTGTCAGGGTTGATTCGGACCCTATGGCCCCTGTTGTTTGTTGTTGCGCTTGCCGGGTACCTCATCAGGGCAGCTTTGCCCGTACCTTCACTTACGGTATCCGCTGCGGGAGCACTTCTCCTCCTGTTGGCCATGGTTCTCGCCCTGGTGTCGGTCCGGTGCGAGAAGCGTCTTTCTTCTTTCCTAAGCCGGAACGATTCAGCAAGACCGCCCGTAGCACGTTGAATTGGTGAGTATTTTCATTGTTGGATTCTCTAAACATCTATGTATAAACGATTTCGGCTGCATTGCAGCGAAGGAGCGATGGGGGAAGCGGGGAGATCAGTCGTTCGAGGATTTGATTCCACCAGGGTTGGTGTTTCTTGCTAAGCCCGATGCGCAAGGTGGGTGCGTTTTGCGAGCGGCTCCAGACAGCAGCGCGACAGAAGAAGTGCGTGCGAAGCGTGCGCAACTCAACCTTACGAGCCAGGCCAAGCTCTCGCTGGAAGAGCACGCACAAGTTGTAGGTGGCGACCGCCAGTTGATGTGCAGCTTCAGTTGCCCAGAATCGTTTACAGCACAGCCCCCGCAGGCCGAACTGAGCGCCGATCTCGCGGATACGGTTTTCGCAATCGGCTCGACCGTTGTAGGTGTACCACACATCGAGCGGGGTATAGGAGTCGGGGAGGCTAGTTATAAACGCCTGCAACCGATACCCCGGCATGTCGAAGAGCATCTTGCCGCCTGCATCTGGCCGCTGGGCAATCCGCTGACGAATAACGATCAGTCGCTGCTCCCGTCGCTGCCACTCGATTTCTTGCACTTCTATTCCTTCTGTTCTTGTGGGTTGCCAAAAGGAATCATCGTGGC
>JASLPY010000359.1 GCA_030744755.1 Kiritimatiellia bacterium | reverse complement strand
ATCGTTTTCTTTTAAAATAAGATAGTCCTTACCACCTACTGTTATTTCTGTTCCTGCATACTTTCCGTATAGAACCTGATCACCTTTTTTTACTAAAAGCTCGGCTCTTTTACCGCTGTCCAGGAGTTTCCCCTCACCAACAGACACAACCTTACCTTTTGTTGGTTTTTCTTTTGCTGAGTCCGGTAAAACAATTCCACCTTGTGTCTTTTCTTCTGCTTCAAGTGGTTCAACTACAACTCTGTCATCTAAAGGCCTGATTGCCATAACAAATTCCTCCTTTTATTTTTATAATCACATAAAACCGAATTAATTCACAATGCCAGAAAGAAATTCCCTAACTGGCTGCAGGCTTACTGGTAAGACGTTACATCATTCCCGGCATACCGCCCATACCACCCATACCACCCATACCACCCATACCACCAGGAGGCATACCGCCACCGGGAGGCATCATGGCATCATCTTTCTTTGGAATATCGGTAATGAGACAATCACTTGTAAGGAGTATACTTGCGATGCTCAACGCATTCTGTAATGCACTCCTTGTAACTTTCGTAGGATCTATCACGCCGGATTCAATAAGATTACCGTATTCTTCCTTTTCTGCATCATAACCAAAGGCCTTGTCCTTTGATGCCAGAATCTTTCTTACCACTACTGCACCTTCCAACCCTGCATTTTTGACTATCTGTTTAGTTGGCCCGCTAAGTGAATCTCTTATAATGTCAACACCATAGTTTTCATCATCTTTTAATTTGAGATCATTTAATACCTCGGAAGCTCTTAATAATGCAACACCGCCACCC
>JASLPY010000358.1 GCA_030744755.1 Kiritimatiellia bacterium | reverse complement strand
ACGTGCGTGCTGTGGAGCCACTCATCAGGGTGCTATCGGACGAGAACAGTCAGGTCCGCGATGCCGCCAAGGAGGCCCTGAAGAAGCTCGGCCACGAGGTGGAATGACCGACGACGCCTCGCCCGAGAACCTGCGGAAGTTCCTGGAGAGCGACGACCCCGCGATGGTCCGGATGGGGCTGTCGATGGCGAAGGGGGCGGGCGTGGAAGTGACCGTCAAGGATCTGGAGCATTTCCTGAAGAGCGAGGACGTTGAGACAATCAAAATGGGGTTCACGTTCGCAGAGGAAGCTGGCGTTGGCGATGAAGCGATAGAGTTGCTGTGCGAAGCGCTCGGGAAAGGCAATAAGGCCGCTACGCGGGCGCTGGGGGAGATTGGCGACGCGCGTGCTGTGGAACCGCTCATCAAGGCTCTCGGAGAAGAGGATGGAGATGTCCGCGAAGCTGCCGCAGAAGCCCTGAAGAAGCTCGGCCACGAGGTGGAATGACCGACGACCCCGCCTGAACACTGCTTGTTATCCTTTTAGCAAAGCGGCACCTTATACCATAATGGCCCGGTCCCACGTTACCCACGATGACTGTGGCATCCACGTTCCCTATGAGTGGGACGGCTGGGTCTCAGCCGGTAAGACCAGGAACTATCTTTCAGATGACCCCCTGCTGGACTGGCTGAACCTGTTTGGTGAAGATAATGGTTTCAAGAAAGATACCAATTACCCAGATTACGACGAGAATCTGGATTTCCTCCCGCTGCTGTTCAGGAAAGGGCGGGAATTCGAAGACACTGTCGTCGAATACCTGAAGCAGCAGC
>JASLPY010000357.1 GCA_030744755.1 Kiritimatiellia bacterium | reverse complement strand
GGCGGAAGAGTTTATGTGAAAGCCGGCGACACAACCCAGATGGGAGAAGTTGGTGCCAGTTCCTCCTACCTCTCCCAGGATGAGTCAGTTCTTCATTTCGGAATCGGCACAGCCGACAAGATCGATTTAATACGCATCGTTTGGCCTGACGGAGAGTTGGTCACCCTTCATGATCTAAGCATAAACCAAGAACTGACGTATCACCGGGAACGGCGATCCCGCTAAGAACCACCATGTCCTCATGTGGTGGATATGCAGCACTGCAGCAGGGCCAAGCCGAACAGGCCAAAAAACAGTAGGTCCTGACTCGCGGCCAGCAGGCAATCAAACAGCACAATACAGCTGTACATTCTTTGGAGTGTAGCTAAGCGCATACAGCGCAATCAGCGGAAGACCGATTACTAGAATGATCCGTCTCACTTTCCTTCAGCTTTTAATTCTTCACCCGTCTTGCCGCCGTGTTTGCGGAGGAGGCCAGTCGGCGGACACAGTGGTGGTGTATCATGGCAAATCCTACCAAATGGATCTTAGTTCGTGGGCTTCAAGGGCAACAAGTTTCGTGGCGACAATTCGTTTTTCCATGATCCCCATTTTGGAGTTGCTACCACGGGGCGTGTCGGATTCGCCGGCAAAGGAAACCCTTGAATCTCTCTGGTTACTTCAGCGTGCGAACATAGGCCAACAAGTCGGCGAGTTGCTGTTTGTTGAACCCGTCAATGAGGCCGCGGGGCATGACGGATCGTCCGGTAAGGAAGCCGCCGGATGCGATTTGGTCGCGGGGCACGAAGAGTTTGCCGCCGCCCATTAAGCGGAGGGTGGC
>JASLPY010000356.1 GCA_030744755.1 Kiritimatiellia bacterium | reverse complement strand
CAGCCACCATCCCCCGGCTTGCAAAATAGTTACACTGATAGCTAAACGCCTTGCGACTGCCCCTACCCCAACCGCCGCCGTGAAACAGGATGATGCCAGGGACTGTCTTATTCGAAGCATCATGCCCCTTGGGAAAATAGATTTCCATTTCGCGGTTCACGCCGTCCACTTCCTTGTAAACGTAGACTTTGCCCTTGGGGTTGTCATCGTCAACGCGCTGTGCGTAGACGGGCGAGCAAGCCGTGGCCATCAAAACGATCAGGATTGTTTTCTTCATATCAAATGCTTTCGAAGGTTGGCAAAGGGAAAGTCGATGAACACCATCTGACATTTCCCATATAACTTCCGCCCGTCTCCATCACCGAGTATCCGATTGTTGTGAGTAGGAGGTGTTTCATTTCAAGATGACCCAGAAAGTTGAGAAGAGAGTCTTATTATTGTCACGCGGCGTAAAGCCCTTCCCCCCAAAGTCATCCCTCGCATTCACATCCGCGACCTTGCCGACCGGCTCGGGGATGTTGACGGGGCTAATCCTCGTTGTAGGCCGGGATAAGCAGCAAAATGCTGGAGGAGGTGCCGGGCACGCAGACGGCTTACTAAATTATGGGCGTTTTGGCAACGCTCACCAGAGTGTAAACGCGCCGTCTTCCCCCCACAATTGTGAACCCCGATAAGGCCTCATCTGGTCAATATCCTTCCAGCGCACGGAGCCATCGAGCCAACCGACGTTGCCACCGTCGGCCCCGACATCCTTTGATGAGGCGCCCTCGGCGCTCGGGTTGGAGTAGTCAATCTCGCTGTCCTCTTCGGTGCCGTAGTCGAAC
>JASLPY010000355.1 GCA_030744755.1 Kiritimatiellia bacterium | reverse complement strand
CGAACGTTGTGAAGGGAGAAGATCACCAGCAGGATGTGTTAACGGAAGGATAAGAAACCACGCCAACCTCGGTTTCGGGTTTAGCCTCCTATTTTAATAAGCCCCGCTAAGTTGCAAAATTTTAGCGATTTTCCTTAGTAGAACGTTGCATCAAGGAATACCAAAATTACAGCTAGCCCAAGCACACAAAATGACCAGATCACCAATCGGATATCCATAGCCCCCCCTTTTTAGTAAAGAGGAATTCTGACGGCAGCATTACGCCAATTCATGATTTGATCCTAGAGTAGCCTCCAGGCCAGTGGATTCTATTCGTAAATTTACTAGGTTTTATTAATAATAATTCGGAAGGTAGAAACTATGCTGGTTATTTAATGACCGTGTTCAGCTCCATTTTTTGGCTCAACTTTAAGTTAGTCATTGATGACTTGGTTGATAATTCAGGGTTGTATGGAAACTTAATGATTTCCTTTGAACATTATTTGTCATCCATAGTCCCATGTATTTAGGGGCTGGGGCCTAGTGCGGATGGGGCCCTATTCCCCTGGAGCATCCAACTCCTGCATCTCGATCATGCCTGTGAAGAGTACTTTAAAGAAACAGCGGAATGAACACCTTCGGAAGAAGAAGGGAACCGGAGAAAATATATTAACGGACTTTAGAAGATGAGCGAGAGCCACTCAGGATGCAACCAAAATGGCTCCCGACCCATTGTCGGATCTCTATCAACTGAAGGCTAAACATCGCTCATGAAAACCCCCAGATGATTAGAGGTGAAGAACGAAGATTATTGACACCTTCATGCTGTCAAAATTCTTCAATTCACGGCGGATGT
>JASLPY010000354.1 GCA_030744755.1 Kiritimatiellia bacterium | reverse complement strand
GGCCCTTACTGCCGATGATCTCCGTTACTTCGGCAAGCTCGCTGTTGAAAGGTGGGAACATTAGCACGGCACACCGTTCATCACCGTATGCCACAATGGCGCCGCTGGCCTTGCGTCCGGCGGCGGAGATGGCTGTCGGCACGGCCTCGGCGCCAAACGCCAGTGGCGCGGCCTGGATGGTGTAGATGGGATCGAAGAAATCAGATTGCACCATCACGACGTTGCCGATGATACCGGCCTCAATGGCGGCGCGGGCATGCTCCACAGCGGGAAAGAACCTCGTCCACATGCCGTCCTGCAGCATCACCTTCTTGTCTGCTGCCGCTGCATACATGGCGCGCGCGTCGTCGGCGTTCTCCGCCAGCGGCTTCTCGCACAGAACATGCTTGCCGGCCTCGATGGCGAGTAGGGTGTGCTCTTTGTGGAGTCTGGTGATTGTGCCGACGTACACGATGTCCACATCCGGTGACGCCACCATATCTGCATAGCTGCCGTAGGCAGAAGCGATACCGTAGCGCCCGGCAAACTTCGTGGCTCGCTCGGCGGAGCGCGCCGCAACAGCCGTCACCGTCGCCCCTTCGCACGCTCGCAGGCTCAAGACCCACTGAGCAGAGACCGAGCCTGTGCCAATGATGCCCCAACGTAGCGGATACGAAACGTCTGACGATTTTGTCATGCCGCGACGAACGTCGATTGGTGTCGAGAGGGGCATGGCTATTCCTCTTTATCCTCTGAACCGATTACAGCGCTGTCGTGCAGGATCCGAATCTCATCTTCTGAGAACCCGAACTCCTGCAGGACCTCTTGGTTCTGTTCGCCGACCGTGGGAGGCGCC
>JASLPY010000353.1 GCA_030744755.1 Kiritimatiellia bacterium | reverse complement strand
AACGAACGTAGCAACACCTTAGTGCCGCTACTAACTGTAACCTTTTGATTTTAGGATCTTTTCACTCCCTTGTACGGGATCTTTTCAGCATTCACTCACGCTACTAATTCGCTATCGGTCTTGAGAAATGTTTAGGGTTAGAGGTTACTGTCCCCTGTATTCACGCGCTACTTTCAAAACACGCTACTCTCGATGCTAGCAATCTACTCTTCAAGTTTTAACTACGGGGCTATCACCCTCTTTGGCATAATGTTCCAAAAAACTTCGCCAAAACTCTCAGACCAGTACACTAGTCAGCCACATCTCCATACAGTCACCTGCACGGATTCGGTTTGCCCTATACCGCTTTCGTTCGCCATTACTCACGGCATATCAATTGATATCTTTTCCTCCGGTTACTAAGATGTTTCAGTTCACCGGGTTCCCCATCACGAAGTGATGTCATTCCGAAGAATGAAGGAAGTCCCATTAGGTAATCTCAGGATCAAAGGATGCGTGCGCCTCCCCTGAGCATATCGCAGCTTGCCACGACCTTCCTCGGTTTCTCAAGCCAAGCCATCCACCAAACGGTGTAACTAAGCTTATTTTACTTTTACTAATTCTGGAGGTCTACCTTAACCAAGATAGACGTCGAAACGCCATCTAACATCTTGATCGCAATATTCTCTTACGAGTGTACTTACAAAGTAAGTACGTAATCTCCGTTAAAAACGGAGAATGGACTTGAGGTGATTTGAACACCTAACCCCCTGCTTGCAAAGCAGGTGCTCTACCAGATTGAGCTACAAGCCCATTGGGGGTTCTCCAAGATTAACTCCCGAAGAACCCCTACGGTGAAGTAATACTCCACCTCGA
>JASLPY010000352.1 GCA_030744755.1 Kiritimatiellia bacterium | reverse complement strand
GAAACCATACGGGAGACCAGCGCCTTTCTTAAGAAACTGAGACCCGGCACCGCTACTTTCGGCATCCTCACCCCTTATCCGGGAACGGAAATCTTCGACACGGTTGCGGAAATTTATCCTGATATCCGTGACGGTTCAGGCTCCACCATGGAAAACCTGCATACTGAGGGATTCTATTCCGACGCCCTGTGTTCCATTGGCGGAGCCCAGCTGTCACAGGAAGTGGTGGGAGCCTACCGTCAATTCTATCTGCGTCCCGGTTATCTTGTGGAGAGACTATCACGAATCCGTAGCCTTGAGGAACTTACCATGAGGGTCATTGGCGGCTATAGTGTGCTACAGTTTGCCGTTACCGGGAAAAAATAAGGGGTGCATTCCATTGGATCTTGTCAGTGTGGTCGTCCCGGCCCTGGACGAGGGCCCCACCCTGGGGGAACTGTTCGAGAGGGTTAACAAAACCTTCCGCCAGTTG
This sequence comes from Kiritimatiellia bacterium, assembly GCA_030744755.1. Taxonomy (GTDB): domain Bacteria; phylum Verrucomicrobiota; class Kiritimatiellia; order UBA8416; family JADHWI01; genus JASLPY01. The sequence continues at coordinate 383 of JASLPY010000352.1, read as the reverse complement.
GGACGGGCATTCGAGTTTATCCTTGTCGATGATGGCAGCAGCGACAATACCTCCGAGGTTGCCGCCGCCTTAAGCCGTGAACACCCCAATTTCTCCGTCATTCGACACGCCCGCAACCAGGGCAAGTCCATCGCCCTGATGCAGGGATTCGAGGCCGCTCGCGGCGAGACGCTGGTGACCCTTGACGGCGACCTTCAGGACCGGCCGGAAATGATCCCGCGATTGCTGGAAAAAATCGCCGAGGGCTACGATGTGGTCAACGGCCTGCGGCTGAACCGCCGCGACGGGAATAAGCGCCGTTTTGCCTCGCGTATCTATAACCGCTTCGTCTCAAGGGTCTTCGACTGTCCCCTTGGAGACATCAATTGCGGGCTCAAGGCGAT
>JASLPY010000351.1:623-855 GCA_030744755.1 Kiritimatiellia bacterium | reverse complement strand
TGCCAGAGATAAAGAAGGGATTCTCCATGCCTACGTCATTGTCGGAAAAGGCTACCTTGAGGGTGGCTACATGAACCGGCATGGAGGAGGCTGCATAGAAGAATGGATTTCACAGGATAAAGGTAACAGCTGGAAAAAAAACCGCGACCTGACGCCCAATAGCAAACCCTACCGAGGCTGGCGCTACAACAATATCCAGCCGGTTGTCCGGTGTGAGGGACAAATCGTGGAC
>JASLPY010000351.1:0-613 GCA_030744755.1 Kiritimatiellia bacterium | reverse complement strand
GCTCTTCTACGGTTGGAAAGATCAGAATAAACCCGAAGCAAAAGCCTTCCTGCTTCACGAAGAGGTTAGTTTCGATCCGATCCGAGATAAATAAGCTCCGCAAACACGGCGGCAAGACGGCTGAAGAATTGAAAGCTGAAGGGAAATGAAACAGGGAAAGCTGATAACCAAACATTTATGGCTTCAGTTCGCCACTTATCTAGCCTTGTTGGTGGTAACTGTATGCGCAGAACAAGCACCAGTTCAGAATTTGCGGCTCATGCAGCAGCAGGTCATCCGATTGGCTTTCCGCTGGGATCCACCAATATCAGGGCCTGCCGACCACTACCAGATCTACCTCAATGGTGATTTCCAAGAGACAATAGATCGGACCAATTGGGTTAATGAAAGATTATTACCGGACAGCAGTTATACTTTGACGGTTAGGGCAGTCGATGCGGCAGGTCTGATCTCAGAAGCTGAACTAATTTCAGTGAATACGTTGCCTATTCCTCCGCTAGCATCGTCATTCAGATGGAATACCATTCTTGTGCGTTATGCGGACTTTCTCGATGAGCCGTTTACGAAAGAGGATGTGGAGTCCTGGTTTTATTCCGACACAGGTTCCGTCAAT
>JASLPY010000350.1 GCA_030744755.1 Kiritimatiellia bacterium | reverse complement strand
CGTAGCCTAGCCGATTCTCCGGATAAGCCTCCCGCGAGTCGGTTTCTGGTGAAGTCAGTCACAGTCAATTCTCCCTCAGCTAAACAATCTCCTTAAGTCGTCCACCCGATGGCGCGTTGTCTTCTGCGGTGGGAGCCACAGGAACGGTTAACCCCTGAGGATGAGGCAATGTCGCGTTGGCATCAATACCCAACAGATCATACATGGTCCTGATCAGATCCACCGGATAGACCGGGCGGCTCTGCACTTCTTCCCCGGTCTTGTTGGATGAACCCACCACATGGCCCCCCTGAAATCCCCCGCCCGCAACCATGGATGAAAAAACTTTGCCGTAGTGGCCGCGGCCACCGTTCCACGGTGCCTCCCACTGGATCTTGGGCGTTCTCCCAAACTCGCCACCCCACCAGACGATCGTGCTGTCCAACAGCCCGCGATCCGATAGATCCTGCAACAGGGCGCTCATACCCTGATCCAGATCCGGTAGTCGGCGATTCATGGTCTGGAAATTCTGTTTGTGAGTGTCCCAGCCACGATAGTTGATGGTTACATACGGCACCTCTGATTCAACCAACCGACGTGCCAGCAGACAGGACTGTCCAAACGAACTGCGGCCGTATCTGTCCCGTACCGAGTCTTTTTCCTGCGAGAGTTCAAACACCTTTCCAGCATCACCAAGAATGAGATCGTAAGCCTCCTTTTCACATTTACCCATGGCGACAAGCCTCGGATCACCCTTCATCGCGTGCTCCAGCGTGTTAAGGTTGTGAAGCAGTTTTCGCCTCTCCTTTTGCCGCTGTTTGGTGATGTTTCTGGCAACGACACCCTCCACAACAAACGGATTCTTTGCCGGATCGCC
>JASLPY010000034.1 GCA_030744755.1 Kiritimatiellia bacterium | reverse complement strand
TGATCCGCCTGAGCTTCTTGCCCCGACGTCGTTTGGCTTGCTCGGAGATGACCGTCTCGGCAACCACATGGCCCATTTGAAGCAACTCAGGAGCCCTCACGCTGTTCTCGAACCGACTGATCGTCGGTTGAGACGCCAGAGCATCGCCATTTACCGGATCGCGATCACACGCCAGCTTCATCATTGGATCCTCACGCAACTTGGCTGCATCATTGCCGTCTGGATATCCTGCCGCAATACCTATTACCCGCTGGCGAAGCTGTTCGAGCTGTTCATGGTCAATCTTCCCCGCTTGCCGCTCATCATGAAAACAACCGCTGAGAGCTTCGGTCAGGCCAAGCTGTCGATCACGCGCCGAAAGCAAAATCGTGCCGCCGTTGGAGCTCAAATGCTCCCGGGAAAACGACACATGAGCAGGCTTCAAAAACAGCTCTGGAAAAAGTACGGACTGTCGAGTAGTATCATCCATGGGAAAGTCCTTCTGTTATTTGCGTAACATTTTGCATCCTAACAGGATGCAGGAGGCTTTCCCATTTTCTTATCCTTCAATTGCATGGGGATCGTGAATAATGCGCGCTAGCGCTTCTTCGCCAGCTTGCGCACTTCGGGGTCAACCGAGAACTTACGCCAATCGTCAAGATAGGGCACATTGCAGTCGATCCAGGTATTGACGATACGCCATTCTTTCTCGCTGAGATTCAGCTCGTAGTGGCTCTTATCCAGGTACTTCGCGAGAGGACTGACACGTGATCCCCAAGACCCGGGTGGAGTAAAGTAGTTGTTGATATCAGCCCTCTTGATGTACTTCAGCAGCGTCCAGTACGATTGATACTTGTAGCATTTCTTGTATCCCTCTCCGTAGATGGTGTAGACATTTGTCACGAACTGTTCGGCCTCGTCGTTGCCAGCCCTGAGGTCGATTGACTTGTCTTTGCCGTTTGTCCCGTCATGGCACTTGGTGCAGTGCCTGTCCAGGACCGGCTGAACGAGCTTTGGGAACCCGAATGTCTGTATTCCCCAGGGAGGTGGCTGAATCTCGGAAGGCGCCCGCTTCAAGGCCTGCGTCGCCACTTTTCCCTGAGGTGCAGCCGTTACAGGTTCGTGGCACCCTATGCAGCCCATCTTCTCACCGCGCTTGATATCAGTCGTCATACGCATCGTGTGGAGGGCCTGGTGGTTCTCGTCCAGGACTGAGAAGAATACCTGCTTTCCAGCGGGGACACGGAAAGAGGCGGAACCGTCTTTCTCAATCGGTACCGTTCCAAGTACTGTCTTGGTTTCAAATCCGCCGATACCTGACCAGAGGTTACAGGGAATAGTCCGGATACGGCGTTCATGCGCTTCGACCACCTGGAGATACCGGGCTTTTCCATGCATCTCTTCAGGAAGGCCCTCGTTAACGTTTTGCACAAAGAAGACGCCGTGAGTTTCATCCGGCTGCGTGACAATGTCCGGTATTACAGGAGGCTTATTCCTTGGCCTTATGGGCATCGGAAACATCGCGGACATTTTCTCGTCACGATGGACAAGTTCCAGGTTTCCGAAAGTGTCGGCGAGATAGATCGCTACTTCCCCGGCCCTGCGGTTGTCGGGCGCACCACTGCCTTTGGGGTCGTATGAAACCAGGAAGTAGTTATCGCTGAGCGGAAAAGGAGAGTCACCGGAACCGCGGACAAGTACATCATGACCCTCCTTGCTGTCGCGGCCGTATTTGAGATCAACGATAAGAATGTTCCCGCTGCCATCGTTATGATGATGAGCTTCGACGCAGACCACCTTGCTCGTGCCGCTGATCTGGCGACACATCGCGTAGTTCCGCTCACGGGTCAGGAAACCGCCGATTACGTGTGGGTTGGCTCCGTCGGGGCAGGCGTTCCAGATTAGCTGGGTCGGCCGCCAGAAACGCATTACGTATTCCCACCGCGTAAACATGATTGTGCCGTCATCCATCAGGGACGGGTCCCATTCGCCCTCCTTTGCCAATGTTATCTGGCGCACGTCGGTGCCATCATGATTCATCGTGTACATGCAGTCCGACCAGGCCCAGTCGCCGCATTGCACAAGGCCGCCTGCGCGTGGCGACATGAAAGCTATCCTGCCGCTCGGAAGATATATGGGGTCCATGCTTTCAGAGAACAGCCCTTCGCCCCTGGTGATCTGCCTTGGTGATGGGTATTTGTCATCCAGACCCATCTCCCAGACCTGGAAATAGGTTCCGTTTCCGATGCTTTGAAAATAGGTCTTGTTCAGATAATCGTTCGGAAGCTTCTTCGCTTTCTCGGTAACAGTGGCTGATGCAAACCCAAAGACGATTCGTTTGCCGTCAAAAGATATGTCAGGCCTGGCAAAGACCCCTTCCGGGAACTTGTTTTTCGACAGGGAAACTATTTCTCCGCTGCAGTCGGACCTGAGCTCTTTGAGTATACAGATTTCGCCGCCGAGCCTGTTGTAACGAGACCTTCTTCGAGAACACTGGTGATTGCGTGTCGGATGATAGCGCCTGACGAAGAGCAGGCCGCTGTTGTCGTGCAGGAGCGGGTTCTTGAAGGCCAGGTTACGGACAGCCCAGCGTGCCTCATTGTACAGGGGCATCAGGGCGGGGCGCGACTTGTGAGTAGCGGTAGCAAGTTTGCCGATTGCTTTCAGCGAAGCTTCAGGCTGAATGCCGGACTGTTTCTTGTCCGACCACAGTTCAATAGCGGAGACAATCACGTTCGCCCCTGCCACGTACTTGAAATGAATGTCCATGCTGCCGTCAGAGACCTTCTCCCGGGGTATCCTGCTCCATTTCTCGACGGGGAGATAATTGTCTGCGGTCACGTCGTGGAGCTTATGCCCTTCAACGAAGGCTTCCTGGATTCGTTTGGCATTAGAGAGGTAGATGACTCTCAGCTTGTAACCGGCTTCTGGATCAAGTCCCTCGTAGCTATAGACAACTTCCCTGTCGTCCCATGACATTGTCGTCAGGCTGCCCGGAAGCCCGCGTTCGCCGTGCTTCCAGTTCTTGCCCTTAACGCGGTGGCTGTCCAGGTGTCCGCCTGCTCCGCAGTTGTCAACAGCGACAAGATGAAATCCCTCTGTTTCCTGCTGCTCCGTGGGGTCAGGCTTGTTCTCCTGTTTGCCGGAGAGTCGGCGCTCAAGGTCATTGAGGGCCCGCAGGCAGCGCGCGGATTCATCTTTGACATTCTTCAGGTCTTGGGCAAGGGCCCGGCCCCTGGTGATTACATCCGTTATAGATTGTTCCATAGAGACGCCTGATAGCGATTGCTGCATCGCCCAGTCGGCTTCTATGCGGGACTTCATTTCTGGTGAGATTGCCGATGCCGACAGGGTCGCGGCAATCAAGCAGAAGGCAACATACAAAGACATTCTTGTCATGGTGTAGTCCCCAACCGTTTGACCCCGTCTCTACTGAGGAGGTCCCGGATACTCTGTTCTTCCATTGCCTTCATGGCTTCACGTTTCTTGTGGAACCTGCTGTTTGCCGGCATTCGATAAGTGCCCAGCGCCGGTATGCCGACATCTATCCAGGCTTTCAGACGCTCCATCTCAAGCTTTGTCATCTTCACGCCGTAGTGCTTGCCGCCTTCAACGTTTGTAGCGGTTCTTTCCGTTTCACCAAACTTCGCGGGAGAGTAGATCGTATGTTTACCGGGTTCGAAAAGCTTGATGAGCTTGCTCTGAGCGGCGCCGGTATAGTAAGGGGGCAGCATGGTTGGTTTTGACTGGGCATTTATCCAGTTGCAGTAATCACGTGTGGCCAATGCATCGTAGGACGCGGGCCAACTGAGGCTGAACGCCAGTTTCTTCGCTCTGTCCACCGGCTGGTCGGGCTCTAGCTTGTGGCATTTGACACAGTGTTTGTCCATTATCGGCTGGATGTCGCGCTCAAAGTCAAATCCCTGTGATGGGCCTTCGAAAGCGTCCCGTTCCAAGTCCTGGGCGCCTGCCTCAAGTGCTTTGCTGAAGTATGGAATCGGTGGTGCCTGGTTCTTGCGTTCGTGACAGCCGACACAGGAAAGTGTTTCACCAGGCTGGAGGGTCGCCCAGCTCCGCATGGACTGCACCATCTGGTCATTCTCGTCGAGGGCCTGGAAAAACAGCGGCGTCCGGGCCGGGACCTTGAAACAGGCTGAACCATCCTCATAAACTGTCGCGTTGCCAAGCACTGCTTTGACGTCCCATGTGCCGCCGGAATTGGAGATGGGGCAGCTTACGAGTCCGGCACTCACAGGGCCGCGGTTCCTGGCCCCCAGCTTGAGGTCAGGGACCAGCCTCTTTTCCGATGCCCCCCTGCCGGACCATACGCGGAATTCCAGTCCGACGACACGCAGTTTCTTGATTGTACCGTGCTTGATGCCCGCAAGTCCCGGGCCGGCGTAGACATCGTGCATGTAGACCGTGCCGGTCTTCTTGGTGTAGTCGACAGTGTTTGGCCTGTTCGGAATGGAACGCGGGATGACAGGCATTGCCTGGGTGCAGGAAATGTTGTGGTCCCTGTGCAGGAGTTCTCGTCCACCGTCAATATTCATCAGGTAGATACCGTAAGGACGGGTTCCAGAGCTGACTGTATTATTTCTTGATCCTGGTACAGGGGAAGCGAACGAAACTAGAAAAGCTGTTTCGCTGAGCGGGTAAGGGTGTTTGAACTGGTTGTCGCTCTGGCAGGACGCGTCAACGGTACGGGCAAGAGTCTTACGCACGGGTGCTATGAGCTGGATTCCCTGGTTTTCCTGTCGCCCTTTGCGCGGGTCGATGATGGCGAGCCAGCCCCTCTGCCGGGAATGGTGTCCGGACGTGATGCACACGTATTTACCGGTCCCCGGAATTGAGCGTGTGTGCAGGATAGAGGTGGGGAAGCAGGAAACATTGCCGTAGAGTTCTCTCTGGTTTGTTCCATCGGGATTCATCTGGAACAGGGACTGTACGGCCATCTGGCCGCGGTCGTTATAGTCCCATCGAGTATAGAGCACCCGCCCGTCGTGGCTCAGGGTTGCCAGGGTGGTGTGCACTTGGTCGAATCCGAGCCTTCGCATGTACTTGCCGTCCTTGTCACAGGTGAAGAGGTTGCTCACTTCCACATGCCAGCAGTCGACTGACTGGATACAGCGGGTGGAGCTGAAGATGATATCTCCGTTGGGCATGTAAATGGGCTCGTAATCGGCATATCCGATACCGGAGGTGATCTGGCGCACCTTTTTCGTGGCCAAGTCCATTTCATATATATGGTAGTCGTCCTTGAAGAAGGATTTCTTGTGCGCGAAAAGGACTCGTTTTGCGTCATGCGAAATGTCGGGATCCCTGACAACTCCGCCAGGATCATGAATCAGATCGGTTACCTTCGTATAGATACCGTCCAGTTCCATCAGGCAGAGATGTGAGCCTGGCTGGAAGTGCCGCTCGTGCTGGGCGTCGGACAAACCCTCTGTGTAGGCGTAATGCGAACCCCCGAACTCGTAGTGCTTGGTGAAAACCACTTGTTTGAGTTCATCGAGGTAGGGCTTCAAACGCAGTTCCCTCCGCTTTTCGCAAGCGGCGATGTAGAGCGTGCTCCAGTCGGGTGACTTGGGGTCATTGTTTGACTTGGTCAGTTTGTCGCATTCGGAACGGAGTTCGCCGGCGTTCTCACCCAGGCTCTTGACCACGCGTTTGACCGCGTTGATGTCCAGCGCGTCCGAAGTATCACCCGTATAAGCCATGCGTGCGAAGCGGCTGCCCTTTTCCCATGTCTTTATGACCTTGAGCCCGTTGGTCATTCCGTCCTGGAGCAGCCAGTCAATGATTACTTCCTTGCGCTGGTCTGTTTTGACGCGGCTGTCCTCGGGTGAGTATCCAAGGTAACCGCAATTGCAGGCATTACCGCCAGCCTTGATCGCCCCGCAGTTCGCCGGGTTGGCCGGGACTATGGATGGCAGGCAATACACCAATAGAAGGATGACTGTTAACAGTTTCTGTCCAGACGGCATAGAAACGCTCCTCAACTTCAATACATTCAATTCCAATACCAGAAGGATAATGATGGTATCAATCAAATGACAAGAGCTTTTCCCGCAGTGGCACGTTTCTTCAGCGAGACATCATCACACCGTGTTTCGCAGAGTTGCCTTGGGGTCAAAACCCCTGTTGTTCATGAGTCCTGCGGTGCGGCCGGCGGTGTTCCTCCGAGGGAATGGCGTGGCCATGGAACACCAGCTGTTTACAGAAAACCGGCGTTGACCCAGTTGGCGTGATCAGAGTGTATGCCGTTGCCGGCATCGTCCACGACGAGATGAAGCTTCACACAATCGGCGGGGAGCCGAACGTCGATGTTCTGTTGCTTGAGATTTCCAGGCCCAAGGACCGGCGTCGTTGCCAAGGTGTGCTTTTTGCCGGCCTTGTCTTCGGCAATCACCTTGCAGACGATACTGGCCCGCGAATCAGAACGCTTCGCGTCATCGAGCCCAACCGTGCCGACAAAGTGCGTCCAGCCCGGTTTGCAGGCATAGACGAGTTCGCCGTTGGCGTGCATCCCGACGCCGTCTTTGTAGATCTTCCCCGAAAGACGCAAGAAGCCATCACTGGATGACCTGCCGATCCCTAAGCGGCCGAAACCGGTGCTCGCCTTCAGCGGCTTGAGTTGGGAGATTCGCACCTTGGGCATACGCAACTTCGGGTCGGGAGCAGCAAACACGATGGTTTGGGTCGGTTCCGGTTCGATCACCCCGTCCATCTGCGGCAGCTTTCTCTTCGCGATATCGAAATACTTGCTGCAGCGCGCGACCACTTCAGGATGCTTCTCGGCCAGGTTGTGCTTCTCGGCGATATCGTTTTCCAGATCGTATAGCCGATATCTGTCTCTGCCGGCGCGGTGCAACTTCCAATTATCAACACGAATCACCCCTATCCAGTAGAGGTACTCGTGCTTCTTCTGTTTCTCGGCTTTTCCAAGCAGTTCCGGGAGGTAGCTGATGCCATCGATGTGTTCGGGCGTCTCGATTCCGGCAACTTCGCAGGCGGTGGGCAGGAAGTCCCAGAAGGCACTAGGATGGCCGCTCACCGCGTTCGGCTTGATTTTGCCGGGCCACCGGGCGATCATCGGCACGCGGATTCCACCTTCCTGCAAGCTCCGTTTCCCGCCGGAAAGGGGCCCGTTGCTGTTGAAGAACTCGGGGCTTTGGCCGCCCTCGGGCGTTGGGCCATTGTCGCTGCTGAAGATGACCAGCGTATTATCCGCCAGCTTCAGCTCATCCAGGAGATCGAGAATCTTGCCGATGCTACGATCCATCCGCGAGACCATGCCGGCGTAGGCCGCGTTCGGATGGCTCTGCCCGCAATAGCCCCTCCTGTACTGACTGCCGTAGCCGCCGCCGCCCGTATTTCCCTTGTTGACGAGCTTGGGCTTTTCAGGCCAGTTGAGTTTAAGGTACGGTTCCATGGAATCCGGCGGGACGGTCAGCTCCGCGTGGGGAATGCAAAACGGCAGATACAAGAAGAAAGGACTGTCCTTGTTCTCCTTGATCCAGCCAAGCGCCTCCCTGGTCAGCTCGTCATGGCTGAAGGTGCCCTTGGTGGCAACATCGGGGATGTATTCGCCGTCTTCGGTTCGCAGGTTATGGTTCTTCGGATAGAGAACTTTCTCACCGTTCCGCCAAAGGAACTCGGGATAATAGAAGTGCGCGAAGCCCTGGTTGTCGAAGCCCAGAAAATGGTCGAACCCTTTCTTGTTCGGGCTGCCCCGATGCCTCGGATGCCCGACCAACCCCCACTTTCCGATCATGCAGGTCTTGTACCCAGCCTGTTTCAACAGCATTGCGACCGTGACGTCGGTTGCTCTGAGGGTCCCGCCGTTTCCTTTCACCGACGCATGGCCCATATGCATACCGGTCATCAGCGCGCAGCGTGAAGGCGAACAGACGGTAAAGCCCGAGTAGTGGCTCGTGAAAAGCATCCCCTCGGTGGCCATCCGATCCAATCGCGGCGTCTTGATCTTCTCCTGACCGTAACAGCCTAAATCTCCGTAGCCCAAGTCATCCGCGAGGATGAAGACGATATTGGGGCGTCGATGTGTTTCTGCGGTCACAGCGGCCGGCTCTTTCGCCACTGCCGAAGTGGAAACAACGGCAAAGGCCACGAGCGTCGCAATCAGCGTTTGGTAGATCTGCTTGATGAACATTTCGTTTTCCCCCGCTATTATTGAACTACCCTTGGGAAGGAGTCAATTGTCCTGGTCGAAACAGACCACTGAGCCGTCCTGAAGCGACATGAGGACCTTGCCTTGCAGCACGATCATGCCGTCGAAGACAGGTGACGATTCCAGTTTGTATTGCGCTAATGGATTCCCATCCGCAGCGTTGACCAGGTGCAGTTCCGCACCGAGTTGTCCCAGGAAGTAGGCCTCTGCTTCTTCGGCGCTCTCTTGCTCGAGCTCCCTGGATCTGCCACCCGACGGTGCGGGCGGACCGGCAATCAAGAGCGTCTTGCCGGCCACTGCCAGGGCCCTGGCAAGGAGCGGCGATTTCTTCGTCCAGGCGTATTCGAACGCGGAAGTTCTGCCTCCCTGATCGCCGCTCCGCGTTTCTTTCGACAGCAGCTTACCGGCGGATCCCCCGTAACGAAGGTGTTGGTTCTCACGATCGCTCGGTACCAAACCGAGAGATTCCTTCCTGGCGGCAAATAGCCGATACTGCTCTCCGCTCATCTGTGCCGTCATGCCCGCAGAAAGCTTATTCCGCCCATGGCCATACACGAGTTCGTCATCCATCGAGAGGATACGGCCGGACGGCACCATGGTTCCCATACGCGGCCAGATGGCCCAGCCGGATTCGTTGCTCCTGGGCATGGAAACAGGGTCCGATCCGTAGATCCAGTAGGACCGATGCCACCATTCGTCATCCAGGAACCCTATGGGCGCGAACAGGTGATGCGGCCCTGTCTTCAGGTCATCGCCTGTTTTGAAGTCGATCTTCAAATGGCGCATGTAAATATTATCACCGGACGCCGCCAGGACGTCATTCAGTGCGCCGCGCAGATCAACGCCGCCGTCAGGCTGTTGACCTGTTTTCTCATCAGGACTGTAGATCACGGTCTTTTCGAGCACCTTCCCTGTTTCGGGATCAAGCCGATACACATGGATTCCTCCGTCCAGGTAGGAAGAGCGTCCGGCAGCGGCATACAATGAACCGTTGTTCACCAGGACACTTCCGTGAACCGGCCAGGCTGATTCAAGCTGGCCCCGCACCATGATCAGGCGCGCTTCGGGTGCGCAGCGAAAACGCCAGGCCAGTTCACCATCATTCTCGCGAAGACAATAGATCCATCCGTCGGCCGACCCGAACAGGACAAGCCCGTTGTAAAGAGTGGGCGGCGAGTCGACGCGTCCCCCGGCAGTGAACAACCACAGGTGCGAGCCGTCAGCAGACGAGAGCGCATGCACCGTGTGTTTATCAATCTCCGACACAAACACTTTGTCCCGGCCGGCAACCAGCGTGGAAAGGTGTCCGCCGACCTTCTGTTTCCACGCCCGGCTCAACTTGGCCGGCACGCTTGAATCGGTTCGTCCGCTTCTCTGCGCGTCATGCCGGAACATCGGCCAGGCATCAGGCATGCCGTCTGCCGCGTTCTGCTTGCCGTAAGCCGGCCCTCGCTCGAGGTAGTCCGAGGCAGTCTTTGTTCGTGCTGGAGACGGCTTCACGGTTGATGATGAAAAAGCGCAGAACCCACGCATCATTGTCTTGATGTTGCAGGCGCACGAGTGCGGCGGCGTGTAGAGCAGGCCATTGGCCGGCATGACACCATACTGGCAGGTGCCGCGGACCCAGTGGTTCAGGGAGATAGCGCCCGAATCCACGTCTATGAATTCCACTCCAGACCTGCTGCTGAAGATATACTGGCTGGATGCTTTTGGCCGGTAACACCGGTAATGGGCTAATGTGGGATATGACCACGCCTTCCTGGTGTCGAGCTTCTTCTCAATCTTGCCCGTTTTCGTATTCAGTCCTTCTTGAAAATCAGCTCGGCCCCGGGACCCGGTATTGCCGTGCCACACCAGGTTGTTGACGACGAAGATGTCCGCCGGAGACTGGAACCCGTGGGCACTCTTGGTCTGCCACAGCAATTCCCCCTTATCGATTGCGAATGCCGTCAGCTTCTTCGAGTCAGCTACATATGCAATGCCGTCACAGGCTGTCAGGGTGGGAGAATTCCATAACCACCATCCTCTCCCCCCCGCAAGATTCGCAGGATGCTCAACACGCCATCTCTCTTTGCCTGTCTTCGTGTCCAGGCACACAAGATGGCTGGTCGTCTGGTACAACAATGCCCCTTCAGTCACTGCCATCGGATAAAGGGCCGTCCTGTCGACTTCTTTCTTCCAAAGTGTTTCCCCAGTGTCAGGGTATGCCGCGATCACAACACGCTGCGCCGAGCCTGTCTTGTCTCCGGTCCTGAGAATATCAACCTGGGGGGTGCCGGCCAGCATGACAAGGATGGTCCCGGTGTGAATGATCTGCTGCGTATTCTCGGTTCCCTTGAACGTTATGAGAGTTTTACCGGTTGCTGCATCGAGAGCGCTGACCGGTTGATCTGTTCCCAGGGTCACGCAGACAGTATTGCCAACCGCAACGAGCCTGAATGGCAGATCCGACGGGCCCTGCCGAAACCCATGGAGGTGGTCCGCCCATTTAGTGATTTCCCGTTTCCACAAGATCACGCCGTTAAAGGCGTTTCGAGCGATCAGTCGCCATCTGGCAGGCATACGGATATCGGCCCTCAATCCCTCATCAACAATGTAAAAGACACGTCCTCCCGCAGTAACCATGGCGCTCACGCTGGCCAACTGTTCGTGCGCACGCGCGTGTTTCGGGTCGCCGATCCACCGCAAGTGTTTAGGAATGCCAGCTTTCGTGTCCTGAGCAACCGCATTGTTGTCCGGCCCGTGCAGGTAGTGGGTCCATTCATCAATGTCAGAGGGGATAGGCTTCCTGTACTTCGTCCACTCGCCGGAGGGCTGAGGGCTGAAACCTGAAACCTGAAACTTGATCCCTTTAGGTAGAAGAGCAACTCCAATTGGAGCCAGCACCCTGGCAATCTCTTCACTCTTCACTCGCGATTTGGCATTCGGGATTACGATAAGATTTACGAGGTTGTCCGCGTACGGCAGGTAGTCTTTACTCCACCTCTGAACGGTCACCTTACCGTACAGGCCCTTCTTTTTGATATGGGCGCGGACTTTGTCCGTGACTGCTTGATTTTCGCAGAGTGCGTGGACCACAAAGCTGTCGTTCACGAGCAGGTCTGAGACGAAAGAACCGTCATTCGCGCCAATGTGAACAATCAATCCGCCCTGTACGCCGGATTGTCTAACCATGTCTTCAGCCGAACCGGCAAAGAGGTTCCCCGCGCTCGTAATGAGAAGCATGATCAACAAGACTGCCCGGAAACGATTCATCTTCGCACAGTGAGACATCAACTCCTCCTTCTTCTTCCAGTCTTAAGTACAATAAACAAGGTGCAGGATAATACTCCCCACTGTACAACAGGGGTTCTATTTCCTAAGAAGATCCGTCAACATTCTTGTCGATTGAACTCTAGTTCAGGGAGCCCTCACCAACCCAGAATGACTTCCAGTACACCTGGTCCAGTTCGTAATAGTTGACAGGATCCGCGTCTTTGTGCTCAGCAGACAGCATTCCGAACCGCTTCATCTCGCGAAGGTAGTGCACGTTGGGTCTAAAATCCGGCATATCAAACCGCTTCTTCTTATCCAGTTCCTGCTTGCGCCCCTCTATCTGGGCCAATAGTGACTTGTATTCCCCTGACTCGCGCGAGGTCCAAACTTCTTCACCGCTCTCCTCTTCACAGGTGCCATATCCACCCGCCGCTTTCGACAGCGGCGCCAGCAGCATTCTCGAGTATTCAGGGCGGGAGTAATTTGACAACGTATTCAGATAGAATCTCACAATCTTCGGATCGCCGTATTGCCCGGCACGGAACCTGAACTTCTGAAACTTGTTCTTGTGACATGAATTGCATTTCTCCGGAACACCGATCTCTTTCACCATCCCTGTTCCTAACGCGGCGTACGTCCCGGCGTATACCGCGCTGCTTTCTATCCAGAGGCGGACGATATCTCTCTCCCGCGCGGTTACCTTTACTCCATGATGCTTGCCCGAGGAGATTTTGGCCAACAGTGGACTGTCACCCGTACCGATGGTGCGTGGCGCCTTGTTGCCATTGGCATCGCGGCCATCGGTGAACTGACGCAGTATTGTCAGGTTGGCGTAGGCGTGCGAGAATATGGGGCCGCGGTCGCCGGCCAGGGAGATGCCTCCAGAAAGCGGGCCGCAGAGTTTCTGTTTCCCGTCTTCGGTGTATGTTCCCTGTTGCTCAACATCGTGGCATTTCACACAGTGCTTATCCAGGATAGGCTGAATATCGCGCGGAAAGTCGTACACGTCCGGCAGGTCGCCGGGAACCGGTGTGATTTTGCTCGGCGGACGCTTCAGGGCAATGGTCCTCTTGCCCATCGGTGGGCTCGAAGTGCGCTCTTCATGACAACCCAGGCAACTGAACCGCTCGCCAGGCTGAACGCAGGTAAAGCTCTGCATTCTCTTCACGGAAAGGTCGTTCTCATCGAGCGCCACGAAGAAGATGCTGCGCATTGCCGGGATTTCAAAGTGCGCACTGCCGTCCACTTCGATGGGAACCGTACCCAACACCCGGTTGAGCGTGAATGTTCCACCCATGGATGTCGGCTCCATGGTGCCGGAAAAATTCACGGGTTTGGGAAGCGCCTCCATGACAAGGAGCTTCTTGATGTCACCGTTCTCCACACCTTCCATGTTCCTGCCAAAGTAGACGTTCTCCAGCGTCATCGTTCCCGTAGTTTTCTTGAGGTCGACACGGGAGGGAATGACACGTTCCTTCTCGCGCCCGGAAACGGGACGCGGCTCATGTACCCAGAGTTTCTCCTTCTTGAACTCATCCGGCATCGTCCAGAGCGTAGTATACTGTCCATCACCGGCCAGGAGTCCTATCTCCTGATCCTGCGCTACCATGAACAGATCTTCTGAGAACGGAAACGGGTCACGGAAATGTTTCTTGGATACAGACTTGGCCATTGACTTGTCGTCCGGCCCATTAGTTGGATCCACGATCGTGATTGCCCCTGCATGTTCTTTTTTGCCGTGTCCGGGACAGAAGACAGAAACCACCTTGCGCGTCCCGGGTATGGGCTTCGCATCGATCATGACCATACCCGGGTGCATGTTTCCAAAATAGACCATCTGGTTGGCCCCATCAGGATTCATTGTCCAGAGATGGTGGAAACGCGTGCGGCTGCGGTCAATGTACTCCCAGCGCTGGTAGAGAATCTTGCCGTCGGGCAAGACCCAGGGCGTGTTGTCTTGCTCAATGTTGCAGGAAAGCGGCCGCACGTTACTGCCGTCAGCGTCACAACGATATATGACGGCCACATGGGTGAACCAGCAGTTCACATAGCGGTTGCAGCGCGACGAACAGAAGACAATCCCGCCATCCGGCAGGTAGGCCGGCTCAATGTCGTCGTCCTCGCCGCCCGTCAGTTGTCGCATGCCCTTTCCGTCAATACCAATCTCGTGCAGGTGATAGAAGGGCTGGCCACCTTTGCGGTATGAGAAGAGGATCTTCTTGCCGGAATAGTGAAGCTGGGGATCCCGTACTCCGCCTTTCTGATCGTGAACCAGGTGTTTCAACTTGCCGGTCTTCAGATCGAGCAGAGACAGCGTGCTGTTGTCGTGGTAGTACTTCCTGCTAGTGTTTCGGCTGTCCCAGCCGAAATTCGCATACCAGTGCCCGTCACTGTCTACCTTTCTCATGGCAAGAACAATTTGTTCCACTTTCACACCCGAGTCCCGCAGAATCTTCACCCCGGCAGGGTTGAGCTGCCCGTCTTCGCCCACCTCCTCAGCGGTACAGTTCGCTGGATGAACTGCGCTCAGAATTAGAATTGTGGAGATCTCTACTAACAACAACCTATATGACATGGCTTCTCTGCATTTCATTCTGTTTACCTCTTAATGCCTCAATACAAATGGAGGCCAGGCGGATTCAGTTACGGGAGGGATTGCGTACTCCCTCGGCTTAGCTGGCGCATTCGCCAGGCGAACAACACGGAATCCTACATCAAATACGGGCTGGAATTCATAGTAGCCCCACCGCCAGGAAGCGCGGGCCTTGATGGGCCGGTCCCGCCAGGAACCACCACGCACAACCTTGCGATCGTGACCGGAAGCACATTTGCCGTAGTCCGACAATGTCCATTCAGAAACATTGCCATGCATGTCGTGCAAACCAAAGGGATTCGGTTTGTACGAACCCACGTCAGCCGTCACGCAGCTCTTGTCGTCGTACCGCCGATCACGAGGAATGAAGTCTTCCATTACGGGACGATACTTCCTGAAACTCAGGCCGATTATGGACTTGTCCGCGAAGTTGGCATAGGGCGAGAAGTCCGTGTTCACATCACCATAGAAGAAGGGCGAAGTGGTTCCGGCCCTGCAGGCCCATTCCCACTGCTCTTCAGTGGGCAATGTATAGGTGTCGCCGGTCTTCTCCGAAAGCCATTTGCAGAAAGCCATCGCATCCTTCCAGGTCACGCGTGAGACCGGCTGCCTGGGGCTGTTAACAGGAAGGCCTTCCCTGGTCTGACTCATACCGGGCAGATCTATGAATCGTGTGTCGTGCTCCGGATCAAAGAGCTTGTACAGCTCGTTCGCAATCTCGACTGTGGCCATATAAAAAGGTTCCTTGATCTGCACCAGGCGTCTCGGGCCCTCGTCAACAAATCCATCATCGGTTCCCATGACAAAAGAACCCGCAGGTATGCTGACCAGTTCAAACTTGATATCCTTGCCAAGGTCAACAGTGATCCTATCATCCGAGGGCTTTGCCTCAAACGGCTGAAGAGCCAACGGCTTCTCATTATCCACCTTCGCGACTTTGAGAGATGCGGGTAGGGGCACTGGTATCTTCCTGCCTTTGAGACTGCTCGCAGAAGCGAACTTGACGTTTATTGGCGATGTCGGGTCCCCGAGCGGCTCCTCGGGATCTTCCGAAACTGATGCATATAACTTCCGCAACTCCAGGCGTGCTTTGTGCTGTTTGGCTATGAACTCCTTGCCCGTGCGGTCCGACCAGGTTCCGAATGCCGGAACATTCATATCAATCCACGTCACGAGACGGTCCCACTCTTCCGCATTCAGCTTGACCTTGTGATGCCCCTTCTCGAGCATTTGCACCAGCTCACTCGTCGAGACATGATATTCCAGCGGCCGAAGAATATGGTAGTCGCCTTCCGGTCCCGGCCGGCGGACGTAGGGATGAAGCGCATGATAGGAATTGTAGAACTCATGTTGACCGTGTTTTGTGTCGGCAAAGTTCGGCCGGTCTTTCTTTGTGCCGTCATGGCACTTAACGCACTTGGCTTGCAGGACAGGCTGCAACTCGCGCACAAAATCATAGCCCCGCGTGAACCCGTACCACGGCTCAATGTCGGCAGGCGCCTTGAGAGAAGCCAGGGTGCCACGCGTCGGGGCTGTTGAGTTCTGATCCTCGTGGCAACCCACGCAGGAAAGCGCCTCACCCGGCATGGCTGTCGTCCAGCTACGCATAAGCTGGTAGGCCCTCCCTTGCTTGTCAACCGGCTGAAAGAGAATCGGCGTATTTGCCGGTACACGGAACATTGCAGAACCGTCCTTCTCCACGGGAACGGTACCGATAATCCGTTTTGGCTCCCAGCCGCCTTCGATCGCCGCATTGATGTAGCCACCCGTATGCTTGCCTGAGTAGTTATAGTGCGGCTCAAGAATCCTGATCCGATCGATGCTGCCGCGAGGGACACCCTTGAGGCCGGGTCCGGAATACAGGTCGACTATGTAGACAACGGCATCTTTGCGAGCCAGGTCAACACTATCTGGGATGATCGGAGGCTTTTTCGTTGAACGCAGCGGCAGGGGTTCAAAGTACACATAATCATCGGACTCCTTCAGCAAGACCATGTTGTCGAAGACGTCGACTATATAGAGGCCCCAGTTTTCGCCCGGTGATGGTTTGCATGCCACAATGAAGTTCTTCTCGTCAACAGGATACGGATGCACGAACTTCGGCCATGAACTGCCGACAAGATGGTCCGCAACAAGGCGTTCCACCTTCTTGCCGTATCCCGGTATCCGCTGAACAACACCTTCTGTCTCACGGCGACCAAGTGCCGTATCAAAAAGAACCAATTCGCCCGCCCTGGCAACACCATGGTGACCCGATACAATCCCGACCACCTTGGTCGGGTGCCCTGGAACAGGGCGTGCGCAGAAGATCGAATTCGGCCAGTACGAGTTGCTGCCGTAGTAAGCCGTTTGCCCGGTCCCGTCAGGGTTCATTTGAAACAGGAGCCTGGTGAAGTAGTGAGGAGTATCCACGTACTCCCAACGAAGAAAGAGCACACGCCCGCTACCCAGGACTGTTGGGCACCAGTTGTGATCCTGATCAAAGCAGAGCTGACGAACCTTCTGTCCATCCCTGGAAAGAAGATACAGGTTGGCGATCTGGCCGGAGCCGGCCAGGCAGGGAACTCCCTGGTGAACGGCCGTTGAACAGAACAGAATCCGATCATCCGGCAGATAGCAGGGATCATAGTTGTTGACCCCATCCCCCATTCGCGGCGTGATCAAACGTGGCTCTTTGACGATCTTGCCAGTCACAGGATCGATGATTATTTCGAATACCTGCCAGGCGCGCGTCTTCCGATCGGTACTCGAATAGAGCACCCGTCTGCCGTCCCAGTTCAGGTCCACATCCGCAATTGTCTCTCGCCCGGCAGGCTTGAATGATGTCTCAAGTTTCGCTTCCGGGTCTCGCACCCGCATGACTACCAATTCATCGTCAAGATTCCCGCTTATGGCCCCGCTACCCACCCAATTGGAAGGCAGACCCAGGTTTCCCGAATGCCGCTTGATCATGAGGAGTCGGTCAAAACCGATTGCAGGGTTGGCCAGCAGAACATCTCTTCTAAGGGTGGCCAGTTCACCCACAAGAGCATTGATCGTGTTGAAGGCCGTATCGCTCATGGGCTTCGTCGACATGATATCGCCCGCTTCTAAATCCGGAAGTTTCTTCAGTCGAAGCGTGTCCTCGGTCGCCATGGCAAACGCCTTCTCCAAACGGGCGAGCCGTTCCCCGAATGTCTTCGCATCGAAAGATTGCGCGAGCTGCCGGTCTTTCGATTTGTCCTCAATAGCACGATGAAGCGCCTGGAAATTGGCCTGCGTCTCCAATGCCCTGGAGTAGTGATAGTTGTAGCAGGCAGCCCGGATGGCTTTGACATCATCATGGGTCTTCGCTGTCTTGGCTGCGGCCTCAAAAACCTTCCGGTATTCACCATCAGCAACAGCCTTGGCATATCTCCTTGCAAGATCACGGGAAGCTGTCACCTCGTCATCGCAAACCCACGGAGCAAACCAGATACGATTGCGAGAATCAACGCCCTGCTGGAATGTGTCCCGCGAAGAAGTGAAATCCTCTGCCACTTTCTTCTGCAACTCTTCCACAAGACGCTGCCGTAAGCCGGTTATGTTGTTGAACTTGATGAAGAAATGAGTAGATGCGGCATTCGCATCATTGTCAAAACGGATAAGCGTCTCATTGCGCCCCTTCAGCACCTCCAGGTTGATAAGCCTGGGCTTGTAGAGATCCACTTGAGCACTCCCAAGCTCAAGAATCCTCTTGCCATTTTGCCACATAGTCAGCGCAACCGAGCTGCTTAGATACAGTTGCATGGAACCGGCCTGGTCGGAATTGTATTGGCGACACTGAAACACGCTAGAGTGCTTGGGCAACTTCAGGTCGTAAGGCTGGTTCTTGCTTACCGGGCCCGTATACTCCCAGAGTTTGTTTCCTGCTCCATCCTTGGCGCCAAGGTCAATCTTTGTCAGAGGCCCGCCAAAATCACAATCGGGAGGCTTCCTTCCCGGGTTAGGCTTGAACGGTCCTCTTCTGAACCACTTATCCTTCAACTGGCATCGACCGAGCTCAAACGTGGGATTCTCCCTTACCATTCTTTCGATCGATGTCTGCAACGTATCCTGCCAGGTCTCCTTCTTCACATAGAGAGATTCGATACTGATTTCGCGAAATGATGCGTCCACATCCTTCATCTGCTTCGCAGCCGGCGCAGCCAACGCTGACTGCAGGATCATCAGCGTCAAGATGGCGACAGTCGAGAAGAGAGGCAATATTCTTGCCGCCATGGTAGTACTATTCGGTTTGCCCGGCATAATCATCTCCAATTACGCTCACGTCGCGCGTATCCAAAGTAGACTATATGTGAATAGCGCTTTGGGAACCAACCCCGAATCGAGAAATTGGCCGGGGTTGCCGTAGCTGGATTCGTTAGAATTCAGATCTCTGGCAGGCATTGATACTTGAATCGCTCCTCCGAATCCTCACCCCCCGTCGCCAAGGCTATGGAGGCCAAGCGGATCCAGCTACGGGAAAGGCGGATTCAGGTAGGCGTGAGCTCCAGTCTCTGCGTTTCCCAATTGCTACTTCGCTTGATTTCGTCATGCTTTCCCCGTAGCCTCTATTCCACTCGTTGTTCGCACACCTGGTTGAAAGGGCTTTTGTACGATGCTGAAGAATCTGAGATCTCGTCTGTCAGTGGCCTTATGGCTTTCTCTGCTATCTGCCTTGCCGGTCGTGGCCGCACAGGGCCCGAATATCATCTACATCCTTGCGGATGACGTAGGATACGGCGACCTATCCTGCTACGGACAGAAGAAGTTCAGTACACCTAACCTGGATCGCATGGCTTCGGAAGGGATGCTTTTTACAGAGCATTACTCAGGCAGCGCCGTATGCGCACCTTCACGATACACGTTGATGACAGGACAGCACATCGGTCATGCCCGCACAGAAGGGCAGGGGCAGCAACTGCGACCCGAGAATCGAACTATTGCGGAGATGCTCAAGGAAGCCGGGTATGCTACCGCCATGGTAGGCAAATGGGGACTCGGGGGGCACACCGGTCGTCCCGATCTTAAGGGCTTTGATTTCTGGTACGGATTTCTGGATCAGCGCCGTGCGCATTTCCATTACCCTGAATGGGTATGGAGAAACGGTGAAAAGGTGATGCTCCCGGACAACCCGAAGAACCACAAGAGCCACACACAGGATCTCTTTACAGAAGAGGCACTTGGTTTCATTCGAAAGAACAAGGACAAGCCGTTCTTCCTCTACCTTCCTTATACCCTGGTGCACGCGGAACTGATTGTTCCTGAAGAATATGAGAAGCCTTTCAGGGATAAGCTCGAGGACAAACCCGTTGAGCCGAACCCTTATGGAATACTGCAGCGGGGCTACAACCGGCCACGCTACCGTCACGCCGCTTTTGCGGGCGCCATGACGTTTCTGGACAGCGATGTCGGCAAGCTCCTGGCGCTGCTCAAGGAGTTGGGCTTGGACGACAATACCCTGGTGATGTTCAGCAGCGATAACGGCCCGCACAGCGAGGGTGGGGCGGATCCGAAGTACTTTGACAGCAACGGGGTGCTGCAGCGGGGGAAAGGCTGGCTATACGAAGGGGGGATCCGGGTGCCGATGATTGCGCGTTGGCCGGGCCGTATCGGGGAGGGAAGCAGGACTGATCACGCCTCATATTTTCCAGACGTCCTGCCGACCATTGCGGATATCTGTAACCTGAAGGCGGATGCACAGGATGGAATATCATTTGCCCCGACACTGCTGAACGATGGCAAACAGCTGAAACACGAATACATGTATTGGTCCTATAACCGACACCGTGCGGTGCGCGCGGGACGGTGGAAACTATACCGCTTCTACGACGCCTTTAATAACACAAGGGATTACCGGGAAGTGCTGTTTGATCTGAAGCAGGATCCGGGGGAAAACAACGATCTCGCACTGAAGTATCCGGAGCGCATGAAATCGCTGGTAGATCGGATCTGGGAATTTGAGCGCTGGAAAAGGTAGGCATTGGAGTCACCCATCAGTTGTAAGCGGGACGTTATAGCGGAGCGTCAGGTGGTATGTATATCCCGCTATCATAGGAGAAGTGGTGTAGTGTTCGGGGGCAGGTCAGAGCCAGCTACTTTCTCTTTGTGTACCGTCTCAGGAGATAAATAGCAATTCCGCCGAAGAACAGCATCCCGGCAAACATTCCATATATCTTAATCTCAGCATCCCCGCTCAAAATCTTATGCACCAGTCTCGAATGCTCTTCGTCAGTCTTAGGAATCCCTGCCAGCTGACGAATCTTGTTGATCATCCTCAGCGGGGGTGTCCCGTCAGGTACATCCTGATGACAAGCAATACAAACGCCCACGCGCTCCATATTATCACGCTGCGCCTGGCTCAGGGGACGTGAGCCCGGCCAATGCTCTCCCACAGTCTGGACCTGTTTGCCCTCTCTTGTTACAACCTGGCTCAGATCCATCGGCAAATCATCTATAGCCGCCACCTGCGGCACAGCCCGGCTGCTCAACAGTTCCCCCTGTGATGTCGTAAGATCAATATAAAGATCCTTAAGAAACTGCTTCATATATTTATTGTCATGCACACCATATCCGAGAGCCTTCGCCGAACCATGACATGACACGCAGGGCCTGGCATCTCTAGTTACCGTATGCGGCTGAATGGGTGACATATCAAAAGTACGCTGCCCCTCTTCGCCGCCATTCTCCGTTCCTGCCGGCGTCCGCCAAATCTCACTGTTGTTCAGTGTTTCACCATCCGGACCTATAAGAGTTGTAATCAGCTGGCAGCCGGGGATAATCGGAGTCACCCGCCCTTCACCGTTCACACCCAGCACTGGATCCTCCCAGCGCGAATAGGTGAGGCCGGCAGTTGTAGCGCCGGGATGCATAGCCTCTTTACCATCGCGTCGAGACTCCGCAGTCTGACCGTCTTTACCGTGCAGTGATCCAGATGCCACCCAGTCAGTGCTTTTCTTTCCGTTTGAGAAATCAATTCTGACATGACATCCATAACACTGTGGCGCCCATGTTGAATGACAGGTATAGCATTCCATCGTTTCAACGTGCTTTTTCACCGTGCACATTGCAGTTGTCGCCTTTTTGGGGTTCTGCCACGTATTCTCCTTCTTGATCTTTTTCAGAAGAGGCACCTGCAGATCCACACCGCTCGCGGAATGAAGAATAACTTTCCCACCATCTTTGACTACATTTCCGAACGGGTTCCCCCTTGTAGTCAGCAGGTAGCCGTCCATGGCGGGATACAATGTACCAAACCGCGACTGCTCTTCAGACGCATTAGTAGCCAGGCCACGCTTTCGATCATCAAGCGTACGCTCAAACTCATCACCAAATCCTATCGGAAGCTCCCAGGGAAATTCATCGGGCGTACCGTGGCAGTCGGAACACTCAACTTCAACACTGCCCAGGGTTGTACAGCTGATATTACCGTTGCCATGCACGCTTGTCGTAACATGACAGTCCTGACACAACATACTGCCGGCGGGATTCTCTTTGCGGTTATCCACGCTGTGATGATGATCATCCCTAACAAACGTGTAGCGCTTGGTATGGAGCTTCGGCTGCGGCTCCCCGTCCTCATCATATGGAGTACCATAAGGTGATTCCATCAGTCCCTGGTACGATACACCAATTCGCTTACCCATGTTGTGACAGGTTGCGCATGTTTCTTGAGGTATGCCGGAATAAGTTTTCCCATGGACAGTCACTTTCGCCTCGCGCGTCGATTGTATCGAATGAACAAGCATATGGTCAGACTCATCTTTAGGTATCGAAGGATCAGCACCTTCATAATAACCTTCGTTGCTGTATGGTATATGACAGGAAGAACAGCCCATCCCGCGATAGTTACCGCGTTTCGCCTGCCCCTTCACACCCACATGACAGCGCAGACAGCTGGACCTGAGAAAAGAAAATATTGCCTGTTTAGGATTATCTTTGAGCGTGGATACATCAACTTCCGGAACTTGCCTTAACTCATTCGGGAAAACGTTCGGGAACTTGGCCATGAGATCCTGAATATACTGGCTGTAAACCTCCGTCCCGAACACGGGCACAGGTCCATCGGTATCCTTGATGTTATAATTCCCGTACTCATGCTCGTATCCTGTCAGACCATAGCCCCACATGCCACCGTGTATCTTGCCCGCCTCCGTCTGCATAAGAGAACGATGCATCGCGTATACATACTTTGGATGACAGCTTCCACAAACCTTGCCTGCAACCCAGATAGAGCCTGGATCTGTAACGAATGTTTCCAGGCTGTTACCGACTGGTGCTCCCTTATGCGCCAGTTCCTTCTTCTCCGTCTCTTTCGGGTTGCCACCATGACACACAACACAGCCGTTCGGATCGCCCTGAAGCTTGCCCTTCGCGTAAATCTGCTCAGACATCTTTGCTTCATGCTGACGAATCGGCTCGAGCTCTTTATGGCATGCCAGGCAGGCCTTACCTGGGGCTGGATATGCTGCGAACGCAGGACAGAGAACAATGTGAGACAGGAATATAGATAGAGTCAAGAAACGCAAATCATTTCTCATAACAGACGACTGTAGCATACAATAAGTACCTTTGTCACCGCCATTACTCGAGAGAGCGTTCTGCGCTGTGAGCGCAGAACGCAGTGGTTAGTGGTTAGGCGATAGGCGTTAGCGGGAAAGGTCCGCCTTCCACGTAGCGATGCCTGCCTCGTATCCCACTCAAAACGGTGGGGTCGATTTGCGCTGTCCCAGAATCCTAGCTACTAACACCTAGCGCCTAACCCCTTGTGCTGTGGGGTAAACAAAATGTCGTACCCCCGTTTCACCCTGCCCCCGTTGATCTGTTTCACAACGCAGATGGCTCTCGAGAGAGAATTCGCTGTAAGAGATTTCAACCGCGGATATCGCGCTCCGCAGTGGCGGGATGCAAGCAGATGTCTTTCCTGGGTGTGTGGTCATCTTCTGGCCCTGGCAAGGCGCTACGCGTCGCCTGGCGAGGCAGAAGTGGGAATGAATACGTGATCTAAACTGCAAGAACGTCACCTCATGGAAGATGAAATCTCTACCCTGGTGCCTGTTTCTGCTGCCTGCAGGCCTGCCTCGAGAACCTGCATTCCTTTGACTCCGTCCTCGAAGTTTGGCGATACTGAACCGCCTTCCTGTATGGCCTTGAGGAAGTCTACTACGCCGTGGTGGAATTCGTGCTCAAACCCGATGCTGTGTCCCGGCGGCCACCAGTTTGCGATGTACTTGTGGCAGGACTCGGTGGCCAGGATGGTTCTGAATCCCTGTGCATGCTGCGGATCCTCCCTCGAGAAGAACTGCAGCTCGTTCATTCGTTCCAGGTCAAAGAGAATAGAGCCTTTGTCGCCGTATATCTCGAAATAGTTGTAATTCTTTCTTCCTGGAGCAAAGGTGCTGGCCTCAAAAGAACCCATGGCACCGTTCTCAAACTCAACTACCATGGAGATAGCGTCTTCCACGGTCACGTTTCCCTTTTCCGTTCCCGCACTGCTGTCGGCCTTGAACGTACCGGCGCCCGCACCGGGTAGGGGGCGTTCCTTGATAAACGTTGTCTTCATGGCGACAACGCTCTTTATTTCGCCCACGAGAAACCTGGCCAGGTCCACGCTGTGCGAATTGATTCCCGCTTGTGCGCCGGATCCCGCCGTTTCTTTGCATAGATGCCAGGTCAGCGGAAAGTCAGGATCCGCCAGCCAATCCTGGAGGTAGGCACCACGCCAGTGGAAGATGCGCCCTATGCATCCTTCATCGATTAG
Source organism: Kiritimatiellia bacterium (assembly GCA_030744755.1). Taxonomy (GTDB): domain Bacteria; phylum Verrucomicrobiota; class Kiritimatiellia; order UBA8416; family JADHWI01; genus JASLPY01. Next base: position 28,371 of record JASLPY010000034.1, on the reverse strand, counting down.
CTGCCTGGCCAGGGCGACCGCGGGACATCTCCGATACTCGTGATTGAGGTAATGCACGATCCCCGCCGCCTCCGCGGCGTCACGCATTTCCTCGGCTTCCGCAAGGCTCAGGGCAACGGGTTTCTCGCAAAACACATGCTTACCGGCCTTTGCCGCCGCCACGGCTATGTCCTTATGAATTCCCGGAGGGGTGGTGATATCGATGATATCAATATCATCTCTTTCAATGAGTTTGTGCCAGTCCGTCTCAGTTTCCTGCCAGCCCCACTTCTCGGCAAATGCAGACAACACGGCCTCGTTTGAATCACAGGCCACTTTCATGACCGGCTTCACGTCCAGGTCAAAGAAGTGCGAGACGTTTGCCCACGCATTGGTGTGGGCTTTTCCCATGAACTGGCATCCGATGATCGCTACGTTCAACTCCTTCATGGCGCCAGCTCCTGTCGGATTTTCTTCATGCAATCGATGCTCGTTACCAGCGCCGAATCTTCATCCTCGTGTTGCGGGTGCAGATAATCAAATTCCACGGCGTAGATTCCGTCGTAGCCGGAGTCCTCCAGGGTCTTGCAGAGCGCGGGCACATCTATCTCTCCTTCGCCGATCGCGGTGCAGGCGTAATAGAACCAGTCCTCAGGATTGCCGTCGGCGAGCTTGGCAACATCTTTGAAGTGCAGCGCGTATATGTACTTGGCGAGCTTTGCTGCTGCCTCAACCGGATCGTCTCCGTAACGCAGGGCGTTGCCTGTATCCAGCGTCATCCCGAAGCAGGGCGAGTCAATGGTTTCAAACATTTCCAGCATCTCGTCGCATGTGAAATCGTAATGATTCTCCATGGCCAGTTTGATGCCCCGATCCTCGGCTCTTTTTACCGGATCTTTCAGAATCTCCATCAGTCTTTCCATTTGCGGGCGATGCGGGGTGTTGCGCAAACCGTAGTGGGATCCGACCATTCGCAGGACGTTGGTGCCCATGAGTTCGCAGGTCCGGTAATGCGTTTCCATGTCCGCCAGTGCTTCCAGGTTCTCCCCGCCTTCCAGTCCCGCAGGATGACCCCAGGCAACGATACATTCCATGTTGCCCTTATCCATGATTTCCTTGAGACCTTTTAGATAGTCGTCGTCCATGCTTTCAAAGAAACAAGTCTCCAGGGAGAGGCCGTCAACACCGAGTTCGACGGCACGGTTAAAGAAGTCAGTATAGGTCATTCTTCGACCTGGATCCTGCTGGTTGTCGTATACTTCTCCGAAGTATCTATGGAAGCAGTAGCTATCGATACCGATCTTCATTTCCGGTCCTCCTTGATTCAGGTGATCGTTTCCTTAGGATGGGCATATCTTCAGTTGTTTGCTGTGAACGCACGCCATGGGGCGTGCAATTTGCATAAAGTGCTGCGATTCTATGTGACCGTGAATTGTGACACAAGGAGAAACCCGTTAAGAGCTTTCTTGTATGCAAGTAGCGTCATGGAAGGTTCGGTCAATAGTCGTCACCGACTTTAACCTTCAGGCGTTGATTGCTCTTCACGTTCTTGCGCTGAATAACTCCCTTGTTCCAGGGGAGGCGTATGATGAGGTCGCAACTCTGTTTTGTGCCCAGGCCCAGATGGGCCACCGGCGGTTGTCCTGAACAATAGCCATACCCAGTGGCAATCTCTTCCGAGGCCAACAGTTCACCCGCCTCTCCCATGTGGCCGGCCCGATACACTTGCACCATCGCACCGATTCCCTGGCGATTGACCTTGCCGGAAGCAATCACCTCTACCTCGAGGTAGTTGGCCGAGGGCGTTTCGTTTCGCAACAGGAGGGAAGGGGAGCGGGGGAACCAGCAGGGAAGGAAGAGGTCGAGCCGTCCGTCCCCATCAAAATCGGCCGAGGGTCCAGGGGCGAAATACATGACCTTTCCGTTAGCCACCATACGATCGAAAAACCTGCCCCCGCTTTCGTTGGGTACCATGTCGTCCGGCTCCGGAAAATCGGGTCGGTGAAGGAACCCCGTCTCCGTGAATTCCGGCAGCCGGCCAGGTTGGGCCCCACCATTCCTATAGATTACGGGGTGGACTTTCCCGTCTTTGAAAGTGACGATCGAAGTGTAGAGGTCAGGCCAGCCATCATTATCGAAATCTCTCATTTCAACATGAGGGTTTCTCATTTTCAGGGAAGCGATCCCCACCCTTTTCGTGACCTCCTCGAAGCGCACTTTCTTTGGGGACGATCCGAGATTCCGCAACAACCGCACAGAAGCAGGCTCACCCCACGGACGCTTGGTATGCGCGCCGATCAGGATGTCCTGGTGACCGTCGTGATCAAAATCACCAAGGGCCACGCCGCAGGAAGGTGCGCGGTCCTCTGCGGTAAAACCCCAATCAAGATCGAGTTCCACCGCCTCGCGGAACCGGCCGCCCAGGTTGACGAAAAGCCGGTTGGATCCACCGACGAAGAGATCGGGGCGGCCATTGCCCGTCAAGTCACCCGCCGCCGCACCCAGGCCGATCAGGTCGTCCGGAAGGGCATGGGAGCGTTCGAACTTCATGTCTCCAAGATTGCGAAAGAGCATGGATGGCGCTTTGCGGATGCTGGCCAGCACCAGCAGGTCCAGCAAACCGTTGCCGTCGAAATCGAAAACTATTGCGCTGCGCGCCGTTTCCGGCAAGTGCAGGGGAGCACCTGTCTCGGCGGTGACGTCTACCATCCGACCTTCTCCCCGGTTGTGATAAAGCAGGTTCCTGTTCCCCAGGCGACCGTTGTTGGCTATGTACAGTTCGGATAAGCCGTCGTTGTCCAGATCAGCCATTACCGATCCGGAAGCGCGTCCGAGCCATGCGATCGATTTCTGAGCGCTGAGTGAGAATCGACCACGATTATTGATAAAGAGCATGTTGGGGACTGGCCCTTTGGCGCCCCCTGCACGGTAATCTTCCGCCGGTCGGTCGGCAAACGTTCCCACGAACAGGTCGACCCAGCCGTCGGCATTGACGTCACCCCAGGCTGCCGCGTGTCCCATCATGCCTTTCAACAGCTCGCGTAATCCCGTCTCGGCGGTCACGTCGCGAAACACGTACATATCAGCAGTCGCCGGGGCAGGGGACGAAAGGTTCGGGGCGAGCAGAGCTCTGTCTTCTTCCCAAATGCTTTTCAGTTCGAGGGCGGAAGGCGGCTGGCCCAGCTCTCTCCAACCGCTTCCCGCCTTACCCGCCTCGGAGGCACCTTCCAGGACCGATTGGAACTTCCTGAACCGTCTAAGGAAAGCTTTTCCAATCAGGGCTCTTCCGTGCACCATCCCGGTGTGCGTCAAGCGTCCGCCGAACAAGGTTTCGGCCTTTATGGCTTCGAGAATGTCTTTCTCATCGCCCCCTCCGGCCGCTTCATCCAGCCGGTATCTCAAGACAAGGTAATGCAGGTACATCCGCAGCTGGTCGATACGGTTTCGATAAGGCGATCCCGGTTCTGTCTGTCGCACCGCCTCGTCCAGGTAGCCAAAAGCCTCCCTGAGCGCCGAAGCATCGGCACCCTCATGAGTACCTTCATTCTCTTCCGGGCGGGCTCTGCCCACTTCCAGCACGGCGACATCGGTTCCGTACCAGTGGACGAAGTACTTCTGCATGGGCGCCGCCGCGGGCCCGAAAGACTTCAGGTAGAAATCCCGGATCAACGCCTTCCAGTCGGCGTCGGCATCCCACATGAGTTGAGATGCTATATAGTAACCGAGACCGCGGGGACCCCAGTTGTTCGAAGATTCGGCGTTGATGGCGGTGATCCCCAGGCGCCGGTAGAATTGAATTTCTTCCTGCAATCGTTTCGGAGTCAACTTGCCGGGATCGGGATAGTCCCAATCCCATTGGAATACGCTGTAGTATTCGCGAATCCCAAGCTGCCGGGTTTTGCTTCCAAAGGCCTTGATCTGTTCTTCCATGGTCAGCGGTGTGCGACGGTATGCCGTGGTCGTTTGTACATAAACGTTGTCATGAAGATCAAAGGAGGGAGGGTGGGAATAGGCGCTGTAAGCATAGCAGCCTATCATGCTGCCAGGATGTTCTTCACTTACCGCTTCCGCCACTCGATTGACAAACCTGAACAGGGTTTCGGAAGTGATATTCACTAGTACTCCGTCCGGTCGTTCGGCAAAAAGTGAACGGTGTTCATGAAAGGGTTTGGCGCCCTCGAAAACAGAAAGGCAGAGGGAGCATTCGCAATATCCCAGTCCGTCAGGCGGGGTCACGGTTATCATTTTCAATCCCTTGCCGGCCTGTTCCAAGGCGTGGGCGACCGCTCTCTTCAGCACCGCGGGATGACTAAAACAAGGCTTGGTCGCCTGACGTTGTCCATCCACCAAGGCGAACCATTCCGGGTGGGCTCTGAAATCCGCATCGAAATCAAGACCGTAGGAACTGTGGTGGATCTTGATCGGAACAGGGCCCCCCATCCGGTTGTGTCGGTTCCATTCATCGAGTTCCTCTCTGCCCTGCCGATAAGCCCCGTACCCGTACCAGATGCTTCGCTGCGTTGGAAAATCGGGCATCTGGCGCTCGTTCCATGTTCCTTCGATTGTGTCCATGCTGGGAATCACCGCCCAAGCTTCCCCCGGGAAGAACCAGCGGCATCCGAGGTGATGCAGAAAGGTCGTTACCGCATGCTGGACACCCATCGCTTCATGACCGAGCAGAAGCAGATTCCCGTTCTGGCTACGGATCAGAAATCCCTCGGGTCCCAATGCTTCGATATCGTGTAAAGGAAGCCATGGAAAATCGGCAACCAGGCCGACGTAAATCCCTTTGGTGCCTTTCCGGGCGACTGCCACGTCAATATCCGCTCCCGATATCCTTTTCAAGTAACGAGTGAGTTCCCCGATAGGATCGTCGAGGCTACCGGCCACAATCGGCATTCGGGTTTGTCCGGCTTCTAGCAGCGTAATGTGAGTGGCGGGAGACGGAATCGAGAGATGCGGCTCTTCCGCCCGGAGCTGAGCCTGCAGGCCGAGGAGAATCAGTAGGAAAAACACCGACCACGGAATCTCTGATTTCATGCGGTTTCTTTCATGGTCTGCGCTCCGCTTCGGGAATATGCACAACGGTCAGCGCGCAGGTATTGAACCGGACACGTTTATTCAAATCTTCTTTCCGGGTTCCCCGGTTGCCGTTCCAGGTTATATAGACTTTATCGCCTTCAGGGGATACGGCCGATCCGAAGGTTCCCACCGGGATATATCCGAAGCTCTCGTAGAGCGCCGGGTGAAGAAAGACGATCACTTTCCGGGTCCCGGTTTTGATGTCGTACTGAACCAGGGGAGTGCCGTCCTTCTCGCTACCCCCGTGAGCGCCGGGGACGTAATATAGGTAGCGCCCCGTCTTCATATCGGCGTCGATGGAAGTAGTGTAGGTCTTGGAAGCGACCGCAGAAGCTCCCAGCAATTTCGCCTTCTCGGTCCGGGTGTTGAACACCCACAGGGCGTCGTGATCAATGGTGTAGACCAAGCCGTCCGGCGTTTCCAAGGTGGCCGAACGCAATCCAACTGTAGCGGGTATCGGAACCGGCGGCGCCGGATTCTCCGGGTCGAACCTCACCAGGTTGCGCGGTCCCCTGGTGCGGCTCGGACTGCTGGTGTTCCCATGAAAATAGACTTTTCCCGTCGAGCGGGCGAAAATCAGATAGCGATAGGGACCGTAATCATCGCTATAGAGAATCTTCCTGTTCTTCACGTCGTAGGCAAGAAACATGGGAGGATTCTCGTTCAGGCCATCGGCGGTGCCGGCATAGAACACCAGCCGGTCCGGGTCGAGCAGCCCGGTGGGCATGCATTGCATTTTCAGTGGGGCATGAACAACGACTTCGCTCTTTCCGGAGGCAGGATTGTGCCGGAGAATCCAGTCGCCTTTGAAATTGTTCTTCGGATCGAACGCCACCTTGGTGGATCCACGATGAGTCGAGAAGTAGAGCCACCCGTCAGCGCCCATGTCGATCCGGCTGTGAATCTTGCCGGGAGTATAGTGACCCTTGGGAACCTTCAAGACCTTTTGCAGATCGACAATGCGTTTCAACGTTCTTCTATCGGCATCGTACTCGAAAACGAACGCGTTTCCTTCAGGGCTCTTGTGATCGCCGATAGAGGAATAGTATTTATTGCCCACCACCAGGCCGTCCCCCCAGACCGACCAGGGATTACCCGGATAATCCTGCCCTTGATAATAGGCAAAGTCGACGGTCGGAGGGACCCTGGCGATCTTGACTCCGGGTCGTAGAGTCTCAGTCGGCTCAAGGAAGCCCTTCGATTGAACCGACACGACTTCTTTTCCGCCGGGCAGGAGGGGTGGGTGGGTAAGATCAGTATCCGGTTTGCCCTGAAGCACACCACTGCAGAGGATAAGGACGATGAAACCCGAGAGATAGCGGACATGAATAAAGGATACACCGCATCTGTCAGTCACAGGCATGATCCTCCTGTTTACCTTTCGGGATCTATCGTTCTTGATCACAGATGGAAACCTTTCGTTTTCTTACTTCCATTCTTCCATCACAGCAAGCAGGGATCAACACCATAAAGGCAGCCGGGTTTACTCAGTCAAACATCCTTTGAGTTAAAGTGGGAAAGAGCCCGTTAAGGGATTCCTCGACCTGACGCAGGCAACGTAACGACCGCACTCTGTTGCAACAAGCCGGCTTGTCTGACATTAACGGCATGACAGCGGTATTCGCAGAGGCCGCAGCCAACGCACGCTTTCGCATCGACAAAAGGCGCATCAATATGAGTCATTTCCTCCAGTTCCACGTCTGAGAACGTTCCTTCCGGCACATTGTCCAGGTCCACATCCAGCCTAATCCTTCTCATTTCGATTGCGTTGTAGCCGGCAGCCGCGCACTCGTCGAAGCAAAGACGACATTCGGACTTTCCAGTAAAAGGCAGACAAGTTCTCCTGTCCACTTTAGCCTGACCCATGCATGTACGCCGCTTCTTCTCCAGCGAGAGAGGACGGACTGCGCCGGTTGGACATACCTGCGTGCAGAGATTGCACTCCGGGTGGCAACCAGCCTTGACGGGAACCGCGATCGGAGTCCAGAGCGAGTCCAGCCCGCCACTGAATCCTGACGGGTGAAGAACGGGCCCCGGGCAGACCTTGAAACACTCGCCACAGCGTATGCACAACTGGAGAAACTGTTTCTCGGGAAGGGAACCCGGTGGACGAAGCAGTTCGAATCCAGGCCGTCCGTCTGCCCTGACTCCCATTGCAGCGAGCAAGCCTCCTGAGATCGATGCGAGGAGTGCACGACGGGAAACGGGCCACCCGCCAAACTCGGGAGTCGTTTCGCTCGAAGTACCGCCGCTGCGCTTGCGGGAGCATCGCCAGTCGAAGGTGATTGCATCTACAGGACACAAAGCTGCACAGTTCCTGCATGTCGTACAGGCGTTCCGACGAGTGGAGAAATCCGGCAGGATGGCATCGAACGCACAGGCTTCCAGGCACTTGGCGCACCCCGTACAGCTCGTTTCCACATGGCGCCTTCTCATGCTCACTAGATTCACACAAGACAACAGGGCCCCGCTTGGACAGAGCAAGCGACACCAGAATCTACGACTGTGCAGCGAGAGGAACAGGATGGCCGCTAAAGCAACAGTGGCAATGTGTACAACAGCATCAGCGGCCCCGACCTGTTCCCACCCGCGCAGTGCGCCAAACTGCAAGCGGCCGAAACTCGATACCAGCCCGCGAGTCATTAAGGGGATCGCAGCCACGTGGCCGGCGAGTTGAACCCCGGCAACGGCGGCTGCCAATACCGTGATCAGCCCCCAGAAGCGCAGGTCTTGCCACCTTTCCTCCCCCTCCTGCCGAGAGCGTTTAATGAACCTGCCTGCAAACCAGTCCGACACGTCGATTAAGGATCCCAAGGGACAGAGATAACTACAGAATCCGCGAGGTAAGAGGATGTTAAAAAGGAAGATCACACAGCCGCCCCACAACGCCACGTTCAAACAGCGGGCTGCGATCGCCGCGGAGAGTCCCAGCAATGGATCGAGCCAGAGGTGCACCTCCACGGGCAACCACTCCTTGTACGCGAAAGCGCCGGGGGAAAACGTACCGGCAAACGGCCAGGCGACATAGAACAGCAAGTGGAGATAAAGAAGCAAGGAAATCGACTGCACCAGGCGGCGCCAGGGAGTCTGATACCAACCAGAAAATGTCCGACGCACCCAATGTTCCAATCTCGAGATTCCCATCGCGGGGTCACGGATGAAATGTGAAAAAGCGGACACGAAGCCCCCTACAATCCGGCTTTCTTCAGGGCGTTGAGCGCGCCCTCAACAATGGCCTGGCTGGTGACAGTTGCACCGGTGACTGCGTCGATTCGCAGATCTTGCCGGTCCACGATTTGTTTCGGGATGCTCTGTGTTGCACCCAATTCGATCTTTTCCTTGTGCTTGACCTGGACGTTGACAATCCGCCCGTTCCGTACTGTGACGATCACTGTGAGAGGTTCGCTGTATCCCAGGGCCTGGGCACGATGCTCACCATCCCTCAGATGTTTAGAGCGAAGCGAGGCCATAACAAGCAGATCAAGTCGCGACTGAACCTGTGCGATGCGCCGGGGCAGGAGGTGACGGCCGTACTTGGGTTTTGCCACCTTGTAATTCGTGATGGCTTTCTCGTAGTACTCACGTGCTGCAGCCTTCTTGCCCTGTTCGGCAGAAAGGTCACCAAGCTTGCTGTAGGCCTTGGCAGCATTCATTTCGGTCCAAGGCGGTTCGGGTAGGTGTTTCAGGGCAATGTTGCATACTTTGACGGATTTATCATACTCGCCGAAGTGCTGGTAAGATGCCGCAAGGCAAATGAACCCATGCGTTTCGCCGCGTTTGTCCGGATCGTTTATGGTAGGTGTCAGGAACTTCCTGTACTCCTGTATTGCCCAGGCGAATTCGCCTCCCATGAAGAGGTACATCGGCAATTCGTGTCCGTCGCCTATGTCCTTCTTCTGAGCGTAGAGCACTGTGAGTTTCATCGCCTCCCGTAGGTTTGCTTGATCACCACGAGCCAAACGCCTCCGGATCTCCAGCCTGGCGTCTTTCCATGGCTTGTTGAGATCATAACGCGTCTCCACGTCATTCCACCAACTCGGCGGCACCTTCAACTCTCGGATGGCATGCGCCAATGAGGGGTGCGCCCCTCCAGCAGCGGTCTGGGCAGACGCCTGGAGCGAGATACTCAATGCAAAAGAAAGCACAACGACCCATCGAGCTGTAAGTCTTCTGATCATAAGATACCTCCTTGCCAGTGCCGGGGCTTCACACTGCTGCTTAAACAGTATCTCGACTTGCCGACCCGGGGCGAAGCAAAAAGCGCGAAATATCCTTATGTCTGCTCGCGCCGATATCGCAATCGCAGGCATTCGCAATACAGGGGGTCGCTGGCGCTGGAGGAGATCGGGATGTTGAAATCTGCGCTAGATGTGAGATCGCGTTGAGAATCGAGAACTGTGCAATGTGCAGAAAGATTCACCATGCACTTGACGCGGGGACTAGAGTGAGATACCTGTTTGTGAGCAAAGATGGGGGTTCCCCTTTGACTGATGGCAGCAAGATTACCGATGCTGAATTGCTCCGTAGCTTGATGGACAATTCCTCCGACAACATCTACTTCAAAGATCTTAGCAGCCATTTTGTCCGCGTGAACGCCGCGTTCGCGCGATGGATGAACCTGTCGAGTCCGGACGACGTTGTCGGGAAGTCGGATTTCGATTTCTTTACCGAGGAGCATGCCCGGCCAGCCTTCGAGGATGAACAGCGTATAATTGCCACGGGGGAGCCGATCATTGGCAAAGAAGAGAAGGAAACGTGGCCGGACGGCGGTGTCACATGGGTTTCCACATCCAAAATGCCACTTCGCAACGAGTGCGGTGAAATCGTCGGGACCTTTGGCATATCGCGTGACATCACCGACCATAAGGAAGCAGAGCTGAAAGCAAGCCGCTACGCCGCCAGGCTGCGTGAGATCAATCGTCAGACACAGGAAGAACTGGCGATGGCCAAGGATTTACAGGAGGCATTTCTCCCCAAGCGTTACCCTACTTTTCCTAAAGGTGTCCCCGCGGCTGAAAGCGCCCTGCAGTTCCATCATCACTACGAAGCGACCGATCTTGTCGGAGGGGACCTTTTCTCGGTGCATCAGCTTTCAGACACGAAAGTGTCCGTGTTTCTTTGCGACGTGATGGGGCATGGTGTACGTGCCGCACTGATTACGGCGATCATCCGGACACTGGTGGACGAATGGGCCCCACTGGAAAAGGATCCGGGACGCCTTCTGACTAAGGTCAACAACCTGATCCGTCCCTTCCTCAGGCAGGAGGATGTCCTGGTCTTCGTGACGGCGTTTTACCTTGTGATCGATGCGGCAAAAGGAATGGCACAGTTCGCCAGTGCCGGCCATCATAGTCCGATCCGGCTGTGCTGCAAAGATGGAGCGGCGGAAGCGTTGCTGAGCAATCGTATGCCGATCGGCCCCGTCCTGGCTCTCTATGAGAATTACGACTATGAGACTTCGGCTGTTGAACTCAATGGGGGGGATAAAATCCTGCTCTATACGGATGGTCTTTATGAAGTTGAGAACAAGAGCGGCGAGGAATATGGTGAGGAGCGCCTCTTGGATAGTGCCGTGCTTTGCATGAAACAGCCTTTACCAACCCTGTTCCGACACCTCATCGACGACATTCAGCGCTTCTGCGAAGGCAACACATTCAATGATGACGTCTGCCTTGTCGGTGTGGATGTGTGCCGGGTTGGTTAGTGCCTTGGGACGCCGATCTGTTGATTTTCGGTCGGCATTACAGGTAGGAGTTCCGGAAGGAACAAGTCAAGGAGGAGGGGGATCATGAAGATTGGAAGAGTTGGTGCGGTTCTGCTGGTTCTGGCAATTGTTGCGGGCACGGGTCTGGCCCTGGCCGAGGAGGGGGCTAAGGATAAGGAGGCCTTGAAAAGTGAAAAGCGCCAGGCTCGCCACGCCGAAATGATCAAGAAGTACGACAAGGACGGCGACGGCAAACTTTCTGACGAGGAACGGAAAGCCATGAAGAAGAGTTTCCGGGAGAAATCCAAAGATACCGACGGAGAAAAGTAGCCATTTCGGCAGTTGTTTTGACCAAGCTAGCGCGCATTATTCATGAAGAGTCGTTGCGAAAACGTGAAGCGTGCCGTCAGTGTGGGTCGAAACGGTGAAACGCCGGTGAAGCCGTATCGACATACTGCGATCTGGCGTTTCGGCGTTTCGGGTCGCAATGGAGGTGCGATTCGCGTTTGTAGCAGGCTATTCATGAATAATGCGCGCTAGTGGGGCAAGTCGAACTCGCGCCCTCTTTGTTTACGCCTGCGTAATGTGGGAGGGTTGGAGTTCTGGTGCGCTGAATGTGGGCATCACTACAAAGGAAACAAAGGCATCATGCGCACCATCGCCATTATCTTCTCGACGCTATGTATTGCGGCCACAGTGGCCTGCGGCACCCCTGCCGGCCTTTCTGGGGGGCTGGTTGTCCAGCTCGGGGCTGATGACACAGACATGCCTGCCCAGCTCAGCCGAAGCGGTCGCTACGTGGTGCATGTGCTTGATCCGGACCCGGTTATCGTAGAAAAGGCGCGGGCACGACTTCGCGTTGAGGGCCATTATGGATTGGCCAGCGTAGAGCGTCTTGCCGAGCGAACTCGGCTCCCCTACGCTGAGAATCTCGTGAATCTCCTGATCGTCCGTACTTTCAGTCCTCCCGCTGCCGAAATCTTTCGCACCGTGGCACCCGGGGGTATCGTCATTGCTCCATTGGACGGGGTTCTTGAAAGGGAAGAGTTCAAAGCGGCAGGTTTTTCTGTTGCAGAGCAGCAGGGCCCGGGACTCACCGCAATCAAACCATGGCCGACGGGAATGGACGTCTGGACTCATTCGCGGCACGCGGCTGATGGCAACGCCGTTTCCGGTGACACGCTCGTGGGCCCGCCGAACCGCATTCGTTGGGTTGCTGGCGCTACGAGAGAAGTCGAGGGTGTGGTATGTGCAGCTGGGCGCAACTTCTACGGGGGAGTTCTAGCGCGTGACAGTTTCAACGGGATTCGCCTCTGGCACCGGGATCTTGGTGTGGCAAAACGCAACACAAGGGCTTTCCGCTTGCCGGGTCTCCCGCGTGACCGCGCTCGCCCGGTCGCCTCGGACGATCATGTCTTTGTCCTCGAGCAGGGCAAGGTAGTATCGCTGGGCGCGCATAGCGGTGAGTACGGGAAAACGTTTGAGGGAATTACGAATCCCCGCGATCTGCTGCATTGCGAGGGAATATTGATAGCGTGCGATGACAAGGCCGTTATGGCTTTTGGCGTGGAATCAGGCAAGGCGCTTTGGACCTTTACCGGCACTGGCCCGCGAAACCTGGCGGCCCAGAACAACATCGTGGCGTTAATCCAGAAGAGCATGGAGTCCGAGCCAGAACTTGAGGCCGTTGTACTGGATCTCTCGACAGGCAGTGTCAAGTGGCGTCGCGCTGATTTGCCGTGGCTCAAGAACGTCTACCGTACCGTCCTCAGCGGTGAGTACCTTGCCTTTGAAGAGTCGTCGTTAAACGATCATGACAACGGAAACGCGCTTCATATTCTTATGGCTGATACGGGGGCTACAGCCTGGAGCAAGGCGTATCCTCCCGGAATGAATCATCACCGCCAGGCGCGTGCTATGTTCCTGGGGGATGACCTCTGGATTCTTCACGGAGGGAGAATTGACACGGCGAACAGGGACAAGGCAAGAAAAATACCATTGCAGACATCTGCTCTCGATCCACGTACGGGTGAAACGAGGCGTACCTTGCCCGCAGCGCTGGCGCACTGTTTCCCACCGGTAGCCACCCCGAACTGGATGTTCTCCGGCGTGATGGACTTGACCAATCTCAAGACGGGCAGCTTGGTTGTGAATCCCGTGACAAAGGCAAACTGCTCTCGCGAGTACGGATGGGTTCCGGCTAACGGGCTGGTCTACACTACACCCAAGCACTGCACCTGCTGGCCGATTCTAAGAGGATATGTCGCCCTGGCCCCGCAGCATCCCAATGCTGCTGGCCAGAGAACGGGTGCAGGGGCCCTTGAAAAGGGTCCGGCGTACGGTTCAACTACGTCATCAACGCCGTCTGGCACGGGGCAGTCGGTGGACTGGCCTCTCTACCGATGTGACCCATGGCGAAGCGGGAGCACAACTGCACCTGGACCGAAGTCACTGGCTCTCAAGTGGTCGATCTCGTTGGCTCCATCAACTGCCTTTCCCGATGGCCCCATCCTGCATGACTGGCGCGAGAACGAGTTTGTTAAGGGACCGGTCAGCGCCCCCACGGTGGCCAACGGTGTTCTATACGTTGCGCGACCCGACGCCCACGAAGTCGTTGCTATCGATGCGAGTTCGGGTTCGCTGCAGTGGCGGTTCACGGCCAACGGCAGGGTGGACCTCCCCCCTGCAATTCATCGAGGCCTTTGCCTGTTTGGTACCCATGCGGGGTACGTTTACGCGTTGAATGCCGAAACCGGCAAACTGGCCTGGCGCCGGCGTGTCGCGCCAAGTGACGAACGCATTGTTGCGTACGGACAGGTTGAATCCCCGTGGCCCGTAGCCGGTGCCGTGCTCGTGATGGATGACATAGCCTATTTCGCTGCCGGACGCCAGCCCCTGGCCGATGGAGGCATCTTTGTGTACGCCGTTGATCCTCTTACGGGGAAGCAACTGTGGGTGCACCAGTTGAATTCGATTCCTCAGAAGGGGTTCTACGAGAATTCAGGGCTAGAGTTCGATCCGATTGACATCCTGCACCGTGAGGGGAACGGCATTACCCTTTCCAGGTGGATACTGTCACTGGACGGGAAGGAGACCAAGGTCGACAAGTGGAACGCGTTTGCTCGCCTCAATACCGGGAGCGGCGCCGTGTGGGTACCCCGCGGGTGTTGGACCTACGGTCCTCGTCACCAGGATCGTTTTCGCGGTGAGGCACCGCGGCGTCCACTTTGCGTGTTCCGCGATCACAAGGTCGTAAGCTCTCTCAACGGCAGCACGGAGCTCTTCCGCCGTGATTTCGACATCGAGAACGGCGAGAAGTTCAACAGCAAGTGGATCACAGGATGGGAAGCCGCACAACGTGGTGGTAAGGGCGAGAATCCCTTCAGGACTTACCGCCTTGCGGAGAAGGCCACCTGGCGGTCAGATGCTTTTACACCTGCCGAGCAGAGGAAGAAACGTATCCGCGGAGCTCAGATGAGCAATGAATTGTGCGTGATGGCACTGGCTGGGGACGAGCGTGTGTTCGTTGCGCACAAGGACGGTCGCCTGAAAAGCGTCTCCATGGCCGACGGATCCGTCTTGGCCGAAACCAAGGTGCCTGCACCCGCATGGGATTCGCTGGCCATCGCAAATCAACGGCTCTACCTTGTTACGCAGGCAGGCACAGTGCTGTGTCTTGGAGAGTAGCGGAACAACCGCTGGGCCAGCGAAACAGATGTAGCTGAATCCGTGAGGATTCAGATGGCCAACGGAAGGCACAAATCCTTCGTTCGCGAGCCCGCTTGACCCGTGTGGGGTAGGGTGGGTAATCTGTCGGGCATGAAAACCAGGATACTTACCCTTACTGCAGGTCTATTGCTTCCTCTCTCTGTCGGACTGGGTGGAGCAGTGGAGAAAGCGAACATCGTTCTGATTCTTGCGGATGATGTCAGCGCGGACATGTTTTCGTGCTACGGCCGGCCAGGGTCGGCCCGCACGCCGAATATCGACCGCATCGCAATGGAGGGGGTTCAGTTCAGAACCTGCTTTGCACCGGCCATCTGCGGTCCGTCGCGCGCTCTTCTCATGACCGGGGTCTACGGAAACCGTTCGGGAGCCTTTCATAACAGCATCTGGGCGTTTGATTCACGCGGCACGCTGTTTACCCGCCAGCACAGCTGGGCGAGGCTCATGAAAGAGGGCGGCTACAAGACCGCCATGGCCGGAAAGTGGCACTGCGGGGCCAAGCTTCCATGGGAGAAGGAAGTGGGTTTTGAGGAGTTCTGCGCGTGGGAAGGCGTGGACAAGATCAAGAGCCACTTCGGGGTCGATGCGCTCGGTACCGGCAGACGCAAGGATATCAAGCTTCCGGATAACCGCTACTGGTATCCTTGCTATGTTCGGAACGGCGACTACGTAGACGTGACCGAAAAGGATTTTGGTCCAGACGTCTGCTGCGAATTCCTTCTCGATTTCATTGAGCGCAAAGCGAAGAAGAAGGAACCGTTCATAGCCTATTGGCCCACCGTGATTCCGCATGGGCCCTATTCCACCACGCCCGATGCCGGCAAGCCGATGGATATCGAATTGCCAAAGCCGAATGTAAAGGGTTTGAGCCGGGAAGCGAAGACCCGGGTTACGTCTGCTCATGGTAAGAAGCAGCAGGAGCGGTTTGTCAACCTGATCGAATATATGGACAAACTCGTCGGAAATCTGATCAAGAAGACCGAGGACCTCGGTATTTATGACAACACGTATTTCATCTTCTGTTCCGACAATGGAACAGCGGTAACCGCGAAGGACCGCGGGGTTGAGCGGGGAGTGCACGTACCTTTCGTGGTCAAGGGTCCCGGAATCAAGAAACGCGGCGTCACCGATGAACTGACCGACTTCTCTGATGTAGCCCCTACGCTTCTTGACATGGCAGGAATACCACATCCGAAAGACATCGCGTTCGACGGGAAGAGCCAGTTGCCCTTCTTGACTGGAAAGGCCGACACTCACCGCGAATGGATCTACGCCTATACTGGTCCGGTGCAAGTGCTGCGAACCCGGAATCATCTCCTCGAAGCCCGCGCCCCGTTTTACGGCACCCCCCAGGGCCGCCTGTACTTCACGGGAGACGAGAGGTTTGGCAAAAGCTACAAACGGGTGGATCGCGATCCTGAACATGCAGCCGCCAGGGCCATGATCGAGAAGGTCATAGTGAAACTGCCTTCACACCTCGAAACGGACCATTCTTTCTGGACATCAAAGCATGGCAAGCGCTGGCAGGAAAGCCATCGGGATCTCGCCGATCTGAAGAAGAAGCAGTTGCACAATCATCCTGACTATGTTCACGAGGATGAGTCCTTTGCGACCTCATCGCTTGCGAAGTGACATCGGTCTGTCTAAAGCAGGCGAAAACAGGGAAAACCAAAGCATGAAGCTACACAAGCTGAAATCGATTTGGGAATAGGGGAGATACTCTTGAATATGAAGTCAAAGACCACGAGCGTGGTGCTGCTCGCCGCACTTTCGTTTCTCTCTCTCTTCTGCTTGTCGGCAGAGACGAATACCGGATTGGCCCCGGAAGTCACGGATCTCAATGCTGAGGACGTCTCTTATGCTCTGGAGCGCCATCTCCCCTATCTAGAAACGCCCTACATTACTGTTGCGCCTCAGGATAAGAGCGACGGGATACCAGTTGGCGAATTGGGGCGCGATGGCGGCAAGAAAGAACTGGTAGTGAAGTACGCGCAGGAGCTCGCAAAGGCCTCGGAAGACCCGAAAACGGGAAAGACCGACAGTCTCCTTATCAGTTATAGGGGAAAGTTGGTCTTCGAGTCTTACTATCGTCGTGGACGGCTGAATTACCCGCATTACCAGATGTCGATTACCAAGTCCTACACTGCGCTGGCGTTGGGACGTGCGATTCAGCTGGGTCACTTCTCAATGGATGGCCTCCAGAAACCGGTTGTTGGCTTTCTGAAGGATGTGGACAGATCGAAGATAGCTGAAGGCGCTGATCGAATAACCCTGGACAGTGCCATGCACATGGGATCGGGTATCCGGCTTGAAGGGCAAAAGATCAAAGAGTTGAGGAAAGATCCGTCGCAGCTCAAGGGGCAGGGGCAGATCCGGGCCTACCTGGAGAACACCGCACCGATTCCTGAGAAAGACATCAAGTTCAAGTACCAGGCGTCAGATCCCGCACTTGCCATGCAGGTGGTCGAGGCCGTCGTGCCGGGGTCGGCCGAGGCGTTCATTCGAGCGCAGCTCCTGGGCAAGATGGGGATCACCAATTACGGTTGGCAGGCTGACCTGAGTGGGCTCCCAAAATCCGCGGCCGGCTGCAGCATCCGCTCCCGCGACATGCTCAAGATCGGAATGATGATGATGGCCGGAGGCAAGTGGCAAGGCGGGCAGCTCATCCCCGAGGCGTTCGTCAAACGCGCGCTCAGTCCGCTGGCGCATTCCTACGGCACGTCGCACTACGGCTACTTCTGGTGGGTCGATGAATTCAAGGTGGGTGACAAGACTTATCACTGCCCGGCAGGACGCGGCGCCGGCGGCCAGTTCATTTTCATGTTTCCTGACCTGGATCTCATTGTCGTCATTACGGCCCACAACAAGGGGATGGGGACGATGCTGCAGGACGCGCCGAAGCGAATCATCCCGGCGTTTGTAGAAAAGTGAGATGACAAATCCGGGGACATTAAAGAGGATCAGCCAATTACACGCACGTCTCGCAGCCTTCGGGATGTTATAGTGGTATTGCAGGGGAACGCCACCCGTCAAACAACGACACAGCAACTTCCCGGACGCAACGACCTTCCGTCGCGCTTTTGGCTTTCACTTGCCGGTACAGTCCAGCACGTCCTCGTCCAGGCGGCTGTAACTGGTTATCCAATGCCCTATGGCTTTGGCATAACTTCCAAGTCGGTGACGATCAGAGCGCCGTCTCTCTTGCCGTTATAGACGGCCAGCTGTATTGATTTGATCTGGCCAGGGTCGGAGATGGTGCCCTTGTTCTTCCACTTGGTCGCTTCGCTTTTGAACGAATCATCGGTCAAGTCAACGGACACTTCGTAGAATTTGTCGTCGCTGTCCTTTACCTTGATCTCCTTGCTCTCATGGAAGACCCAGTTCTCGCCGGTTTTGAATGCAACGGTAATCTTCACGTCCCGGGTGCCGGCGTTCCGGGCGCGGAACTGGAGCGTGCCGCTTTGGGGCAGCAGAATCTTGTCCATAGGTTTGCAGAAAACGGCTTTATCCGTCTCTCCACCTTTGTAGGTCAGCTTCAGCTGTTTCTTCCCGTCTACCTCAATGACTTCCCCTTCGATGGGATTGGTATACTTCGCATCTTCGCTGGCCCATCCGGCCAGTTCGATGGGTATGGGGTTCAACGTAGCTTCCTCTTCAGCGCCCACGGACGTGTGTACAGCGACGGGGCATACACCGATGATGTAAGCCAAGATGATGATGGTGGTTAGGGTAGATGCACGGCTCATTACGGCCTCCTATTTGGTGGCAACCGGTAACCGTCCCCGGAACCTGATTGCGCAGACAACCTGAACACTTGGACACGACCACTCATGGCGACTTGGTCTCCCGCAGTAACCGGTTTTTCGATCAAGCCCCAAAAGTACATTTGGAGGTTAGCAACGCCTCAGCAATAAAGCAACCCACTAGAACCAGATTAAACGTTTTTCCGATGTTGTGTGGTGTAGGGAATGCTGTATCTCACACGATGTTCCAGCCGTCGCGTGGTTTGCGGCTCATCAGCTTGTTTGCCTCTTCGCTGTTGGTGAATCTTTGTGCTTTGGCGTCGTACAGCAACTTGCCTTTGACGCGTGCGGCAATATTCGCCATCAGGGCAACAGCTGTCAGCTTGCCCCCATATCCGAAGTGAGACAGCGGCGCGTTGTAGGGGATCTCGCCCTTGGCGGCCATGATGAATTCCCTTTCGTGTCCGAGAGACTTCGGCGCCAGCTGTTCCGGCTTTCCGACTTCCTTGCGCAAGGTCTCGGGCACGAGGGTGGCGGAATTATTGTGCGATCCGACAACCCAGCAAGTTCCCTTTGTCCCTACCAGGTAGGATCCGGCATTACCCATTTTGCGTCCCTCTTCGAGACCGGGTATGCGGGGAGGTTTGTTTTCGCCGTCGTACCAGTAGGCATCGAAAGCCGGCCGTTTCCCGTCGGCCGCAAATTCCCACTTCACGCTCTTTCCCTTCGGGTACGTGTCGATGGCCGGTCCGGTTTGATTGATGCATTCAACGCTGGTTGGGAATCCTGGTTCAAGAATCTTGTAATACGCGTTCATCAGGTGGCAGCACCAGTCGCCCAGGGCGCCGTTACCAAAGTCGATCCATCCGCGCCAACGTGCCGGATGGTAGTGACGATTTACGTACGGCCGCACCGGCGCCGGTCCGAGCCACAAATCCCAGTCGAGGGATTTCGGGACTTCATCCTTACCTTCGGGCGTACGAATGCCGTCGGTAAACCACCCGCCGTGGACTGGCGTCCAGGTATGCACTTCCTTGACATCGCCGATCGCACCCGATTTTACGTAATCATAAGCCACGCGCCAACCGTGGCTACCCATACCCTGGTTGCCCATTTGCGTGGCTACCTTATGTTTCTCCGCTTCGGCCATCAGCGACAGGGCTTCGTTCATGGACCAGGTCAACGGCTTCTCACAGTACACAGCCTTGCCGGCGCGGATTGCAAGAAGCGTCGGGATATAGTGTTGATGGTCCGGTGTCGACACGATAACTGCATCGAAGTCGTCTGTTTTCTTGTACATCTCGCGATAGTCAGTATAGACCTTCGCATTGGGAAACATCTGCTTCCCGCGACCTGTCCGGCCCTCGTCCACGTCACAAAGTGCAGTGACCTCTTCGTTTTTGACCATGCCGAGGCCATGGCCGCCTCGGCCACTACAGCCGACGATCGCGACGCGAAGCTTTTTGGAATCTTGACTGCGGGCAACATACGGAAACGCGACCGCGCTTCCCGCGGCAATGGTGCTCGTCCTCAGAAAATCCCGGCGATTAAAACCTGTGCTCATGCTATTCCTCCTCCTATAGATTGAGGTGTACAGTAGTGCTCGAAGCATTGATGGACAAGTCTTTCCTTGGCCCTGCCTTGCTACAATGGGCCACCCGGCGCCGAGCACTGGATCCGCTTCGAAGATTTCAGAATCTGGCGAAACTTGAAGAATTAACTACTCAATCTTCATCTTCTTGATGGCATCGCTTTCATACGCCCTGGCACAGTATGCCTTCAGCAATGCCCGGTCTTCCGCGGTGTAGGTAACGTCACCTGCCAGTATTTCGATGTTCTCATCAACATCCTTGCGCAGGCGCATGCCGATCACCAGTAGATCGATACGCTTGTCGTCCAGAGCCCAGCGGATGGCTGCACCCGGCATCTGCTGGATGCTTTCACTGTCGTATCCCGGCACGACGTACGGCGCCCAACCGCCGAGTATTCCGGCTCCAACAACTTTCATCGCGGCGATGCCCATCTTCAACTCGTGCGCTTTCGCCAGGCAGGCTTCGCGCAGTTTAATCATGCGCGGCGAAAACATCTGATCGTGTCCTCGCGGAATGTAACCGAACGCCAACATGCACAAGTCAAATCCGTCGGACTCAATTAAGGCCAGGGCCTTGTCAAAATAGCCGTGGGCGGACAAACCGATAAAATCGACCATTTTCTCATCCCGCAGTTTGAGCAGTTCAGCGTGGATTTCAAACGCTCGCTTTACGGACATCTGCTGGATGCCCGGCGTGCCGTGGATCAGGATCGCATCGAGGTGGTCAGTTTGAAGTTCTCGCATCGATTTCTCAACCGCGCCGCGTACATGGGCCGGGTTGGTGGTCTCAACCTTGGTGACCAGGCAGACGTTGTCGCGGATGCCTTTCAAACCTTTGCCCATGATTGTCTGGCTTTCCAGGTAATTGCCCGCTGTGTCGAAATACCGGATACCCTGGTCGTAAACATACCGCACCAGCTTTACGCGCTCTTCGGTAGAAAGCGGACTGCCCCACTGCTTGGGCAGCGCGCCGCCGCCGTAGGCCAGTATAGGCAGTTTCAGGCCGGTCCTACCAAACACACGGGTGGGAATGGGCTCGCCCGTTCTTGCTTCCACCGGGGTGGCCGCAACCAATCCCGCCGGAATCGCGGCCGCCACGGCGGCCCTCTTCATGAATTCGCGTCGTCCCAGCTTGTGTTTCATTTGCAGTCCCCCATTTTCACTCTACTTGGGAGTGTCTTCACAGTGCGGGTACCTGTAGTCAGCTTTCGCGTCCGTAGACACTTTTGCAGTGTTCCCGTCTTTCAACCTGTACAGATATAGAGCTCCCTTTCCGGTCTTGTTGGCGTGGAACACGATAGATGTCTCGTCTTTGGTCCAGCGGGGGTAAGCATACCAGTGCGGCTTGCCCAGCTCGTTGGCAAACGCCTTTGCATTTGTAATGCTACGCTTCTTCCCATCGAAGTCCGCAACGTAAAGCGTGCGCCCCGTGTCCTTGTACTTGAAGCCCGTTTGGTACTCGAAACAAACCCTTGTCTCGTTTGGCGAAACAGAGACACGATCCAGCAGGCCCGTTTTCGCAAGCTCGCAGTCGATGCGTTCGAACCGGGGTTTACCGCCGGTGTTCCGTGTCATCAGGAAATAGCCCCATCCCTGGTCAGGGTGTGCGGACTGTACTAGAATTCTGCCGTCCTTCAGACATGTGTATGCCCAGGTGTGATAGCTCTTGTCTGTGAGGGAGACCTCCTGACCCGGCTTGTTTCCCACCTTGCTCTGCATCACATGGAAGCTGTCCGTCTCCGGGTTCTTCCGGTTCCAAATCGGGGTGTTCAATCCGTCGCGCGTCCAGGTCTGATTGAAGTCCGTGTGAGTCCCGTCTGACAGCGTATGAAAACCAGTGCCATCAACGTTTATCACACAGATCTGGGTTATCCAGTTCACCGTAACAGGGTGGTGTTTCAACCTGCGGAAGAAGACGAGCATGTCGCCGGTCTTTGACCAGGAGGGCTTGAAGTCCTGGTGTCCGGTTGTCAGCGCCTTTCCTTCTCGCGTGCCGTATGTGTTGACGTGAATCTCGCCGTTGACAAAGTAGGAACCCCGGAAACTCGTCTTCACCACGTCCGAGGCATACTCTTTTGACTTCTCCCTCGGGGGAACGTCTTTTGACTTGCCGCCTTTCTCGCGAAGGAATGCGATAACCGCTGACTTGTCAGGGTTTCCTTCGAAAGGATGCATGGCTGAATTCAGAGGCGTGTAGCCGTTCTTGTCCTTGGGGTTCAGGGCGGCTCCTTTCTCGAGCAGAAACTTCACGGAGTCCAACCGGCCGACAAATGCTGCCCAGTGCAAGGGTGTCCCCTGGTGTTCGTCTGCCGCCTTGGCCTCGATACTGGCGCCCTTCTCGATCAGCAATTTGGCAGCACCAAGCTGGCCGGAGACAACGGCAAGGTGGAGGGGTGTGGCGCCTGATCCGGGCACTCCCGGCGAGACGAATGTTGCGTTAACGTCCGTACCTGCCGCCAACTGTTTCTTGATCGCGTCCAGGTTCCCCTTCGCTGAGGCGGTCCAGATGTCGGGTGTTTCAGCCAGCGCTGCTCCTGCAAGCAGCGTTATCAAACTTATCCAGGTGATTGCTTTCTTCACTATTCATCCCCTTCTTCTCCCGCTGCATTCCTCTTGGCGGCAGCTTCGAGCTGTTGGCCGGTCCCCATAAACAATGCTTAAATACAGTGGTAGGCGGCACGCGGTTGTTACAGCCCGTAGTATCCTTGATTCCTCTTGACCCTGTCCACCGAAAAGTGCTCACCATTTCCTGCCAGGACATTCCCCAGGTTTCGGGCGCCATATCACGGAAGTACTTGGCTTTGCTTGGTTCACACGGTATCTGAAGTGTAGTAGTTTCTCAGCGGCAAACGGCACCCGAGATGCCTCGCTAAGCTCGGCATGACAGAAAACCTTAGAAAACTGTCATCCCGAGCGCAGCCGAGGGATCTCGGGTGCAATGCAAACGCCAGAATTGGGGTAACACCACTTTCCTGCAGCTTGATTCCCTGTTCTTTATCGCATAGCGTTAATGAATCACTGATACTTTCAGGATACTTGAAGGCGAGATGTGTCGATTAGTAAAGATGGCGTTTCTGACAAAAGTGGAGAAGGTTATGATGGTTCGTGCGACGATGTTGTTCTCTCTGTGTGCATCCCTGATTCTCGCGGGAGGATGGGCGAAGGGTGCGGAACTTTTGAGCAGCAAGAAGCTTGTGGAGAGCAAGTACGCTCCGGCTGAGATTGTGAAGAAGGGAGATGCCCACTATTTCGTGGCATTTCCTAAGCACGCTTTCGGGACGATTGAAGTGGAGATCGCTTCCGATGTCGCTGATCGTGTTGTCGAGGTTCATTTTGCGGAGAAGCTTTCAGGCGAGCATACGATAGACAGGAAACCGCCGGGAACCATTCGCTATCGCAAGGCAAGTATCAAACTCGGGAAAGGAAAGCACAGGTACAGGGTCAAGATCCCTCGCGATGGCCGGAACAGCGGGGGCAGGGCGATACACATGCCAGACCATATAGGCGAGGTCATACCTTTCCGCTACTGTGAGATCGTCAATTGTCCTTCTGCAATAACTAAAGACGGTATACGGCAGACCATGGCCCATTACCCGTTCGATGATGACGCTTCGGCCTTTACATCATCGGATGAGACGCTTAACGAAGTATGGGAGCTGTGCAAATACAGCATGAAGGCAACCAGCTTCTGCGGGGTATACGTTGACGGTGACCGCGAGCGTATTCCTTATGAAGCAGATGCATATCTCAATCAACTCAGCCATTATTGTGTTGATGACGAGTACGGCATGGCACATGTCACGCAGAAACACTTCATCCTCCATCCCACCTGGCCGACTGAATGGCTCCTGCATTCGCCTCTCATGGCTTGGGCCGAATACATGTACACCGGTGATATTGGATTTTCGCGGGAGTATTATGAGGATCTGAAGCTAAGAGTCCTGCTCGACCTGGCCCGTGAGGATGGCCTTATAAGTACTCAGACCGGGCTGATGACGAAGAAAATGGTCGCTGCGCTGCATCTGGGCAAACCGCCGCGAGACCTGGTTGACTGGCCACCGGCAAGTTTTACGAGGGGTAAGAAGTATGGCGAACGCGACAAGTACGAGATGGTGAAGGTGAACACTGTCGTGAATGCATTCCATTACCGGGCTTTGGTAGTTATGGGCAAAATAGCCGCTTTGCTCAAAAAGGACGCCGATACGAAGATATTCAAAGCACGTGCAGAGAAGGTATATGAATCATTCAACAGGGTTCTCTGGGACCCGGACAGAGGTGTCTATCTTGACGGCGAGGGGTCGAAACATGCCGCACTTCACGCCAACATGTTTCCCCTGGCCCTGGGATTGGTTCCGAATGAGAGAAAGGCGTCGGTCGTAAAGCATGTCAAATCGCGCGGTATGGCCTGCAGTGTATACGGAGCGCAGTACCTCCTCGAGGGCTTGTACGAAGCTGGCGAGGAAGAGTACGCGTTGGGGTTGATGACGGCCAAACACGATCGAAGCTGGTGGAATATGATCGCGGTCGGATCCACCGTTACCCTTGAAGCCTGGGATTGGAAGTACAAGAACAACCTCGATTGGAACCACGCGTGGGGCGGGGCACCGGCGAATATCATACCACGGTACCTGATGGGAATCCGCCCCCTGGAGCCCGGGTTCAAGAAAGTGCTTATAAGGCCGCAGCCGGGCGCTCTGGAGAAGGCAAGCGTGAAGATGCCGACAATTCACGGCCCAGTGCATGTTGAGTTTGAGAACAAGAAAGGCGAACCGTTCCGTCTCAAGGTAAAGGTGCCAAGTGGTGTGACACCGCGGGTGGAAGTACCCTCGGAGAAAAAGGAGGGCGCTCAAGTGGAGATCAACGGGAAGAGGGTGGGGTAGTACCGAAATGCCTGAAGGATCGCACCGAGTGTTGGATTTGCATTTTGCACGGTCGCCGAGGCCGGCGACCCTCCCGGGTGTAGAGCACGTCCTTCGGCGGGAGGGGCGACGGCCTCGTCGCCCGTAGTTGGTTTGGTCAAATACCACGATCCTGCCAGATCCTTTTTCGGATCTTCAACTCGAAGAAGGTTGGCACTGTGCTCATTGACGGCTATGATTTCTGTTTCGAGTGACAGACATCCTTGAATATCGTAATCGTCACGAAAGGAACTCAATTCATATGATCAGCCCTGCTACAATAAGACGCGCTTTTCTCAAAGCTATTGCACTCTGTATGATGGCGATAGTTATCCCTGCATTTACCACGGCGAAAGCTCAATCCGCCGGGAAGCCCAATGTGATAATCATCTTTATCGATGACATGGGATACGGTGATCTTGGTTGCTACGGCTCAGAAAAGAACCGGACGCCGCAGATAGACCGGATGGCGGCTGAAGGAATGAGGTTCACGGATTTCTACGTCGCGTGCTCTGTATGTACACCATCGCGTGCGGCGCTTATGACTGGATGTTATCCACGCCGCGTGAATCTTCACGTGGATGAGAAGAACCTGTGCGTTCTCTTCCCGGGGGCACGGAAAGGTTTGAACCCGACGGAGATCACTATAGCGGAAGTCCTGAAGTCGCAAGGATACGCTACTGCATGCATTGGCAAATGGCATCTCGGTGATCACCCCGACTTTCTTCCAACGAGCCAGGGTTTCGATTACTACTACGGGATACCTTACAGCAATGACATGCACCGCAAGCCCATCCCCCTGCCGCTGGTGCGGAACGAGAAGGCCATCGAAGCCCCGGTCCATCAACCAACGATCACGAAGCGCTACACCGAGGAGGCAATCAGATTCATCAGAAAGAACAAGGAGAAACCTTTCTTCGTGTATCTTCCGCATGCGATGGTTCATCTCCCGCTTCATGCGAGCAAGGATTTCAAGGGCAAGTCCGCGAACGGTATCTACGGTGACGCCACGGAGGAAATCGACTGGTCAACGGGTGAGATCATAAAGACGCTCAAAGAGCTTGGAATAGATGACAACACTTTAGTGGTCTTTACATCTGACAATGGATCAACGGGACGCCACGGTGGCAGCAATGTTCCTCTCCGGGGAAACAA
Organism: Kiritimatiellia bacterium; assembly: GCA_030744755.1. GTDB lineage: Bacteria > Verrucomicrobiota > Kiritimatiellia > UBA8416 > JADHWI01 > JASLPY01. The sequence goes on along the minus strand of JASLPY010000034.1, from coordinate 2,493 downwards.
GGGACGTACGGACGAGGGAGGAATGCGCGTGCCCTGCATAATGCGCTATCCCGGCAGGATACCCGCAAACAAGGTATGCGCCGATGTCAGTGGGACAATTGACTTTCTCCCGACTATCGCCGCGCTTTCGGGCGCCAGGATTCCCGGGGACCGCATAATTGACGGTAAGAACATCTGGCCACTCATGTCGGCTGCACCGGGAGCGAAGTCGCCACACGAAGCGTTTTACTACTACCAGATGGACCAACTGCAATGCGTTCGATCAGGAAAATGGAAACTGCATTTGCCAATGGACTCGAAGAAGAGAAACTGGGGAAAGCCTGAAGGCAAGACTCCGGTCCAGCTATTTGACCTCGAGGAGAACATCGCGGAAGACAAGGACTTGTCCAGGCAACACCCCGAGGTCGTAGACAGACTCATGAAACTCGCGGACAAGATGAGACAGGATATTGGGGATCTCGACAAGGCAGGTGCAAATCAGCGCCCGGCCGGCTGGGTTGAAAAAGCTCAACCCCGGTTGCTTGAGAAGATGTAAGAAGCGCGATGCAAGGAACACAAGAATGAAGATTGAGCATTTTGCCTACCAGGTTGAGAAGCCCGACGAGACCGGCGACTGGTACTGCCGGAACCTGGGTTTTACGGTCAAACGTGGGGCCGATGAACCGGTACCCGTTCGGTTTCTTGCCGACGAGACAGGCCAGGTCATGCTTGAGATCTACAACAATCCAAGGGTCGTCGCACCCGATTACTCATCCATGGATCCGTTGCTGCTGCATATCGCCTTTGTCTGCGACGATTTACCGTCAACGGTGGAGCGGTTGCTTGCAGCCGGTGCAACCCTGTTTTCGGGGCCCGAAGTGGTGGATCATGGAGACGAAATAGCCATTCTCCGCGATCCGTGGGGGCTGGCGATTCAATTCGTAAAACGCGCGGAGCCTATGCTCTGAAACGGGGATACAAAATGCAGTTGCGAAACCATGTTACTGTTTTACTGATATGTGCCGCAGCGTATACTACGGCTGCCAAAGATCAGGCCAAGCCCAACGTCCTGTTCATAGCGATCGACGATCTCAGACCGGAGCTTGGTTGCTATGGCGATACGCAGGTTAAATCACCGAATATCGATAAGCTTGCTTCCGAAGGCGTGTTATTCAGTCGTGCCTATTGCCAGGTGCCGGTATGCGGTGCTTCGCGGGCCAGCCTGATGACCGGAATACTGCCGACCGCGAAGCGATTTGTGAACTATCTTACAAGGGCAGACAAGGACGCACCGACGGCGGCGACGCTGCCACAGGTCTTCAAGGGCTCGGGCTACACGACCATTTCAAACGGGAAGATCTTCCATCATAGGGACGATTGCCAAGCGAGAAGCTGGAGTGAACCGGCCTGGTACCCGAAGACTGCGGGATTCGCCAGTAGCTTTGATCCAGCCACCACTGAGAAAGTTTCAAAGAGGAAACGCGGCCGTATATATGAGCATCCGGATGTGCCAGATAGCGCTTATGTCGACGGGAAGATAGCGGAGAAGACGATCAAGGATCTGCAGCGCCTGAAGGAAGGCGGGAAGCCTTTCTTTCTCGCCTGCGGTTTTGTACGCCCACACATGCCGTTCTATGCGCCAAAACAGTATTGGGACTTGTACGAGCGTGAGAAGGTAGAGACTGCCGATAATCGCTACCGTCCAAAAAACGCTCCTGGAGCGTTGAGAGGGTCCGGTGAATTCAACAGTTATCATCCCGGCGAGTTTGAAGTCAACTCAGTGGCGTGGCACCGCATGATGCGCCATGGCTACTTCGCCTGCGTCAGCTACGTTGATCAGCTCGTGGGCAACGTTCTCGGTGAATTGGACCGCCTCGGACTCGCAGATAACACCATTGTCGTTATCTGGGGCGATCACGGCTGGCACTTGGGTGAGCACAATTTCTGGGGAAAGCACAACACCATGCATAACGCTCTCCGGGTCCCTTTAATCGTGAAGGTTCCGGGAAAGACTTCCGGCGGCAAAAGCGGGGCACTGGTTGAAACGATCGATATCTTCCCAACTCTGTGCAGGCTGGCAGATCTATCCGTGCCGGCATCGGTTCAAGGGCACGACTTCACGGCGTTGCTGGACGATCCCGATAAGGTGTTTCATGATGTAGTCTATAGCCGGTTTGTCAAAGGGGACGCCGTAGTGACTGACCGGTACGTCTACACGAGCTATGCCGGCGGTGGACAGATGCTTTACGATCACAAGAAAGATCCCGGCGAAAACCACAACGTAGCCGGGAATCCCGAGAACAGCAAAGTCGTTGCGAAGCTGAAGAAGCTGCTGGACGAGAGAATTGTGGAAGCCAAGGGGGCGGAGTTCTGATTGGGATGCCGAAAGCTAAGAGGGGATGTGGGGACAACGCCCAACATCCAACGCCCAACGCCCAACAACCATTAAGCCCGGTCGATAGCAAACACAAAAACGCCCCTTGAACGGATTTTCTTTCTTCCGCCTTTTCCGTC
>JASLPY010000349.1 GCA_030744755.1 Kiritimatiellia bacterium | reverse complement strand
CTGGATGCGGAAGAATTTCTTCGCCACTATTTCTTATACGGACATTGAGAACCGATAGATAAGGTGTTATCTTAGTGGTAGAAGTCTATTCTACCCATCCCCTAAAAGGGGGCGATCTGGTTTCGACGGGAGGAATGAGACGGAGGTTGCATGCACGGGATGCCGTTGGCCCGTTAAAAAACGGCGCAAACATAATCGCTAACGATTATGAAGTAGCAGTAGCGGCTTAACTAACCCTTAAGTCAGTTACCGTCCTTCCCGCTTTTGTCCGTGGGGTGGAAAAGGACGTCATTTAAGCGGACTGGTCCGGCGCGTGAGTTCCGGGCGCATCGGACGAGATTTTTAGGAACTGGCCCGAATCGAATCCTGTCTCTGGGAGCTGGTTCAGGCGAGATTCAAATCAGAGAATAAGCATGTAGACGCCTTCGATTGACACCTTTCGGACGGGGGTTCGATTCCCCCCGCCTCCACCATAACTTCTTGTAAATAAGGAGTTGTCTAACTTATAAAGTGGTTTAGGCTAGCAGTTTGCGGCATGTGTCCAACAACGTGTCCCAAAAGGTTAGCTATGATCACTACAACCCCAAGAACAAACCTAAGATACACCTTCCAAAGGAACTCTCTCTACTACTTCCGGTACACTCTGTTACCAGTTGAAGACTTCATCTCTGAAATCAGACACGAGCACCATATAGTAATGAACCTTTCCACAGACAAACTACAGTCACTCCTGGATCAACATCTAAGGAAAGCCTTAGATGACGACGAGGACAGGCGTTTGTCATCTGGTCCAATGAACTCTGATGATGTAAGTGAAGAGTTAGAGACCATCAGTTACGTAAAGTCTGAATGGTATGGATTCCAATGG
>JASLPY010000347.1 GCA_030744755.1 Kiritimatiellia bacterium | reverse complement strand
TTCCTTTGATCCGGGGTAAGTTCCCGGTATGCGGTGTACGCGTCATTGGTAGCGCGATACTCGCTCGCGCTCTCGTCGTAACCCTCCCCGAGCACTTCCTTGGCGAGCGCTACGCCTGCCTTTGCAAAGTCGACACCAGACGCCAAATTGTACTCCGCCCCTAGTATATATTGGGGCCGCGCCGCTACTTGCGACACCGGCGATACCATCGAGGCGTCTGGGTTGACTTCTATCTCCCCAGACTCGGTTAGGCGCAGGACGCCGCTATTAAACAGTTCCTCCGTGCTCGGTATCCGCAACCTGGTGAAGGAGCCGTCGCCCGCCCACTCCTCGATGCTCCATATCTGCCGGGGTTTAACTTCGATGCTATTTCCTGGTAATCCGAGCTTTATCGTATCTCCTGACTTATACGCAGAACGCCGGTTCTCGGATACGCGGGATGCCGTAATAGTCGCCGTTCGTGCCGTTGTGCCCAGTATTACCTTGTTCTTGTCAGTCCGAAGCGCGTAGTCCAAGTTCCGCAACCTATTTACGGCTTCCCGCGCCTCAGCGGTTCCACGATCCAACCGCGTAGCGCGGCTAACAAACGCCTCCAGCGCGGCATAATCCGTAGCACGGCGGACACCGGGCCTGCCGCTAGGTCTAGGTGTAACGCCGGGGGCTATCCTGCCGGGGTCTCCAAGAGCGTCAATAGGGAACTGCGCGCCTAACACAGGCTTCGGGAGTGCGGTATCTGCCCCCTTGCGCGCAGACATTTGGAGAGTTCTTAGCGCCTCCGCCTGCTGGGGGGTGAGCGCCGCGTCGGCTAGCAGCGATTCAATGTAGCCGATCTGCTGACTCGGGGCCAGCGCCGCTTCCGCATTGGACTTAGCCGCGTTGTCTTCCAGCGCGAAGATGGGCTTCCAAGAATCGTCAGACTGCAGTTTGGCGAACGCGTCCTCTCCG
>JASLPY010000346.1 GCA_030744755.1 Kiritimatiellia bacterium | reverse complement strand
AGCATGCCGCAACGTTGTTCGCCGTTGCTGGTAGACGACCTGTTGTTTGTCGTGAACCGCGGCGGCATCGCAACCTGCCTTGAGGCGAGAACCGGAAAGGTCGTCTGGAAGGAACGTATGAAGGGCGCGTACTCGGCGTCGCCCATCTACGCAGAGGGGCGGATTTACCTGTTTAATGAAGAAGGGCTTGCCACAGTCATCCGGCCAACTCGCAAACTTGAGGTCATCGCCAGTAATGCTCTGGCTAGGCAGCCGTTCATGGCGACGCCCGCCGTCGATGGCGATGCTTTGATCATGCGGACGGGCGGGTATTTGTATCGCATCGAGGCGCAGCGGTAGAACTCGATGACTTGCTGCAAGACATCTGAAGAATTGAAAGCAGAAGGGAAATGAAACACCTCCTACTCACAACAATCGCAGCCGTGGTGTTGGCGGGTTCAAGGTGGTCTGCTATCATTTAACGCACTTCAGGCTTATAAAGCTACGCGAAGCAATCAGAGAAGGAGACATCGAAGCCGTCAAACGACACTTGGCTGCTGGTATGGATGTGAATGCGAGGGATGATAATGGATGGAATTCTTTGCATCTTGCGGCTGAGAACGGTCACAAGGAAATCGCTGAACTGCTTATCGAAAAAGGTGCGAATGTGAATGCTAAGGATAAATATTCCCGAAAAACATCACGAGATTGGGCTATCGAAAGGGGATATACTGAAACCGCCGACCTCCTCCGCAAACACGGCGGCAAGACAGCTGATGAATTGAATGCCGCAAAATCAATTGACGATGCTGCCAAATACGGACTCATCGAAGCGGTCAAGAAGCACTTGGCTAATGGTGCGAATGTGAATACGGTTGTAGATGGCATTAGTGGCAGAACACTTTTGTTTCTTGCGGCACAATGGGGTCATAAGGAAATTGTCGAGCTACTCATCGCCAAAGGTGCGGATGTTAATGCAAGGAGTGTGGCTG
>JASLPY010000345.1 GCA_030744755.1 Kiritimatiellia bacterium | reverse complement strand
AACCGGTACGTAGTTGATGAGAATGGGAGAATTGAAACCGATGCGACCGGCCCATCTTTTGGCTAGAATCCGGTACAGCCAACCGTTGAAGCAACGGACAATTCCGAACCGTGGTAACGGAATGGGAAGCGGTGTAAGCACCCAGATATCCCCTGCGGTACCCGTCGGGGATGGTTGATGGTTGATGGCCTGTCCTCCATAGCTCGGAGAGCGACGGAGGGTTGATGGCTTGCCCTCCGACTTGTCCGCCGTAGCCTCGGCGGAGGAGGAAGCCTCGGCGAGGGAGGGTTGATGAGAATGGGTGGGGACATTACTTTTAACTACTCTGGCACCACGAAGAGATAAGGCTATTTTGCGGATGATTCTTCCGCGGTCGGAGCCCGAACTGATGCTGGGGCTTCGCATTCCGGCACCTTCAAGCCACAGGATTCGATTTCCCCTGCGTGCCAATTCAAGGGCAATCCGGTGCTTGCTGGTGGGGTTATCCGCACCAGCGGACCAGGCATTGGCTATTATAACGAAGTCCATTGTTCAATTGACGGGCGGGGCAATAGTCTCGTAGCTGGATTCGTGAGAATTCAGATCCCCTTGGCTCGGAACCCCTTCACCCATCGGCATCCTCACCCTCCGTCGCCAAGGTTGTGGAGGCCGAGCGGATCCCGCTACATGAGATCCAATGAACAGACCTCGGTTAAGAATTCAGGCTACGCCGTCCGATTGCGCCACATGACGATCCCCTTGTCCAGGATGCGCATTGCTGTGACTGATGCCAGCACGATATAAAGGCCCTCGTATGGTAGACGGTAACGTGCAAAACCAAAGAAGACCACGGCGTTAAGAGAGATCATAAGCACGGTGATATGCGCAATCACGAACGGATGCCTGTCACGCCACATGGGAACGATGGTTATAATGAAGCCGATGGTCCCGAAAAGCAGGACAAGTCCCCAGGTGAGGACGTATGCAAAACGAG
>JASLPY010000344.1:364-973 GCA_030744755.1 Kiritimatiellia bacterium | reverse complement strand
TGCATTCAGGAGGTCAGCGGTTCGATCCCGCTATCCTCCACCAAAATTGACACATTTAGCTTTTTTAAATTGTAAATATTATTATTATCAATATCTATATCCGATTGTTTTCGAATATTTTTTTTGAAAACAATCAAAACAAAAATTTAATTTATTACAGAAAGATTTTTTCTGTGCATAAATCAAGCGTTTAAGGGCGATTGGCGGATGCCTTGGCACTGAAAGACGATGAAGGACGTGGTATACTGCGATAAGTTTCGGGGAGCTGTATGCAGGCTTTGATCCGAAAATTTCCGAATGGGGAAACCCAACACTTCGTGTGTTACTTTATACTGAATACATAGGTATAAAGGGTGAACCTGGAGAACTGAAACATCTAAGTAACCAGAGGAAAAGAAATCAATTGAGACTCCGTGAGTAGTGGCGAGCGAAAGCGGACTAGGCCAGCAACTTAGTTTAGACAATTTGAATAGTTTGGAAAAACTAACCACAGAGGGTGACAGTCCCGTAAAAGTAATGCTAATCTAAGTTCTTGAGTAAAGCGGGACACGTGAAATCCTGCTCGAATTATGGGGGACCACCCTCTAAGCCTAAGTACTCTACAGTGAC
>JASLPY010000344.1:0-354 GCA_030744755.1 Kiritimatiellia bacterium | reverse complement strand
AAGGTGAAAAGAACCCCTATTAGGGGAGTGAAATAGAACCTGAAACCGATTGCCTACAAACAGTCGAAGCTCTTTTTAGAGTGACGGCGTACCTTTTGTATAATGGGTCAGTGACTTAATTTATATTGCAAGCTTAAGCCGATTAGGTGGAGGCGCAGCGAAAGCGAGTCTTAATAGGGCGTTTAGTTGTATGAATTAGACCCGAAAACGAATGAGCTTACCATGAACAGGTTGAAAGTTGGGTAACACCAACCGGAGGACCGAACCAGTTGACGTTGAAAAGTCTTTGGATGATTTGTGGTAAGGGGTGAAAGGCCAACCAAATTCGTAGATAGCTGGTTTTCCGCGAAAACT
>JASLPY010000343.1 GCA_030744755.1 Kiritimatiellia bacterium | reverse complement strand
GCGCACCGTTTGAGCACCGTTTGCGCACCGTATCCAGGAATTTGGCACACCCCATTATTCGGCTTCTCCTTCTTCTTCTTCTTCTTCTTCTTCTTCGTCGTCGTCGTCGTCTTCTTCTTCTTCTTCTTCTCCTTCTTCTGATTCGTCTTCTTCTTCGTCGTCTCCTTCTTCTTCTTCTTCTTCTTCTTCTTCGTCTTCTTCTTCTTCTTCTTCTTCTTCTTCTTCGTCGTCGTCGTCTTCGTTTGTTTTCCTCCGCCGTTGTCCCGTCGTCGTCGCCGTCGTCGCCGTCGTCGTGGTGCCGTTCGTCGTCCTCGCCGTCCTCTGTTCTTCCCTTCATCCCCTTCCCGCTTTCGATGAGGCCGCTTCCCCCTCCGCCTTCCTCCCCGGTGCCCCTCGGCCGCCCGCCCTCCAGTGCGCGCCCCCGCCCGCGCCCCTTAGCTCACGGCATCCACTCTTCGCCTTAGCAATGCCCGTGCGTTCCCTCTCATCACCACCAATGAGAACTTCCCCATCATCCGTGATAGGTAAACGGAGTACTGCTGATTGCGTGATGTACTCCCCCCCCGCGCAACCTGTTTTAGCGAAATTAATGCGTCTGGGTCCCATGCCCCAAATGCATCCATTACCAATGGCTGAAACGCGATTGGGACATCCTGGTTCAACAAGGCCGTTGCGTATTTATCTCGTTTCAAGCCTGCGTATTGCACTGCTGCCCCCCCACTCACCGCTGCTGCATGGTCTACAAAGTTTTTCTGCAGTGCATTGGTAATGGCGAAATCATATGCTTTGCCCTGGCCGTTTCTTGCTATTGGCACATATATGTCCCCTGGTCGTTGTTGCGAATCTCTAATTAGTCCGGGTGTTTCCTTTTGTGGCCGTAATCCTGCCTGCCGGAAATATGGGAATGCTGAGTCCCGTAGGTGGTCGTGCCGGAGTCCCACGTCCCCACCCTTCTTGCATGTTAGGGAATGGTA
>JASLPY010000342.1 GCA_030744755.1 Kiritimatiellia bacterium | reverse complement strand
GGCATGGTGCCGGAGATGGAAGAAAACGCAGCCGTGTATTCCTCCGGGTTCGGCTACGCCTCACCCTCCGGAATACACGGACAAAGCGGTAACCTGACTCTCATTCACAGTGGTACAGAAAATGGGGGCAGGTCAATCCCACGAGCCAGTCCGATCCGGACCGGCGAGCCGGGGAGTAACACCCATTGACACAGAACCCGACAAGCTCAGGGCGACAATCTCGGTATCGAAGGTGCCGGGGGCTCCGGGGGCGGGAGGGGCACCGGGAGGGTCAATCGAGAGTTCCGTGAAGACGTCAAAGAACGAGTCGACCTGAAACGTCTGCGTCGGCGGATCCGCGGCGACCGACAACTCCGTAAAGACGTCGAAGAACGAATCCACCTGGAAGCTGTTACCGCCGAATATGTATATGGAACTCCTCGGGGTAAGGCTCATGCTTAGGATTTCGGTGTCAATGGTTGCGGGGAGCGGATCGGGCAGTTCATAAACGCCCCGGACGGACTCAGCAGCCAGGGCAGCCGACGCATCCCGAGGGACGATCAGACAGCAGGCAGTTACGATTGTCATCAGTACTAATGTTGCGTTTTTCATGGTTTGGCTCCATTTCTTTTTTCGGTGGGCGAAACGCCCGGGTCATGATCCTCTGATAATTGAAATTGCATCTGCATCCTTCATACGTATCGATCGTGGTAACTACGCGCTCATGCCATAGGCTCCGCTCCTCTTTGTCTGTGCGGGAACCGGACCGGTCCCGCGGTCATAACGACGAACGGTTACCGCTGCCTTGATGCTCAGCAGCCAGATTGTCGATAGGAACTCGGCCGAGATGGCCTGGTACAGAAAAGGAAGCGCGCGAAAGAAAAAGAAACGCTTCTACCTCATTTCAGATTCGACCGGCTCAGGTCGAATGCAGCCCGCCGCTCCACATGGAACGGGCTGATAACTTATAAATCGTACCACCTTACTGGGATATTTTCAAA
>JASLPY010000341.1 GCA_030744755.1 Kiritimatiellia bacterium | reverse complement strand
AAACTGAAGGGAAACCGGCTGAACCCGTTGTCGAAGCTGTAAAGGCAGAACCACCGAAGCCCAAAGTAGAAGCACCTGACATTCCTATATGGCAAGCTATCGCTAAAGGAAACATCGAAGCCGTCAAACAACACTTGACCGCTGGCATGGATGTAAATGCGAAGAGTGATGAAGGATGGACTGCGTTGCATGAGGCGGCTTTTGAAGGTCGCAAGGAAATCGTCGAACTGCTTATCTCCAATGGCGCGCATGTGAATGCAAAGGGCGAGAGTGGGCGAACACCGCTTGATTTGGCCACCCAGAGCAAACGCAACCTCGAAACAGCCGACCTCCTCCGCAAACACGGCGGCAAGACGGGTGCAGAATTGAAAGCCGGTAACTAAACCAACTCCCTCCATCACTTGAACGTAATATTAATAATCTTGGGATTATGTTTTATAGCAGCAGGAATTTATGGCCTATTCAATGGAATTGAATCCATAAAAAAAGGTGAAGTATATTCCATGCAACACAAACGAACCTTCAGAAAAGAAGATAGTCCAAAATCATTTATGGGCGTAGTTTGTGGTAATATGCTTTTGGCGATATTAGTAGGTCTTGGAGGAGGAATCGGAATGATCGCTGAAGTATTTCGCAACTAAACCAACCCGCTCCACCACCTGAACGCTAAATGAAACACCTCCTACTCACAACAATCGCAGCCGTGCTTCTGGTGGGGTGTGGTGAGTTAAGTAATTCAGAAGCAGATGATGCGCTAATTTCTGCTGCCTTCAGCGGAAACATAGAAGCCGTCAAACAGCACTTGGCTTCTGGTGCAGATGTGAATGCAAATATCAGGGGTGATACTTCTTTGCATATTGCGGCTGGTGAAGGTCACAAGGAAGTCATCGAACTGCTGATCGCCAAAGGTGGGAAAGTGAATGCGATAAATTGGAGGGATAGGAGTCCTTTGCATTCTGCGGCTTATTCGGGTCAAAAGGAAATCACCGAACTACTTATCGCC
>JASLPY010000340.1 GCA_030744755.1 Kiritimatiellia bacterium | reverse complement strand
TTAATGTGGGCAGGTCACGGCCACTGTAAAGAACTTCAATGATCCACACTGACCTAATCCAATCCCTGTTAGAGAAAAAAATCGGCACACAGGTTTCGAAGATTAAACCCGTTAAATCCGGTCAGATATCTGAGACCTATTTCTTAGAGGCTGCTGGACAGGCTTATGTGGTCCGGTTTGAAAGAGCTGGTATGTCGGATACCCTTCATAAGGATCGATATGTATCGTCACAATTAGTATCGAAGGATGTACCAGTCGCTGAATTCGTTTGTGTCGATGAGTTTGATGACAGGACTTACGCTCTCACACGGCGAGCACCAGGGAAAATCCTTAAAGACTATACCGGTGAAGACTATGAAAGACTAATTCCAAATATCATCGAAACTCTGAATGAGATTCATCAATCTGATCTTGAAGGCACTACGGGAAGTGGTAATTTTGATGAAAGAGGTAGAGGCAGATGGGCTAGTTGGTCGGATTACCTGCGTTCGGTTGCTGATGAAGAAGGAGCAGAGGGTGGGTTCTATGGCAAGTGGCATTATCTCTTTGATGATTCTTTTCTCCAACGAAATATCTTTAACTCAATATTTGCCGAGATGGATTCGCTAATTCACTACTGTCCTGAAGCTCGCTACCTTGTTCATGGTGACTATGGGTATGACAATGTTTTGGCCGAAAACGGACAGATCACGGCTGTAATCGATTGGGCGAACGCGACCTTCGGGGACTTCCTCTACGACGTTGCCTGGCTAGATCTTGGACAGCAAATGAACTACGCTGATCGATTTCGCTCATTCTATCGGGAAAGAGAACTCAAGATCACGAACATGGATGAGCGCCTACGTTGTTACTACTGCTATATTGCTCTGGATTCCTTCAAGTTTTATGCGAAGACAAACCAGGTTACACCTTATAGGTGGATGGTCGAGCGAATAAAGGTGCTGCTTAACAACTGATCGATCACAGCTATCCCATGTGTGAAATTGCGGCCGTCGCACGTGTTC
>JASLPY010000033.1 GCA_030744755.1 Kiritimatiellia bacterium | reverse complement strand
AACGCCGAGTCCATTACCTCTTTCGTATTGTCCATGGATACAATCCAGGAGACCACCATCCCTTGCGCGGCGGCTGCAAGGGAATCCCCCGGGGCCGGATCCACGGAAAGAACATCCTTAAGAAGATCCAGTTTCCCACGCTGCCATTTGTCAAGCACCGCCCGACTGTCCCCGGCACGCGTGCGGGCATTCAGGTAGCGGGAAAGCCCCAGCGGCAGCCAACCAGGAAAGCGCACTTTCGCGCGAAGGGGCACCGTACGGCGCGTACGCACCGATTCCTGCAGGCAAAGCGCCAGGAGAGCCCTGCAGAGAGCCTCGTCTCCCTTCGCCGTTTCAATCAGCGACAGGTCCCGGATGAAAAACCGTTTCCCCGGCCCGTCGAAAGTAATCGGCGCGACATCGTCTCCGGGTTCAGTCATTTCCGTCTGCAGAAGCATCCGCATTGGGTCGGGACCGCTTAGAAGGCTCTTGACCCCGAGCTGGCGCTCCATCCCGGTCAGAATGCGTTCCGCCCAACTACAGGCCTCAGCGTTGTTTAAGGCTCGCGGCCCAATGGCTGTAAAGCGGCCCGTCTTGCTTTTCGCTATCTTGTAACGGGTTAAGCGAGAAAGGGTTTCAGACTCCAAGCGTTCAGGGCCGGCAAAAACGAAACTGGATGACATAACCAGCAGGGACAGCGAGAGGCAGAAAACTTCATTTGCAAAGAAACCACGAATACAGGAAGAATGCTCCCTGTATCTCTGCACTTCGAATGGAACTGGACCCGTCATGGCGGTCACTCAAGGGCCAGCAGCGCGAGATTAGTCTCCCGCGGATAGTTCAGCCTGCCCATCCTCAATACGAATATCGGTGAGGACTTTTAGAAGCCCCTGCTCTTTCCCGGAAGCAAACAGCTTTCGGTACTCCGTCAGGGCCAAGGTCTTCGTTGGCCCCCAAAGGGGCAAATGCCCGACGGACGCACCAGTTACCACGACCTGTCCGCCGGCGGGCACACACCTTAAATCAAACGAGATCTTCAGCTTTAACTTGAACTTGCCGAGCGGGACTTCAGCCAGCGGTCGCACAAGTCGTGCCGACATCCCCCGCGATACAAGCCTGGTGGAACATGATTCGTAACGGCTCTTCCGGAGCTTGGTGTGTTTCAGGTAACCGTTAATGTCTTTTTCGTTCACGGTGAGCGTCACGACCTGGCCCGGGGCCAGGTTCAGAAGCAACCCCATGTGCTGCTTCACCTTGCTGGAACCAAGCGACGTGCCTTCTTCTCCAAGTACTGCCGTGCTGGGCCAAAGGGCGAGGCCGCCCGTTGCCAGGACAAGAAGAAGCAGTACCAGCAGCATCTTCTTGTAATGGGTTAAAAGGAAACTCTCCCTCTGCCGGTCCGCCAGCGTATCGCTGGTCATGTCGGACATGTCGAGTTTGCTTCCACAAGACCCGCAGAAAATGCGTCCCAGCGGATTATCGGAGCCACACTTCTTGCAGATAAGCATTGTGGTTCAAGCCTCCCTATTTTGGCCCTATTTCTCAGCAGTCGCCGCGGATTTCGATTCGGACTTCTTCGACGAAGAGGTCTCTGACTTCGTCCCGGTATCCTTTGCCGCCTTGCTCTGCTTATCTTTGTTCGCATCAGTCTTGTAGCTGGCGCTACGGTAATCCGTCTGGTAGAACCCGCTACCCTTGAACAGTATCCCGGCACCTGCGCCTATGAGACGCTTAACCTTTGCCCCGCATTCCGGGCATTTTCGGATCGGTGCAGCGCTCATGCTCTGAAAACGTTCGAAAACTATCTCACATGACTGACATTCATATTCGTATGTTGGCAATATACTTCCTCCTCGCCTCTCTTCCCGCTTAGAGTTCCACAACCAGCATTCTTCCGTGGCACAGGATCGAGAGAAGAACAGCTCAGCCCATTACTGTACATGCAGGCGCCTTGCTTTGTCAAACAGCGCATTTGGGCTTGTGCTGAGTCTGAAAGAATCTAATCTAGTCATGATGTTCGATCTCAAAACATACATGCAGCAAAAGAGGCAACTGGTCGACAGGGCTCTCAACGACGCGTTACCCGCTGAAAGCATATCACCCACAGGACTCCATGAAGCCATGAGATACAGCGTTTTCTCGGGCGGAAAACGATTGCGGCCCATTCTCTGCCTGGCCGCGGCGGAAGCCATTGATCCCGAATGCCAAGGTGCGATAGAACCAGCCGTGGCCATTGAACTGCTCCATAGCTACACCCTGATCCACGATGACCTCCCTTGCATGGATGACGACGACACCCGCCGTGGAAAACCGACCAATCACATCGTATTCGGCGAAGCCAACGCCGTCCTGGCCGGTGATGCCCTCCAGGCGCTCGCCTTCGGAGTCATTGCGGGAGCTTCTCCGGCTCAGCCTTACGAAGTGAGACAATTGCTGGATGAACTGGCAACCGCTGCCGGAAGCCGGGGGGTTGTTGGTGGCCAGGTCGAAGACATGGCGTGCGCTCCTGAAGATCTGACTCCTGAGAAAATAGAATTCATTCACAGGCACAAGACCGCCGAGCTGTTCCGGGCTGCCGTCAGGATGGGGGCAATGGTTGCGGGGGCGAGCACCAGCGACTTGTCAGACCTCACGGAATTCGCCACCAGGATTGGAATGGTGTTCCAGCTCGTCGACGACATACTTGATGGCGGCGAAGAAGGCGGTGATGAACGGTCCTGCCTGCGCATATTCGGAGTTGATGGTGCTAAACGCAGGGCCGAGGAAATGACACAGGAGGCCCATGACGCGTTGGCGCGTCTGCGCGGAAACACCATGCCGCTTGAGGCATTGGCAAGGCAGATGGCCGTTAGATCGCATTAGGTAGGGCCTACCCGAAAAGGGGTGACGCACTGAAACATTTGAAGACTCTCACTGGAGTGCGGCGGGCCTCCGCCGCTTAGAGCAAGGGATGTGCATGAACATGACAGAATTGAACGAAGTTCTCACTGTCGCATGCAAATGCACTGGCATCGCGCGGCCGACGGAGGCCCGCCGGGCTCCAGGGCCCTTTTCGGATGGCGTCTAATATGATGTATTTACTTCTTGCAGTTCTCTCGTACCTTTTCGGGGCGGTGCCTTTCGGGTTTCTCGTTGCCCGTGCCCGGGGTGTGGACATTCGTTCCGTCGGCAGCGGAAATATTGGGGCAACCAACGTTTTCCGGACTGTCGGCAAGGGCTGGGGCATTCTTACGCTGCTTCTTGACGCATTGAAAGGCTACATCCCAGCCGCACTTTTTCCCGCATTTCTTTCCAGGGCAACCGGCTGCGAGGCTGGTAACGCCGCTCCTGTCGTCTTCGCCTGCCTGGCCGTGGCCGGGCACAACTGGCCGGTTTACCTGCGGTTCAAGGGCGGCAAGGGCATAGCGACCACCGCCGGGGCGCTGCTCGGCATTGCCCCCGCCGCGCTGGGTGTGGGTGTTTGTGTGTGGGTTGCTGCCTTCGTGCTGACCAGGTATGTCTCAGTCGCCTCTATTCTGGCAGCCCTTGCCGTACCCGCATCAGCATGGTGCTTCTACAGGTCCGAGTCTCTACTGATTCCCATCATGCTTACAGTCCTGGGCATGGCTGCCGTCATCCGGCACCACACAAACATCAAGCGCCTTATAGATGGAACCGAGAGCAAGATCACGTTTGGAAAGAAAACGAAAACCGGTTGATATGAAGAAAAGAGTCACAGTTGTGGGTGATGGCGGGTGGGGTACCGCGTTAGCCCTTGTCCTGAACGAGAACGGCCATTCGGTAACCGTCTGGGGTCCGTTCCAGGATTATGCCGAGAAGGTGAGCGAAACACGTGAAAACGATCTTTACCTGCCCGGAGTGCCGATACCGGGAGAAATCTCGTGGACATGGAAAAGGGAAGAAGCCGCCAACGATTCAGAAGTGGCTATCCTGGCCACGCCGACCCGCTACTTCAGCGACGTGGTTGCCTCGTTCAAGGGCGCCTTTCCAGAAAGGTGCCGGTTCATCAGTGTTGCCAAGGGCCTGGACAGGGATACCCACCGAACGATGACAGAATTAGCCGAAGACCTCTTGGAAAACGGACCTGTTGCTGCCCTCTCGGGACCCAGCCACGCGGAAGAAGTAGCCCGGAGAATCCCTACCGCTGTTGTGCTGGGAACCGCCGACCAGGAACAGGCGACCTTTCTGCAGTCGGTTCTTGCCGGCCCCAGATTTCGCGTCTACACGAGCGCGGACGTCACCGGCGTTCAGCTCGGAGGAGCACTGAAGAATGTCATCGCCATTGCCGTGGGCGTAAGTGACGGAATCGGATTCGGCGACAATACGAGAGCCGCCCTGATCACCAGGGGCCTGACGGAGATGACGCGTCTCGGAGTTGCTATGGGTGCCAGCCCGGCAACTTTCGCGGGTCTGAGCGGAATGGGAGACCTGGTCGTGACCTGCACAAGCGGGCTCAGTCGCAACCGGTCCGTCGGAGAGCGACTCGGCAGGGGTGAGACGATCGACGAAATACTTGGCGGAATGAAACAGGCTGCCGAAGGAGTATGGAACTGCGCCGCAGCACGGGAACTGGCACGCGAAAAGGGCGTCGAGATACCCATAACCGAACAGGTTTACTCGCTTCTGCACGAAGGCAAACCTCCCCAGGATGCAGTTGAGGCACTGCTGACCAGGGATTTCCGTCCGGAGTAACCAGGCAGTTCAAGCTGCAAGGCATCCGCAACTCTGTTGTGGGCGGGCCACCCCGCTGGCCCGCTCCCAATAGCGGCCCATGGGGATGGGCCGCCCACATAACAGGAAGGGAGCCCTACCCCGTCAACCCCCGGCTTCCTGCTTGCTCTTCCGCC
This sequence comes from Kiritimatiellia bacterium, assembly GCA_030744755.1. GTDB lineage: Bacteria > Verrucomicrobiota > Kiritimatiellia > UBA8416 > JADHWI01 > JASLPY01. Next base: position 48,352 of record JASLPY010000033.1, on the reverse strand, counting down.
GCTGCATCAGCAACTGGACAATCGACAGGCACTGGCTGACAGACCAGTAGAGAACAAGCGCGGATGCCATATTGTAGAAGAACAACAGCATCATCGCCGGCATCATCATCATCATTTTCTTCTGCTGGGGATCGCCGGTCGTAGGCGTCAACTGCTGCTGCATTATCATCGTCGCCGTCATAACAATCGGCAGGATATTCAGGGACCCGATGATCGGGATCATGCCCGCCAAGAGTCCTTCCGGTTCACTCAGGTCGGCTATCCACAGGAAGTTGGCAAATCTCAGTTCGATCGAACTACGCAAAACGGTAAACAGTGCAATAAATATCGGCAACTGCACCAGCATCGGCAGGCAGCTTGCAAGCGGATTGACCCCGTGCTCTTTGTAGAGAGCCATCTGGGCCTGTTGCATCTTCTGAGGCTGGTCCTTGTGCTTCTCCTTGAGCTCCGCAATAAGGGGCTGAAGCTTCTGCATCTTCTTTGAGCTTTCCGTGCTCTTGTGCGTCAACGGCCAGAAGAGGATCTTGACGAGGATTGTCAGGATTATTATTGCCACACCGTAGTTGGGCAGCACGCCGTAAATCGCGTTCAGAGTCGTAATGAGAACGGTGCATACCCACCTGAACCAGGCCCACCATCCAAATTGCATGACATCGGCCTGGCGGTTGCCAAGGTCTTTCAGGAGAGATTGCTTCTTCGGCCCCACGTAGTAACTCATCTCGCGGGTATATGACTCCCCGGAAGAGACTTCGCGACCGGGAAAGAACAGCGTGGATGAAACCGAGGTCATCGTGAGCGCGCTGGTAGCGTTCGTACTTCTCTCGGCGTACAACTCGCAGTCCACGGCGCCGCCTTCCGGGGCCAGGATCTGCGCGAAGAACTTGTTTTTTGCCGCGCCCCATGCAATCGGCATCTCGATGTTCTTGGAAACATCTTCCGGCATGCTGGATGTGTCCTGCTTTGCGCAGGACAAGAACGAACGTTTATACCCGAACAACGCTGGCACTTCTTTCTTGCCCCAGTGAACAACTTCGCTTCCCGCCTGATCGGCAAGGGTGTCCAATCCCAGGTACGATATCCCACGGGTACGCGCCTTGCTCTTTATCCTGCGCATGGGGCCGAGGTTCATGCCATACCGCGGCAACGTTTTCATTCCTTCCGGGCCCGTGAAAGTATCGGAAACCTTGAGGACGTAGCCGGGATGAAGTGTCAGCCGCCTTATCAATTGCAGGCCGTCGGACGCAACCGCAGTAACTGTGGCATTCGTTCCACTCCCGTCCACGGTAACTTCAAAACTGCTGCGCTTGTCCATTCCGGCTATGCCGACCAGAGAGAAAGCAGGCTTGTCATGGAAATCCAGGATCACGGGAGGACTGTCGGTTTCGACCGATTCCCTGTACTCCTTGAGTTCGACCTCTTTGATTCCGCCGCCCCAGGAAGAAAGAGTCACGGTCACCTGGCTGTTGGTGAGTGTTACCAGTTTCTCCGGCAACACCGGACTGGCAGAAGCCACGGTTTCCACAGCGTTAGACTCGACAACTGCATTCCCCTGCTTGATCTCGGCAACCCCGACACCCCCCGTAGCGACAACGGACACCTGCCCGGCGGCATTCGTGGACGACCCCGGCTGGACTTCACCAATCTCTTCGCCCTGCCCCGGCGGAGGTGCCGGCGGCGCAAACATCCTTTGATAGAACCCCCATGCAATCAGCATCACGAAGAGTAACACGACAATAGTTTTTTCAAATGAATTCATAACGTTATTCCACAGAAAACTCCGTTCGTGGCTCCGGCACCGGATCTACGCCTCCGGCATGAAACGGGTGGCACTTTGAAAGCCGCTTGAGACCATACCAAAGACCACGTAAACACCCATGCTTTTCTATTGCTTCAATACAGTAGGATGAACAGGAAGGATGAAACCTGCAGCAATCGCCCAAGAGGGGAGAAAGCACAACCTTGTAGGCTCGGATCAAGAGAATCAGAAGCCATTTCATCATCGCTTTCCTTCGGTTACCCCCGCCGATTTCATGAGCGAAACCAGTTCCTTCTGAACCTCTTTGCTGTCGGCCTGAAGTATTGACCGTTTAGCGATAAGCACTACGTCGTACGTTTCACGTAAACGGTGGGACTCCAAGCGGTAGGCTTCCCTGATAAGTCTTTTGGCCCGCCCCCGGTCAACAGCCCGCCTGAAGTTGCGCTTCGCAGCAACCGCCCCGAGACGTGAACATGGACCATCGGTCCGCCGTATCCACAGAATCGTCAATCTGCCGTGGTAGCGGCGTCCTTGACGAAACGTGTCCCGAAAACTCTTCGATTCGGAGATGCGATGGCTCTTGGGAAATCGGAATTTCACCGTCCCATCACCGTCCCTATCAGACCTTGGCGTCATAACGCCCCGATCCTTTCCAGTGAAGCACACACGGCCCCTTAAGCGCTGAGTTTGACACGCCCTTTTCGCCTTCGGCGGGCGATCACTGCCCTGCCGCCGGAAGTGGACATGCGAGCCCTGAAGCCTATCTTGCGCTTGCGCTTCTTATTTGACGGTTGATACAACTGCTTCATCAGTTTTCATCCTTCTCAAAAGGTTTTTCTGCAGAAAAAGCAGGTAACCGTACCATCTTACCCCCGAATGTCAAGCGCCCTAAAAGGGTGTGTGAGTATGTGAGTGCGTGGGTCAGGAAAGCCAACAAAACCGATGGGGACGATTTTTCGTTCTCCCACCTCACATACTCACATACTCACGTACCCACATACAATTCGCTGGGGCACACAAGAAACACGCGTCTGATTCACGCTGTCAGCATTGATCATAACCGCAGCGGCAATGGCTCAGGGCTCAGGAATTTGCCCGGCTGAGAACGGCCTCGCCAATCGTGCGTCCGTCATGGAGTATTGGGGCCTGCCTTGCACGCCAGGCGCGGCGTTTGCCCAATACCACCATGTGATATCCCCGGGTCATGAAGAACAGCATATCGAGTTGGTAAGCCAAGCTGTAGAAAGGACGGGCCATCGCGTAAATCCGCAGCAGGCGCTCGCCATCGCGGCTCGGAGTCAGATTCTTCGACGATGACCGCACGAATGTGTCTGTCAGCTCGACCAGGAACCTGGTGTAAGAACGGACACCGGTAACGTCGAAACCTGTCTTGAGAACGTTAAAGAGAACCTTCTCCGAGTACCCGGATCTCGCCCACTGCAGATCCTCTGCCCTGACCCGCGCAATTCGCCTCACCAAGTTCATAAGGGTGAACATCTTCTTGTGCCGGACCGACAGGATGAGGCGGCCATCAGGTTTCATGACACGGTGGCATTCCTGTATAAATGCGGTATCGTCGACAGTTCGTTCCATCACTTCCCTGACGACCAATACGTCAAAAACCTTGTCCTCGAAAGGGAGAACGGAGTCGGTCATGACACCAACGTTGTCCTCGACGAGAGCATTCACCGTCCCGGCAATACCAGGCGAGCTGACGAGACTGTGCCATTTGCCGCCCCATTTACGAAGCTGACGAATCATCATACCGTTGTCAAAACCAACATCCAGGCATGACAGACCGTCGGTCTTTCCTATCTGGCGCTTGATTTCATGCAGACAGATCTGCATGGGAATGGCACTACCGAATATGCGTGCGCATACCTGTACACCACCCGTTGCCCCGCTATCATAATCCGCCATGGCAGGCCTCCCACTCGTCCACCGTTGGCGCGCATTATAACACCAGATCACCTGATGTCCACAGGAAGCTGTTGACGAGGATTTACCGCTGTTATGTGGAGTTGGGGATTAGAACTGGAGAACGTAACCACCCGCGCTCCCGCGCTGGAGCTCCCGAGGACACGGAGGTTAGAGTGGAGGAGGAGACTCAGCTTATGGAGAGCGCGCTGAATTCAACGATCGTTTTACTGGGACAATACGTTTGCAGCATTTCGCACAACGTCTACGAAACGATCATCGAATTCAGCGCGCGTTTGCCTCAGGAGAGGGAGGTGGGCAACGCTCAACAACGACCACGTTGGAATGATCAGCTTTGGAGTGCCGAACTACTGGAAGGAGCATTTCTCTCATCTTTCTCCCCATGGCAAACGTTGCATGAATCTGGATTAAGGAATGCCGGGGGTCAGGGGAGCATTCCGCCAGATTCATGCAACTTCTCCGGAAGCAGAGTCCCCTCCTCCACTCTAACCTCCGTGTCCTCGGGAACTCCAGCGCGGGAGCGCGGGTGGTTCAATCTCTCCTCATCGAGACGGGGCGAGCTTTCGGGAGTTATGTTAAGTAGTTCTTAGCCCTGTCTCTTCATCCCCAGAGACTTACGGTATCTACTCAACATAAGCGCTGTGGCGTCTTTTGAGAAGGGAGTCTCACAAGAGCGGAACTTGTCGCAGACTCTGAGCTCCGTCGAAGAGCCAGAAGTTCCGATCTTCGCAGGGATCGGAAGTCTTTGCGACTTCCGCTACAGGCTTCCGCACTCGTTTTTGACGAGGGAGGTCTCAAACACTCAGACACTCACGCACTCTCATACCCCCACACTCACGCACCCAACATGGGGTAAACGAAAGAACACACCTCCGATTCACCCCGCCATCCTTGATCATATTCACTACGGAAAAGGCTCGTTGACGGAATCTGCGTCTGAATACTCTAATCCGAGAATCCACCGGCGTAGTCGATGACGCAACAGGTGTTGAAGATCTTGTGGTTCCCTATCGACACCCCAGCCACCCGGTACTTGGCCTTGAAGATATTTCCCCTGTGGCCCCGATCCGGAACGCCGTCGTCTACGATAAGCTGCACAACAATATCGCGACCGGAATTCAGACCAAATGCCATGTTCTCACCAATGGTGTTCTGCCAACTGCCTTGCTTCTCGATGCGGGCCTTCATGGTGCTGCCATCGGTGCCGGTGTGCGTCAAGACACCGGCAGGCCCAATATCGTCAACGTGCGACTTGGCCGCCAGGGAAAGTCCTTTCGAAGGAGAAAGCTGTCCGACCGATTCTGCTTCTTTCAGAAACTCAATTGCTTCTTCGACAGCGGCGAGCCCTTCCTTCGAAGCGAAACGGCCGCTGTTAAATTCGAACACGCCGTCACCAACGTGGTAGTCGCGCAGCTTCTCGATGTGACGCGCGTAGCCCCGGGGGTCGGTTCGGGCAAGGTTCATCTCGTCGATGACCTCACGTTCCAGCTTCGAAAGATAATCGGCCCGGACTGGTGCAGGGGGGCCATTCTTCTTGTTGCTGTTCCTGTTGCCACGGCGCATGTTGGCCACGCGCTCTTCGTACTTCTTTATCTTTGCTTTACGATTCTCTCGGGTCAGCTCCGCAACATAGTCACGATCCGCCTGGCCAAGGAAAGAGAGGGATATATTTGTTTTCTTCCCTTCTTTGGTCTCCAGGACGATCATGTTTCCCGTCTGCCGCAAAAAACGCGCCTCAATCTCGGTACCCTTTCTCGACGTCCAGGTACGAATAGACTCCTCCCCGGCCTCAACGGCAAATGAACCGGAACCCAGAAGGACAAGCAAAAGAAGCACAGCAATCCGTCGGTGCGTTTTCATGGAAGAGCAGTATAGGGGGAATGCGGGCAATTTGCAAAAAGGGATGGGGTGGGAAGGGATTGAACGCCCAACGCCCAACGTCCAACGCCCAACATCCAAGTTGGGACCAGACAACGAGGAATTGATCAATCTCAACTTGGGCGTTGGGCGTTGGACGTTGATCCCAGTCCCCTCTTGCTATCTCACCACGAGCACGACGAGCAGTTTGCCCCTCTCACTGGGGAAGCCGCCAACTATGAATGGTCTCCCGGGGCTTAGCCGGACGCGGGTCTGGAGAGCCATTTTACGCTTCCGTTCAAGGACAACGCTCATGTTGTTGAGCGTCCCGGAACAGCGCACCGTCACGTCTCTGTCCAGCTTGACCATGCCGTTTGCAGGGACAGACAGAGAACCGGAGCTTACGAGTCTGAAATTACGATAGGGCAGGTTCCGCCGCAGCATTGACTCGATATCTCTCAGCGCGGCGCCCTGGCTGGAAGCCGAACCCTCGTTGTAGGCCTCCACGAGGCGTATGTTAAGTCCTCCCTGGCGCGGTCTGGCCTCAACCTGTGTTGCCAGCAGGAGAAGCACCCCCGCGGATATTGCGATGAACTTCATTGTTGAATCTCGCTTGTATCTTCGGTCTCAATTCCGCCCACCCAGAGAATAGTGCCACTATCCTGTTCGTCTTCAAGCAGGAAAACCGACGTGTGCTCCACCACTATGTCCAGCGACTTGATCTCTATTCTTTCAGCCGTCGCCGCACCCGGCCTGTAGAGCCCCGTGTAACCCGCCACCACCAGTATCACCGCCGCAACAGCTGCAGCCCATCGAAGTCCCGGGTTGTATCCGTGCGACGCCTCAACACGGCTCACGCCATCTGCACGTGACTTGAACTCTTCCCAGAAATCGCCTGCCGCTTGCGCAGGCCGTGACTCGAAACTGGATCGCAGTTCTTTCACTGTACCTCTTCTCCCGGCCCATCCTGCCGGTCTTCCTGACCCTTGCTCATAAGCACCCGCAGCTTTCGTTTGCCGTGAAACAGGCGCGACATGACCGTTCCGATCGCCACATCAGTTGTCGCGGCTATCTCAAGATAGCTGAGACCATCCACGTATCTCAACAGCAATGCTGTGCGGTGCGCTTCCGGCAACTGCATCACCGCCTGCATCACTTCCCGGCGGTTCTCTTTCCGAAGGACCTCCCTGTCCGGCGCCGTCTGCCGCAGGTCCACCTGGAAAGCCATCTCACTTTTCACGTCATTGTCCGGAACAAAATGGCGATTCCGAGTCGAACGCTTCCGGAGAGCATCCAGTGCCTTGTTGCGCGCAATCTTACATAACCATGTGCTCAATGACGACCCACCCCGAAAACCGGGGAGCACCTCCCAGGCCTTTAGAAAGGTGTCCATTACCACATCATCCGCTTCATCAGGCCCGGTCAGGCGGCAAGCCACGGCGTATATCTTGCGCCGCAAAGGCTCAAAAAGCTCCGCAAACGCATCTAAATCACCAGCCTTGGCGCGATGGAGCAAGTCTTTCACTGAGGCTCTCTATAGTTCTGACGTTAATCCAGTGTCGTTTATTCAACCCGATAAGCCTTTATCATGGCGCAGAAGACACAATTCGCCGCGAGAACGACCTCACGTTTGCCCTGCTGAACCCGCCAACGCCTTGACATGAGCAGCGGCGGAGGAGGCCAGACCTGACAGCCGGTAGCCACCTTCAAGCACGGAAACAACCCTGCCACCGGAGTATTCTGAAGCCAGTTGGAGCAGAATTTCCGTAAGTTCGCCGAAATCCCCGTCACTAAGAACCATGTTGCCGATCAGGTCTTCATGCCTGGCGTCAAAACCCGCGGAAATCAGCACGAAGTCGGGCTTAAACACCTTCATGGCCGGCAGCAGTTTCTGCTTGAAAGCACCAACGACCTCTTTCCGTCCGGAACCCGACGGCAATGGGCAGTTAAGAGTAGATCCCTTCCCCTTCCCCTCTCCCGTCTCGCTGACAGTGCCGGTACCGGGATAAAACGGCCACTGGTGCGTGCTGAAGTAGAATACCCTGGGTTCGTCGTAGAAGATGTCCTGGGTACCATTGCCGTGATGAACATCCCAGTCAACTATCAGCACGTTGCCGATCCCGTGTTGTTTCTGAAGATAGCGCGCCGCCACCGCAATGTTGTTGAATATACAGAAACCCATACCGCGGTCCCTGGTCGCGTGGTGTCCGGGCGGGCGCACTACGCAAAAAGCGTTTGAAACACGGCCCGACACAACGGCATCCGCGGCAGCCATCACCCCACCCGCAGCGAACAACGCCGCATCGTAAGATCTTTCGCTGACGTCCGTATCACCCGTCCTGAGCGAGACAGCTCCTGCCTCTATGTCGGCCTTGGCAGATTCCACGTACTCCGCGGTGTGGCACAATAGCAGTTCCTCAACGGTCGCCGCTCTCGCCTTCAAATGCTCGAGCCGGTTCTCCGGCACTGACCTGCCAATCCCGGCCAGCACGGCGTCACACCTTTCCGGACACTCGGGATGTCCCGGTCTTGTCAGGTGCTTCTTATAAACCGGATCGTATACGATTCCCGTCTTCTTCGCCGATGGTGCATCAGTTTCTTCGTTCCCCATATCAGCCACCTGTTTCAACAGGGCCCGGCACCGACCGGAATCCCCAAGTTTACCCAAATCAACCAACGCTGCAGTGTAGTGGTTTATCGATTAGCATGCACTTTCTTTTGCGTATAGAAATTGCTATTGTCTACCCCCACTGGACGGACACCAGGGAGAAATGGCTTGAGAGCATGCATATACGCAAGAACTTGCCGCAAGGACAAGAGTCACAACCGCACGAGTATTGATCGCCAGATTGAATACAGCCGCGAGCTGGCAAGAAAACATAATCTACTCGTGGAAAGCCGCCATGTCTTCACGGATCTGGATCACGAGGGTTCCAGCCCGCCCACTTGCTGGTCGGGCGATGACGATGACGCTTGCAGGCCTGCCCTCTCCGCCTTGATTGATACGCTCGTTAACGGAGTCGTGACACGTGTGATAGTGCACCGAATTGAGAGACTGGGCACAACTTCGGAACTTCTCCTCAGTCTTGGAGAGCTATTTGGCGAACACAGTGTCCGGGTCATTGTACCGCCAGATGAAATTACCAACAACGATGATCCCGGGGCGAAATTCGCCCTGTCCCTGCTCCGGCCGTTCATACAGTTCGACACGGAGCCGGATAGAGAAAGAAAAGAGAAACTCAGAGCAAAGAAGATCGAAGAGATCAACCGGATCAAAGAGAAGCTAGCCCGCCTCGAAGAGGAAGTATCCCAATTGCAATAGCGCACGGCCACCGGTCCTACTCCGGAATCACCCCTGCTTCACAAAGGAATTTGCCCGCCTACCCGACCATTCACAAAATCTCAGCATAGGCCTTCTCGAATGGTAGATTACTCGTCTATAGTGCGAAAAGGAGTGGTGAGCTGATATGGCAAGGAAGAAGAAAACTCTCAAAGAGATAAAGGCCAAACTAACAAGGCAGAGACGCGCCGCCAAGACGTTACGCATCTGCGCCTTTGCGGCCCTGGCCGCACTGATCATATTTCCGTACCTCATCGTCTATAAACCACCGTTGCCCACCGGCACCCACATTCGCACTTCCCTCATCCCGATCGATGCAGACAATACAAAACTGCTGATCGACTCAACAGCGCGCGACGATTCAACCGGCGAACGGACCATGCATCAGGAGATATTCGACGAGATACTCACGCTCATAGAGGAGGCCGATTCTGCTATTCTTCTCGATTTTTTCCTGTGGAACTCATGGCAGGGCATGCAGCGCGAGGAACACCGCAGCCTTTCCTCGGAACTCGCGGATGCGCTCATAGACAAGAAGGAGAATGATCCCGAGATTGCGATCATAGTCATGACGGATCCTCTCAACAGGCTTTACGGATCGGAAGAAGGGGCGGTCTTTTCCCGGATGGCGAAAGCTGGCATTCCGGTTGTCTTCACCGACCTGGACCTACTGCGTGATCCAAACACGCTCTACGCCGGCCCGGCCAGGGTGTATGGTAAACCCATAAGCCGGGAGCCCTGGTTCCAGAAGCATCTCAAAAAGAAAAGTTTCACCCATCCGTTTTTTCACGGGGGACCCCATGTGTCGGCGCTTCAGCTTGGCAACCTGTTCTTTTTCAAGGCAAATCATCGTAAACTGATTGTTGCGGACTCAGCATTTGATGGCTGGCGCATGGTAGTCTCCAGCCTCAACCCGTCGGACAGCAGTTCCGCGCATTCCAACATGGGTGTTCGCCTGGATGGAGACATCGCCTGGCGGGTGGCAAGGGAGGAACTCTTGGCTATCGAATGGTCAGGCGGCGCAAGCGGACACGTTCTTGAGGCGGGTCCCGACGATTGGGGAAAGGTGCTCAGGAGTATCCGTAACGCACTACCTTCTCCCCGCCCGGTAGAGGCGCCCGAAGGTGGTCAGGCCATGGCGGAATGGATCACCGAGGGAGCGATACGCGAGCGGGTCATAGAGCTGCTCAACGGGACAACGAGGGGCGATCATGTGAGAATCGCCATGTTCTATATCTCCGACCGGGCTGTGATCCAGGCAGTCAAGGATGCCGCTGTCGGAGGTGCACGTGTGCAGCTCATCCTTGATATGAACAGAGATGCTTTCGGGCGGGATAAAGACGGCATTCCGAACCGTCCGGTTGCCGGTGAACTGATGTCTTTCGCTGCCGAAGAAAATGTGTTTATCGATGTAAAATGGGCGGACACTCACGGAGAACAGTTCCACACCAAGGCAATGAGCATCACGAACCCGGATGCCGCCAAACACCAATTCACCTGCGGTTCCGCCAACTGGACAAGGCGCAACATCGGCGACTTCAACATGGAGGCAAACATCTACCTCCAGAATGTCCCGGAGATAACCAAGCGCTTCAACACCTACTTCGACAACGCGTGGAGAAACGAAGGGAAAATACTACGCACCCTTCCCTACGAAGACGCCGCACTGACAGGGTCACGTCTTTCTCTCAAGAAGGTCATTTACCGTCTCCGCGAATCCACAGGCATGTGTTCGTTCTGAGCCGGAACGATTCGGCGGCAACAGTTCACAATCCTGTTCTCGAATATCAGGGGCGGTGACGTCATCTCACCGACCTCGCCGAACCTTCGACGGCCGACCAGGTTTATGTCATCCCGAGCTTGTCGAGGGATCTCATGTCTCGCTGAACAGCCGAGATCCTTCGACTACGCTCTGCTTCGCTCAGGATGACAGTTTCTTCCCGGGGACCCTGCTGACTCGGGGCTAAGGGCTGTCGCCGCACGAAAGCCCGGAGGGCGAGACCGCCATACCATTAATACGACTTGGCAAACACGACGCGGCCCGGGCTTGGTTTTCCGCAGACCACACAGGAACCTTCCTCACCGTCAGCCCTGTCCAGAGGGATGCAGCGAATCGTTACGCTCAAGGCATCGTTTATCTGCTGTTCGCAGTCTACCGAGTCGCACCAGTGCGACATGGCAAACCCGCCATGCGCTTCGGGTTTATCCGGATTCTCCGGCGTGAAGAACTGCTCGAAAGAATCCCAGTCGTCGATGGTGGCCGTGTTATCGTCCATGAAAGCCTTGGCCCGCTCAAAAAGGCCGTCCTGGATCTCATCCAGAACACCGGTGACACCGGCGATGAACTCGGCCTTTGGGGCCGCGTAACGTTCCTTGCGTGTCTTATCGCGCCGGCCAACGAACACCGAATTCGACGCCATGTCGCGCGGCCCCACTTCGGCCGTGATTGGTATACCTCTCTTAACCCAGCTCCAGCCCTTCTCACCGGCATTCATATCCCGCGTATCGACTTCCACAACCAGTCTTCTGCCGTGGTAAACCTGTTCGCGCAGTTCACCTGCAAGCTCGTTGCAGTATTCCAGCACCCCGGCTTCTTCGTCGGCGTTGCGATAAATCGGCAGAACCACTACATGGCTGGGCGCCAGCCGCGGCGGCATGACCATGCCGTTATCGTCGCCATGCACCATGATAAGTCCGCCAATCAGACGCGTCGATACGCCCCACGAGGTCGTCCAGGCATGTTCCTGCTGTCCTTCACGTGTCTGGAAAACTATGCCGGATGCCTGGGAGAAATTCTGACCGAGAAAATGGCTGGTACCTGCCTGCAGGGCCTTCCTATCCTGCATCATTGCCTCGATGCACAACGTGTTGACCGCCCCCGGAAAACGTTCGCCGGCAGTCTTCTCGCCTGTCAGTACGGGGATGGCCATGTACTCTTCAGCAAACTGCTTATATATATCCAGGATCGTCAGAGTCTCTTCCCAGGCTTCGTCCTTCGTCTCATGCGCAGTGTGCCCTTCCTGCCAGAGGAACTCCGCCGTCCTCAGAAAAAGCCTGGTGCGCATCTCCCATCGAACAACATTGGCCCATTGGTTTATAAGTATCGGGAGGTCCCTGTAGCTCTGAACCCACTTCGCGTATGAGGCGCCTATGATTGTCTCGGAAGTCGGCCGGACTATCAGCGGTTCTTCCAGTTTGCCCGCGGGAACCAGTCCGCCTTCGTCATTCGTCTCGAGCCGGTGATGCGTTACAACCGCACATTCCTTTGCAAAACCTTCAACGTGCTCGGCCTCTTTTTCAAGGAAGCTAAGAGGTATGAACAGCGGGAAGTAGGCGTTGACATGCCCGGTCTCCTTGAACATCACGTCGAGACCATCGCGCATGTTTTCCCAGAGCGAGTAACCCCAGGGCCTGATTACCATGCATCCACGGACAGGACTTGTCTCTGCGAGTTCTGCTGCACGAATTACCTGCTGATACCATTCAGGATAATCTTCCTGCCTGGTAGGACTTATTGCCGTCTTTGTTGCCGATGCCACTATTATCTCCTTTCAGCCATCCCTGTATTGAGAGATCCGGAATGACAGGCCGAAAACATAGCCTCTTGCGCCGTGTTTGTCAAAACCGGCGGAGAGAGAGCATTTGAACCATCCGAAAATACGCTCTAATCGCCAAAGAGATCGAGCCAGCCATACCCGTTATCTCCGGTAAAACCCAGCCGGACAGACGCCTCGGCCCCGAGTTCAACGTAGCCTAACCAGAATAGGGGTTCCTTGGTTGCTTTACGCCCCTCCCCGGCCTTTACATCACCGGTGCAGAGAACCAGGTACTTGCCGGCCGGCAGTTTTTCGAACCTGAAATTGTCAGGTGTAGTGCAGTCGATGGATTTCAACCGATATTGCTGCATGAACGTCAGAAAAGACTTCTTGGCCCGTTGCTGTGCCGTCCAGAGACTGCGTTCTTTATCGCGGTCGCTTCTGTTAACGTACGGGTCATAGTTGTAACCAGTTGGTCCGCGAATTGTAGGGGCATTGAGCTCTACGGGCTGAATCGCCATGTGGTAGCGCTGACGGGCCGTGAGAAATGCAACCTTGAGGTGAGAGACTGCAAGAAGAGCTCGTTCGTCTAAAGCCACAAGGGCAATCTTCGCCCGCCGGGGTTGCAATGACGCGCAGTCGAGACGCCCTACAATCATCGCCGGTGCCTTACGAAGTGCGAAGGTTACATTGCCGAGTTTCACCTCGGCCTTCTCTTTGAATTCGAAGGGTCCCTCCGTGGTGCCTTTCCTCCCGTGTTTCAGACTGAAAGAACTGTCCGTCGCGTCAACCACAACATAGGATACGCTCCCGAAATCCAGTTCCGATCCACCCTTATATGGGAAAGGTCCGTAGGCACGTCTGTTGGTGGCCTGCAGGTAGAAGGACGGATCGCGGTTGACAACGGTCACAGACATAGCGTCCAGGTCGCGGGTTCCTACGCGCCGCACTGCGCGCCCGGGCGCGCCCCCCGCTTCCGAACCAAACTGCATTACGCGAGTTCCGGGATTCACCGTGATCTGCGCCAGGGACGGGACGGGGAATGCGAATGACAAGGCCAAGACAGCCACTACCGCGAATCGTTTCATCATTGCTCCGATCATGAAGACGCATGGTTTTTCCACACATTAGTATATCCAAGGGTTACCATCAATACTGTCCTTGATGAAACCTCCTATTCATGCGAGATTATTGAAATTGATACGAAATCCTTAGCAAGCCTTTATGCACTAATGAAAAGAGTGTTGGTCATCGGACAGACTCCACCCCCTTATCACGGGCAATCAATGATGATTGAGCGTTTGGTGAAGGGCAAATTCCAACATCTCAGAATCTACCATGTTCGGATGGCATTTTCCGGATCCGTTGAATCCGTTGGGAAATTCCGTTTGTCAAAAGTCCTCCATCTGGCCAAGATTGTCTTTCATACCATCGCCCTGCGTTTCAGATATGGGATTGATACTCTGTACTACCCTCCAGCAGGCCCAAAGTTCGTGCCTGTCATACGAGATGTCATCATTCTGATGTGTGTTCGCCCGTTCTTTAAGCAATGTGTCTTTCATTTCCGGGCAGCAGGAATTTCCGAGTATCTGACCAATAGCCCCGTTTGGCTACAGCGCTTGAGCAGGTTCGCCTATCGAAACCCCGATGTTGGAATACAACTGTCTGCTCTGAACCCTCCTGATTCACAGTATTTTGATGCCAAGAAGACGCTCGTGATCAAGAATGGGTTGGAGGACGAAGGAAGACCCTTTGTGCCCATTCAAAGAGTTGTAGAAAAGCGAGTCAATGTACTCTTTGTAGGAGTGCTAATACCCTCCAAGGGCGTGAAAATCTTGCTCGAAGCCACCAAGTTGTTGAGAAAATGGCATATGAATTGTAAGTTGCAGCTCATGGGAGGATTTGTCTGTGATGAATTTGAGCAGGAATGCATTGCTTTTTGTCAAAAAGAACAACTGCATGATTATGTCGAGTTCCTGGGCGTAAAGACCGGAGAAGCCAAATGGAAAAACTATAAGGAGGCTGACATTCTGTGTTTCCCAACATACTATGAAGCCGAATCCTTTGGAAACGTAGTACTAGAAGCCATGATGTTTGAATTGCCCGTAGTGGGTACCCGTTGGAGAGGTGTACCTGACATTGTGCAAGATGGCAAAACGGGGTTGTTGGTTCCAATTCAACAGGAGCAGGCCCTCGCCGAAAAACTAGCCCTACTAATTGAGAACCCGGATTTGCGGATGAGAATGGGGAAAGAAGGGAGAAGGGTTTATGAACAGGAATACAGGCTTGAATCTCATTTAGAAGCAATGGAACAGGTGTTTGTGCGACTCGATGACTAGCCCGAGTTTCTTATTTCATGTTACCTCAGATCCCTCGAGGCCAGCGCAGTGCCATCGGCAGAGTACATCGGTTATGGAGAGGCCACTATGGCAATAAAGGTTGTAAAAAACAGTACTAGAGCATCGAAAGAAAAGCCGAATCCGGGAGCACAGCGCAGGCCAGCCGTCAACAGGACAAAGAAACAGTCCGAAAGCTCGGGGGCATGGATCAAGTGGGTCATTCTCGCCGTTTTCTCTCTCGTGGCCATCGTCGCGATGTCCATGAGTGTCGCCCATGACAACCGGAAACGAGTAACTCGTCCCAACGTAGGCTCCTATTCAAGCGGGTCTGAACGTAGCGCTCGTGACGGATTCGACATGAGGCAGTGGTGTAAAGAAAACGAGAAAGATAACGAAGAACTTCAGGCACGACGAGCGCGCATCAAAGGCCAATAAGTCAGGTAGAGATGCACAAACGGAAGTTCCAACCAGGCATAGACGTGCTGCTGTTCCGCCACAAGAGGTGGCTCCGCGGGAGACGTATCGGCCTGGTGAGTCATACCGCCGCGGTGGATTCCCACGGTTGCATGTCCAGCGAGAGATTGTGGCGATCCTCTGATGTCGATCTCGTATGCCTGCTGGGGCCGGAACACGGCTTCTTCGGGAGAGCCGCGGCCGGCGCCTCATGCCGCTCAACGAGACACCCCGATTGGCACATTCCGGTCTATTCCCTGTACGGAAAAACAAGACAACCAACACCACGCATGCTGCGCGAAGTCGATACGCTCGTCGTGGACATGCAGGACATCGGCGCCAGGCCCTACACGTACGTTTCCACCTTGAAGCTCGTCATCGAAGCTGCCGCATCCGCAGGGAAAGAGGTCGTTGTCGCCGACCGGCCGATCCCTCTTCCCAACACTGTTGACGGCCCGATTGTTGCGGAAGGTTTCGAGAGCTTCGTCTCACTCATCGAGGCGCCCATGTCTTACGGAATGACGCCCGGAGAAACGGCGTTGTGGATCAAAGAGAACTCCGACCTCGATGTTGACCTCAAGATCGCCTGTATGGATGGTTACCACCGTGACGCCGCTCGCGGCCAGGACTGGCCTCCATGGATACCGCCCTCCCCGGCAATGCTCTCGTGGGAATCCGCCAAATGCTTTGCGGCGACAGTGTGCATGGAGGGTCTCGCAGCTCTGGACCACGGGCGCCGCACAAGCCTTCCGTTCCAGGTCTTCGGAAGCCGCTGGACCAAGGGAGACGATGTGTCTTCTGCTCTAACAGCCAGAAGGCTTCCCGGCGTGCACTTCTATCCGCACAGATACATCCCCTTCCCAGGCAAAAAGCGCGGCAATGCCATCAATGGTGTTCGCATGACAATCTCAAGTCCGGATCGTTTCCGGCCGATCCTTACAGCCGTAACAATAATTGACGTTCTCCAGGAATTGTACGGCACCGATCGTATCTGGAAAAGTAAAGGCGTCCACGAAGACTTCTTTGACAAACTCCTTGGAACCGACGCCGTGAGGTCGAACCTGAAGAAAGGCAGAAATGCACGGTCTATTTCTGCCGAGTGGACAGGAGACCTCGCGCGCTTCCGTCGCTCACGAAAGAAGCACCTGCTTTACGACAAGGGTAGTGCGGCATGAAACATTCCGGGCCACCAAGAAAAGCTTTTCTGCTGGCAGCCGGCTTCGGCACACGGATAAGCCCCCTTTCCTTCGACCTGCCGAAACCGGTGATGCCGCTCTGGGGCAAACCTGCCATTGGGCACATAATTGACATGCTCGCGGAGTGGGGCGTTCGGGACTTCATGGTCAACCTGCACCACGAGCCGTCTCCCATCCTGTCCTACCTCAAACAGCGGGCAGGAACTGAAGGCATCCGGATCAACCTGTCCTTCGAACCAACCATCCTGGAGACGGGAGGCGCGTTGCGCAGGGCGGAGTGGTTTTTTGACGACTCCCCGTTCTGGCTGGTCAATACCGATATCGCCGCAAGTGCCACCCCGGTTCCCTTCCTGCGCCATCTGGAGAGCGACACGGTCGCCGTTCTCTGGATGCACGGTGAGAAAGGGCCAAGAACCGTTGAGATGTCCGATGACACGATCCGTAACTTCGCCAGTTCCCGGCCGGGCAAGCCCGGAACCTTCACGTTTTGCGGCCTCCACCTCCTGAAGCCGGATATTCTGAATTACATTCCCGAAAAAGGGCCAAGCTCGATAATCAGTGCATACCGCTTGGCGATGAAGGATGGAAAGCGTGTCGCGGGCATCACGATTCCAGGAGCTTACTGGTCGGACATGGGGACACCGGATTCGTACCTCAGGACCCACGCAGAGACATGGAGTCGCAAGGAGTTCCTGGATAAGGCCCGGCGCGTCGGTAACGGGAGGCGACTGCGGAAACTCAAGACAAATGGGCTGACATTTGACGGAGTAGTGGCAGTCGGGAAAGGCGTTACAGCGGCGGCGGGAGCCAGGATCCGCGATTCAGTGGTATGGGACGGTGCTGATATTGGGCCCCGGGCAAAACTGAACCAGGCAATAGTAGGTAGAGGCGTTCATGTTAACCGGCCTTTGACGGGGACCGTCTTGAACGCGGCGGTACTCGAGGGAGAGGACAATCTTGGCTACGTTATCAGTCAGCTTGGTTGGGCACAGAAGGACACTAGCCTTCAGTTACTATCGGCTCGCGGATCGGA
Source organism: Kiritimatiellia bacterium (assembly GCA_030744755.1). Lineage (GTDB taxonomy): Bacteria > Verrucomicrobiota > Kiritimatiellia > UBA8416 > JADHWI01 > JASLPY01. The sequence goes on along the minus strand of JASLPY010000033.1, from coordinate 30,904 downwards.
TCGGGGTTTCGCCCGACTGGCGAAAAGGAATTCCACGGCAATCCTGATCCGGTACGGAACCGAACGCCCGGAGAACAAACGATACGCGGGTCACAGTCGCTTCCTCAGGGACGAAAGAATACCCGTTCCCGATGTGATACTCGATTTACCCGGGCGCAGAACAACGGTTGTGGAAGACGTGGGCGACGTGTCACTGGAAAACAGAGCCGGCGGCCTTTCGAAAAAAAATCTGAAGCGACATTACGAGGCCGTTCTCGAAGTCCTGCTTCGCATGCAGGCTATAGACGATTCGGCTCTTTCCGGGATCCGGCTTGAAAGACCTTTCTCCCGCTCCCTCTATGAATGGGAGCACGATCTCTTTGCGGAACATCTGCTCCGGAAGCGGCTCAGGCCGGGCACGGCGCGGGTGAGATCTATCATGGAGAATCTTCGCACGGTTTCCCGGCCACTCGTTGACAGTCCCAAGGTCCTCGTGCATCGTGACATGCAGTCGAGCAACATTCTTCTTCGCCGCGGCAGACCCGTCCTGATTGATTTCCAGGGAATGCGCATGGGGTCGCCTGCCTATGACCTGGCATCGCTTCTCTGCGACCCCTACGTGATGCTGCCGGAGAGCATGCTCAGCGACCTGTTGGAGTTCTACATCAATCACAGCCGTATGGCCACCGTGGTACGAGATACCTTCTGGCCGGCCGCCGTGCAGCGACTGGCGCAGGCGCTTGGAGCGTTCGGGAGGCTCAGCTCATCTCCCGGAACGCGAAGATTCGAGCGCTATATTCCCCCGGCGCTGGAGCGTATGAGGCTGGCGCTTTCACACATGGACGGGATGCCACATCTCAAGGAAGTCGTTGAGGAACTCCGACAATCCTAACTTGATCACAGTATCCCCGGTTCCTTGAAAGCTGGAGATACTCCTGATTGGAATCGGGAGCTACGGGGAATTGGCTCCCTCTTAGGTAGCACCCGACTCCGATCGAACGACGTCCACCGCTACGAGGTGGACCAAGCGCATGAGTTGTGAATATGTTTCGGCACAAAAAGCGCACGCCACACATTGCCACAAGAACTCTGCCCCGTTTAAACCTTGACCGTTGCCTACCTGGCATGCTTTCTAATCCACTGAGTCTGTCGAGAAACAAGGAACAGCCCTCACGGGCTTAACTACAAACGTTTGTAGTCAACGCCGTAAGGCGTGTCTCCCTTTTGATACGCTTTCCCTGACGACCCATTGCCGGATATCACAAGGGAACCCGAAAATGCCGAAAAAAGCACCAGACAAGAAGAAGCAACTGAAAGACCTGCGAGCCAAGTTGGCCCGTCTTGGCCACGGAACAGGAAAGGTGAGTGACCACAGATCCTTCCGTCCGGATGATCTGCGGCGAACCATCCAGAAGCAGAAGAGCCCGAATGTGCGGCCAGCTTCTCCTTTAGAGACAATACTCTACCAGCGCAACCTCCCCCGAACATCGCGACGCAGTAATATTGATTCCGAAAGGGCTGATCGGTATCGCGTGGTTCTCGAGGATAGCGTGACGGAGGGTCGCGAGATCGAAACACCACGAGGAAAACTGTTTGAAATCTGTCTGCCTGTCAGCGAACTCGAGGGCGCAGACACCTTGGGCGAGCGATTCGGTGACCAGCTGGATGAACCCCAATCTTCGCTTTGCCGGAAGCTCGTGCCGACACTGGATCCAACCGCCCTGACGCCTTCAGACATCGTCTTCATGGACATCGAAAGCACGGGTCTCAACAACTCTCCCCTTTTTCTGATAGGAGTGATGCTCTGGCAAAACGGCGGGTTTGAGGTGAGGCAGTTCTTCGCTCGTAATTACGCTGAAGAGGCCGGCGTGATCATCCGGTTCATCGAAGAATGTTATCCGCGGAAACTTCTCGTGACATTCAACGGGAAGAGCTACGACATGCCGTTCATTCGCGCCCGGGCCGCAGCCAATGGGCTACCGTTTGATCTTCAGCCGCCACATTTTGATCTGCTTCATGAAAGCAGGCGCGTCTGGAAAGACACGCTCCCCGACTGCAAACTGCAGACGTTGGAACGCCATATCTGCAAGCGCAACAGGCACGGCGACATACCCGGCAGCGAGATCCCCGACGCATACCACGCCTACGTGCGAACGAACGACGCGTGGCAGATGGTCGAAGCCCTGAAGCACAACATGTTGGACCTGGTAACCCTCGCCGACATCATGACCCGGTTCCCGGAACAGTAATGCGATGAGCGCTGCTTCCGCTTCCCTCTTCTGACCAGAAGAGGGATCTTGGCCGTACCGGAAAGCACCGGCTCTGAAACGGTTTCAAAGAACTCATACCTTGCATCTCCGCTCTCAGAATGAGGAGGATTGAAGGTGGCTGAATCACTTCAATCTTCATATCTGAGAAGAGAACAGCAATCGGCACCAAACAACTCCTTGAATAGCATCTTATGGTCATCGGAAAAATGGTCATTCCATGTAGCGACCTCTTTGGTCCTGACATGAACCGTTCTCTTAAGCTGCGATGGGCTCATCCGTCCAACATCATGATATCTTGCACATCTCATCGATATCCTCTTTCTTCTTGGCTCAAACTCCAAATGATCAAACATGCGAGAGAATGCTTTGTCATAATCCACTCTCACGTCCTCCATCTTAATTTCGAGTATTGAGGGGTTATCGTACTGCCAATCCAACATATTTCTGATAGTCCATGATGATAGATTCTTCATCTCGAAAGTCATCCCATCTTCTTGGCTCATTTGATTCAGATGTTCCCTATAAGAAAGCCCGCCAAGAGAGGATATATAGTTGTCCGCCCAGACTTTCGATTTATGTTGCATAAACATTGGAACCGGCCAGCCTGTTGGCGGTCCTTCTTGGTTAAAATCCTTGCTTATGCACCACGGCTCGTGAGTTTTCTTATGATAAAAATATCCTGAGACAATTACTTCACGCGGATCTCGAATCATATGTATTCCAAAGAATGGAGTCTTGATCAGTCGCGGATTAATGGTGGAGTTCTGGAACAGGACGATGTCACCGTCGGGTGGCGATTCAACTTGATAAGGTTCCACAACAAAACTCCAACGTTCACGAAGACAGATATCGCGAAATACCCTGCTGAGAAGATTTGTTCCCGTTTTATGGTGGCAAAAAAGATATATAGGGATGTCTTTCTTCCGCCGTCCAAGAACATGTGTCACCATGCCCCATAATGTTGTGTTGATCTTCCTCTTTATCCGCTTCACAATTCTGTTCCTCTGAATTAACGTACCTTACCACAAAGCTCTCGGAATCTTTGATAGATCCAACCGCGCTAAGTGCATGCGTTGAAAAACATGATCCAGTCGAACACCTTCCTCTGAACGCGCAAGAAAAGGAATACAGTTCAAGAAATAATCGAATCTGATCAAGAGCGATATTTGCCCTTTCAACATGCCCTTGAAACAGGACCGAGTTGATCTGACCGCGTGTTTTGTCAAATGCCCTTTTTCCAAGCCAGCGCCCGATCAGAAACCCGTACAGTAATAGATAATGAAAAATATCAGCAAAGGGAAGCCCTTCCGAGCGTTCTTGTATATAAGTAGCGTCATGGATGGTTCGGTCAATAGCCGTCTTCGAGAATGGGCCTTTATAGCTCGTCGGAGAAGACGGCCTCGTATCCCACTCAAAACGGTGGGGTCGATTTGTGCTGTCCCACTCCCACTAATCCCCAACCCCTAGCGGCCTAGCCCCTGCAATTTGCGTAACAACGCAGATGGCTCCTTCCGACTCACCGACTCACCGGATTCCCAGTCACACACGTACATGCGATAGACTTTGCCAATCGTACATAGGTTCTCCTAATCGCATGTCCCACGGAATTCTCCGTTCGGGAGGACCTTTCCGGATCCTCCTCCAAAGGAGGAGGCGCTTAGACTGCTAAACATGGGGCTAGGTCACCATCCCTTCCTTTTGGCTTGTCTGCCATCACCTGCATGCTACGATCCGGCAGATCGGAGCGAGAGGCATTCCCAGAATAGGAAGAGGAAAGGGTCTATCGTCGTCGGCACTGTCTGTATATTCCTGTGCTGGTGGGCCACCCCGTGACCTGCTCGGGAGCAGCCCACAGACCTCCCGCATAGAGAAAATGACTTGCAGGGCACCGGCAAGCTCGAAAGGGATTCACTTTTGGAAGCACAAGCCTTTCTCGACAAGCTCAAGAGACAGTCGTTTTTCAGCGACCAGGTCGTGCACATAGAAAACCTGCCCGAGAGGCCTGCGGTTTACCAGGAGGTGGCCGGGGGGCTTCGGAAGGCAACCGCCATTGCCCTCGGAAGGCAGGGCATCAAGAAGCTCTATTCTCACCAGGCAACCGCCATAGACAAGGTCCGCGACGGGAAAAGTATCGTCATTGTAACCGGCACAGCCAGCGGCAAAACCCTGTGTTACACGATACCGGTAGTCGAGGCATTGCTGGAAGATCCGCTGGCAACGATGCTGTTTATCTACCCGACAAAGGCTCTTGCCCAGGACCAGCTGCGCGGGCTCACGGCATTGCAGAATGAGGATCTGGGCATCCAGTTCCTCTGCGGAACATACGATGGCGACACACCACAGTCACTACGAAAGAAGCTTCGCGACGGTGGCAACGTGATTCTCACCAATCCCGACATGCTTCACCAGGGAATTCTGCCCAATCATTCACGCTGGCACAGGTTCTTCACACAGCTTAAGTATGTCGTCATCGATGAGGTCCACGCATACCGCGGGGTTTTCGGGTCGCATCTGGCCAACGTGCTTCGCCGCTTGACGCGCATCTGCAATCATTACGGAGCATCGCCGCAGTTCATCTGCTCGTCGGCCACGATTGATAACCCCAGGCAGCATGCCGAGCGCATAACAGGCAAGTCGATGGAGCTGGTGGATAATGACGGTGCCCCGCGCGGGCCCAAGCGTTTTGTCCTCTGGAATCCTCCTCCCCTGGAAAGGGCCGCAAGCGGCCGAACGGGAGATTGGCGCGTGGGTGGCGACCGGCGCAGCTCCCGAAGGGAAGCGGTTGAGCTTATGTCTTCGCTTGTGCAGGCAGGCATACAGACCATTGCTTTTGTCCGGACTCGCCTGGCGGCGGAGTTGATCTTCAAGGATTGCCGTGACCGGTTGAAGCACGTTTCGCGAAAGCTCGCCGATTCGGTTCACGCTTACCGCGGCGGATACCTGCCCGAGGAAAGAAGAGAAATCGAGCGGAAACTTTCTGCCGGCGAGATACTTGGTGTCTCCAGTACCAATGCGCTTGAGCTTGGTATAGATATCGGGTCGCTGGATGCATGCATCATGGTTGGCTATCCGGGGACCATCGCCAGCCTCTGGCAGCAGGCGGGGCGGGCAGGACGGGGGCGTGATGAATCTGCCGTTTTTCTCGTGGGTCAGAATGCGCCCATGGACCAGTATCTGATGACTCACAACCGTTACCTGTTTGGCCAGTCTCCCGAGCAGGCGATCGTCGACCCAGACAACCCGCACATTATTGTGGGTCACTTGAAATGTGCTACAAACGAGTTACCGTTGAGCGACGAGGATGCCGAGCTGATGGGGCCCTACGCTTCGGCCGTACTTGAACTGCTTGAGGAAGACGAAAGCGTCAGGCATATCGACGAAGACTGGTACTGGGCCAGCTCCGAGTATCCGGCCGCCAACGTCAACCTGAGGAACATCTCCGGTCCCGTGTACACGATCCAGGACGAATCACAGGAGGAGCGTGTCATAGGAACAATGGACGAGATTTCTGCACTCTCGCAGGTTCACGATCATGCCGTCTACCTGCACGGTGCAGAGACCTACTTCGTCAACCGTCTGGACGTAGGTCAGAAGATCGCCTTCGTAGAGCGCCGCGAGCTTGACTACTACACGCAGTCGATCCAGGCATCCGAGATACGGATCGACGAGAAGGAAGTTGAAGAACCCTGGCGGGGAGGACTGCTTGGATTCGGTGATGTGACGGTGACAACTACCATTCCCATGTTCAAAAAGATAAGATTCAGTTCACGTGATAGTCTCGGTTTCGAGAAGCTCGAATTGCCGCCGCAATCACTTGAAACGGTCGCCTTCTGGTTCGTGCCGCCGGAAACCGTGGTTGAAGAAATGCAGCAAAGAAACTTGATCGTCGGTGAGGCCCTTATAGGAATAGCCAACGTGTTGGTGGAAGTGGCTCCGCTGTACGTAATGTGCGACACCCAGGACATCGGCACGGTTGTGGATGCCAAGAACCTCAAACACGATGCAATGTTCATGCACGACAGGTACCCGGGAGGCATGGGATATGCCAGGCGCTGCCTGGAATGTTTTGACGATATCATCAAGACCATCGCAGTGGTTGTCAGGGAATGCGCCTGCGAAGACGGCTGCCCGTCCTGCGTGGGGTCGGCAGTGCCCGCATCGGCAATGACCGACCTCGATTCGGCCGTGCGCGGCCGTATACCGGACAAGCGGGCCGCCCTGGCCTTGCTGGACAGCATGGTGCCCTGAGTGACGGTTGACCAAATGACTTCGGACGCCTAGGCCGGCCGGATCCAAAGCAGAGAAACGAGTCCTCCCACGTCCTGAAAGTCTCGATTTCAGGAGATTAATGGGAAAGCCCCAGGAGTATCCCCACTTTCCGGGCGCCATGTGAGCGAAGTGTAATGACCCTACAGTAAGATACGGCGCCCGAGATGCCTCGGCTACGCTCGGCATGACAGAGAACCTTAAGAACTTTGTCATTTCGAGCGAAGCGGAGCGAAGTCGAGAAATCTCATCTGAGGATGCTGCAAGAAACTGGGGATATTCCAAGGAAAGCCCCAGTTGATAGGCTGCCCCACCTGTGCTAATCTCAAGCCTTCCAGATGAGGGGAAAGAAGGGCCTTTTGTGGGTTGCCGATGCATAATCCACGGGCACGGAGTGTGTCCATGACAAGTCTAATGGGACATAATTGATGACTGGCATCAGGGAAATCTTGAAACGGTGCGGATTTGTTCTCTTTTGTATACCCGTGCTACTGGGGCCGTGGCTCTTCGGTTCGTGGGAGCGTTGGTGGTTCTGGCCCATGGCGATCTGTCTCTTTGCGGCAACGCTGTGCCTGGCCATTCGCATGCTGATCTACACCGGCACGCAGAATAACAGGGATCTCTCCGCAGGTGAACGTTGGCGCAGCGCAACGAAAAGACCGCAGAACCGGTTGTTTTTTGCCTGTTTGCCGTTTCTCATCTATGCCCTGGCCCGTTTTGTCACCGCGGAAGTCTTTATGGATGCCGAAAGGAGCTTTCTTCTCTTCCTCACTCCTGTTCTACTGGGGATCTACGTGTTCCACGGACTGACAGAGCGCCAGCGTGAGTACCTCCATTTCCTTATAATAGCCGACCTGCTCCTGTTGGGTGTCTATGGCATAGCGAATCACTATTTCACCGGCAGTGAACAGGTATTGTGGAGGGAAGGTTATGCTGATTACTTCAACGAAGGCCGGGCTTCCGGATCGTACTTCTGCCCCGACCATTATGCCGGAATCATGGGATTGGCTTTGTGTATTGGCATGTCACAGTTGCTCTCACGAAACTGTGGCAGCGGAAGGAAACTGATGGGCGGGGTGTTGTGTGCAGTCGCTTTGATCGGGATATGCCTAAGCAAGTCGAGGGGCGCCGGGATCACACTTGGTGTGGTATTGATTGCCGCGCTGGTGTGGGGTTTCGGCCAGTGGCAACTTGAAGCTCGAATCTGGAACCGGGTATCGGCAACTGCCGCCCTGGCCATCGTCATGCTCATCGTCTTCAATACGCAAAGCGGGTACATGACGAGATTCAAAAAGTATTTCGCGTGGGAAGAGGCGCAAAACAGCACGCCGCGCGAAATGCTCGCGACAGTCACTGCGAAAATCAAAACGAAAAGCCGCTGGAGAATGATCTCCGGGGCACTGAGGGCATGGAAAGAGAGCCGCGTTATCGGCATTGGACCCGGAATGCATCAGCACCTGTGGCCCAGGCACGCTGCAGCAACAGACGGTGATCGTGAGGAAGGCGTGTGGCCATCGTCGTTGGACAACTACAGCCATTCCTATGAAGTCCACAGTGATTGGGTCCAACTACTGGAAGAATACGGAGTTGTCGGACTGCTGCTGTTTCTCCTGCCCGTCGGATCCGTGTTCTGGAACCTACGCAGAGGGCTCAAGGCGGAATGTCTCTGGTGGCAAAGACGACAGCACCGCCCCCGGACAAACAACAGACACCCGCTCATCCTCAGTGGGATTCTTGCCCTGGCCTGGATGGGGGTTCACTCGCTCGGCGACTTTAATCTCCAGATGCCTGCGACAACATGGCTGTTCGCGGCCATGATTTCCCTTTCTCTCGTGAGTGCTTTCGAGGCAGAACACAGGCAGCGCACAAGGCGGCGGGCGTGACACCCCGGGAGGACAGGTGGACCTGGTAGTTATCAGCGACTTGCACTTGGGGTCCAGCTACTGTCTCCGTGACAAGCTCCTGAAGTTCCTTCGCGAGCTTCCTGATGGTCCCGATCTCGTTCTTAACGGAGACGTGATTGACCGCTGGACGAAAGAACTTTCTCCAGAAGACGAGGAAGTCATGACATTGCTGAGGGATGAATGCTCGCGCAGGCGCGTGTTCTGGCTTCCCGGAAACCACGACAAAATGTGCCGCATTGAATGCCCCACGGGGGATATCGAATTCGCCGAGAACATCCCTGTTGAAGGAAGGCTATTTATCTCGCACGGGGATGGCTTTGACAATATGCTTTCATATGGCCGTCCGATTACGGCCATGCTGAGGTGGTTGTACCGTATACGCCTGAAGCTTGGCTGCAAGCCCATGCACGTGGCTACGTATGGCAAAACCTGGCCGCGGTTGTACGACATCATCAGGCTGCATGTTCTGCACAATGCGGTCATGTTTGCCCTGAGAAAGGGGTACCCTGCGATTACCTGCGGGCACTCGCATTTTGCGGAAGATACGGTGGTTAAAGGAGTACGCTACATAAACACCGGGGCGTGGACGGAACTGCCCGCGTACGCGGTGTGGGTCACGGATAACGAGATAAGGTTCGAACAAGTCTCAAGCTGAATCCCGGAAATGCTGCTACATCGGGATCCGGCGAAGGTAAGGAGGTATGCGGCAAGATGACAGACAGGCAGATTTCCATCAGTCCTGCGGGTGAAGAGTTTGCTATACCAACCCGGGAAGAATACAAGGCCGAGTTCTCGCGTCTCAAGCGATTGGCAAAGAAGAACCGAAAAGAAGGCCGTGAGATCGTCGTGGTCGTGGGCCTCGGGTTCGTCGGTGCAGTCATGGTCGCTGTTTGCGGAACGCAACGGCGTGGACTTGAAGAAGGTGATAGGTGCTATCAAAACACGCCCGACTCACTCGAACATGATTTTTCCCGGGCCCGGCATAGGTGGTTACTGCCTACCCAAAGACGGCGGACTGGGAGTCTGGGCCTACAAGCACATCATGGGATGGGATGACGATATCTTCAAGATCACGCCCATGGCCATTGACATCAATGATACCCGCGGCCTCCACGCTGCCCAGCTCGTCAGGGACGCTTTGAGGAACATGGGCGTACCGATAGCTGCCGCCGACGTGCTCCTTATGGGGGCATCGTACCGGGAAGACGTCGGTGACACCCGCTACAGCGGATCCGAGCTGATAGTGAGGAAGCTGAAGGAGATGGGCGCCGAAACCCGTGTTCATGATCCCTATGTGAAACATTGGTTCGAGTTCAAGAACCAGAACAAGCAAACCGTTCATGACGGAGACTTCGCGCCTCACAGCAAAGCGTCGTTCTTCAACAGGCAGTCCGAGCTCAAGGATCTCGAGATGGAGCCGGACCTGATGAAGGCAATGAAGGGCGTAAAAGCCATAGTACTGGCAGTGCGGCACGAGCCTTACCTGGACCTGGATCCCGACAAGGTAGTGAAAGCCGTCGGACGTCCCTGTGCAATTGTTGATTGTTTCTGCGTTCTGGATGATGAGAAGATACGCCGCTACTTCGAATTGGGATGCGAGGTAAAGGGAATGGGAAGAGGCCATATCCAGCGCATCAAGGAGAGCGTCCGAAAGAAACGCAAAGGAAGATAGAGAATGAAGATTTCCGCACCCGGCAGAGTTTGCCTTTTCGGTGAACACAGCGATTGGGCAGGCGGCTACCGCCGAATAAATGCCGACATCAGCAAGGGCTACGCGATCATCACGGGCACCAATCAGGGCGTCCACATTGATGTAAAAGCGCATCCCACGAAGTTCATCTTCAGGACATCCCTCGACGACAAGGGACATGCGCATTCGTGCGAGATCCCCATGGAGAGGGCTGCGCTGCTGGAAGCGGCAGAATCCGGCGGTTTCTTCAGTTACGCTGCAGGTGTTGCCTACCAGGTTATGACCAACTACCGGGTCCGGGGTCTCGAAATCGACAACTACCTGACCGATCTGCCGGTCAAGAAAGGTCTGTCATCAAGCGCCGCCGTGTGCGTCGCCGTCGCCCGCGCGTTCAACCGCATCTACGATCTCAAGTTGACCATACGAGGAGAGATGGAACTCGCCTACCTGGGAGAAATCACGACGCCATCGCGGTGCGGCAGACTGGACCAGGGCTGTGCCTACGGTAACCGTCCGATCATGATGACATTTGACGGTGACATGATTGACGTGGCGGAGCTCTCGGTTCCGAATGACATGTACTTCGTCATCATCGACCTTCATGCGAGCAAAGACACGAGAGAGATTCTCAGCAGCCTTAACCACTGTTATCCGTTCGCCGAAAACGAAATGCACAGCGGAGTGCAGGAGTACCTTGGACCAATTAATGCCAGGCTGGTGAACGAAGCGGTCAAGGCCATAAAGGTTGGTGATGCCAAGCGTCTCGGCGAGCTGATGACCGAGGCCCAGGCCGAGTTTGACTCACACCTGCAACCGGCATGTCCTTCTGAGCTTACTGCCCCGGTCCTGCACAAGGCCTTGAGCCATGACGCCATTCAGCCCTACATCTACGGAGGCAAGGGCGTTGGGTCTCAGGGTGATGGTACAGCCCAGGTCATAGCCAAAGACGAGGAAAGCCAGCAGAAAGTTATCGAGATCATGGAAAGAGATCTCGGCATGTCCTGCCTTTCGCTGGTTCTGAAGTCGGCCAGCAGGGTTCGAAAAGCCGTCATCCCTGCCGCCGGATTCGACACAAATCTGTTCCCGGCCACAAAGGCTGTCAAAAAGGAACTATTCCCTGTTATCGACTCACGGGGGCGCGCCAAACCGGTTATCCTGGCGATCGTCGAAGAAGCCCTGAGCGCCGGCATCGAAGAGGTAGGCATAGTTGTCCAGAGCCAGGACCGTGAACTCTTCGAAGAGGTCTTCTGCACTCCTCCGCCAATAGAAAACTTCAACACGCTGTCTCGTGAGAACCAGGAATACTGCAAATACCTGACAGATATCGGCAACCGGATAACGTTTCTGTCGCAGGACGTCCAGGAGGGATTGGGACACGCCGTCTACTGCGCGCGCGACTGGGTTGGCGAAGAGCCGTTTCTTCTCCTGCTTGGGAATCACCTCTACGCATCCAGAACAGATGTCTCTTGTGCACGCCAGATTCTCGACGTGTATGAAAGCACCGGCCAGAATGTCGTGGGAGTAAAAGACACCGTTGGCGAGCAAGTCCGTCAGTTCGGATGCGTAACGGGTATCTGGAAACAGCAGGATACTCTCCTGGATGTAACGGCGTTTTACGAGAAACCAGAGCTTACCTACGCGTTGAAGCACCTGCACATGAACGGAATGCCTGACGATTCATTCCTTACGGTCTTCGGTCAGTACGTGCTTTCACCACAAATTTTTTCCTATATAGAGGAACACATCCATCTCAACATACGTGAGCGCGGTCAGTTCCAGTTGACATCCTGCCTGGACCGTTTGCGCCAGGAAGAAGGGTGCGTCGGCGTCCGGGTTGAAGGCAAACGCTTCGATATAGGATCACCCAACGCGTACCTCAACGCACTGGCCGATTTCTCGAGCACTGCTGGAGTCTGAGTGCGCGATAAGTCCGTGGTAGAAGAGCGACTGCATCAAGGAATCCCATAATATGCCTGTCAGATTAATCAACTTTGTTATCGCTTTATGCGTCGTGCTGATACCGGCGATAAGCCTTCTTCGTGGGCTGATAGGGGCCGAGCATCTTCTGAATTCAGTATTGCTTGCGGGCGGACTAGTGGGAACAACGCTCGTGATGACCCATCGGTTGCACCTGCTGCTTATCACTGCGACATTGGCACTTTCGGTGAGTATGCCTACCTTTGTAACATCCCGGCCAATGCCTTTGGCGATTCCGCTTGCATTCATACTGTTGGGAGGTGGAGTCATCCGAATGCTGATGGGCAAACAGGCAACATCACCAACTAACCGCACAGTCGACGTTGCGGTGGGGGTCGGATCTGTGGCCACAATCGCATGGCTGTTGATCGCCCCCCCCGGAATGGCAAGTGCCGGTTCCGATACAGGTGGGGCATGGGAAGCGGTTTTCGCATTAGCGGGAATATCTGCTTACTGGGGTGCCCGCAGCCTGCGAGACACCGAGATCTCGTGGGCATCCGTTGTAAAGACCGGCCTCTTAATGGCCCCCATAGGCTTCCTGCTGACAGTTCTTTTCGTACTGCTAGATGAAGGTGACTGGATGTATGGCATTGCGAAATGCTTCTTTGAACATGGCTGGTTTTTCTATGGTCTTATCTTTGGCGTACTCATAAAGGTCCGCCGCGATCAGCGTCGACAAATCATCACGCCTCAGATACTCGTGCTATGTGCAGCCCTGACAGTGCATGCCGTGATCAGCGGGACACGTAGTCGAATTGCCTACGCACCAGTTATGATTGGCACCTGCCTCTGGATAGCGAAGATGCGTATTCGCATGCTGTTCGGGGTGATTGCCTTCATCGTAGTGTGCTTCATCCTGGCTAATAGCGACAGTTACTACAATGTCACGCCACGAGGCCAGCGCGTGCTGTCAGTCTTGAGGAGAGATCCCACAACTTTCTCTGATGCAAACCTTGGTGAACTGGGTCGGACCTCTCCGTGGCGCAAAGCGGTATGGAGCACGGGATGGGAAAAAGTAAGAGAAAAACCCTGGGTCGGATATGGCTACAGGATCAGCGCCATGGACTTGGCAGATATCACGTCGGCGTTGGGATACCACGATGCGATTCAGCGCGGCATCATGGTCGCCGGTCAGTTTCACAACCTTGTGCTCAATCAGATGTACTTCTGGGGCATACCTGCGTCCTTGATCTTCGCGATTGGATGGCTAGCGTCCGTGGTCATCCTGTTTAAACAGACATGCCGTGCGACAGGATCGTTCGGAGCTCTTTGTGTCGGATTCATGGTTCTCTTCATCGGCGTTTCCGGGCAGCTGATTGTCAATGGAACCGGAGATAACTTCTTAACACTTTGCATCTTGATGGGATGCGTTCAGGCCTTTTCAACACGGGATGATACCGGAGAACTCGTGAATGAAAACCATCCACAACATCAAGATGCCATCGCCGAATATCCCGGCGTACAGGAACCCGCGCAGGGAGAAGTCGCATTGTGAGACGATCTCTTCGTCTTCTCGTGAACACGGCTGCCAACATCTGTTTTCGCGCGATTCAGTTCGGATCAACATTTATCATTGTTCCGCTTGTTCTGAACTATTTTGGGAAAGAAATATGCGGTATTTATGCCGCCATTGTGGCGATAAGTGTCTTGTTCAGTTTTCTCGGCACGGCGATATCCATGTCGCTGGTCAGGTTCATACCATTTCACAGCAAACGTAGACATTCTGATGACCTGAGTGCAATTCTCACAACGTTCTCACTGTGTTCCGCGCTGATATACATACTGCTAGGCTGTTGTATGCTAATGCTCCCAAGCATTGGATGGGAGCGACTGAACGTAGCCCCCGCCCTGGCGCCTCTGGCCACAAAGGTGACTCGAATCATGGGCATCTGCATCATGTTGCAGTTCATGCAGCCAATTGTTTCTGGAATCCTAGATGGCCTGGAGCGCTTCGTTCTTCGCAATGTAATAAGCCTACCGATGCTGCTCGCGAGCCCAATAGCTTACATCGTTACATCACGTTGCCACGGCGACTTGGGGCTCTATACACTCCTGATCCAGATATGTAACATCACGAGCATGGGGTTTGGATTCTTTCTCTGCCTGTGGTTATTGCCTTGCCGTTGGCGATTGCTTTTACCGTCACGTTCACTCTTCAAACGTCTCTGGCGCTTCAATCTTTTCATTGTCGTGAACCGTGTTGCTTATCAGATCATGAATACGACTGATACCTTGATTCTACAGACCGTATGTGGAACCGCCACGGTGACGGAGTACCACGTCGCCCAGAAGACTCAACATTTCTCCGAGTCTGTTCTTGCATTGCCGTTACGCGCACTACTGCCAAGTCAGGCCGGGGCCTTTGCCGACAACGACTTTTCCTTTATAGAGAAACTCAACTTCCTGGGATCACTTGCTTACTCGATTCTAATCGTGCCGCCCCTAGTTGCGCTTCTCGTGATCATTGATATTTTCATCACCCTGTGGGTCGGTCCGGACTTCAGCAATTCCGCTCCAGGCGCCGCCCTTTTCATCATCAGCGCTATCTGCACAGCCCCCCTTAAAGTTATCTCGCACAGCCTTGTTGCAAAGGGGGAGGTTCGACTACTTGGATGGACACGCTTCGTTTACGCTTTTGTGAATCTAATACTCAGCATCTGGTTCGTGCGCTACTGGGGGATCATTGGCGTGATTGTTCCCACCGTTCTTTTTTGGATACTCGTGAACCCCATCAGTGTAATATGGCTGGCGCGGCGGCAAGGTTTAATAGGCGGTCCAGAGTTAGTAAAGCTGTTGATTCCTGTGCCAGCGATCCTCATCCTGGCTTCTCTGTGCCGCTGGGTATGCCGGGGGCTGCTGACCGCCGAATCATGGCCAGGCTTTTTTGTCTCCTATTTGGCGACTTACGCGGTGATTATGGTGCTGTTCTGCATTATCTGTTCAATGGCGTATCCGAGGGCTTTGCCCGAGGTCGTTTCTGTCGTGATAAATGCCTTTCGGCAGCGCACAGATCGTTGATGCCCATTGTTGAGTAACACCAATCACTTTCAGCAGGATGAAGACGAGACTTTCTTGCATGTTTTGGCCGCAATTGGGTTCATGAATAGGAAACTAGTAACCATCACATGAGTTCCAACGTTGTCAGAGTGGGCTTGATTACCACGTTGTCTACCAACCTGGGAGATGACATTGTCAGGGCAGGAATCGTCAACTGCCTGAAAAGGACCTCACCCGGAACCCAGTTCGATCTGGTATTGCTAAACAAGCATCGCCCAATGCAGGTGTATCCTCAATGGCATCCAGCCCGTCTGGCTGACAGACTGCCATGTGGCAAAGCAACGGCCGCCAGAATGGCGAGTTCGCTGTTGCATCGCTTCGGCGGGCATTGCTTCCAGAACTGCGATCTTATTATCTACTGCGGCAGCCCCATTATGTGGAATGGATGTGCCATGGTTGAATGGGCCGGACCGTTGTGGAAAGACATTGTGGTGCCAATGAGCAGAAAGATCCCTGTGCTGAACCTGGCTTCGGGATCTTGCTACCCATGGGAGAACCTGCCATCAGAACTTGCGCAGGGAAAGGATCGCGATTTTCTGGAAAGCGTATTCTCCACATGTGACATCAATGTTGTGCGCGACGCCCTGGCTCGCGACTTGGCAGAACCGCTCCTCGCGGAGGGTCGTATCGAGACGCTCCCGTGCTCGGCCCTGCTGTGGCACGAGGGCCGCCTGCCACTCAGAGACAATGCCGACACCGTTTTCCTCAACTACATGGAGGGAGGCGGACACTTTGATTTCAGGCAGGGCATCGAACCGTCAATATGGCGTGGTGTTTTCGTGGATTTCATCGAGAACCTGCGGGAGAGTCACACACTTGCTTTCATTTGCCATGATAAGAAGGAGTACACATGGGCAGCGGAACTGGCGCCTGACTTGCCAAAATATCTCCTTAGAAAGCCTGAAGACTACCTTGAAATAGCCGACAGATGTCGGGCTGCCGTATGCAACCGCCTGCATGCCTGCATGGCTCTGGCTTCACTTGGGATTCCATCCGCAGCCATTGGAACAGATTCCCGTATGCTCATGCTGGATTACGCTGGCATTCCTACCCTCTACGCAAAGGAAGCCGACTCAGGAACCGTAAGAATGATTCTTGAGCAGCTATTGCAAAAAGAGACCGAGGAACGGCAGCGACTTGCAGAGTTGAAGGCACGTACCTTTGCCTCATATGAAGAACTCCTGTCGAACGAGCTCACCTCGATCCTTTCGAAAGCATAGTGCCATGTCCATTCCTCTTCGCAGATTCCTTCATCGTGTGATTTTCTGGCCTATCAGTCCGGCTGTCGTGAGCGTTCTGGCAAGGCCTCATCGGCGCCCTTCGGTTGCGCTGCAAGATGCAGGCTTTGTTCTTGTCGTGGCGCTTGACCGTATCGGGGACACGCTTCTTCTTGCGCCATTTCTAAGGGAGCTTCGGAAGAACTGCCCAAAAGCCCGCCTTGTTTGTGTATGTCGACCAGAGTCGGAACCTCTTCTATTCGCATGTCCACATATTGATGAAGTACACGTCCTGCGCGGGACTAAGGGGCGCCGCGGCAATCCGTACGTTCGTTTTGGACGAGTTCTTCGACTTGGCCTGCAACTCCGTGGCAGATATAAGTTTGATTGGGCGTTCTCTACACGATGGCATGTCGATGAACACTACGCGGCTATGCTTGTTTTTCTTGCAGGGGCTGCCGTCAGAGTCGGTTTTCGCACCAATGCCAACCCCATGCGAAAGATGTGGAACCCGGGCATAAGCCGACTCCTTACTCATGCATGTAAAGGCCGTGAAGGGATCTGTCATGAGTACCAACGAAGCCTCGACCTTCTTGAAGAAGTAGGAGGTCATATCAGTTCAAGGCAAATGGAATTGTGGTTACTTCCGAAAGACCGGGAGCCCGCAGAGAACATCCTTAAACCTGACGGGCTAACCGCGCAACCGTATGGCGTCGTTGCACCTGGTGCAGGGGAGGCAAAACGGACTTGGCCTGTCGACCGCTTTGTCCAGGTGTGCTCCCACCTGGCAGCTGAGTGTGGCGTGAAGTGGGTAATTGTAGGAAACAGGGATGATTCTTCCAAGGCTCGTATGATGAAGGAAGCTGCGACCGGGACTTTCGTGGATACCACGGCACGTTTGACCATTACAGAGACAGCGGCGATTATTGAACGAGCCAGGATCTTTCTGGGAAACGACTCGGGGCCGATGCACCTAGCCGCCGCGTTGCAGATCCCCTGCATCATCGTGTCGTGTCACCCTTCTAACGGCGATCCGAATGGTCCCAATTCGCCGGTCCGCTTCGGGCCCGTGGGAGATAAACATATTGTGCTTTGCCCTTCTTCCTCTCGCCAGCCCTGCAGCCAGACTTGTGAGGCCACTGTTCCTCACTGCATCTGCGAAGTCAACGAACAGGATGTAAAGAACGCCGTATTGGCAACATGGCTCAGGGAGAGCAGCAAATGAGCGGTGTGGCTGTTCGCATCTTGGACACAAGAAACGGTTCTTCGTCAACTCCGGTTAACGTCGATGATAACATTGGCCCTTGTGGCTGGCAGTGTCCGTTTGCCAGCACCTTCAGACTAGGCACCAGTTTTCTTCTGAGGACTCAAACATAATGCGATTTTCCGTCGTAACCCCGGTTCACAATGGCATGCCCCACATACGTGGCTGCGCAGCATCTGTCGCCGCTCAAACACATCAGGATCGGGAGCACCTGGTTCATGATGCCGAGTCAACCGATGGTACCGTCGAGTGGCTGCGGGAACAAGAGACTATAGACTGGATCTCTGAACCAGACGATGGAATGTACGACGCCATTGGTCGTGGATGGCAGCGTGCAGATGGGGATGTGCTTTCCTGGCTGAATGCGGATGAACAATATCTTCCTGGCACCATGCAACTGGTGAACAGGTGCCTCCAAGAGAACCCGGAGGTCGATGTGGTGTTCGGGAACTATATTCTTATCTCCCCGGATGGCACAGCCCTCGCGGCACGCCGCGAGATCCCCTTACGGCCTTGGTACGTGGCTACCGGCATCCTCTACGCAATGACGTGCACTATGTTCTCCAGGAGATCCGTTGTCGATATGTTTGGCCCACCGGATACGACGTACCGCATCGTGAGTGACCGCGAATGGGTCCTGCGGCTCATTGACGCCGGCGTTCGTTTCCTTCATATCCCCGAGTACCTGGCCCTCTTCAGCATAGGTTCATCAAACTTGTCGCTCGCGCCTGATGCACAACGGGAAAGGGCTCGCGTCGCCAAGGCGTATTCACACCATCGCGGACTACTGCCGCCGTCATGGGCCCGTGTCTGTCGTTGCACCGAAAAACTCCTCCGCGGTTGCTATGGAACTCGAGACATCCACTACATTTTTTGCGACGCTTCAGGAGCGCGTCAACTACAAGCCCGAGTGGGAACACGATGGCGCTGGAACCTGGCGAAATGAGAAACGCTTCGACCCTTTAGAGTCGTGTTGAAGTAAGGATGCGAATCATGCAGCCCCCCGAAAAAAAGCAGCGAAGCCAGTGGATGCAGACAGTTATCAGTATGTCGCACTGGGTTGCGATTCTTGTCTGCCTTTTCTGTCTGTATGGCGTTAACGGCAATGCCCAGGATGTCAAGTTTCTTGGTACGTCTGCGATACTCTGGATGGTAGATCGCTGGAGTGGGTCTGGGGGCGACCTCTCGCACGGGTGGATCATTCCCATCGTTAGTGGATTCGTCATCTGGAAGAAGCGCAAGGATTTCCTCGATTCGAAAACCGGCGTCTGTTACCCGGCGCTGGTATTCGTGGCGATCTGCCTGGTCATGCACTGGTTCGGTGTACGTGCGCAGTTGACTCGAATTTCGCTGCTGTCGTTGATTGGGCTGTTGTGGAGTGTTCCTTTCACCCTTTACGGCCCCCGGATAGCACAGCTTCTCTTCTTCCCATGCACTTACCTGGTATTCTGCATTCCCCTCAGTTTCTTGAACAATATAACCGTGCCGTTGCGAATCATGGCCAGCACGCTATCGTGTCACATCATGAACGGACTGGGAATTCCCGCCATCAGGGTTGGTACTGCCATCCGTTCAACTGCTGCCGGCGGCTTCAACTTCGACGTTGCCGATCCCTGCAGCGGCCTGCGGTCTCTCATCGCAATGACAGCCCTGATGGCTATCTATGCTTATCTCACCCAGAAGTCACTGCTGAAGAAATGGATACTGTTCCTGTGCGCCATCCCGGTTGCGATCGCCGGCAACGTTTTCAGGATACTCTCCATAGCAGTGGTTGCCGAAGGATTCGGAGCCGAAAAGGCTATGGTTCTCTATCACGATTTCTCGGGTTTCCTCGTTTTCTCAATGTCGATATTTCTGATGGTCAGCATCGGGGAGATGCTGCGCATGAATTACAGGGAGAAGTTCAGGACATGGATGGATCAAGAAAAAGAGCGTACTTAGCCATTGTTGCGATGATGGCACTGGCCGCCCTGTGCCTGCTTCTCACAGATGAAGTGCCAGCCAGTGGAGAAGCCGGGGTTAAGCGAGTTCTGCCCGACTCGGTTGGGACCTACGAAGGAGAGGACATCTGGTTCTGTCAGAACGAACAGTGCATGCGAAGCTATCTTGCGTCACAGCTCGGGGACTCGGACGTCTGCCTAACCTGCACCAACGCACTGGACGCCGTTTCTCTTGGCGAGAAACGGCTCCTGCCTGACGATACGATCCTGGCAAAGAAACAATATGTTGGTCCGGGCGGACAGCCGATTTTCGCTTCTATCGTTCTCAGCGGCCGTGAACAAAAGAGCATCCACCGGCCACAGCAATGTCTCCCCGCACAGGGTCATGTCATCGAGAAGAGCCGTGTAATCGAGATTCCGGTTGAGGGACGTCAGCCATTGAAGGTAATGCTCCTCGATCTTCACCGTGCCGGCTCCACGCTCGAGGGCAAACATTTTGAACGGATGTCCACGTATGCCTACTGGTTTGTCGGCACCGGCCGCGAGACTCCGTACCATCTTCAGCGACTGTTCTGGATGACCACCGATCGCGTGTTCCGGAACATCAATCACCGGTGGGCATACATCTCCGTGACAATGACCAGGAACGGAGATACGGAAGCTCACGTGAACAAGTTAAGCGAGTTCATCGCCCAGATGTACCCGCTTGTGATTGAGCCGCAGTCAGAAGTAGATGGCGGTTAGGAAGAGCCCCCCGGCACACTTCTCTGCCGCCAGTACCGGGCGAGCTCCTGTGGCAGAATGTTCCACCCGCCCCGCAATGTAGCCAGGTATTCCAGGAAGTCCCTGTAGAGATCCAGAACGGACGGATCGGCGAGATAGTCCGGATGGGTTATAAGACAAACCATTCCGGAGTGCTTGACCAGCCATTCGGTCTTACGTTTCCAGATATCGTTGGTCTTCTCTTTAAGCACTATGTAAAGCACGTGGTCCTGCGGCAGAGTGTAGGGAATCTCGACAAACCTGCCGACCTCGAATGGCCACGGGCTGCCACACCCTCCCGGCATGGGCTGAAGTGGATCTACATCAAAACACGAGCTATCGTATTCGATCTCGAGATCCTGAAGCCACCCCAGGTTTCTGTGAACTTGTGGTGACCGGAATCCAAGAGCTCCCCATTCCTTCAACCATGTGTTGATCTCCCCTGCCCTCCGCGCAAACTCGTGACGCGATGAATACAGACATCCGTCATGATTGAGTCCGTGTACACCGACCTCGAATCCCCGCCTCCTGAGATCCGCCAGCATCGGCGTTTCCACGCGGTAAGCCTGCGGAACGAAATTCCAGGAGGACCGGAATCCAAGCGACTCCTCGATGCTCGACACTTCATCGATCATCGCTACACCGGCTGCCGTTTCCACATCGTGCGTGAGAACCACTGCGAAACGCTTATCCTCGGGCCACAGGCTGTTGGCGGCGCCTGTTTCGAGATCCACTCCGGCATCACGGTATGCATCAAGCAGTGATGTCGTGACAAACCAGTCCGGCGGCAACGACTTGGGGCGACTGGCCTGTTGGAGCCGCCATCTTAGGTTCAAGGGAATATAGGGACGTGCACGGTAATACAACTGTGCCTTCAAGGATAGGCCCGGAGGGGCGTCCAGCTCCATAAGAACGCGGTACACCTCATCGGGAAGACTGCCCGACCGGAATACCGGGTCACGAACCTGGCCCGACCGAACGAGATCAGTGAGTTCTTGTTCTCCACCCATAAGCCTTCTCCGCCAGTTCAACCAGCCATGACCACCTGCTGTATCGATAACGGCCAAACTCAACGGTCTCGCCACGGAACTTCTCCTTGAAGCTCCCGGGACCGTAGTCTTGCCCGCGTACGCCGCCGCCTCCGAAATCAAACCGTTTGTACCCTTTGCCACACGCCCACTGCAGGCAGTGCCATACCATGGCTTCATTCGGGTAGTCCCGGTGGGAAGCAGGGTCTGATGCGGCATACCAGTCGATCACAGTACCCATGCCGCACAACAGAAAGCGCACCGCCACAAGCTGTTCGTCCCTGAAGCCTCCTATCGCGCGAAAGCCGCCAGAAGGGCCCATTATGCTCCATGCTTTCTCAAACACGGCCGGTTCAACCATGGGAACCCGTTTCCGCCTGTAAAGACTCGTAATCATATCAATAGACGTTTTGAGTTCGCCCTCATCATCCAGGGGACGAATCTCTATTCCCCTTTTCCCAGCCTTCCTTATGCGGTTCCTGGTTTTCGTGCCGACCTGGGCGAAAAGACCATCTTCACCTTTCGTGAGATCCAGAAGATAATTGAGTCTCGGGATGTACTTCATTCCTTCAACGACGCCCGCGGCTTCCTGCCGGGGGAAAGGCTCCGAGTTTCTTATTTCGAGAAAGAAGGCTGTCCTGCGAGCTATGCCCCTGGCCTCAGCAAGCACTGCCGCCAGTCCTTTGCGTCCGGCGGCACCAGGAGCATGAAGCGGCGATGCAAACATAATAATGCGATCGACAAGAAACGCCGGTAAGGGCAGATTGCATTTCACCAGCACAGGCATTGCGAATGCGCAGATGCGATCATCTTCCAGCGCGAAAAGAGGATGGACTTCGAATCCGGGGGAAACATCAAATACCTGGGCCATCTGCGGCGAATGGTAGACGTTGGCCCATTCGAATTTACGCGTAAACCCGGGCCAACGCGGATCGTCGAAACTGATGGTTTGTACCTGCATCACGCTTTAATCTCCCTGCGCATGATCCTCTTGCCACGCCAGTTGATAACTGGTTCGAAACCCGCAGATTCATAGAACCCGATCGCGGCTACATTGTTTTCTGCTACACGGAGGAACACACCTCTCTTTCCCCGCTGCCGCAGTTCCTCCAGGGCCTTGGCAAGAAGAGCCCGTCCTACACCAGAGCGTAGGCGGTTCTGCTCAACCGCAACAAACACGACTTCGACATCGTACCGGACCGGCGGAGAACCCCGCAACCAGCTCACCAAGGCACGCGCCAGGGCGAAAACTATACCGCGGGGATACCGGACGGCCCTGAAACCAGTAGTTCTCATAACACGTGAGAACAAGTGGCGGCAATCTGTAGAACACAGAATAAAGCCGGCTAGCTTGTCGTCATCGGTCATTTCCGTGAGCAAAATCGTCGATGGGTGCGCGGCGGCCGCCTCGTAGTAGCATGTTATGAACCCAGTTCCGCATCGGCTCAGCCCATTGTCACGGAGTGATCTCGCGTGCAGTGACGCGATTTCCCGAAGAACAGATGATTCCTGCAATTCATTTCGTGGCATGCTGCAGTACTTTCTCGTAGAAGGTGACCAGATTATCCATGATAATAGGCCAGTCAAGGTTACGCCGACCGTAATCGAATGTGTTCTTCCCCCATTCCTCCCAGCGGTCCTGCGACTCAACCATCCTGCATAAACCATCCGCAAAGGCCTCAACGGTGTCATTACATAGGATTCCGACATCGGCTTCCCGATAGATCTCCGAGAAATCACTGACCGGCGTCGAAAGAACCGGCTTCCCGAAGCTGAAGTATGAGCCAATCTTCGAAGGCCAACGCGCGCGGTTTGCCAGGCTGAGTTTCATCGGCAGAACGCAGAAGTCCACGGCCCTGCCTATATTCTGTAGTCTGTCGTCCGGCACCCTGCCTTCATAGCACAGGTTCGGGTGATTGATCCGTTCGTTCTCGGGAATATCACCTGCCATGACGACCTTTAACTCGGGATGAGATTCGGCGGCAGTGGCTATCGCCTCCGTGAGCAGTTTCAGGTCCCTGGGAAAGATCCTGCCAAGGAAAAGCGCGTAGACCAATTCAGAATCCCAGCCGACCATCTTCCGCGCATCTTCCTTGGAGACGAGGTGGCCTTCTGACATTATTCCACCATTTCTGCTGATCAGGATTCGATCGCTCGGAAAGCCCATCTTCAGGAGCTCATCACGCAGAAAGGAGGAGACCACGGCCGCGCCATCGGCTTTCAACCGAAAGCCCTTCTCAAAGAAGGTTTCTACCGCGCCAAGAGTGTGAGAGTAAAGCCGGCCAGAACGTTCGGAGATCGTACCACCTCCCGAGAAAAGATCCGCCCATTCCAGGACAACAGGGACCTTGAAACGTTTTCTGAGATAGAGTGCAGGAAATATGACGTTGGGGCGACTGTCCCGAGCGTGGATGATGTCGAAATCGAAATGGCTTCCGTAAAACAGGGTTCTTCTCAACATGTCCCATGGACAGGCCCCGTGACGAAGCTTGCCCCACATCAGGCTCGGAAATGCATGGTACACAACGCCGTTCTTCTCAAAGCGCTCGGCCCTGAAACGGTTCGTTCTGTGCGTCAATGCGATCTCGACCGAATGGCCCTGTGCTACGAGAGTCTCAGCCATTTCGATGAGTTTGGGCACTGCCACGGTGATGTACTGTCCGTGGTCTATAAACAATATTCGCATGGAAGGTGCCCCATCTGATTCTCACGGCCATCGCCCTACCTTATCCCCGGGGCACGATTCTATCCGTCTGCTTTCCCTGACAAGATCAGACGTACAGTGCCCAGAATAACGTACAGGTCCATAAGAGGGCTCATGTTCCGCGTGTAGTAGATGTCGTACAGCACACTGTGGTTGAAGGTCGTGCCCTCGAACCTGGTTGCGTACAGTTTCCATAAGCCCGTACAGCCGGGTTTTACGTCAAACCGCTTCTTGTGCCAGTCATCGTTGACCTCATACTCGTTTATGGGAGAAGGTCGCGGTCCCACCATAGACATGTCCCCTTTCAGCACGCTGAAAAGCTGCGGAAGTTCATCTATACCCCATTTGCGAATCACACGCCCTACCGGGGTAACATATTCGTGTGGAACTATCTTGCTGGGTAATCCTGGGGCATCCCCCCGAATATAACTGTGTGTTGCCTCCTGCCGTTTCTCATCCTGGTCAGCACCCATTCTCATTGACCTGAACTTGTAGAACTTGATTCGCTTGCCCTTGAATCCAATTCGCTCCGTGGCATAGAACACGGGACCAGGAGAGCTGAGTTTAACAAGAATGGTTGTCAGAAGAAGCAGCGGCGACAACACAACGAGACCTGCGCCGGCCATCGCCAGGTCGGAGACACGCTTATACAAATGCATCATGAACGTATCGGGTATCCCGGTCAGTCTGACAAAAGGTATTTCGAAATATGTATCAGCGTCCAGGTTATCCTGCAGGCACGACGCCTTGTCACAATGGATATCCACCCAGCCGAACAGGCGGACGCACTCTTCGATGACATCCATCAGTCTCTGGTAGGAAAGATCGAATGCCGTGATTACAGCACCTTCGATCTTGTACAAGTCCAGGTTGTCGCGCAGTGAAGATATTTCGCCCAGGTTTCTCAGCCCCTTGACAACTTCTTCCGTCTGCGGGGTGTCATCGTCCATAAACCCGATCACCTTGAGGTCAGGATAGTTCTGCCCTGACAGGCATTTCAACGCAAACTCTTTTCCCACATCGCTGGCGCCCAGGACTACAACCCTGCGTCTCAGATCGCCCTTGAATACTCCCTTTCGAATAAGGGGAAAGAGGCCCAGGCGAAGTAGTATCAGGCTGGAAAACAGAAAGGCGCCCCACGCAAAAGTCACACTCCTGTACTCAAGGAACAGCACGGACTTGGACACATACTGCAAGAATATGTAGCCGACGGTCGCTATGGCCGAACTTTTCGTGATGGCCAGGATATGCAGCGAAGCCGAAAGCCATACCTTCCGCTTATACATGCCGAGACCGTTGAAAACCAGCATGATAAAGAAGGCATAGAAGAACATGAACAGCACCTGGGGAATAATGCGCAGTTCGGAGATGTCAATGATATCAATCTCGGGCATGAAGCGCAATCGCATCACGACAGCGAACGTACCGACGATGACGCAGTAGTCCACCAGGAGCAGCAGGGCTACAGGCTTGTCTTGGTGTCGCCATGAAGAGATCATATTCATTTTCTGAAAGCGGTTCTATTCTACTGATGTTGCAGCTGTCGCGAATACTTCTCACTATACTTTCCGGCAACTGCCAAAAGCAAGACGATAGAAATTCCCGTCCACGCGGAAAACGCTCCCATCGAATGAGCCATCTGCGTTGTGAAACAGATCAACGGGGGCAGGGTGAAACGGGGGTACGAGATTTTGTTTACCCCACAGCACAAGGGGTTAGGCGCTAGGTGTTAGTAGCCAGGATTCTGGAACAGCGCAAATCGACCCCACCGTTTTGAGTGGGATACGAGGCAGGCATCGCTACGCGGACGGCGGACCTTTCCCGCTAACGCCTAGCGCCTAACTGTTAACCACTGCGTTCTGCGCTCACAGCGCAGAACGCTCCGAATCAGTGTTGCCATGCACAAATCGTTAGGCTATCTTACCATGAATGTGTATGCCCGAGTTAAGGGGTAAAAAGCTCAGATAGTAAGGCGTTTGTTGCCATGAGAGTGGATCCGGGGATGCCCGACAAATATCGAAGACTGCTTGATGACTTGCGCTCTTTTCCTGTCACTGCCTTTCTTCCGCTACTGTTCCTCGCTATTGCAGGGGGATGCCTGACGGCCAGGAATCCGCTGGATGGTGCCTGCCAGCTTCCCACGTACGTACTGGATGTGCCCGCTAAGCCAAGCCGGGTGAGCGTGGAACTTGCCGATCTGGACACCATTCCCCCCGGGCCGATAGTTGTTTCGCCTACAGAGGGAAAGAAGGTCGTCGAAAAAGAGCCTGAAGTGCCTCAAAAAGAATCGGAACCACCGGAGGTCACAGAGGTCATCGAAGAAGAGACGCCTTCCCCGCCCGGGAAACCGCGAATACCGAGGGGCCGCGGGCCGCTGACCGAAAATGAGATTTATCGAATTGAGCAAAATGAGATCGCTCGAATTGAACGAGTGGCCTCAAAGCTGACCCCTACCGATCCCACCGAAGCAGCCAACGCGACCATAATGGCCCTTGCAGAAACCGATCCGGTTAAACCGGTTGAAGACTACCGCATCCACCCCAAAGATGACATCCTGATCGAGGTATTCGGTGAACCAGAGATATCACACATCTACCACGTGTCATCGGATGGCTTCATCAATCATCCACTTCTGAAGAAGGTTGAACTGGTTGGCCTGACCTCCGTTGAGGCCGAGGAGAAACTCCGGAAAATGCTCGCGCAGGACTACCTGGTGGACCCGAGAGTGAATCTACGGATCAAGTCTTCACTCGCAAGACGCGTGATCATTTTTGGCGAGGTCGAGAATCCCGGCAGCTACGAAGTGGATCACGACCAACCCATGACCCTTCTTAGGATTATATCGATGGCAGGAGGATTCACGGATCTCGCGGCGGTCGGCCGCGTTCGTATCCTGCGCGATATAGACGGCGAAGAGAAGACGATGAAAATAGATGTGGCCGACCTGCTGAAGGGCCGACTTGACGAGACCGACATTGGCCTTAAACCCGGCGACATCATTACTGTGCCCGAAACGATATTCTGAGTTCCATATGGCTAATCAATACGAAGATTCCTTTGAAAACGGTTTCTCTCAGCCCACGTCCGGCCGCGCCTCTCTCAACATGCGGGATTACATGCAGATCCTGCTGGAACGGCTCTGGATCTGGGTCACGGTCTTTGTAGCCGTGACCACGGCAGCAGTTTTCTACACCGGCAAAAAGGTACCCCTATACCGGGCCAGCGCAAGAATCCAGATGGACGTTCCACAGGCAAAAGTTGTCGAAGCAGACAACGTAGTTTCCGTCAACCCGCGGGATTTTGCCTACATACACACGCAGGTCAAGATACTCGAAAGCTATTCCCTGGCCGAGAAAGTGGCGGAGACTCTGGACCTGGCCAATCACAAAGTACTCGGCAGCCGTGGAGGGGCACATAAAGATTACGGAGCGATGCTTGCCGGCGCCACGAGGATAGCGCTTGTCACCGGAACACGAATGGTTGATGTGGCTGCGGAACATACCGACCCTGAAATCGCGGTACTCATAGCCGACGGCATCGCCGACGGCTATGTGAAGCAGAACCTCGAACGGCGGATGGAATCGTCTTTAGAGGCACTAACCTGGCTCAGGCAGCAGGCGGAGATATACAAATCCCGCCTGGAAAGTTCCGAACTGGCTCTCCAGGAATACAGGGAGAAGACTTTGTCTACATCCCTGGTCAATCGCCACAACGTTGAGGTATCAAAGCTGCAGGATATCACAACATCCCTGACCAAAGCCGAATCCACTCTACTTCATGCCGAGACGGAATGGTTGAAGGTCAAGAAGCTCATGGATAGCGAAGAGCCGTATGATAGCCTCGAGATCGTCGCGTCTGACGACCTGGTGCATGGCACCGAAGCCCAGGTGCTGGAGAAGAAAACGGAGATCGGCGTTCTTCGAAGCCGCTACAAAGATAAGCATCCCACTATGCTTCGGGCGCTCAGAGAGCTCGACGAACTGCAGGCGCAATACAAGCGCGCGTGTCTTGCGGCCGCTGAAAACGTCCACCAGGCATTCATCCTGGCCAAGGAGACGGAGGCGGCACTCCAGAAGGAGCTGACTCGCCAACAGAAAAAGACGCTCGAATTCGATCGCAAGCTTATGGCTTACAATGAACTTCTG
This sequence comes from Kiritimatiellia bacterium, assembly GCA_030744755.1. Lineage (GTDB taxonomy): Bacteria > Verrucomicrobiota > Kiritimatiellia > UBA8416 > JADHWI01 > JASLPY01. The sequence goes on along the minus strand of JASLPY010000033.1, from coordinate 2,701 downwards.
CGCGATGTTGATGCCGACACGGAACTTTATAAATCCATCCTCGCACGCATGAAAGAAACGAGCGTTTCCGGTCAGCTCGAGATGAACAACGTAAGAGTTGTGGATCACGCGAGGGAACCGGGGGCGCCTTTCAACATCAGCAGGAGACGGGATGTCACCCGGGCTTCGCTTCTTGGACTCCTGCTGGGGCTCGGCCTTGCCTACCTTGTGCATTTCACAGATGACAGAATAAGGCGCACCGAGGAACTGGAGCACGGTATGGGCGTGCCTGTTCTGGCGGTTGTACCGAAGATATCGGCCAAGGGCGGACGCGCTCGCGCCTGTATTGCCCAGTTGGACGGCCAGACAGCGGCGGCGGAATCGTTTCGCACCCTTCGTGCAAGCCTGGCCTTGAGCCCGGCGGCTAAGAAGGCCCACCAACTGATGATCACCAGTGCCGAAACCAGTGCGGGGAAGTCACTTGTCTCGTCGAACCTGGCGATTGTCTTCGCCCACAATGGCCTTCGCACACTTCTCATAGATGCCGATCTCAGAAGACCGTCGCAACACAGAGCTTTCGAAACCGACCGTGAAACCGGTCTCTCCCACGTTCTTGCCGGCGACATGCCATGGCGGGACATCAGGACCAGGACGGATACGCCGAATCTCGACTTGATCGAAGTGGGGCGTATTCCTCCAAATCCGGCTGAACTGCTGGGTTCCCCTGCCATGACGCAGCTCCTGGAGGAAGCTGGTCAGGAGTACGATAAGGTCATCCTGGACGCGCCTCCTGTCTTCGGACTGAGCGATCCGTTTGTTCTGCTGCCCCAGGTAGAAGGGGTGATATTCATTGCAATGTTCAACAAGTCGCGCAGGCGCAGCATTTCTCATGCAGTGCAGAAGCTGAGAGAAGGAGAAACCCCGATACTCGGCTGTGTCATGAACGGTGTGGATCTTGGCAGGCCGAGCGGCTACTACTATTACTATCAGCATTACGGATACTACTACAACAGCTACGGGCAAAAGAAACACAAGAAGACGTGATTGCAGTTCTGCTCACTTGCGTGACCCTGGTTTTCTCGGCGTGGGCATTCGGAGCGGTAGAGGGATGGGCTGTTCTGACTGTCCAGTGCCTTACGTTCCTTGCCGCCGTGCTGGCGCTCCCCGAGATTCGCAGGCGAACGCCTTCTTGCAGAAGCGCATGGAGCGAGGTATGGGACTGGCGCTGGGGACTGCCACTGCTTCTCCTTTGTGTCTTCCTTCTCATCCAGGCACTGAACCCTTCACACACCTATTCGTCCACTGACTATGGGCTTACACCTCGCGACTACATCAGTTTTCTGCCGTCCAGCGTCGCAGGAAACATAACCATTGAGGCGCTTCTTAAACTCCTGACCTACTCCGCGGTCGCCTGGACAGTGAGTCAGACCTGCCATACGAGAGAACGCCGTCATCTGCTGCTGGGAAGTGTCATACTCGGCGGCTTCGTAATGAGCGTCCTCGCAATTCTCCGCGAAATGGAAGCCAGATGGAACCCGGAACTGACCGGAATGTTCGTTAACGAGAACAATTATGCCGAATACGCGAACATGTTGATACCTGTCACTCTTGCACTTGGCCGCGCAAGCCATATTCATGCTCAGGCCCGAATGCAGCGGAGTCATCCCTCGTACTTGCTCTACCTTGTAGCGGCAATGCTTGCGACCTCGGTATTCATGTCGGGTTCCCGAGCGGGGGTAATCGTCTGCATGGCATCGGTCACGGCGTGGGTTGCCCTTGAGGTCATGCTTGGGATGCGCATTAAGCACAAGATCGGCTGGGTCTCTGTATTTTCACTACTTCTGCCCGTCGCCCTTGCCGCTGGATTGCTTGCCATCTTCGGCGCGGACACATATCGAACAGAGACATTGGACATGGAGGGCCTGACTTCCGGCCTGGACGGACGCATACCGATCTTGAAAGCAACCGTGCGAATGTTCCAGGATCGGTGGGTTTCCGGGACCGGTGGCGGCACTTTTTTCTGCGCCTTTCCTTACTACCAGCCTGACCACACTCGCCACCTGTTCTTCCGCTACACCCACAACGACTGGCTGCAGTACCTTTCGGAGTTGGGAGTCATCGGCAGCACCTTCGCGGTTGCGCTTGCCGCCGGCGTAGCGTGGCGGATTTTGACCGGGTCAGGAACCAGGTCGAAACGCAGAGAAAACGGCAATGATGGCACCCGCCGCTCAAGCCACAGGCACAGAAGACGCTCGCTTGAGACATGCGAAGAACGGGGTGTGATCATTGCACTTGCCGGACTGTGCGTTCACGCCTGCATAGATTTTCCACTTCATATTCCAGCAATCCCCCTCCTCGCTGCAGCGTACCTCGGCATACTCCATTGCCTTCGCCACAACGCACCGAGCCGGCACCATAGCGGGTAGGTTTGGATGTGAAAAGTGGGATTCCCGCCACACCAAGAATCCTCTCAACTGAGCCATTCTCGCAGCCATTCTGATCAATGATGGCAGTGTACATCGAGCGCGCAAGCCTGTAGCGGAAGTCGATAAGACTTCCGATCCCCGCGAAGATCGGAACTTTCTGCAGGTTCCTTATGAGACTCGCGTCTCCAAAGAGGCCGCAGGGAGAAAATCCTCTCAACTGAGCCATCTGCGCTGCGATATGGATCAATGAGAACGGGCCTATACTGAGATGGAAGATTTCGTTTACCCCAAGAAAG